>JANDLV010000031.1 GCA_024330185.1 Candidatus Siliceabacter maunaloa
GGCAAGGGCAATCTCAGCCGGCGCTACCGCGCCGGGGCGCGGAAAACGGGGCTAGCGCGCCCGCCCGGGCCGCGCTGCTGGGCAACCCATCGGATGGCTACGGCGGGGCGACGCTGGCGGTCGCCGTGCAGGACTTCGCGGCGCAGGTGACCGTCTACGAGTGGCCCGAGCTCGAGGTCCTCCCCGCCGACGGGGACCGCTGCGCCCACCCCTCGCTCGCGGCGCTGGTCGGCGAGGTGCGCGCGCACGGCTACGAGGGCGGTCTGCGCCTGGTCAAGGCGGCCATCGTGCGCTTCGCGCGCTGGTGCGAGGAGCACGCCCTCGCCCTGGAGCACACGACCTTCTCGGTGCGCTACGCCTCCACGGTCCCCCGCGGGGTCGGGCTCGGCGGCTCGAGCGCGATCGTGATCGCCACCCTGCGCGCGCTGTGCGCCTTCCACGCTGTCGCGATCCCGCCGGCCGTGCTTCCCGGCCTCGCGCTGGCCGCCGAGACGCAGGAGCTCGGGCTCGCGGCCGGCCTGCAGGACCGCGTGGTGCAGAGCTACGAGGGCCTGGTGGCCATGGACTTCGCCCCCGACCTGATGGCCCGCGACGGGCACGGGCGCTACGAGGCCCTCGACCCAGCGCTGCTGGGGCCGCTGTTCCTGGCCCACCGGACCGAGGCGGCCCAGCCCTCCCAGGTGGTGCACGCCGACCTGCGCGCGCGCCACGACGCGGGCGAGCCGGCCGTGGTGCAGGGCATGGCCGCGATCGGAGCGCTGGCCGGCGAGGGCCGGGCGGCCCTGGAGCGCGGCGACCGCGGCGCCCTGGGGGAGCTCATGGCCGCCAACGTCGCGCGGCGCGGCGCGCTCTATGACCCCGATCCGCGCCATCTCGCACTGGTGGAGATCGCGCGGGCCTGCGGGACCTATGCCAACTTCGCCGGCTCGGGCGGCGCAGTGGTGGGGCCGTGCCCGGACGAGACGACCTTCGCACGGCTGGAGGAGGCCTACGCGCGCGAGGGCTGCGCGGTGCTGCGGCCGACCGTGGGGTGACGTGGCGAAGTCCTAGCGCTTTCCCGAGGAGCCCGACCATGTCCGCCATTGCTCGTGGCCCGCCTGCGTTGCGTCGAAGACGTCGCTCCAGTCCGCGCGAAGCGGCTGAACTCCGAGTTTCTCGACGAGGACGCGCAGTACGTCCTCCAGCGCGATGCGGCCGGTCGGCAGGTGCGCTCCGGAGAGCGCGTCGTTCGAACATCCAGCGGCAGGCCCTATGTGAACGTGCGGTCGCGTGACCGCGCCTGCACCAGTGGGGTTCCAGTGGAAGGCCAGCAGTTCCTGACCACCGAAGGTGACCACGTAGGAGTACGCGACGGTCTCCACCTTCCACGGTCCACGTGCGTGGTCGGCCTCCACCAGGCGGTATTGCTGTCCGACGAACAGGGAGGCCTCATGATCACCGCGCAGCGCCTCGAAATCGCCGTCGCCGAGGACCATCGCGTGAGGCTCGGCCGATGGCTGGTAGCCGCCGGCGACCTGGAGGACCGACCTGCTGACGCAGCTCACCGCGAGCTGCATCGGCTCCACAAAGGCGTGGACCGCCTCAGGCGGCGTGCGACCGGCCAAACGGGATCAGGATCGAGAGCCGGCTGACATGTGCATCGGCGGACTCGCGAAACTCGCCTGCATCCCATCGCGCGATGAACTCCTTTGCGCTGAGGTGGAGGTACTTCCTCGTCTGGCGATCGAGCAGTGCAACGGCCTCATCGTCAGTGAGGTCGTTGAAGGTGTGGGGGCTGATCGTCGCCATGGCGTTCCTTGAGGTCAGTCGGAGCGAAGGACCGAGCCACAAGGAGGATGCGCCACGGGCCGGACGGAAGCTCTGGCCCAGTGTAAGACCGTCCGTCTTCGAGCGGACGCCGGGCGCGCGAGGTTGCGCGGTGCTGCGGCCGACCGTCGGGTGATATCGTTGCATGTGCAATCAGTCCTGGCCCACGGAGGCTCCGCATGCGACTCGAAGGCATCCACCACATCACCGCGATCACCGGGGACGCTCCTCGCAACCTCGACTTCTATACGCGAGTGCTGGCGCTGCGGCTGGCGGCCAAGACGGTCAACCAGGACGACCAGAGCGTCTATCACCTGTTCTACGCCGACGAGCGCGGCCAGCCGGGGTCGGAGCTGACGTTCTTCGAGTACCCGGGCGCTGCTGCGGGCCGGCCGGGCGCGGGCATGGTGCATCGGATCGTGTGGCGGGTCGGCTCTCCCGAGGCCATCGACTTCTGGGCCGCGCGGATCGCGGACGACGGGCTCCCCACCGAGCGCAACCAGGGCCGGCTCCTCTTCGCCGACCCCGAGGGCCTCCGGCACGAGCTCGTCGTCACCGCCCGCGACGACGAGCCGCTCCAGGCCGAGCACCCCGACATCCCGCAGGCTTTCGCGCTCCAGGGCTTCGAGGGCGTGCGCGCCTACAGCGCCGAGCCCGACCACAGCGCCCCGGTCCTCGGGCAGATCCTCGGAGCGACACGCCAGGACGACGCCACGTATGAGGTGCGCGGCGAGCAGCGCGGCAGCTTCATCGCCTACGACCCTCCGCCGGCCGACGGCGAGCGCCCCCGCCAGGGCGCCGGCTCGGTGCACCACGTCGCGTGGGGCACCACCCAGGCCGAGCACCCGAAATGGCACGAACACCTCACGCAGGCCGGCGTGCCCAACAGCGGGATCATCGACCGCCACTACTTCCACTCGATCTACTTCCACGAGCCCAGCGGCGTGCTGTTCGAGATCGCCGACGACGGGCCGGGGTTCACGGTCGACGTGCCGCTGGAGGAGCTGGGAACGAAGGTGATCCTCCCGCCGCAGCTCGAGCGCCACCGCGCCGAGATCGAGGCGAAGCTGACGCCGCTGCCCGACCCGCGCGCCGCGCGCGTGGAGTGAGCCAGCGGGTCAGCCGGGGCTCGACGTCCAGGGATCGACGAGGCTGATGCTCGTCGCCTTGAAGTCGCGGGTGTTGCGGGTCGCGAGCTCGGCGCCGCGCAGACGGCAGATCGCCGCTATCTGGCCGTTGGCGATGTCGATCGGACGCCCCGCCTGCTTGCGACTGGCTGCCAGCTCTGCGTAGCGCTCAGCCGCCGCGGCGTCGAAGGGCAGGATCCGTCCGTCAAAGCCCTCACGTAGGAGCACGTCGGCCCGGTGAGCGAGCTGGGACCGCCGTGCTCCCTGCGGCAGCCGGACGATCCCGAACAGCAGTTCAGCCACGCTCACGGAGGTGAGGGCGAGGTCGTCGGACTCCTGCGCATCAGCCCAACGTTGCACCGCGGGCGCCGGTTCGGGCCGGATGAGCTCCGACACGACCATGGTGTCGAGGATGATCACTCGCTGAAGTCGGCTGCGCGCGCGGGCTCGTCGCGTGACGGCAGCTCGAGCTCCACGCCGCCCACATCCGCGAAGAGCTCATGAATCCACGTGCCGAGCCCTAGCTCAGGCGGACGCTTGCGAACGGCAGTTGCGAGGATCGCTCGAACCTCCGCTTCCATCGAGCGTCCGTTCTCCGCGGCACGGACGCGCAGCTTGGCCTTCACGTCGTCGTCGAGGTTGCGGACGGTGATCGTCGAGGTCATCGCTGTCAATGCTAGCGCGACGCGCCGGCCTCGCGGAGGCGATAGAACGCTCCCTCCACCCCCCGGGAGAGGAGCCGAGAACCCATGAAGATCCGCGCCGCCGTCCTGGAGGAGTTCGGCCAGCCGCTGAACGTGCAGGAGGTCGACCTGGCCGAGCCCGCCGATGGCGAGGTGCTCGTGCGCCTGGAGGCCTGCGGCGTCTGCCACACCGACCTCTACACCGCCTCGGGCGCCGACCCCTCCGGCTACGCGCCCACGGTGCTCGGCCACGAAGGGGCGGGCGTCGTGGAAGCCACAGGCCCCAACGTCACCGACGTCCAGCCCGGCGACCACGTCGTGACCCTCTTCTCGCCCCAGTGCCGCGAGTGCATCCACTGCATCGACCCGCGCACCAACCTCTGCCTGGCCATCCGCGACCAGCAGAACAAGGGCTACCTCCCCGACGGCACCGCGCGCCTGAGCCGCGACGGCGAGCCGATCCGCCACTTCATGGGAACGTCGACCTTCGCGCAGTACACGGTCATGCCGCAGATCGCGCTGGCCAGGATCGATCCCGAGGCCCCGCTGGACCGCGCGTGCCTGTTCGCCTGCGGCCTGTCCACCGGCCTGGGCGCCGCGATGTTCACCGCCAAGGTCGGACCCGGCTCGACATGCGCCGTCTTCGGCGCGGGGATGGTCGGCCTGGGCGCGGTGGCCGGCGCGCGGCTGCAGGGCGCCGAGCGCATCATCTGCGTGGACCTCTCCCAAGAGCGCCTCGACCTCGCGACCGGCCAGGGCGCCACGGAGACCCTGATCGGCGGCGAGGACACCGTGGACAAGCTCCTCGAGATGACCGACGGCTTCGGCGCCGACTACACCTTCGAGGCGACGGGCAACGTCAACGTCATGCGACAGGCGGTCGAGGCGGCCCGGATGGGTTGGGGGCTGGCGACGATGTGCGGCGTTGCCGGCAAGGGTGAGACGCTCGACGTCGTCCCGCGCCTGCTCATCACCGGCCGGCGCGTGGCGGGCTCGTCCTTCGGGGGCGTGACGGGGCGCGACCAGGTGCCCCAGCTCGTGAACCGCTACATGGCCGGCGACATCGACGTCGACGCCTTCCTGTCACACCGCATCACCCTCGACGAGGTCAACAAGGGCTTCGACCTGATGCACCACCAGGACGGCATCCGCAGCGTCATCGACTTCACCTGAACCCCGAGGAGGCCCCATGATCATCGAGCGCACCGAGAACCCGACCTTCCTCTCCAACGCCTACCTGGTCGCCGACGGCCCCGGCGGCCACGGCGTGCTGGTCGACGGCAACGGCGAGGCCAGGGAGCTGCTCGAGCGTGTCGAGCGCGACGGGATCACCATCACCCACGTGCTGTGCACCCACCACCACGGCGACCACGTGATCGACCTCCCGCAGATCGCCGACCGCTTCGGGGTGCCGCTGCTGGCCCATCCGCTGGCGGTGGAGATCCTCGGCGAGCCCTACCTGCCGGGACTGGACGACGGCGCGACCGTCGAGTCGGGCGAGCTGACCGTCACCGCGATCCACACCCCCGGCCACTGCGCCGACCACGTCGCGCTGAAGATCGACGACACCGACTGCCTGACCGCCGACGTCCTCTTCAAGGGTACGGTCGGCGGCACGCGCGCGCCGCGGGCGACCGGCTTCGCCGACCTGCGCCGCTCGGTCGAGCGCCTGCTGGAGCTCGACCCTGCCACCCGCATCCACCCGGGCCACAAGGAGCCCTCGACGATCCACGACGAGTCGGTCGACAACCCCTTCGTGCGCATCTGGAAGGGCCGCGACGAGGAGGGCGCCGAGCCCTGCAAGGTCGCCGGCCGCGACGCCACCCTGATCCTCTGGGCGCCCGACTACGACGGGGGCAACAAGGCCTGGGTGCGCTTCCCCGACGGCGAGGATGCCATCGTCGGAGGGTCACAGGTCACGCGGGGCTGAGCAGGCGCAGGCCGGTGATGCCCTCGTAATCACGCGGGTTGAGCGTCGCAAGCGGCAGGCCGTGCGTCAGGCAGCAGGCCGCAATCCAGGCGTCGTTCGCCGGACGGGGCCGACCGGTAGCGAGGGCGTGGCCGGTGATCTCGCCCCACCGCTCCGCTACGGCCCGATCGCCGGGAATAGGTTCGAAGTCCGAGAGCCAGTCGACCATATCGGCGACCCGGCGCCGCCCCCAGCGTGCGTGCGCGGCTCCGCGGAACAGCTCACCGACCGTGACGTACGTTATCCGTAGCCGGAGGCCGTTCAACGCTTGGAGGACGTCGCCGGGCAACGACCGCCGCATGAGCCGTGAGGCGACGTCCGTGTCGACCACGACCTCCAGCTCATCGGCCACGGGCGCGTTCGGCGTAGGTCATCGCCAGGAAGGCGTCGACCTCTTCGTCGGACTCGAAGATCCCCGAGTTCTCGAAGTCCTCGATCGTGAGCCAGGACTTCGGTATGGCCTGGTCGGGGCCGCGCGGAGTCAGTGCCTCGACGTCATCCCGGACCAAGCGCCGCACGCCGGACGGAAGCCGCGCGACCCTGACCTTGCCCCGGTCGGCATACCGGCGCATCGTGTTGTCGTGGACCCCGAGCAGGCGGGCCGCCTCGCGGATCGAGATGTAGGTTGGGTCGGTGGCCATGGTGGACATGGTAGCCGGCGACACACCCGCCCGACAGAGCGGCCACTGCATCGCGGCAACGCTACGCATACGCTTGGGACAGTGCGCGTGGCCGTCGTCGACATCGGGACCAACTCGACGCGGCTGCTGGTCAGCGACGTGGCGCAGGACGGGACGGTCACCGACCTGGAGCGCATCAGCGAGGTGACGCGACTGGGCCAGGGCGTCGACGTCACGGGAAGCCTTGCCGACGAGGCGATGGAGCGGGTCTTCGCGGTGCTGGACCGCTACCGCGCGACGATCGATGCGCACGGGGCCACGGCGAGCCGAGCCGTGCTGACCAGCGCGGTGCGCGACGCGGCCAACGGGGCGCATTTCACCGACGTGGTCTGCGACCGCTACGGGCTGGATGCGCGCACGATCGCCGGCGAGGAGGAGGCGCGGCTGACCTTCCTGGGGGCGACGAGCGAGCGGCCGCCGGGCGACGGCACCGCGCTGGTGGTCGTCGACATCGGCGGCGGCTCGACCGAGCTGGTCGTCGGCGCCGACGGGGCGGTGGAGGCCTTCGTCTCGCTGCAGGCCGGCGTCGTTCGCCAGAGCGAGCGCCACCTGCGCGGCGATCCGCCCGAGTCCGACGAGCTGCAGGCGCTGACCGCGGAGGTGCGGGAGGTGCTGGCCGGCGCGGTGCCCGAGGAGCACCGCGAGCGGGTGCAGGCCGCCATCGCGGTGGCGGGCACGGCGACCTCATGCGCGGCCATCGAGCTCGAGCTCGACCCCTACGACCCCGAGCGGGTCCACGGCCACCAGCTCCAGGAGGGCACGTGCGAGCTGCTGCTGGCCCGGCTGGCGACGATGACCGAGGACGAGCGCCGCGGTGTGGTCGGTCTCCAGCCCGATCGCGCGCCGACCATCGTCGCCGGCGTCGTGATGCTGCTGGAGTGCATGCGCGCGTTCGGCCTCGACCAGGTCGAGGTCAGCGAGCACGACCTCCTGCGCGGCGCGGCGCTGGACCTGAGGGGTGCCGAAGGCGAAAGGTGACGCCGCCTGAGGCGGGCCCCCAGGTGGTCTCCCTGGACGGATGTCCCATTGAGCGGGCTCGATGAGGGTTCGATACTCATCGTGCATAGGTCGGGCGCACGCCGATTCCCAGCGGCGACTCCCGCGCCCGGCCACTACATAAGGTCCTGAAGAGGGCAAGTACCCCCTGCCCGTCCCGTCGGGGCCGACTGACCAAGCGAGGAAGCCGCCTCTCCCAGGGCGGCTTCCTTGTGTTCGGGCCCCGGTCGCGGGCTCACGCCAGGTTCGACCGCCGCGGATAGGCGACCGACGGGTCCGTGAGCACGTTGACCAGCGCGGGCCGCCCGGCGCTGAACGCCCGGTCCAGCGCACCGCGCAGCTCCCCGGGCTGGCGCACCAGCTCCCCGTGGCCGCCCAGCGCCTCAACGACGGTGTCGTAGCGCGTCCCGGGGGTCAGCTCGGCAGCCACGGAGTAGCCGTAGAGGGACTCCATCGGGTGCTTCTCCAGCCCCCAGATGCCGTTGTTGCCCATCACGCCCACGACGTCGACCCCGTGGCGGGCCAGCGTGTCGTACTCCATCCCGCTGAAGCCGAAGGCGCCGTCGCCCAGGAGCAGCACGACCTGGCGGCCGGGATGGGCGAGCTTGGCGGCCAGCGCGTAGCCGGGGCCCGCGCCCAGGCAGCCGAACGGCCCGGGATCGAGCCAGCAGCCGGGCTGGTAGGAGTCGATGACCCGCCCGGCGTAGGAGACGAAGTCGCCGCCGTCGCCGATGAGGATGGCGTCGCGGTCCAGCACCTCGGCCAGGCCGGCGTACAGGCGCATCGGGTGCAGGGGCGCGCGGTCGTCGGCGAGCTCCTCGCGCTCCGCGGCACGCCTGGCGTCCTCCTCCTCGCGCAGGTCGCCGATCCAGGCGCTGTGGCCGGGCCCGCCGCTCGCGCCCTCGCGCAGCGCCTCGAGCGTCGGGCCGATGGCGCCGTAGAGCTCGGCGGCGACCTCGCGCGGGTGGGCGCGCTGCGGCTCGCAGCGGTCCAGCACGACGATCTCGGTCTCCTCGCCGAACGAGCCGCCGAAGCCCAGGCGGAAGTCCATGGGCACCCCGACGACCAGGGCCAGGTCGGCGCCCTTCAGCCCCTTGGAGCGCGCGCGGGAGAAGAAAAGCTCGTGGTCGGCGGGGACGCATCCGCGGGCCAGCCCGTTGAGGAACACCGGGACGCGTAGCTCCTGCGCCAGCGCAAGCAGCGCCGCCTCGCCGTGGCCCCAGTAGAGGTTGGTGCCGGCCATGATCACCGGACGCTCGGCCTCGCTGAGCAGGGCCAGCGCGCGCTCGACCTGCGCGGGATCGGGCGCGGTGCCCGCGCCGCGCTCGGGCGGGTCGAGCTCGTCGTCGATCAGGGTGCCCTCGGCGAAGACGTGGTCCAGCGGCAGGTCGACGAAGGCCGGGCCGCTGGGCGGCGCCTGGGCTGCGGCCATCGCGTCGTCGATCAGGCCCGTCAGCTCGTCGACCGACTGGGCGGTGGTGGCGAAGCGGGTGAGCGGGCGCACGAACGGGATGTGGTCGATCTCCTGCAGCGAGCCCATGCCCCAGCGCATGGCGGGCGCGCGGCCGCCCAGGACGAGCATGGGCGACTGGTTGGCCTGGGCAGAGGCGATGGCGCTCATGGCGTTGGTCACCCCGGGCCCGGCCGTCAGCGCGGCGACTCCAGGTTGGCGGGTGACCTTGGCCCAGCCCTCGGCGGCGAAGGCCGCGGCCTGCTCGTGGCGGACGTCGACGATGTCGATGCCCTCCTCGCGGCAGCCGTCGTAGAGCGAGAAGAGGTGGCCGCCCGAGAGCGTGAAGAGCTTGGTGACGCCGTGGGCGCGCAGGCGGCGGGCGATGAGCCGCCCGCCGTGGGCGGCGCCCGGCTCGGTCTGGATGGACATGGCGGGATTCTAGCGCGAACGTATGCGTTCAGAGTGAGCCCGGCGTCGTCGCCGGTGTCGCGCGTCGCGCGTCGCGCGCTCCACGCGCGCGGCCGTGTTCACCGCGTCGCCGATGACCGCGAACTCCAGGCGCCCTCCCCCGCCCACGGTGCCGGCCACAACCGAGCCTGAGTTCAGACCGATGCCCACTCGCAGGCCGTCGCCGTGGCGCTCGCGCACCAGCACGGCGATCTCCCGCGCGGCGGCCACCGCGCGGTCGGCGTGGTCGCTATGGCGCTCGGGGGCGCCGAAGACGCCAAGCACGCCGTCGACCTCCTCGCCGGGCAGCGTCGTGCCCTCCTCGAGGACGCGGTCGGCCAGCACGGGGTCCACGAAGGCGCCGAAGGCCTCGCGCAGGCGCTCGCGCTCGCCCAGCCCGCGCACGGCGCCGTTGAACGACGCGGCCAGGCGGCCCACCTCGTCGGTGGAGATCAGCGGCACGCGGGCGGACAGGTCGCCCTGGGCGTAGAGGACGACGCGCGTGTAGCGCCGGCCCAGCGCCCGCCAGAGCAGCCGTGTGAGCCACTGACCCATAAGCGGATCAGCCCTGGGCGGCGCGGCCGCCAGCGTGGATCAGGCGTGGATGCGCCCGGGCGGGTCCGCCGGCCAGTGTGCGGCGGCCGCGGCGTCGGCCACGCGCTCCTCCCCGCAGAACAGCCGCCCGGCCACCTCGACGGCGGGCAGGCGGTCTGCGCCGCGCGCGCGCAGGGCACGTCCCGCCGTGGCCAGGGGGATGTCACGCACGGGGTCGGCGGCGGCGCGCAGGCACTGCGCCAGGGAGAGCCCGGCGGCGCCAGCGGCCTCGGCCAGGCACTCGGGGTCGTCCAGCGCGAAGCCTCCACAGAAGGCCAGCCGGGTGACGGCCAGGACGAACGAGCCGCCGCGCCCCTGCTGGGCGGCCAGGGAGGCAGCGCGCATCGCAGGGATGGCGGCCGCGCCCGGCTCGGCGAAGGGCCAGGCGAGGGGCATGCCCAGCGCTGCGGCCCGGCGCCGGGTGCACCCGACGTCGACACCGCCGCGGGGCGGTAGGGGCATCAGCACCGGTTGCCAGTCCAGGTCACCGAAGAGCCGGTCGACGCGCTCGGCGGCCAGGTAGGTGTCGGGGGACGCGAGGTCGAAGGCGAAGCGGACGTGCGGGCGCGAGACGGACGGCGACGGGGGCACGCGGGCCGCGCCCGGCGCGAGACGGCGCCCCGAGGCGCGGCGGTGGTCCTCCATGGAGATGACGACGCCCATGGGAGCTGACAACGCAGTCGGCGGCGCAGACTTGCCCGAAGCGCGCGCCGGATTGGGGTTATCCAGACCTCACCCCGTCGCAAGCCGGAGTACAGTCTTCCTGGCCGTGCCGTCCCCGCCGCCGCCCAAGCGCCACCCCTACGACCAGTGGGCACCCGACGCGCGCGCGCTCGATCTCGTGGGCGACAAGTGGACGCTGCTCATCGTGCGCGACCTCTCCGGTGGCCCGCGGCGCTTCGTCGAGCTGCAGCGGGTGCTGCCCGGCATCTCCACCGAGCAGCTTCGCTCGCGGCTGAACCGCATGGTGGCCGACGGCCTGCTCACCCGCCGGCGCTACCGCGAGGTGCCACCGCGCGTGGACTACGAGCTGACGCCCCGTGCACACGACCTGCTGCCCGTCGTCGGGGAGCTGGCGCGCTGGGGCCTGGTCTGGGCCTGGGGCGCGCCACGGCCCGGGGAGCGCATCGACGTCGGCGCGATCTTCCGCGCCGCGCCCGGGCTCGTGCGCATGGCCGGGCGCAGCGCGACGATCGAGCTGACCGTCGCCCTGCCCGACGGGAGCGAGGCCGTGTCCACGCTGTCGGCCGCCGGCGACGACGTACGCCTCATCGAGGCGCCGGCGCCCGCGCCCGACGCGCGCGTCGCGGGAACCCAGGATGCGTGGATCGCCGCCCTGGGCCCCGCGGCCGACCACGCGGGCCTGGTCGTCGAGGGCGACACGGCACTGGCCGCCTCACTGCTCGACGAGCTGGCGTATGCGCCCGCCGCCGAGCGCGCGATCGCCTAGCCGCGGAATCGGGACCTGCCGACGGCGCGCGAGGTACCCTGGAGCAGACCGTGCCCTCGTCCCACCGCATCCCCGCATGACCCAGCTCGCCCACGCCAGCCACTGGCTCGCCCAGGTCGCCTACGTCGCCCCGGTGCTGGTGCTGCTCGTCGTGCTGGGCATCACCTCGCTGCGTGATCGGCGCCGCGAGCGCCGCGGCGAGGGCTCGCCCGGCCCGGGTGGTGCAATCGGTCGACACACGCGGTCTTAAAAACCGCTGCCCGAAAGGGCGTGCGGGTTCGAATCCCGCCCCGGGCATCACGATCGAGGTTTCGCCGCGCAGGCCCGCAGGCCGCAACCTCTAGCATTCTCAAGCGTTCCTAAGGGGACGGGGGCCCGTGGTGGCCCCACCGTGCTCGCTCGCGTATGGAAGCCTCCGCTCTACACCACTCCGGCTCACTCGGCCTCCGCAGCCCGACGCCACTGCTGCGTCTGCAGTCCGACGAGCGGCTGGTCGCGCTCGCGCGCCGGGGCAACCAGGGGGCGTTCGAGGCGCTCGTGGGGCGCTATCAGGCGAGGCTGCTGTCCTTCTGCCGCCACATGCTGTCCTCGCGCGAGGACGCCGAGGACGTGCTCCAAGAGGTCTTCGCCGCCTCCTTCAACGCGATGCTGGCCGACGAGCGGCCCATCAACGTGCGCCCGTGGCTGTATCGCATCGCGCGCAACCGGTCGCTCAACCACCTGCGCCGCCACCAGGCCATCGGGCAGGACTCGATGGACGTCCACCTCGCCGACAACGGCACCACCACGGCCGACCGGGTGCACCGCCGCGAGGAGTTCCGCCAGCTCGTCGCCGACGTGCAGGAGCTGCCCGAGACGCAGCGCACGGCGCTGCTGCTGCGCGAGATCGACGCTCTGAGCTACGAGCAGATCGCCGAGGCCATGGAGACCACCGTGCCCTCGGTGAAGTCGCTGCTCGTGCGTGCGAGGGTGTCGCTGGCCGAGGCCTCCGAGGCGCGACAGCTCACCTGCGAGGAGGTGCGCGACGAGCTGGGCGAGGTCTCCGAGGGCCTGCGCCGGATCACCCCGCCCGTACGCCGCCACGCGCGCCAGTGCGAGCGCTGCGCGACCTTCCGCAAGCAGCTTCGCTCCACCAACCGCCAGCTCGCCGTGCTGGTGCCGGTGGCGCCGTTGCTGTTCTTCAAGAAGTTCTTCCTGGCCCACCTGGGGACCACGGCCGGCGCCGGCGGCGCCACCGCTGCCGGCAGCGTGGTGGCCTCCACCGCCGCCGCGGGCGGCGCGGGCTCGCTGAGCGCGGGCATCGGTGCGATCGCCTCCAAGACCGCGGCCGGCCTGGCCGCGGCGGCCATCGTGACCACGGGCGCCGTCGAGGTGGATCGGGTGCGCGGCGGCGACCGCGACCGCGGCGCCCAGGCCGCCACCGAGCCGCGCCCCCCCTCCTCTCCCGCTGCGCCCGCCGCCGCACCGCCACCGGCGGCCACGGCGGTCCCGGTGGCCGACGACACCGAGAGGCGCGAGCGCCCGCGCCGGGCGGTCGAGGACCCCGAGCGGTGGGCCGCCGACCGCGGGGAAGAGCGCACAGAACCCAGGGAGGAGTCCAGCGAGGAGCGCGACCGGTCGCGGGACGAGACCGAGGAGTCGACCACCGCTGACGCGGAGGCGGGCGACGAGGACAGCGGCATCACAGGCTCCGGGAGCTCCAACAAGCCCGTCGAGGACGGCGACGAGGGCGCTGGCGGCGGCGCGACGCCGGTCACGCAGCCGGGCGCGATCGCCGTGCCGCGGGGTTCGTCCGACGGCGAGCCGGCCCAGCAGCCGGGCGCCGAGCCGGTGCGCGCGAGCGGCTCGAGCAACGACGGCAAGGCCGGTCACGACAGCTCCCGCGGGAAGCGCGACGGCTCCGCGCAGGACGATGACTCGCAGCCGGTCGCCCGCATCGCACGCACCGTCACCTCGACACGCGACGACGAGCAGGACTAGTGGACGACCACTAGCGCGCTCAGGCGACGCGGTCGCCGGGTTGGGCGCCGGGGTCGGGGCGCAGCAGCG
Organism: Candidatus Siliceabacter maunaloa; assembly: GCA_024330185.1. Classification (GTDB taxonomy): domain Bacteria; phylum Actinomycetota; class Thermoleophilia; order Solirubrobacterales; family Solirubrobacteraceae; genus Siliceabacter; species Siliceabacter maunaloa. Next base: position 13,255 of record JANDLV010000031.1, read on the forward strand.
CAACCGGACGCTCGGCCGACGTGGCGCCGAGCACGAGCACCTCCGAGCGCGTCGGCCCCACCTGGCGCGGGGGCACGTTGACCAGGGCGACGATTAGGGTCCCCTCCAGGTCCTCGCGTGCGTAGTTGGTGACCTGCGCCGTTGAGCGCCGCACGCCCAGCTCGGGCCCCAGGTCGATGGTCAGCTTCCACGCGGGCCGGCGAGCCTGCGGAAAGTCGTCCACCGCCACCACGCGTCCGACGCGCAGGTCGACCGCCCGGAAGTCGGCGAGGTCGATCACGCCGGGCTACTCGGGCGGCTCGGTCATGCGCTCGGTGCCCAGGCGGAACGAGCGGAAGGGCAGCCGGATGGCCCCGACGTCGCCGATGCTCTCGGCGTTGGGCGTGCCCGAGGTCGGCGTGGCGCGCAGCTCGAGCTGTGCGCCCGCGCGCAGACCGGGCACCTCGGGCACCAGGAAGACGTCGCGGCCGTAGACCGTGCGCTCACCCAGGTCGTACTGAAATACGACCTCGTAGCCGGGAACGAAGTTGACCCGCGTGCGGCCCTCCTCGACCAGCTCGAAGCCCTCGAAGCGCTCGCGCAGCTCACGGACGTGAAAGGTGGCGAGAAGGGGCAGGACGCCCGCGGCATTGCCCTCGTAGGGCGGCAGGGTCAGGTCGCGCACGGCGAACGAGCTGACGAACAGCCCGTCCTCGCGTACGCGCTCGAGGTCCAGGGCGCCGTCGCCCTGCACGCGCTCGAACTCGTCGCCGTAGGTGAGGTTGAACGTGAACGGATCCTCCACCACGACCCACGTCTCGCCCGCCGTGGCGCCAAGCGTGGCCCACCAGACGACCAGGCCTGCCAGGGCGAGTGCCCCGACCGCCAGCGCGGCCCGGACGGCCCGTGGCAGGCGGCGCAGCAGGTCCGGCCCGCTGGGCCCGAGGCCGGGCCTGACGAGGGTCGACACGCTACGGCCCGGGCTCGACGCCCACGACGAGCGTGCCCGCGCGGGCGCCGTCCACCTCGAGCGCGTAGCGGCCCTCGCGCTGGCCCATGACGTCGAGGCCGGCGCTGCCCCCGGGCGCGACGGTGAGCTGCACGGGCGGGTCCACGAGCAGCTCGATGCGGTGGGCCTCGTCGTCGCTGGAGCGCACCTCGAGGCGGATGCCCAGGAACTCGGGGACGCTGACCGTCGGGGGCTCGAGCATGTCGTCGGGACCCAGCTCGAAGACCGCCGGCACCCGGTTGCCCTCGTCGCCCGCTCCACCGCCGCCCGGTACGTCCTCCCCGCCGCCGGGCGACCCGGAGTCGGGCTCCTGCGCAGGGGCGGTGGGCGGCGGGGTCGGCGCGGTGGCGGTGCCCGTCGCCGTCGGTCCGTCGGGGGCCACCCGCGGCGGCCCCGCGGCGGTCGGCTCCTCCTCGCCGCAGGCGGCGACCAGGGCCGCAGCGGCCAGCAACGACCCGCCCAGGGCCCGGCGCCTCGCGTGGGTCACAGCCCGTGCGTGTCCCCCGGGGACAGGAGGATGACCTCCGACGTGGTCGCCCGCTCGGCCTCGGCCTTGAAGGCGTGGGCGTCGGTCTCGATGGGCGGGAACGTGTCGTAGTGGCAGGGGATGACCTGCTTGGCGCCGACGAGGTTGACCGCCTCGATGGCGTCCCAGCGGTCCATCGTGTAGTGGCCGCCGATGGGCATGATCGCGACGTCGATGGGGTTGCCGCGCCTGGCGATCAGCGACAGGTCGCTGAACAGGCAGGTGTCGCCCAGGTGGTAGATGGTCCTACCGCCCATGTGGATGACCAGGCCGGCGGCCACGTGCGGGGTGCCGCTGGGGCTGACCGCGGTGTGCCAGGCGGGCACGAGCTTGATCCAACCCCAGCCGAAGCGGACGGTGCCACCCAGGTTGGGGTCCAGGACGGGATGGGCGTCGCCCAGCGCGCCCATCAGCTCGTTGGCCAGCTCGAGGATGGCCACCACCGTCGCCCCGGTGCGCCTGGCGATGTCCACGGTGTCGCCCAGGTGATCGGGGTGGCCGTGGGTGAGCGCGATGACGTCGGCGCCGACCTCGTCGGCGGTGACGGCCCCCTTGGGGTTGCCGGTCAGGAACGGGTCGATGAGCAGCGTCGTGGCGCCCTCGGTGATCGTGAAGGCGGACTGGCCCAGCCAGCGGATGTCCATCAGGTGTCTCCCTCCGTCTCGGTTCGGCGGGCCGCGAGCTCGCGGGCGAGCTCGAAACCGGCGGTTACCCCGACCATCATGCCCAGCCGGACCTCCTCCTCAACAAGGGTTCGCAACGCCTGGATGCGCGCCGAGGGGTCCCCGTCGAGCGCGGCCCGGGCGAGCTGCTTCTCGTGGGCCTCGCCGAACCAGCCGCCGGCGTCAAGGGCCTGGTTGAGCACCCGCTGCAACCCCGGCGCGGCATGGGTGACGATCGCCTCCGCGTGGGAGAAGCGCTCCGGGTCGCTGAGGGCCTGCACCGCCGCATCGATCTCCTCGGCGGTGTAGGTGGGGCGTTCGTCGGACACCGAGCGGGGATGATAGGCCCATGACCATCGCACTCACGAGCCTCGCCCGCGGCGCGGGCTGCGGCTGCAAGCTCCCCGCAGCAGCGGTGCACCCGCTCGTCGCGGGCCTCCCCGCGCCGACCGACCCGCGCGTGCTGGTGGCCACGGGGACCGCAGACGACGCCGGCGTGGTCCGCGTGCGCGACGACCTCGCACTCGTGCAGACGGTCGACTTCTTCACGCCGATCGTCGACGACCCGTACTGGTTCGGGCGCATCGCGGCGGCCAACGCCCTGTCGGACGTCTACGCGATGGGCGCCGAGCCGCTCAGCGCGCTCAACCTGGTCGCCTTCCCGCTCGAGGACCTGGGCGCGGAGGTGCTGCGCGCGATCCTGCGCGGCGGCCACGACGCGGTGACCGAGGCGGGAGCGTCGATCGTGGGCGGCCACTCCATCGACGACCCCGAGCCCAAGTACGGCCTGGCCGTCACGGGCACCGTGCACCCCGACGAGGTGCTCACCAACGCCGGGGGCCGGCCGGGCGACGCGCTGGTGTTGACCAAGCCGCTGGGCGTGGGCGCGATCACGACGGCGATCAAGCGGGGGCGGCTCGGGGACGGGGCCGCGGGAGGCGACGCCAACCGCGACGACCTCTTGGCGGCCGCCACGCAGACCATGGCCGCGCTCAACGCGGAGGCAGCGCGTGCGGCCCGCGCGGCGGGCGCCACCGCCCTCACCGACGTGACCGGGTTCGGGCTCGTCGGCCACCTGCACGAGCTGTGTGCTGCGAGCGGGTGTGCTGCTGACGTTGATGGTTCGGCCGTTCCCGCGCTGGAGGGGGCGCTCGCGCTGCTGGAGGGCGATGAGGGAGTGGCGGTGAGCGGGGGCTCCGGCCGCAACCGCGCCTATGCGGAGGAGCGGTTCACGGAGTTCGCGGCGTCGGTGCCCGAGGCGGTGCGGCGCCTGGTGTGCGACGCGACCACGTCGGGGGGCCTCCTCGCGGCGGTGCCGCCGGGCGGCGACACGTCGTTCGGCGCCGTGGTGGGCGAGCTCGTCGAGGGCGCCGGGGGCGCCATTTCGGTCCGCTAGATCGCCAAGTGTCGAGTTGTTAGTCGTGGGGACCAACAAATCGACAGTCGGCGCGCCGGGCCGCCCAGACGCCGGTCAGCGTGGTCTGAGGGCGCCCAGCAGCAGGCCGACCAGGACGCCCACCGCGCCGCCGACGACCACCGCGAGCACGCTGCCGGCGCTGACCACCGCGCCCAGCACGGCCAGCGAGACAGCCAGTACCGCCGTGCCCAGCAGGTCGGCGTCGTCCTCGTTGGGCGCGCGGCGGCGCGCGCCCAGGACCGGGACGGCCCAGGCGGCCAGCAGGGCCAGCGCGCCGCCGCCTCCGCCCAGGACGAGGTCCTGGCCCACCGCGGAGGCGGCCAGGTTGCCGGCGATGCCGCCGGCCAGGAACAGGGCGGGTACGAGCAGGAAGCCGTGGCGGCGCTCCAGCAGCCAGCCGAAGATCCCCACCGTCAACAGCGTCATGAACTGGGCCACGACGCTGCTGTAGAGGAACAGCGAGGTGACCAGGCGCCACCCGTCCTGGGTGAGCTGGAAGGCGCCGATGCTGAACAGCCCCAGATCGGCGGCCAGCAGGATCTCGGCCTGGAAGAGGACGAAGAAGACCAGGCCGGCGACGACGAGGGCGATGGTCGCGTAGGGCCGAGCGTCCTCGTCTCCACGGATACCGGGGATCTCGCCCGCGCGCAGCTTGCCCAGCCGCGGCGAGGCCTCCTTGCGCTGCTTGGGCTCCCTGGCCTTCCTCTTCCCCGGGCGCAGTCCGCGCCGGCGTTCCTTGACCTGCGGCCCGGCGGCGCCGCGCTCGATCTTGGGCGCCCGCTTGCGCAGCCGCTTGCCGCAGTAGGGGCACTCGGTGACGTAGGGACTGACCTCCGAGCCGCAGCTCTTGCAGACGACGAAGAGGTCGGGACGACTCGACACCCACCCGATGATACGCGCGCGGGATGAGGGGTGCCGAAGGCGCAGGAGGTCGCCGCCTGAGGCGGGCCCCGGGTTTCCGCTGGCGCCGGCCCGCAGCTAGTCGGAGTAGGCGACTCCGTCCGCGCCGGTGATGGTGGTCGGCCCGGTGAAGCCGAAGCTCGGCGAGCTGGCCGAGACCGTGCTGTCCCGGTCGGTGGCGGTGTCTACCAGCAGCTCGGGCGCTGACGTGAGGCCGCGATCGCCGGTGGAGATGCGGTAGCGCAGGCGCAGCGAGGTGACCGAGGTGGGAGCGCTCTCGCCGCGGGGCTGGATGCGCTGGTAGCCGTAGAAGAGCCGCCCCCTCGAGCCGGTGGGGCCGACGTAGCTGGCGGGCTGGTCGCTCCAGTCGGCCTGGCTGAGGACCCGCCGGCTGCGCGAGCCGACGGTGTCGAGGCGCACCTCGGTGGTCCCGGCGATCTCGCCGCTCTCCGGTTCGCCGGTGGAGTAGTTCCAGACGAAGCCCAGGCGGCGGCCATAGAGGTCGAGGCGAACGGGACCCGGCAGCCCGCTGGTACCGCGGCTGCCGCCTTCCTCGCGCACCGAGGAGCCCCCGTCGAGCGGGCGGGTGTAGAGGTAGGGATAGGTCCCACGCCGCCCGGAGCGCCGCTCGTAGACCCTGACGAACGCGACCCGGTCGCGCCAGATCGAGGGCAGCACCTCCGAGGAGTCAGCGGTGCTGGCCCCCCCGATGCGGTTCTCGACGGTCTCGCTATCGTCGAGGTCAAGGCGGAAGACGTCACACCCCCGCCCGGCCGTCCAGGCAGGATAGGGGCCCGCGAAGACGCGGGCGCCGAAGGTGTCGCGCACGCGCACCGGGTCGGGCTCGGTGGCGCAGCGGCTGTAGACGGCCACCACATCGCCATCCTCGTCGGGACCGAGGTCCACGTCGAAGGGCACCCCGGCGCGCGGCGGGATCGCCACGCGCGAGGTCTGCCCCTCGCGGGCGACGGTCAGGAAGTAGCGGTCGGCGGCGGGACTGTCGCCGACCACGCGCTCGCTGTAGGCGGTGACGCCACCGTAGTGGCTGACCGGCGAGGCTGTCTGCGAGCTCGCGCTCTCCTGGGAGCCGCCCTGAGGGGAACCACCCTGTGCGGGAGCGCCCGTGAAGGGCGTGAGCGTGCCACGCGGCGTGCCGTCGCCGCTGGGTGTGCCGTTGCTGACGCTGGGCCACGCGAAGCCCTCCCGCTGGTTGGCCGGCTCGCTGCTGGGGATATCGAAGCGCAGCGTGTCGGCCACGAGCTGGCGCCGCGAGCCCACGCACTCATTGCGATCGCCCGGCGTCGCGCCGTCCTTCTCGTTGAGGTTCGCGTGAGCGAAGAGGATCCAGGAGTCGCTGCCGGTCTGAAGTACGTCCTGGTGGCCCACACCGCAGAAGTTCGGGTTCCCCCGGCCGCTGTAGATCGGGTTGCCGCCGAACTTCACGAAGTCCCCGCCCGTCGGCGTGTTGGCCTCGCGGCGCGAGACGGCCACGCTGACGGCGTAGGAGTCGTTGGAGAAGTTGGCGATGCTGTAGAAGAGGAAATAGCGCCCGTTGCGCGCAATCATGGTCGGCGCCTCCACACTCACGCCTTCGTCGCCGCTGGCCACGACCAGCCGCGTGATGCCGCCCAAGCCACTCAGGACGTCCGAGTTGATCGGGCGGATCACGATGTCGCTCGGTCCCTTGGGCGCGTCGATGCGATCCTGGAGCTGGCGCTTGTAGAGCAGGTAGTACTCCCCGTTCGCCGGGTTCACGAACAGCGCCGGGTCGATGAGGCTGAAGGCGCTCGGCTCGAGGCGGTTGCGCTGGTTGGCGCGGTCGCTCGCGCTGACACCGTCTCCCTCGCACTCCAGCGGCCCCGCCTCAGCCGGCACATCGTGCCTGAAGGACTCGCGGCCCATGTTGCGGAAGTTGTTAGGGGTGCTCGAGATCGCCCGGCCGATGCAGCCCTTGCCCTTGGCCTCGTGCCTCGCGCTGAACAGCAGGACGAACCGGCCGTCGGCCAGGGGGTAGATCTTCGGTGAGCCGGCGCGCTGGTCCTCGGCCCATCGCGGCTCACCCCCGGGCGCGAAGAGGGGCTCGTCCTCCCGCCAGTTGACCAGGTCGGGGGAGTTGCGCACCCGCGGCCCGCCCGTGGACGTGACGCGGAACTGTCCCTCGAGGAAGCTGACCCCCGGATCGGCCGACCCGGGATCGGCGTCGAACAGCGGATTGCCCGACTGCGCCTGAGCGGCGCCCGGCAGGCCGACCGCCAGCGCCAGCACTCCCAGCAGCCCCGCCGCGGCGAGCCGGATGACCCACCGCCGACCCGCCATCAATCCTTCGCTCCCCGCACGCATGCGTTTCCTCTCCCCGTCAGGTTGTGATGCAGCGTAAACGCAACACAGCGCCAGAGGTGGCGCGGTGACTATGCGCCGCTGGCCGCGACGATCTCGGCCATGACCTCGGCCATGTCGCCGTTGGCCTCGAAGACCTTGAGCTGGCGGGTCGCCCCGTTGCCCCGCTCCAGCAGGTCCACGATGCCCTCGAGGTCGGCCTCTCCGCCCAGGTCCTGCGCGTGGGGGCGCAGGCGGTCGATCAGGCGCTTGGCGAGCCGGCGGGTGGGCACGCGCTCGTCGGACGGCAGGTCGACCACCTCGCCGTCCAGCCCGTGGCGGGCCGCCAGCCACTTGTTCTCGTCGAGCATCGGATAGGGGTATTCCGAGAGCTGCTCGCCGCTGTCGAAGTGCTCGGCCATCTCGCGCACCATGGCCTGGATGAGCGCGGCGAGCGCGAGGGTGTGCTCGACGCGCGTCTGCTGGTCGCACACCCGGATCTCCACCGTGCCCAGGTTGGGGTGCGGGCGCACGTCGTACCAGAGGTAGGTGTAGTCGGCCATCACGCCGCTGCGGACCATGAACTCCGTCTGGGTCGACCAGTCCTCCCAGTCGGCGTAGGCGGGCGGGATGCCCACGCGCGGGAAGGCGCGGAAGATCGGCATGCGCGCCGACATCAGGCCGCTGGAGCTGCCCCGCCAGAAGGGCGAGTTGGCCGACAGCGCGAGGAGCACGGGCAGGTGCACGCGCATCCCGTTGGTCACGTGGATGGCCTTGTCGGGATCGTCGATGCCCACGTGGACGTGCATGCCGAAGATCAGCTCCTGGCGGGCCACGAAGCGCAGCGCGTCGACCAGGTCGCGATAGCGGTCGCGCGCGACGATGCGCTGCTCCTCCCAGTGGGCGAAGGGATGCGTTCCGGCCGAGCCGATGGTCAGCCCGTGCGGCTCGGCCTCCTCGCGCACCCGCCGGCGAAGCTGACGAAGCTGGCGCCCGGCGGCGGCCATGTCGTCGCAAGGATCGGTGCAGATCTCGAGCACCGACTCCATGAGCTCGGGCTTGACCTCGCCCTCCGTGGACTCGGACAGGAGACGCTCGATGGCGTTGACGAGCCCATGCCCGTCCTGGTCGACGATCATCAGCTCCTCTTCTATCCCGAGGGTGAAGTCGGGCCCGCGGAAGGCGTGGTCCATGCGGAGCGGGAGCCTACCCATGGGGTGCGCCGCCAACCGCGCAGTACTCTGCCCCTCGCACCACGCCGACGAAGGACCAAACCGTGGCCACCGCCGACCCAGTGAGATAGGAGCTGCTACGCCCTCCGCCCTTCCGCGCCTCCTGCGGCCGGTGTTTCGCCGGCGGCTGGCCGCGGCGCGAGGGGCGCTGCTGGACGCGGCCCTCCAGGATCCGCGCTTCGACCCGGCACGGATCGACGAGGCGGCGCGAGTGATCTACGCGCCCGTGGCCGGCGACTGGCCGGCCGACGCCGTCGAGCCGGTGCGGCGGCTGTTCGGCCCCGCCGAGGTCAGCGAACTCATCGAGTGGGAGGGCCCGTGGGTCGACCGCTCGCGCGTCCTTGCCGGGCGACGCCTGCACATGGCCCCACGGCCCACCGTCGACGTGGTCGACGTGGATACCGAAGGGCAGCCGGACCGGCGCGACGTCACGGTCCGCGTGGAGGCCCGGGCTGGTGCGTGGGCGGGGAACCTGAGTTGGAAGGCCACGCGCGCGCTGAGTCTGGTCGTCTCCGCGCCGTCCTGGACGCTGATGCCGGCTCGTGCCAGCGCGCGCACCCTGGTCGCCTACTGGGTGCTCGTGGAGGCCGACGGGGCACCCGGCGGATGGGTGCTCCATCGGGTGGAGGCGGGCCGCTCGGGCGGTCACCGCCTCCGGCGTGCGCCTTCGCCGGACGAGCGCCGGATCGGCTCGCTGCGTGACGCTGAGCTGCTGGCGCAACCGGCGCACGGGCGTCATGGTGACCGACTCCCCTATGAGGTCGCCCGCTCACTGCCAGCCGACCCGCGCCGGGCTCGGCGAGCGGGTAGTGCGGCGTCCTCGATTCGTCGAGGCTCCGCCCCGTGCTTGCCGGCCGGCACGGGGCGTAGCGTGACGCGACTATGCGCCGGCGCGCCGCCACGCTGTGGATCATCGGGTTCCTCCTGCTCGCCGCCTGGGCGGGGTGGGACCTCGTCCCCGGCGAGCTGTCGGGCACCCCGGGCCGCGCCGACCTGGAGGGCCGCGTGGTGCGTGTGGTCGACGGCGACACGGTGCGCGTGCGCGTCGACGGCCGCGAGGAGACGGTGCGCTACATCGGCGTGGACACCCCGGAGACCAAGCGGCCGGGCAGCCCCGTGGAGTGCTTCGGCCCGGCGGCCAGCGCGGCCAACCAGCGGCTCGTCGAAGGGCAGGAGGTGCGCCTGGAGGTGGGCGAGGCGCAACGCGACCGCTACGACCGGCTGCTGGCCTACGTGTACCGCGCCGACGACGGGCGCTTCGTCAACGAGGTCCTGGTGCGCGACGGCTACGCGCGGCCGCTGGCCATCGCACCCAACGTGCGCCACGCCGACGCCTTCGCGGCGCTGGCCGCCGAGGCGCTCGAGGCCGGGCGCGGATTATGGAGCGCGTGTGGAGGCTGAACGCCCGATAAGGTGCACGCGGTCATGCGCATGCGTCAGAGCCTCACGAGCTTCGAGGAGGCCTTCCACGAGGAGCTCGACCACGATCGCGAGCGGCGCGAGGCCCTGCGCCGGGAGGCTGCGGCGCGCTCCCGTGCACGTGTCCGTGAGCGCGAGCAGCAGCGCAGCACGCTGCGCTTCGTGGCCCTGACCGCGACCCTGCTGGCCACCGCGGTGGTGGTGACCCTCTTCATGTTCCAGGCCCTGCTCTGGGTGATGGGCTAGCGACTACTCGGCGTCGAGCCGACGCCGTGCGGCGTCGACCGCAGCCCGGGCGTCGCTGATGCCGTTGGCGCCGTTCTTCCCGCCGTGCCCGCCGGGCGCGGTCACGGCCTCAGGCGCGGTCACGGCCTCAGGAGGGGAAACCTCGCCGCGCTCCTCCTGGATCTCGATGTAGACCTCCTTGCGAAACACGGGAACCTCTCGGGGGGCCTGGATCCCGATGCGCACCTTGTCCCCCATGACCGACAGGACGGTGATCTCGATGTCGTCGCCGATCATGATGCTCTGATTGGACTTGCGTGTCAGCACGAGCATGTGCCGGTACCTCCTTGCGTTGCGACCACGAAGCTTGGACAGGCGCTGCCCACAGGCAACCGATCCCAAACGATGGGATAGGTTGCACGTCGCAATGGCACGACGCTCTCTACGACCGCACCTCAATCAGATCCGCACCTGGGTCCGCCAGGGCCGCACCGACGCCTGGATCGCACACCAGCTGGAGGTCACCGTCCAGCAGATCGACGCGTTCAAGCGCGAGAACGAGCTGGCGCCCGACGGCGACCCCGACGCGGCCACCAACGGCCCCGCGCTCGACTTCGACGACGAGGTCGACCTGCGCGCCGAGGACGACGCGGCGATCGCGGCCGAGCTCGAGGCCGCCGAGGCCAAGCGCCTCGAGGAGGAGGCGGCCGCCGCCGCGGCGGGCGACAAGGAGGACCCCGACGGGGACACCGAGGACGGCGACGAGCCCAAGCCCCGACGCGGCCGCCGCGGAGGTCGCTCGCGCGGCGGGCGACGCCGCGCGACCACAGGCCCGCTGGAGGGGGCGTTCGACCACGGCGAGGAGGGCTACGGCCTGTGGCTCGACCCCGCGGTCGCCGACAACCCCACCTACGCCGAGCACTGGGCCGGCCATCGGCCGGTCGAGGTCACGATCGAGGAGGACCAGATCGTGATCCGCCGTGCCGGGACCGGCGACGACGGCTGATCCCGCGGACCACGCGCGGGCGCTGACCTTCGAGCGGGCGTCCGTGGCGGGGGTGGTCGCCCGCGTCGAGGATCTGGGCTGGGGCACCGCCTACCTCGAGCCCGCGCTGCCGCTGGTCTACGACGAGAACTTCGTCTGGGCCCACGCCGCGGGCCTGGACGCGGGCGAGGCCATGCGCGCCGCCGATCGCGTGCTCGCACCCCTGGCACACCGGCGCATCATCATCGACGACGAGTCCACGTGGCGCGCGGCGAGCCCCCGCTTCGCGCGCGCGGGCTGGCGCTGGGAGACCGAGACCGTCATGGTCCACCGGGCGGCACCCGACCGCCCCGAGCCGGCGGTCGCCGTGGAGGAGGGCACGCTGGCCGACATCCTCCCTGCCGTGGAGGCCTACATCGCCTCCGAGCCCTGGGGGCGCCATTCGCGGACGCAGGCCGAGCTGCTCGAGCATCACCGGCGCACCACAGCGGCCATGGAGCTGGAGCGCACCTTCCTGGTGCGCGGCGACGGTGCGGCGGTGGCCTACTGCAAGCTGTGGCGGCGCGGCGCTGTCGCCCAGGTCGAGGACGTCGTCGTGCTCCCCGGCGCGCGCGGGCGCGGCTTCGGGCGCGCGGTGGTCACCGCCGCCGTGGCCGCGGCGCGCACGATGGAGCTCGAGCTGCTGTTCATCGTCGCCGACGATGACGACTGGCCCAAGGAGCTCTACGCGAAGCTGGGCTTCCGCCCCGTAGGCCGCCTGCGCATCTTCGACAGGCGTTGAGCGTGCCCTCGTCGCACGCTCAACCCGCTGACAGCCTCCGCCCTCCGGCGTAGTCGGTGGCCTCCCGGACGTAGCGGTGGAAGGCGGCGTCGGCGACGGTGCGCTGGTCCCACGCCCAGGGGGCTCCGGGGGCCACGGAGACCGCAAGGTCGAGCGTCCAGCCCGTGCCCTGGTCGTAGAGGTCGACCAGCTCGTCGACGGTGAACGCGCCGCCGAGGCGGCGACGCAGCTGGGCGACGACAGCGTCGATGACCGCATCGACCGCCGGGCGCTCGTCGGGGTTCGCGCCGGCCGCGCGGCGCTCCCCCTCGCGCCACTGCTGGAGGGCGGCCTCGAAGCGGTCCACGCCGCCCGAGACTAGCGCCGGCCCTCAGTCGGGCAGGCCCTCGATGACGAAGCCCCGCTCGCCGGGCCCCACCATGCCCATCGCGCGGGCCTCGCGCTCCAGGGCGGCGGGGTCGCGCAGCTCGTCGCGGCGCGCGGCGAGGCGCTCGTTGGCGGCCTCCAACTCGGCGACGCGCTCCGTGCGCTCCCCCGCCTCGCGCCACGTGGTCACCAGCGAGGCGGCGGGGCCGATGGCCAGCCAGACCAGGCCGGCCAGTACGAACAGCAGGGCGAGGCGGGCGATGCGATCCCAGCGGATCTGCGGCGGCGGGGTGGGGCTCGATGCCATGGCGCCCCGTTCGCCGCGTGTCCGCATGCTCCTGCGCGCCGGGTGCCGAAGGCGGCCAACGTTCGACCGTCGGAGGCGGGCCCGGGCGGTCCTGGACTACCTGACGAAGACGGCCCGGCCCGGGTAGGTCGCGTCGGCGCCCAGCGCCTCCTCGATGCGCAGGAGCTGGTTGTACTTGGCCACGCGATCCGAGCGCGACGGTGCGCCGGTCTTGATCTGGCCGCAACCGGTCGCCACGGCGAGATCGGCGATGGTCACGTCCTCGGTCTCGCCCGAGCGGTGGCTCATGACCACGGTGTAGCCCGCCTCGCGCGCCATGGCGATCGCCTCCAGCGTCTCGGTCAGCGTGCCGATCTGGTTGACCTTGACCAGGATCGAGTTGCCCACGCCGGCCTCGATGCCGCGGCGCAGGCGCTGCGTGTTGGTCACGAACAGGTCGTCGCCCACGAGCTGCACCCGGTCGCCGATGCGCTGGGTCAACGAACGCCAGCCCTCCCAGTCCTCCTCGTCCATGCCGTCCTCGATGGAGACGATCGGATAGCGGTCGGCCAGGTCGGCCCAGTAGGCGGCCATGTCGTCGGCGCTCAGCGTGCGCCCCTCGTGCTCGAGCACGTAGCCGCCCTCGGAGAAGATCTCGCTGGTGGCCGGATCCAGCGCGATGGCCACGTCCTCGCCCGGCCGCAGCCCGGCCGCCTCGATACCCCGGACGAGCATCGCGAGGGCCTCCTCGTTGGAGCCCAGGTCGGGCGCGAAGCCGCCCTCGTCGCCCACCGCGGTGCCCAGGCCGGCCTCCTTGAGCGTGGCCTTGAGCGCGTGGAAGACCTCGGCGCCGGTGCGCAGCGCCTCGGAGAACGAGGGGGCGCCGACGGGGACGACCATGAACTCCTGGAAGTCGACGCGGTTGTCGGCGTGCGCGCCGCCGTTGAGCACGTTCATCATCGGCACGGGCAGCACGTGGGCCGCCTCGCCGCCGAGGTAGCGCCACAGCGCCAGGCCCTCCTCGGCCGCCGCCGCGTGCGCCGCGGCCAGCGAGACGCCGAGGATCGCGTTGGCGCCCAGGCGGGCCTTGTTCGGCGTGCCGTCGAGGTCGATCAGTGCGCGGTCCAGCCCCGCCTGGTCGGTGGCGTCGATGCCGGCGACCGCCTCGGCGATCTCGCCGTTGACGTTTGCCACCGCGCGGGTGACGCCCTTACCCGCCCAGGCGCTGCCGCCGTCGCGCAGCTCGGTGGCCTCGAACTCTCCCGTCGACGCTCCGGAGGGCACGGCTGCGCGCCCCGCGGCGCCCGAGCGCAACGCGACCTCAACCTCGACGGTGGGGTTACCGCGGCTGTCGACGATCTGGCGGCCGTGGACGCGCTCGATCTGGCTCAAGGTGCGTTCTCCTCGCTGCTTTGCGTGACGATCGTACGGAAGCGGTCGGCGGCGGCGCGCAGCGCCAGCTCGGGGTCCACGCGCAGCTTGCGTGCCACGTCCACGGCGGCGAAGAGGACATCGCCGACCGCGTGGAACGCGGCCTCGCGATTCCCCGCCGCGCGCAGCTGCTCCAGCTCGGCGGCGACGGTGTCGTAGGGGACGGCGTCGTCGTCCTCCTCCGGGCCCGCGGCGGCCGCGCGGCGCTGCGCCTTGCGCGCGTACAGCGGGCCGGGGAGGTTCTCGGGGACCTCGCCGAAGATGCCGCCCTCGCGGTCGGGCTCGGTGCGCTTGATGGCGTCCCAGTTGGCCAGCACCTGCCCGGCGCTGTCGGCCTGCGCAGTCCCGCCTGTGCCGCTGCTTGCCGTGGGGCCCGTCCCGCTGCTTGCCGTGGGGCCCGTCCCGCTGCTTGCCGTGGGAAACACGTGCGGGTGGCGACGTACCAGCTTGGCGTGCAGGTGGTCGGCCACCTGCGCGAGGTCGCCGGCGCCGCGCTCCTCCAGCAGCAGCGCGAGGAAGTGGACCTGGAAGAGCACGTCGCCCAGCTCGTCGAGCAGCTTGGCGTCATCGCCGCGCTGGGCGGCGTCCGCCAGCTCGTAGGCCTCCTCCACGGTGTGGGGAACGATCGAGCGCTCGTCCTGCTCGCGGTCCCACGGGCACTGCGTCCGCAGCCGGCGCGTCAGTTCGTCCAGGCGGCCCAGCGCCTCGCTGATGTCCTGACGCGCCACGGCCGCCCCATCCTATGGGGCCCCCTGCCGGCGACGCCGGCAGGGGGACAGGGGACGGCCGTGAGCGGTCAGGTGAGCTACTCGCCCTGCGGCGGGGCACCGCCCTGCGGGGGCACGGGCACCTGCTGCGGCGCGCCGCCACCCTGCGGAGGCACGGGCACCTGCTGCGGCGCACCACCCGGCGGCACCTGCTGCGGCGCGCCGCCCGGCGGCACCTGCTGCGGCGCGCCGCCCGGCGGGACCTGCTGGTTGGGCACGCCGCCCGGCGGCGCTTCCTCGCCCTCGGGCTGCTCCGGGGCGTTGGAGCAGGTCTCGACGATGAACTCGGCACGGCAGTCCGTGCGCTCGGTCCAGCGCTCGGTGTACTCCTCGACGAAGCCCTCGAGGGCCTCCTGCTGGCGCTGGCCGCTGAGAAGCTGGCGGATCTGGTCGGCCGCCTCCTCGACGGTCTGCTGCTTGGCGGGGACGATGCGCTGCACCTGGAAGACGTAGAAGCCGAACTGCGACTCCACCGGCCCGGTCAGCTCGCCCTCCTCGGTGGAGAACACCGCCTCGGCCAGTGCAGGCTCCAGGCCGCCCTGACGGGTCGCGCCGGTGAGCACGCCGCCCTCGGCGGCGGTCTGCTCGTCGATGGAGAACTCCTCGGCCACGTCGGTCCACGACTCGCCCGACTCAAGCGCCTCCTTGGCCTCCTGCGCTTCGTCCTCCTCCTCGGTCAGCACGAGGCGCAGGTCGCGCGTCTCGGGCGTGGCGAACTGCTGCTGGTTCTCCCGGTAGTACTGGCGTATGTCGTCTTCGCTGATCTGCTCGGGGTTGGTGCCCTCGGTCACCTTCTCGATCAGCTTCTGCTGCAGGAGGCTGAGGCGCACGCGCATGCGCAGGTCGTCCTCGCTGTAGCCGTACTGCTCGAGGAAAGCGCGGTACTCCTCCTCGGCCTCGAAGGAGGCTTCGCGCTCCTCGGCGAAGCGGGCGTTGACCTCCTCGGCGGATACCTCCACATCCTGCTCCTCCGCCTCGCCCTCGATCCACGAGGCGGTGATGAGGAACTGCAGGACCTCGTCGCGCAGCGCGTCGTACTCCTGCTTGCAGGTCTGGCGCAGCTCGTCTTCGGACGGCGCCTCCTGGCCCTCGGCCGGCTCGGGTGTCACCTCGCGGCGCGCCTGGACGCACTCGGCGAAGTCGGGCGGCCGCGGGACGGGGCTCGCCCCCTCGGCGCCCGGCGGCTGCAGGGAGGCCGCGGCGATCTGGACCCAGCGATCGAACTGCTCGCGGGTGATCGGCCCCTCGTCGTCGACGGCGGCGACCGAGTTGCCGGGCACGGCGTTGCCGCATGCGGCCAGGGCGATCGCGGTGAGTGCGACGGCCACTGCGGGTAGGAGAAGTCGGATTGCGCTCATGTCCGGGCGAGGGTAGCGACTGCCCGGCGCGGGAGCCCCCTTCCTGGCCGTCTTCAACAAGCCTTCACGCGCGCTAACAGACAGGAGACCGGCTTCGCCTTCGGTCGCCGGAACCGCCGACCTCCGGCGACGTCTGACTCTCAGGCCGCTTCGCGCGTCGCCGCCAGCAGGGCGTCGGCGGCTCGGACGACCGCCGGGAAGCGCTGCTGGGGGTCCTCGGGCACGCGCAGGGAGAACTGGCTGCGCCCCGATTCGTACAGGGAGCCCGGCAGCTCGTCGTGCAGGGCCCGCGCCCGTCGCGCGTCCAGCTCGATCGGCGTCACGGCCAGGCGACCCTGGCGGAAGGTGACGGTCCGTGCGCCGGCCTGGCCGAGCTTGATGCGCGCCTGCTGGAGGGAGAGCAGGTTGGCCAGTGGCTCGGGCACCGGACCGAAGCGATCCTCGAGCTCCTCGCGCAGCATGCCCAGCTCGGCCACCTCGACCGCCGCGGCGATGCGACGGTGCACGTCGATCTTGGCCTGCTCGTAGGGGATGTAGTCGGCGGGCACGTAGGCGTCGACGTTGACGTCCAGGCGCACCGGCTCGGGGGCGTCGCCGTCGGCGCCCGCGTCGACTCCGCCCATCTCGGCCACCGCGTCGTCGAGCATCTGCAGGTAGAGCTCGAAGCCCAGGGCGGCGACGTGGCCTGACTGCTCGTCGCCCAGCAGCGAGCCCGCGCCACGCAGCTCGAGGTCGCGCATGGCGACCTTGAAGCCCGCGCCCAGCTCGGTGTAGTCGCTCAGGGCGCTCAGCCGCTGGGCGGCCTCCGGGGTCAGCGCGGCCGCGCTGGGATAGAGGAGGTAGGCGTAACCGCGTTCACGTGAGCGGCCCACCCTCCCGCGGATCTGGTAGAGCTGGGCCAGGCCGAAGCGATCGGCGGCGTCGATGACCAGCGTGTTGGCCGAGGGGATGTCGATGCCCGACTCGATGATGCTCGTGGCCACCAGCACGTCGGCCTCGCCGCGCAGGAAGGCCAGCATGCGCGCCTCCAGCTCGGTCTCGTCGAGCTGACCGTGGGCGACCTCGAAGCGCACGCCGGGCAGCAGGCCGCGCAGGCGCTGCGCGGTCTCGTCGATGGTCTCCACCCGGTTGTGCAGGAAGAAGGCCTGGCCTCCACGCTTCTTCTCCCGCTCCAGCGCCTGGCGGACGAGCTCCTCGTCGTACTCGCCCACGTAGGTCTTGACCGGCCGGCGGCCCTCCGGCGGGGTCTCGATGACCGAGATGTCGCGCACCCCGGCCAGCGACATCTGCAGCGTGCGCGGGATGGGCGTCGCGCTCATGGAGATCACGTCGACCTTGAGCTTGAGCTGGCGCAGCAGCTCCTTCTGCTTGACGCCGAAGCGCTGCTCCTCGTCGACCACGATCAGGCCCAGGTCCTTGGCGCGCACGTCGCGCGACAGCAATCGGTGGGTGCCCACGAGCACGTCGACCTCGCCGCGGCCGAAGGCCCCGATGGCCGCGCGCTGCTCGGCGGTGCTGCGAAAACGGCTGACGTGCTCCACACGGAAGGGCCAGTCGGCCAGGCGCTCGGCGAAGGTGCCGAAGTGCTGCTGGGCGAGGATGGTGGTGGGAACGAGCATGAGCACCTGCTTGCCGGAGGCTGCGCACTTGAATGCTGCCCGGAGAGCGACCTCCGTCTTGCCGTAGCCGACGTCGCCGCACACGAGGCGGTCCATGGGACGCGAGGACTCCATGTCGGCCTTGACCAGCTCGATGGCCTCGAGCTGGTCGGCGGTCTCGGTGTAGGGGAAGCGCTCCTCGAAGTCGCGCTGCCAGTCGCCGTCGGGCTCGGAGGCGGTGCCGGGGCGCCGCTTGCGCTCGGCGTAGAGGTTGAGCAGCTCGCCGGCCATCTCCTGGGCCGAGCGCCGGGCGCGGGCCTTCATGGTCTCCCAGCTCTTGCCGCCCAGCTTGCTCAGCGGCGGGTGCGAGCCGCCGGCGCCGACGTAGCGGCTGATCTTGGCCAGCTGCTCGACGGGCATGTAGACCTTGTCCGAGCCCTGGAACTCGAGCTGGAGGTAGTCGCGCGTGACCCCGGCCACGGTGCGGGTGTCAAAGCCGGCGAAGCGCGCGATGCCGTGGTCCTCGTGGACGATGATGTCCTGCGTGCGCAGGTCGGCGAAGGAGCGCAGCGCGCCCCGGCGCCGCGGGCCCACCCCGTCCTGTGAGCGCTCGGCGCGCCGGCGACGGAAGAGCCGGTGCTCGGGGATGACCGCGAGCTTCAGCCCGCCGGCGACGAAGCCGTCGCGCAGGGAGGCGTTGGCGAAGCGCACGCGGCCGTCGACGGCGTGGCCGTCGTCCCCGTCGCCCAGCCACGAGGCCTTCAGGCGGGCGAGGTTGTAGGAAGCGCGGTCGCCCTCCCCCCTGCGCGGCCAGGCCACCACGGTGCGATAGCCGCCGCGCACGAGCTTCTCCAGCTCGGGCTCGGCCTCCTTGAGGGAGCGGGCCGCGGTGTCGGCGGCCTGCGCGCGGAACTCCAGCGGCTGATCACCGGCGATGGCGCTCAGGCGCACGGCGGCGCGGGCCTCGAGCGCTGCGGAGATCTCCTGCGGGGCCACGTAGAGGTGATGGGCGTCGACGTCGTGGAAGGCGGCGCAGACGTCCTGCCAGTGGTCGCGCAACGCGGACTCGACCTCCTCCTCGGCGGCGAGGATCACCGCGGCGTCGCCGGCCAGGTCGAGGAAGGCCCCGAAGCGGTCCACGGGTAGCAGATCGGCGATGTCGGGGCGGTCCTCGTCCGTGGCCGCGATCTCCGCGAGCTCACGGTGCTCCGGGGCCAGCTCGGCCGCCGGGGCGATCTCGACCGCCTGCGCGTCGCCCAGCGAGCGCTGGGTGAAGGTGGAGAACCAGCGCAGCGACTCGATCTCGATGTCGAACAGCTCGACGCGCACCGCGCGCTCCTCGGTGGCCGGGTAGACGTCGACGATCCCGCCGCGCACCGCGAACTGCCCGCGGTCGGAGACCTGCTCGACGCGGTCGTAGCCCGCCCTGACCAGGTCGGCCGAGAGCTCCTGTAGATCGACCAGGTCGCCCACGGCCAGGCGCAGGCCGTGGGGGCGCAGCTCGGGATCAGGCACCTTCTCGCTGAGGGCCACGGCCGAGACCACGACCACGGGCGGCTCGCCCGCCGCCCCCGGGTGGTCAAGCAGCGCGTCGAGCGCGGCCATGCGCAGGCCCACGAGGTGCGGTGGCGGCGCGAGGTGGGACTCGTAGGCCACGCCGCGCCCGGGGTAGAAGCGCACCGGCCGGGGCGCCAGCCACGCGCCCATGTCGGCGGCCAGGTCACGAGCCTGGCGGTCGTCCCCCGCGACGATGACGGCCGGCCTGTCGGCGCGGGGGTGGCGAGGGCGGCCGTGCCCCACGCCGTCCCGAAGGCCGTAATGGCCGCCCGAGGCGGGCCCCCTGTCTTCTTCAGGAGCCCCGTCGACCAGCGCGGCCAGCAGGTAGGGGCGCAGGCTGGCCGAGACGAAGGCGCGGCCTCCGTCGCGGGCGAGCGACGCTCCCTGGGGCGAGGCTTCGAGGTGGGCGAGGAGGGGACGCAGCGACATGGGGCGGCCGGGCAGTGTAGGGCCGCCCGAGCGGGCTCAGCCGTCCTCGCCCGCCACCATCGCCTCGGCGGCGTCGGCGGCGCGGGCGATGAGCGCCGCGACCTCGTCGCGTGGCTCGTCGAACGTGCGCAGCACGTAGCCGGCCACGATCTCGGGGTCGGTGGAGTCGGGGCGCCCCACACCGATCCGCACGCGCGCGAAGCCGGGGTCGCCGAGGTGCGCCCGCAGCGACTTGAGCCCGTTGTGGCCGGCCAGGCCGCCGCCGACCCGGGTGCGCACCTGGCCGAAGGGCAGGTCGATCTCGTCGTGGAGGACCAGCACGCGGTCGAGGCCGACCTTGTGGGCCCCGCGGGCCGGGCCCGCGGAGCGTCCGGCCTCGTTCATGTAGGTCTGGGGCAGCAGGAGCGCGACGCGGGGGCCGCCGATCCCGGCGCGCCCCTCGCTCAGCTCGCCCTGGTAGAGCGTGGCGGGCCGCCCGAGGTCCCAGCGCCGGGCGAGCGTGCGGGCGACCTCGAACCCGACGTTGTGGCGGGTGCCCTCGTAGCGCCGCCCGGGGTTGCCCAGCCCGACGACGAGCCAGTCGGCGGGCGTGGTGGGGCCACCGGCGCCGCGGCGGCGGGGCAGCCGCACGGCCGGCCCGGCTAGTGGTGCGACCGGCGACGTTCGCCGGTCAGCGGCGCCGCCATCGTCGTGGCTGGCGAGGACGCAGGACGCAGCCTGTGCCGTGGCACTGGCAAGTCCGAGGACGACGCCAGGCGCGGCGAGGGCAAGCCGCTACCAGCGAACGTCGCCGGGCGCGCCACTGACTCCGCCCGCGGCACGGCGGGCTACTCCGTGCCGTCCTGCGTGGGCACCTCGCCGGCGCCCGCGTCGGCCTCGGAGCCCTCGAGCTCGCCGGCGCCCTCGCCGACGCGCTCGGTCTCGGCCTCGATCTCCTCCTCCTCGGCGTCCGCGTCCACGGTGGGCGGCGCGAGGTTGGCGATGACCGTCTCCTCGAGGTCGTCGAGCAGCTCGATGCCATTGGGCGGGCGCACCGCGGCCAGGGTCAGCGACTCGTTCATCTCCAGGCCGGAGACGTCGTGCACGATGGACTCGGGGATGTCGCCGGGAAACGCCTCGACGTTGAGCTCGTGCGTGACCTGGTCGAGCACGCCGCCCTGGATCACGCCGGGCGACTCGTCGCCGCCCTGCAGCTCGAGGAGGACCACGGCATGGATCTTGACGTCCAGGCGCACCCGCAGGAGATCGATGTGTCGGGTGTCGCCGCGCACGACGTCGTGCTGGGCGTCCTTGAGCACGGCGGGCTGAGTCTGGCCGTTCATCGCGAGATCGAGCACCGCGCCGCGGGCGGCCAGCGCGTGGCGTAGCAGGCGCTCGTCGACCTGGAAGGAGACGGGCTCGTCACCGCCGCCGTAGAGCACGCCGGGCACCACGCCCTGGCGGCGCAGGCGGCGCACGGCGCGCGATCCCCCTGCGGTGTCGCGGGGCTGCAGCTCGAGCTTGGTGGCGGTGGAGGTGGAGGTGGAGGTGGAGGTGCTCATGGCCGACGCGGGAGGGTAGCGCCTCGGGCGCGGGGGAGCGGGGCTACCGGGGCAGGCCGAACTGCTGCGTGGCCGAGAAGCGCCGCGCGATGTCGTCGGCAGCCGGCTTGCGGGCGCCGTCGAACGTGATCAGGCCCTTGGTGTGGATGGGCGGGGTGGGCCGCGGGTTGCCGCCGTCCCAGCCCGGGCGCACGCGAAACTCCTGCAGCGCCCAGTAAAGCGAGCCGCTGAGCCACGGCTTGCTGTCGAAGACGTCGGAGTGGTAGTTGACGAAGTCCTGCTGGTGGGCGAAGGTGCCCTTCTCCTCCACCGGCCCGTCGCGGTTGGCCTCGGCGCCGAACTCCGTGATCATGATCGCCTTGTCGGGATAGCAGGCGCGCACCGAGTCCAGGTAGGGCGAGAGGTCCTCCCGATCGGCGATCTGGCCGTTGGGCCCCGGGTACCAGCCGAAGTAGTCGTTGAAGCCGATCACGTCCAGCTCGGAGTAGGCCTCCTGGCAGCCCCCCGCCGGGTAGGCCGCAACCGCGTAGCCCACGGGCCGGCTGGGATCCAGCGCCCGCGCCGCGCGGGCGGCACGGCGCAGGTAGTCGCTCTGCACGGGCCCCGGTCGCGCCGACAGCTCGTTGCCGATCGACCACAGAGCCACCGACGGATGGTTGGCGTTCTGACGGACGTTGGCCTCCACGAGGTCGACCGCCGCGTCGCGCACGCCCATCTCTCCCAGTGCCTGGGTCTTGAGGGCGTAGACCGGCACCTCGGACCAGATCATCAGCCCGATCCGGTCGGCGTACTCGTGGAAGTAGGGATGCAGCGGATAGTGGGAGCGCACCATCGTGCCGCCGAGCTCCTTGGCCTGGCGGCCGAGCTGGCGCATCTTGGAGCGGGGGATCGCGAAGCCCAGCTCACGGTCGTCCTCGTGCAGGCCGAAGCCGCGGAGGTTGACCCGCTCGTGATTGAGCATCAGCAGGCCGTCCTCGACGGTCATCGAGCGGATGCCGCTCTTGAGGTCCCACTCGACCCGCTGCGCGCCCAAGGTGCGGGCGCGGAAGCTCGCCGAGTAGAGGTTGGGGTCGTCGGGCGACCACAGCCGCGGGTCGCGCACGGTGATGCGCCGGATGAAGGTGACCTCCCGCCCCGGGCGCACGCTGCGCGTGCCCAGCCGGAAGTCGCGCCCGCCGAAGGAACCGGTGACGGTCACCCCGCGCGTGCGCGAGTCGAAGTTGCGCACCGTGACCGCCGCGCGCACGGTGGCGTCGCAGGTCCGGCACTCCAGCTCGGGGCGCACGTCGACGCGGTCGATGCTCACGCGGTCGATGCGCTTGAGGTAGACCTCGCGCAGCAGGCCGCCGTAGTTCCACCACCCGCCGGTCGGGATCTCCTGGGTGTTGGTGCCCGAGGGCGGGAAGTCGGTCAGCAGCCGGCGGTTGTCGACGCGGATCACGAGGCGGTTGGTCCCGGTGCGCCGCAGCTCGTCGGCGGGGATGCGCAGCTCGAAGGGCAGGTAGGCGCCGGTGTTGCGGCCGATCTCCTTCCCGTTGAGCCACACGCGCGCGCGGTGGTTGACCGACTCGAAGCGCACGGTCCAGTCGAAGCGCTCGCTGCGGGTGGGCAGGCGGAAGTCCTTGCGATACCAGCCGACGGTCCCGGCCATGGAGGCGTTGGACTCATCGCCGGCGTTCCAGGCGTCGGGGACCTCGGCGGGCGACCAGTCGCTGGTGGACGTGCGCCGCTGCCAGCCGTCCTCGAGCCCTTGGCCGGCCTCGTCGAGGCGGAAGAGCCACTCGCCGTCGAGCAGGTAGCGGTTGTCCGGGCCGTTGGCGGTGAGCGCGCGGCGGTCGGGGCGCTCGGCCGCGTCGGCCGCGGCGGGGGCCGCCAGCAGGGCTGCCGTCGCGACGGCGAGCAGCGTGATAAGGGTCTGGCGTGCGCGCATCGCGGAGGCGCGCAGAGTAGACGAGGAGCCGGCGGCGCGCTGCACCAAGCGCTGCGGGGTGGCCGCGCTCGCCGGCCTGGCGCCCCAAGCCGGCCGCCTCGCGCTCTCACGCACCACGCCCGTCCGACCAGCCGCCGGGCGGACCCTCAGCCGGTCCGGTGGGAACCGTCGTCGTTGAGCTCGAGGAAGCGGGACACCGATGCCGCCTGGTGGTCGAGGCGGTCGCCCAGTGAGCGCGCGTGCTCGCCCGCGCGCTCCCGGAAGTCCTCCAGGCTGGCCTGCGGATCGTCGGGCAGCGGGTAGACGTGCGCGAGGTCCTGCTGGGCGCAGGCGATCCCCATGGGCGGGCGGCCCTCGACCAGCGGGCGCGCGCCGCACACCGGCGCCACGGTCAGGCCGATGTCACGGTCGACCAGGGCCACGGGCATGAGCCGCGCCGCGGGCAGGCGGATCGGCGGGCGCGGGGAGCGGTCGACCCCCACCCGCGCGTGAGGCGCAGCGGCAAGGATCTCGCGCCAGAGGCTGAGCACGGTGTCGGCGGCCACGATGGCGTCGCGCAGCACGGTGGCCTGCTCGGCGTAGAGGCGCTCGGCCTCCGTGCGGTCGCGGGCCTCGGCCAGGTCGAGGTCGCACGGCACGCGCAGCAGGTCGTCAAAGCTGATGGCCGCGCCTGCGCCGCGCCCGCCGCTGGCCACGTACGTCGCCAGCGTGCCCAGGTCACGCCGTCCGTGGAAGACGATGGTCAGCGCTTCGCCGAGGGCCAGGCCGCCGACGCGCAGGGCAACGGCTACAGCGTCACCGCTGTCGATCAGCGCGCGGCGCAGGAGGTCCTCGGCCTCGCCGGGTGGTGGTCCCTCATCGCCCTGGTCCTCCAATGCCTGCATCCTTTCGGCTTGACGCTCGGTCGCGCTGGGTATCAACGACAACCGATGAACGCCCTCTTCAAGCCTATCGGCCTTATCGTCGGATTCCTGTCGGGCATGCTCGCCCGCCAGCTCTTCAACAAGCTTTGGGGCGTGGTCTCCGACGAGGAGCCGCCCGAGCCCACCACCCGCAACACGACGATCCCCCAGCTCCTGTTCGCCACCGCGATGCAGGGCGCGATTCTCGCCGTCGTGCGCGCCTTCGTCGGCCGCGGCCTGGCCCACGGCTGGGCCGCCATCACCGGCGTGTGGCCCGGCGAGGAGAACCCCGACCCCGACTGATCGCGGGTCGCGTCCGGGAGCGGATCAGGGTCCTCGACGCGCTCGGATGCGCCCCGGGTACGCTCAGGAGCGTGGACTCCCCCGCCGTCCGTCTCATGGAACGCCTGGGGCTCGACGACGACGAGCTGTGCGCGATCCTCGACATCGATCCGATCTCGGTCATCACGGGCGAGCTGGACCACCGGCCCGAGCTGGGCATCCTGCTGACGTTGACCGAGGAGGCCGCCGAGCGGGTGGGCGAGGGCGTACTGCGCCGCTGGGTGCGGCGCACCGGCCCCTCCGGCCGCCCGCTCGACCACCTCCTGGCCCGCGACTTCGCCGCCTTCGAGGACTCCCTCGAGGTGCTAGCCGCGCGCGGGTTCGTCCTGCGCGGTGGGGGCTAGCGCCAGCCGGGCGCCGGCCTTCCTGCCTGAGTGTTGGCCTGCAGCAGCAGGGCGGGACGGATGGGCACCGAGCCTCATGGCGGGTCAGGCGAACGGCAGCACCGAGGACCATGAGCGATTTGAGCCCGGGCGCTTCGTGTCTATCTCGATGCTGCCGTTCGCCGAGCCCGCCGCCGGCAAGAGAGTCGCTCCCGGCCGCGACCGTCCTGCCTGACTGTTGTCCTGCCACACCAGGGCAGGACGGATGGGATGCAACGCGTCAGTCGCCGAGCAGATCGACCGCCGCGCCCAGGTACTCGTCGGCGCGCGCGGTGAGACGGCGCAGGCCGTAGGCGTCCAGGACGGCGCGCTTGAGCTCGTTGGGGCGCGTGGCGGTGTGGGCGGCGCGCAGGCGGCGCATGAGCTCGGCGATCTCGGTGAGGGGGACCTCGGTCAGCTCGCGCGGGCCCAGCTCGCGCACGCGGACGGATGAGGTGTCGGGCGCGCGCACGACCTCCTCACCCTGGCCGGCGACCTCGTCGGCGGCGGTAAGCTCGACGCGGCGGTCGCGGGCCAGCCAGTGGAGGGCGCTGGTCAGCGGGGTGCGGGCCACCGAGGTGAGCTTGCGCCCGCCGCCGGCGCGGTTGACCACGGCGTAGGCACGGGTGGCCAGCATCGGGCCCTCGACGGCGACGACGGCCTCGATGGCGTCCATGAGGCGCGGGCGGGGCGTCTCGCGCGGGTCGCCGGGGCCGGCGCCCTCCCAGGCGCGGTAGGGCTCCAGCGCGACGCGGCCGGGGGCGCCGCCGCCCGCCGGCGTGCCGCCCTCTCCGCCCGTCGTCCAGTCGGCGACGTCCCAGTCGGGCGCGGGCTCGCCGGGGCCGAGCACGAGCACCGCCGCGCCGGTGAGCTCGTGGGTGAGCGCGCGGTCGTCGGTCTGCGCGCGCGACGGCGGGTCGGGCCAGCCGGTGAGCACGACGGCCGCGACCCGGACGCCCCCGCCGCGGGCGGCCTCGACGGCCAGGCGCGCCGCGTCGACGCTGCGCGGCCCGACCGACACCGCGACGACCAGCGCGGCGCCGAGCTCGGCGGCGAGGTCACGCACCGCGTAGCGCGGGGTCAGCGGCGCGAGCAGCCCCCCGTGGGCCAGCAGCACCCGCAGCGGCGCGTCGGCGCGGGCCTCTTCCAGCAGGGCGTCCCTGCTCACGCGCTCGCCCGCGTGGCGTGCGGCGGTCAGCGGGCTCGCACTGGCCGGCGGGACAAGCTCGACGACCGTGCCGCCGGGGATGGCCGCGGCGACCTGGGCCTCGCCCGCGTCCGCCGTCGCACCGACGACGAGCAGCATCAGAAGAGCTGGTGGCCTGAAGGGTGCGTCACGACGGGCAGATTACCCGGGCTGGACGCCTACCTCGCGATCAACGAGGCAGCACGAGCGAAGGGATGAGGCGGCCGGGTAAACCTGCACCCGGCCGCCTCTCGAAAGTGGCGTCTGCCGCCACCAACGGTCCCTGACGACTAGTGACTGCCTAGTGATCGTGGTCGGCCGTCGACGGATCGCGGCTGCCGGCCTTCGCGAGCCCCCGACTGACGAGGTAGCCCGCCGTCACGATCGACACGTACAGCCAAGCCTGCCGGGCGATGAACTCGTCGTTCTCTCCGTCGGACTCTCCGATGACAGCGGCGCTGATCAGAATTGCCACGACCACGACCACGGCGACGAACGCGTACAGCTCGCTCGTCTTGGTCGAGTGCTTGGTCTCCGACTGCTGCGTGCCGGTCCGGGCGACGTTCCGGCCGGTTTCTCGGGGTGATTCGGCCATGTGGCCTCCTAGCACTTGTAGGGGACGCGGGATCGAGAGTGATCCCGCACGCTGATAGCCGAGACCCCGACCGGAGCCCGCGCGAGAGCCCTAGCGTTGCCACGTTTTCCTTGGACTTCGCCGGCCACCCATCCAGGCGACAGGCGAAACCCGAGGAGGTGCGTGCCCCGAGCGACGGGGCGCAAACGTGCTCCTGCGACCGTCAGTCGTCCGCCGGGTCCAGCACGAAGATCTCGATCGCTCTGTCGGGGTCGAAGAGGATCTGGCTGTGGTAGGTCCGGACCTTGCGGCCCAGAATCTCCTCGATCGCCCCGACGGTGGTGTCCGTCATCGCCTCCTCGAGCGCAGCCGGTAATAGCGGACAAGGTCCTGGTGGCCTGCGGCGAGCAGCGTCTCCTCGCTGCGGGTCAGCCCCCTTCCATGACGGCGAAGATGTACTCGTCGTTGATGAAGGTCTTCGCCTTGGTCGGCCCCTTGCCATAGAAATCCTTCTTCATCCCCACCATCGCGTGGGAGATGCGGCCGCGCAGCGAGTCGTGGCGGTCCTCGGCACTTCCCACTGCGTCGGCGCCCGAGGCCTGGAGCTCAGACGCGGTCTCGAGCCGCGGCAGATGCTGCTCGTCCGCCACGCGCGCATGTTACCGCGCAGGCTTGTTGAGGACCGTCACCAGATGGTTACCGGCGTGCACCATTTTGAGCCCGCAATCGCGGCAAGAGCATCAGAAGAGCTGGTTCTCCCCCTGGAAGATCGCGCTCACCGAGCTGTCGGTGAAGATGCTGCGGATCGTGTCGGTGAGCATGTCCGAGCAGGAGAGCACGCGGATCATGTCCGGTGCGCTGGGGCGCAGCGGGATGGTGTCGGTGACCACGATGCGCTCGAAGCCCGAGGCGGCGAGGGTCTCGTAGGCGCAGCCGGAGAGGACGGGGTGGGTGGCGGCGGCGAGCACGCGGCGGGCGCCGGCGTCGAGGACCGTGCGCCCCGCTGCGGTCAGCGTGCCCGCGGTGTCGATCATGTCGTCGACGATGACCGCGGTGCGGTCGCGCACGTCGCCGATGACGTAGCCGATCTCGGCGACCTGCTGGGCGGGACGCTCCTTGTCCAGGATGGCCAGCTCGGCGCCGACCTTGGAGGCGAAGTTCTTGTTGAGCTTGACGCGGCCGGCGTCGGGCGCGACCACGACGAGGTCGGGGAGATCGAGGTCGGCGAAGTAGCGGGTGAGCATGTCGATCGCGGTCATGTGGTCGACCGGCTTGGCGAAGAAGCCCTGGATCTGGCCGGCGTGGAGGTCCATGACGACCACACGGTCGGCGCCAGCGGCCTCCAGCATGCGCGCGACCACGCGGGCGGAGATCGGCTCACGCGGAGCGGACTTCTTGTCCTGGCGGCTGTAGCCGAACCAGGGGCAGACGGCGATGACGCGGTGGGCGGACGCGCCCACGGCGGCGTCGATGAGCAGCAGGAGCTCCATCAGCGCGTCGTTGGGCGAGATGCCCTCGTCCTCGTTGCCGCACAGCGGCTGGACGATGAAGACGTCGGCGCCGCGGATGTTCTCCTCGTAGCGACAGTAGACCTCGCCGTTGGAGAACGTCTTGACGGTCACCGGGCCGAGCTCGACGCCGAGCTTGTCGGCGATGAGATGGGCCAGCGGGCGGTTGGCCCGGCCCGAGAAGAGCATGAGCCGCTTGTCGTATTCGATGCCCAGGCTGATGGACATGGGACGTCGTGCGGGCGCGTCCATCGCGCCCGGCAGCATACGTGCGTCAGCCGATGACGCGGTCGGCGCAGGGCGCGCCGTCACTCGCGGGACTCGCGCTCGCGCCGCTGGGCATAGCCCTCGACGTTGCGTTGGCGCTCGCGTGCGATGCCAAGCGCGCCGGGCGGCACGTCGTCGGTGATGACCGAGCCCGCGGCGGTGTAGGCGTCGTCGCCGAGGCTGACGGGCGCCACGAGCGTGGTGTCGACGCTCGTGCGCACGCCGGTGCCGATGGTCGTGCGGTGCTTGCGCCTGCCGTCGTAGTTGGCGGTGATGGTGGCGGCGCCGAGGTTACTGCGCGCTCCGATGTCGGCGTCGCCGACATAGGACAGGTGGGGCACCTTGGCGCCCTCGCCCACGTCGGAGTTCTTGATCTCCACGAAGGTGCCCGCCTTGGCGCCCTCGCGCAGGACCGCGCCGGGGCGCAGATAGGCGAAGGGGCCGACGCTCACGCGGTCGTGCAGGTCGCAGTCGACGAGGTGGGAATGGACGACGGTGACCTCGTTGCCCAGCCGCGCGTCGATCAGGGTGGAGTGCGGTCCGAGGTGGCAGGCCTCGCCGGCGGTGGTGGTCCCGCGCAGGACGCAGCCGGGCTCGACGACGGTGTCGGGGCCCAGGCGCACGGTCACGTCGACGCTGACCGAGGAGGAGTCGATGAACGTCACGCCTTCCAGCGCGAGGCGCTCGAGGATGCGCTCCTGCATGACCACGCGCACCAGCGCGAGCTGGACGCGGTCGTTGACGCCCAGCGTGATCGCGATGTCGTCGGCGCGCTGCGCGGCGACGGTGTGGCCGGCGCCGCGCAGCGCGGGCACGACGTCGGGGAGGTACAGCTCGCCCTGGGCGTTGTCGGTGCGCAGCTCCTCGAGGGCTCTGGTGAGCGCGGCAGCGCTGAACGCGTAGATGCCCGCGTTGACCTCGCGGATGCCAAGCTGCGCCGGCGTCGCGTCCCCCGGCGCCCTGGTCTCGGCCACCCGCTCGACCGTCTCGTCGGGCGCGCGGACCACCCGCCCGTAGCCGGCCGGATCGGGCAGCTCCACGGTCAGCAGCGTCGCCGCGGCGGTCGAGGCCACGTGCGCAGCAGCCAGCGCCTGGATCGCCCCCGCCGTGATCAACGGTACGTCGCCCGAGAGGACGATCACGGGCCCGTCGGCCTCCGCGAAGTGCGCCGCCGCGGCCCGCACCGCCCCACCGGTCCCGTCGGCCACCTCCTGCACCACGAGCTCCGCGCCCTCGGGGAGGTGCCCCTCCAGCGCCCGGTCGGGCCCACCGACGACCACGACCCTCGCCGCACCCGCCTCCAGCGCCGCGTGCACCGGCCACAGGCCCAACGGCCGCCCGCACAGGTCGTGCAGCACCTTGGGCACCCGGCTGCACATCCGCGTGCCCTTCCCGGCGGCCATGATCACGACGGTCGGCGCGTTCACCGGCGGGATGGTAGGCGGGGTGGGCCGCGGGGCGCCGCCCGACGGCCCTGCTCGGCTCTCCTTACGTAGGAGTCCGGCCACGGTCACTGGGATGGAACTACTGGGGAGCGAGGATTTGAACCCCGTCTTCCAAGACCAAAACTTGGCGTGCCAGCCGATTACACCACTCCCCAACGAGCCGCCGGGCTTAGCGGAAGGCTAGTCCCTGCGTTCCTCCTCCGGCGCCTCTGCCGAGCCGAGGTGGTCGGGCTCTCCGTAGAGGTCGTCGGCTCCCTCGACGGCCTGGGCCTCCTCGTCGACGGTGCCGGCGTGGGCCGAGGGGCTCGGCCCGCGGGGGTTGGTGGCGCGCTCCTCGAGCATGGCCTCGGCCTGCTCGAAGCCCTCGGCCTCGCCGCCGCCGGCCTCGTAGACCGGCGCCATCTCCTCGTCGCGAGGGACGCCCGGGCGGTCGGGGTCCTGGTCGTAGCCGGACTCGACACCCGGGTCGCCGCCGATCTCGCCGGCCTCCTCGGCGGCCGCGGCCGCCTCCTCCCTCAGGAACTTCTCGTCTCGCTCTTCCATGGGCCCGGACTGCCCACGGTGCTGCGGGGTCAATCCCAGCGAAAGTGCGTGCCGACCGGCTCGAGCGCCGCCTCGTCGACCCGGGCGACCGCTGCCCGCAGCGTGGTGGCGAAGGTCTCCCCGCTGGCGCCGATCAGGCGCATGAGCTCCTCGAGCGCCGTGGCCTCCTCGTACACGCCGTTGGCGTAGTCGGTGGCGTAGCCGACCAGCGCATAGGGAAGCTCG
Source organism: Candidatus Siliceabacter maunaloa (assembly GCA_024330185.1). Lineage (GTDB taxonomy): Bacteria > Actinomycetota > Thermoleophilia > Solirubrobacterales > Solirubrobacteraceae > Siliceabacter > Siliceabacter maunaloa. The sequence continues at coordinate 43,323 of JANDLV010000031.1, forward strand.
GCCTCCCCGGCCAGGGTGGCCTCGGGCCCGCCGGTCTGCGAGACGCCGGTGACCCCGCACTGGGCGAGCATGCGGATCTCCGCCCTCGTATTGAAGCGGGGTCCGTCCACGTGGCCGTAGCACCCGCCGTCGCGCACCGTGTGGCCCGCCTCGCGCCCGCCCTCCAGCAGTGCCTCGCGCAGCGGCCGGCTGAACGGCCGGTCGAAGATCCAGTGGCCGCGGCCCGGTTTGCCCGCCTCGGTGTACAGCGTGCAGGCCGAGCCGTCGGGCAGGCGATTGGCCAGGAAGTGCAGGTCGTCGAAGACCACAAGCGAGCCGAGCTCGAGGGCGGGGTCGACGGCGCCGCACACGGTCACCGCGAGCACGCCCTTCACGCCCGCCTCACGCAGCGCCCAGATGTTGGCCTGGTGGGTGACCTGGCTGGACAGCAGCTCGTGCCCCGGACGGTGGCGCGAGCAGTGCACGACGTCCTTGCCCGCGAAGCGCCCCTCGGTGAGCAGCGCGCGGCCGAAGGGCGTGTCGACCCACTGCGGCTCGCCAGCCTCGATGCCGGGAAGCGCGTAGGTGCCCGACCCGGTGAGTATGCCCAGCGCCATGCGCGCCGGATGCTACGGGGTAGCCCAGTCAGTCGGGCAGCTCGACCGCCTCGATCTCGAGCAGCTCGGCGAGGTGCTCCACGTCGTCGGGGTTGCGCGTGTACAGAGGCAGGCCGGCGGCCAGCGCGGTCGCCGCGATGAGCAGGTCCATCGCCCGTCGCCCACGCGCCTTGCGGCCGCTCGCCGCGACGAGCGGATAGATCCGCCCGAACGCACGCGCCGCGGCGGGGTCGAACGGCAACGGATCGAAGGTGGCCTCGGTTCGCTGCAGGCGGTCCTGACGACGAGCTCGCTCGTCGGCGTCATCCGTGGCGTGCGGTCCCGCGGCCAGCTCGGCGAGCGTCACGGCCGAGATCGCGAGCTGTCCGGGCAGTTGGCCACGCTCGACGCGATCCAGGTCGATGACGACCGACGTGTCCAGCAGCCCCCGCTCGTGGCGAGGCTCAGGCACGCGGCTCGGAAGCCTGGTCCAGGACGGCGTCGATCTCCGCGCGCATCCGCGGCGCATCGATCTGGGGCGCCCCTTTGAACGCAGCAAGGACGGCGTCGGCGGCCACGAACCGTCGCCGGCGCAGCGGCACGAGCTCGCCTACCGCGACGCCGTTACGGGTGACGACGAAGGACTCGCCGCCATCGAGCGCGCGCATGATCTCTCCGCTCTCGTTGCGTAGCTCGCGTTGGGTGATGCGCACCGCCATTGGAACGATCGTAGCACCGGTGCTATAGCTTGGACAGCCTATGGTGCGGCTCGATTTATCGCTCGATGAGGCGCCCGCATACCAGCGAACGGGTGGGCCATGATCTCCGCTCGAGGCAAGCACCACCGTCGCATCCGGTGGCCAGGCACGGCAGGAAAGCTCAAAGCCGGAGAGGTGGTCGCCGGTCGGCTCGAGTGTGACCCACGCCAGCGGGTGCTGCTGGCTCGCTTCCGCGCCGGCCTCCTCCATGGACAAGTCGAGGTCGCGGCGCTCCGCATCGCCGAGGTACTGATACACCACCGACTGCCAAACGACGGTGAGCCCATCAGTGTGGCGCTCGGCCAGCCGCTCCTTGGTCCACCGCGCGGCAGCGGCGGCCTCCACGCAGATCGGGCGACGCCGCGCAAGCTCAATTGCCTTCTTGACCTGAACGAGCCGCTCGGGCTCATCGGGCCAGATGTAGGAAAGCACGGTGGTCGCGCCCTCGACGGTCGTAACGTCCAGTGGAGCGCAATCGCAGCCACGTCGCTCTGCGATGGCCAGCGTGCCCTGGACCGACCAGGGATCGCGGACCGGGCCTCCGTCCCACGGCTCCGCGAACGAGAGAGGCGATTCCGGATCGCCCAGCGGCCTTCCCCGGACGAGGTACCGGTAGCGGTCCACCTGGAGATTCAGGCCCGCGCTGGCACCGATCTCGAGTAATCGCCCTGGCAGCCGGTGTTGCTCGGCAAGCCATAGCAACGCCCCGTAGAGCGCCACGGAGCGACCCGGCTCGTTGGTCTGCACGGTCCGCATGACCAGCCGGCGCACGCCGATGGCGACGCCCAGCGAGGCGCCCATCACCGCGGTGATCACCGCCTCGCCACGCACGATGCGCCGCACCTGGCGCCGGTCGGTGGCGGAGACGATCGGGGCGGGGGTGGTCATGGATGCCACGGTGAGGGCCGGACCCACGGTGGACCATCCGGTATGCCCCAATCGGGCGTTAGGGTCCTCTCTGCGGCGAGGCGGCGGTCGAGCTGCCTCAGCGCCGCGGCGGCACGCGGCCCGCGCCGGCGCCGGCCTCTCCGGCGGGGCCGCCGGGGCGATGTATGCCCAGGACCCGCATGGACTTGAGGCCGAGGCTGAGGCGCTCGCGGCCGTCGGTGGAGGCCATGTCCAGCCCGGTGAGGTCGCGCACGCGCTCCAGGCGGTAGCGGACGGTGTGGCGGTGGGTGAACAGGGTCTGCGCGGTCGCGGCGACGTTGGCGTCGTTGTCGAGGTAGGCCTCGACCGTGCGCACGAGCTCCGTCTCGTACTGGGCGTCGTAGGCGGCAAGCGGCTCGATGGTGTCGGCGTAGAAGCGCTGCAGCTCGGCCGGGTCCTCGCTCAGGAGAAGGCGGTAGGAGCCGACATCCTCGAAGGCCAGCAGCGCGCGCTCGGCGGTGCTCTCGGCCACGTTGGCGGCCAGCAGCGCCTCGCTGCCCGCGCGGTGCAGCTCGGCCGGGTCGGCGGCCACGCGGCTGCGACCCAGGGCGAAGGTGTTGCCTGGCAGGCCGGCCTGGAGCTCACGCAGGGCAGCCTCGGCGGCCCGCGTCGCGCGCGCCTCGTCGGGCCCCGGGACGAGCACCACGATCTCGGCCCCCGAGGTGTCGCTGCGCCGCAGGGCCACCGCGAGGGCATCGGCCGCGCCGCTGCGCGCGCCGCGCTCCACGGCCCCGAGCACCCGTGCGCGCCAGCCCTCGTCGGCGGGCGCGTGGGCGTGGGCCCGGGCGACCAGCACGCTGGCGCCCTCCCGCAGCTCGAGCCCCAGCTCGCGCCCCCGGGCGGCGATCTCCTCCGCGGCGTGCACCTCCCGGTCCAGCACGGCGGCCAGGAAGGCGCCCGCCGCCTCTTGCGAGGCCCGCGCGGGCGCCCGCAGGCGCTCGACCTCCCCGGCGAGAAGCGTGGCCACCAGGCGCACGACTCCGGCCACCGCGCCACCGCGGGCGCGCATGCGCAGCTGACCGACCGACCGGTCGCCCAGGCGCAGCTCCAGCACCTCGATCCCCTCGCCGCCCGCCAGCACCGCCCGCTCGTCGGCCGGCGACCGCGCGGCCACGGCCAGGATCCCACCCGCCCGGTCTGCGACCACCAGCGTCGCGTCGAGCACCTTCGCCGCCGCCCGCACGACGTCCGGCAGCCCCGCCCCCGACGCAACGGCCTCGGTGACGCCGTCGAGAAGGGAGAGGTCGTGACCGACCGAGCCTTCGGCCGGCGAGGACATGGTCAGAGGCTACCTCGCGGACGGGAGGGCCACAGGCGGGGAGCGAATGAGCGAAAGGCCCTCTCAGAGTTGCATCGCGGCGTGAGCGCGCCCGCGCGCCTGCGCGCCCGCCATCGTGGATGGCTGAGTGGCTTTCCGGCCAGGGACAGTGCGCCAGCACGGCCCTGGCCAGGGAAGCCGCTCAGGCGCCGCGAGGGCGCCCGCGATCAGGCCGCGATGGTGTCCCAGAAGTAGATGATGGCGGCGCCCCCCGCCACCCCCGCCATGACCAGCGCGGCGAGCACGTAGAGGGAGAGGAAGCTCGCGGCGATGCGCTCCAACACGCTGGAGTAGCTGTTCCACGCGGGCAGGACGATCAGCCACGCGAAGGCGGCGGCGATGAGCAGGCCGCAGAGGCCGGCGACGATGTAGGTGATCAGCTCGTTGCTCATATGTAACGTCGCCGAAGGTTCGAACTTGAGAGGACCGTAGGCGAAACCTTCATCGGTCCGAACTTGAGAGGACCG
>JANDLV010000032.1 GCA_024330185.1 Candidatus Siliceabacter maunaloa
CGGACAGGGCGGGAGGGACCGCCGTTCAAAGTTCTACGAGACTTCGGACAACCTCTGCATGATCTGGCCGACGCCGAGGCAGGATCTTCCCATGACAACCATCGCGATCATCGGCGCCGGGCAGGGACTCGGCGCCGCTGTGGCCCGTCGCTTCGGCTCCGAGGGCTTCGCCGTCGGCCTCGTCTCACGCAACCAGGAGCGCGTCGACGGCCTGGCCGCGGCGCTCGCGGGCGAGGGCATCAAAGCCCGCGGCTTCGCGGCCGACGTCCGCAGCCCACAGGCGCTCGCTCGCGCACTCGAGCAGATCACCGAGACGCTGGGCCCAATCGAGGTCATGCAGTACAGCCCCCTGCCCCAGAAGGACTTCATGCGCCCTGTGCTCGAGACGACGCCGCAGGATCTCGTGGGCCCCATCGAGTTCTCGGTCCACGGGCCGGTGGCCGCCGTGCACCAGGTCGTGCCGGGCATGCGCTTCCTGGGCGAACGCCGCGGCACGATCCTGTTCGTCAACGGCCAGACGGCCGTCCGCCCCCGCGCCCACCTGACCGGCACGAGCATCGCCTTCGCGGGCCAGGCCGCCTACGCCCAACTGCTGCACGAAGTACTCGGCGAGGAAGGCATCCACGTCGCCCAGCTCATCATCGGCGGGGCGATCGAGCCCGGCCACCCCGACAAGGACCCCAAGCAGCTCGCTGAGCGCCTGTGGGAACTCCATAGCCGGCGCGACCGCTTCCGCCTGGAGGTCGCGACAGAGTGACTGATCAAGGTGACGGGTCGCTCGCGACCCGCGACCGGGCGCTTTCTGATCAGCGGCTCCGCCAATCTCCTGCTCGCGCCGAGAATCGGCGACTCGCTCGCGTGACGGGTGGAACGCGTCCCGCTGCGCCCGTTCACGCAGGCCGAGCTCAACCAGGCCTCGGTCCCCACCTGGCTCGACGACCTGTGGACGGGCGGCGACGCCCCACACATCGAGACCCCCACGGTCGGTCGCCAAGCTCACGCGGAGCGGATTGTCGCCGGCGGCTTTCCTGCCGCCGTCGCGCGAGCTCCACATCGCCGCCACGCCTGGCTCGAGGACTACGTCGCCGCGCTCGTCACGCGCGATGTCCCGGATCTCGTCGACATCCGCCGCCCGGACCTCCTTCCCGCGCTCCTACGCCACCTGGCCGCCGGGTCGGGAGGGATGATCGCGTTACGCCCAATCGCACAGGCCCTTGCGGTCGACGAGAAGACCATCCGCACCTACGTCCGGCTGCTGGAGCTCTTGCACCTCGTCGTCAGCGTGCCGGCCTGGAGACCCGGTACCGCGGCACGCGCAGTACGAGTGCCACGCGTGCTCGTAGAGGATGCCGGACTGCTCACGCACCTGCTCGACGCCGATGCCGCCCGCATCGCCGCCGACGAGACCGTGACCGGGCACGCGTACGAGTCCTGGGTCGCGGCAGAGCTCGCGCGCCTACTACCCCATACGCAGACCAACCCGTGCATGCGGCACTGGCGCAGCCACCACGGCGACGAGGTCGACATCCTGCTCGAGGATCGCCGCGGCTGGCTGATCGCTATCGAGATCAAAGCCGGCGCCACGCGGAGCGATGGCGCCAGTACTTTCGATCCATGGCAACGCGTCGCAGAGTCGGCGAGATCTACGAGCACCTGATCAAGCGCGCTCGCAAGGCTGATGCAGCGTCGGGCAGGTCCGATGCCCAGTGCACGACGTCGCGCCGCGAGGAGCGGCGGCGTCCTCAGGCGGTGACGAGCGTCGGCACCGGCGCGACCTCGCGCTCGGGCTCCTCGTCCGCTCCGCGGCGCTCGATCCCGATCAGCAGCCCTCGTCGAGCACGGCGAGGATGCGCTCGAGCACTGGGATCGTCGGAATGTGCTCGCCGCCCTCGAGCTTGGAGATGAACGACGGCGAAGTGCCGGCGCGCTCGGCCACGTGTCGCTGGGTCAGGTTCAGTTCGTAGCGGCGCTCGCGGATGTGCGCGGCGATCCAGTTTCGCTCGCGCAGATCGCGGATCGCGGCGTACTCGTCGCGGGCTTTCCGGTACTTCTCGCTGCGACGGGCGCGCTCCCGAGCCGCCTCGGCGGCGGGCTGTCCCTTCGGTGGGCGGCTCACTCGAGCAGGCCGCGGATGTCCTGCGCGGTGAGGCTGCTCGCGAAGAGGTCGCCGTCGTCCATGACCCCGCTGAACAGCTCGGCCTTGCGGCGTGCCAGCGCGACGACCTTCTGCTCGATCGTGGCGCTCGCGATCATGCGGTAGACCATTACCGGGCGGGTCTGGCCGATGCGGTGGGTGCGATCGATCGCCTGTGTCTCTGTGGCGGGGTTCCACCAGGGGTCGAGCAGGAAGCAGTAGTCGGCTTCGGTTAGGTTCAGGCCGAACCCGCCCGCCTTGAGGCTGATCAGGAACACCGGGTCGCTGCCGGCCTTGAAGCGCTCGAGCACGCGATCGCGGCGGCGCGTCCGCCCGTCGAGGTAGCAGTAGCCGATGCCCTCGCCGTCCAGGCGGTCACGGACCTTGGCCAGGAAGCCGGTGAACTGGCTGAACACCAACGCCCGGTGGCCGCTGCCGCCGACCTCGTCCAGCTGCTCGACGAGCGCACCGAGCTTGGCGCAGGGCACGGCGTCGTGCTCGTCGTCGACGAGCCCCGGGTGCAGGCTGAGCTGGCGCAGCAGCGTGATCGAGCGCAGGATGGTGAAGCGGTTGCGGTCGAAGTCCCCGAGCAGGCCCAGGATCTTCTGGCGCTCGCGCTGCAGGTGGGTGTCGTAGAGCCTGCGATGGCGCGGGTGCAGCTCGACCTCGAGGGTCTGCTCCTGCTTGGGCGGCAGGTCGGCGGCCACCAGTTCCTTGGCACGGCGCTTGACCAGCGGCTTGATCCTGCGCCGCAGACGCGCGAGCCGCTCGCCGTCGCCCGCGCGCTCGATCGGCCGCTGGTACTGCTCGGCGAAGCGCTTGGGGTCGGGGAACAGCCCGGGGGCGGTAATCGACAGCAGCGACCAGAGCTCGAGGAGGTTGTTCTCCATCGGGGTGCCGGTGATCGCCAGCTTGAACGGCGCCGCCAGCTCCCGCGCGCAGCGGTAGGTCTTGGACTGGTGGTTCTTGACCTGCTGTGCCTCGTCGAGGATCAGGCCCGCCCAGGCCACGGTACGGTGGGCGTCCGCGTCCAGGCGAAACAGCGTGTAGGTGGTGACCACGACGTCGGCGCCGGCGACCTCGTCGATCGCGCGGCCGGACTTGGCCAGCGTGTCGGTGAGCGCGGCGACCTCGAGGCCGGGGGCAAAGCGCGCCGCCTCGGCCACCCAGTTGGGCACGACGCTGGTCGGGGCGACCACGAGGAACGGGCCGGTGCTCGGGTCGCGTTCGCGAGCGTGACAGACGAGCGCGAGGGTCTGCAGCGTCTTGCCCAGCCCCATGTCGTCGGCCAGGATCCCGCCCAGCTGCAACTGCCACAGCGAGGCCAGCCACCCGAATCCCTCCCGCTGGTAGGGGCGCAGGTCGGCGACCAGGGCCGGCGGCGGGTCGTGCTGCGCGACGGCGTCGAAGTCCAGCAGCGCGCCGACCTGGTCCTGCCAGGCCCGCGCCTGCTCGGTCACGACGCCGAGCGCGGCCAGCTCGGCCCACAGGCCGGCCTGGTAGCGGCTGATGCGCAGCGGTGCCGACGGCGCGTCGGCCAGCGCGCGGGCCTCCTCGACCAGCTGGCGCAGCGCCTGCAGGTCCGCGCAGCGCAGCGAGAAGTGCGCGCCATCGGCGAGCAGCATGTGCGACTCGCCGCCGGCCAGGGCTGAGAGGACGTCGGCCAGCGGCGCCTCGCGGCCCTCGACGCTGACGGTCACGCCGAGATCGAACCAGTCGCGCTCACCGGCGATGTCGGCGGTCGACACGCCGATCTGCAGCGAGTCGCCGACGTCGCGATAGTCCGCGGGCTCGCCGGCGACCTCGACGGCGACGCCCTGCGGCAGCTCGATCCGCCCGAGCTCCTCGGTCAGGAGCATGGTGTCGGTGCCCGACAGGGAGACCACTTGTCCGTCGGCGGGCCGCCCGGCCTCGTCGAGCAGGCCGAGGGGCTGCAGGCCGGTCCCGGTGAGGACCGTCCCGGCGAGGATCGCGCGCTCGGCCTCCAGATCGCGAAACCCAGGGCCGTCCCCGTTGGCGTGCAGGGCAGCGTGCCGCACGCTCGCACCGACCCGGTACGCCCACTCCCAGCTGGCGTCGACAATGTGGTCGGGGCCGTAGCTCGCACGCAGGACGAGCGAGGGCGCGGAGATCTCGGGCGGGGTGAAGGACCGGTCCGACGACACCACCGGTGCGACGCCGCGCAGCGCGGGGCACAGCTCGTCGGCGAAGCGCTGCACCTCCCCCGCTGGGACCTGCAGCCGTTCGCCGTCGAGAACCATGCGCTGCAGCTGCGCGGGCGCGGGCCGCGACAGGCGCACCGGCCGCAGCCTCCAGCTCTCGGTGTCCTTGCCCGCGGCGACATCGGCCCGCTCGGCGCACACGACGCCGTGCCCCTCGCCCAGGAACAGCACCGGCTCGAGGCCGTCCGCGTCGTCGCCCTCGACGCGCACGACCGCGCTGGCCAGTGCCCCCTGGTCGCCCCGGCGCGTGACGTCGAGGAGCAGCTCGCCGTCGCGGAAGCGCGGCAGCTCGCCCAGCCCTCGGGCCGCGTGGACGAGTGGCAGGCCCAGCCGCGCCGCCTCCTCCAGCAGCGACCACAAGTGCGGTCCGTCGTCGCTGAGATCGATGGTCTTCTCGGCGCCCGAGCCGTAGTAGTGCGAGAAGCCGCTCCGTCCCTCGCGCGCCCGGTGCACGGCGTACAACTCGCGGACCAGCGCAAGGTGGTCGGGACGATGCTCGCCGCCGTGGACGTGCCACGAGTCCAGCGCGCCCCACGACAGCGCGCCGTTCACCCAGCCCCCGCGCGCTCCAGGCCGCATGAGCCGCGCCATCAGCCGCAGCACACCTCGCCCGGGCAGGCCGGGTGCACGCAGCGCCACCTCGATGGCCAACGGATTGCCCTGCGTCCGCGCGGCCGGTGCCTCGATCAGCGCACGCAGCGGCAGCTCCCACGACGGTGACTGCGCCCCGGCCGCGGCCTGCCGCGGGCGTCGGTCGCGCGCCGACGGCCCTGCGCCCCGCGCGTCCGTGGCCGCGATCACGATCGCCGCGACATGCTTGCAGTTGTACCCGACCGGACACGTGCACTCGCCGTCGTCGAAGGCGAGCGCGCCGTCCCGATCGGCGGTGAAGAACGCCGCGGTCTGGTAGAGCGCGCCCTGGCCCACCACCGAGCCCGTGAGCGCCTCGCCGCTGGCGTCCCACTCGTAGGCGGCCACCCTCTTGCCCCGCGCGTAGCCGCGGCCACGCTTGAACGACCGCGATCCGACCGCCGCCTCGACGTCGGCCAGCTCGATCTCGCGCAGCTCTCCGATCGCACGCGGCACCGGCGCAACGTAGCCTCCGCCGCGGACGCAACGGCCGCGCGGCCGCTTCAGCGGTCGGCTCGAGCCTGTCCCGATCGCACGAGCGGACCCAAAGGAGGCCGCGGGGGTGTACGGTCGCTACGTGGACGACGCACCTGATCGCTTCGGTCCCCAGCCCGCAGGGACGATCCCACCAGCGTCCAAGGCCGAGCGCCGTGCGGCACGCCAGACCGTCAACGACTACCACGCAGCCGAGCTCGCGCGCCTGCTCGACCACCCCCGCGACGGGTTCGCGCGCTGGGACGCCGGCGACATCGACGCGTTCGAGCTCGACGATCTCATCCACCAGTACAAGCGCGCCTCCCAGCAGCTCTGGAGCTTCTGCACCGGAACCGGCGCACACGTCCAGAGCACCGCCCGGACGCTCGCGTGGATGCACGAGCAGGGCGAAACGACCGACTGGTGGGCCATGGGCATGGGAGCTCCTCGGCGCCGCTGAGCGGCGAGCCAGGTCGCTGCGGCGCCTGGCCGGCCGGCGCCACCGGCGCGAGCCTCGGCGGCATCGGGTGGCCGACCCTCGGGACTGGGCTGGCTCATCACGCGAGGTCCGTCCACGTCCAGGTCCACGTACACGCACGCTGGCTCGTCTACCGCCCGGAGGACCCGTACGTCGGGAACCTGATCTCTCGAGTTGCGGGAGGCTCGCGTCGAGCGCCCGGACGTAGTCCTTCCACCTCCGCCGGCTTTCGACCGACTCCACCACTCGCCGTCTCGGTTCCCTGAAAACGTGCTGAATCGAGGAACCCTCGCGTCATCGCTCCGGCATCCGGCGAAGAGTTCAATCAGGCGTACTGCGGCACGGCCGATCTACTCGGCCCGCCGAGAGAAGCGCCGGAGAGCCCGGAGCAGCGGCGCATCGTGCCGGCCGTGCCCGCACTTCTCGGGCATGGGCCCCGGCTGCCAGCCGGATCACAGAGGATGAGGGAGAGACCGATCGTTGCGTTTTGGCGCTTACTGCGGATAGTGGCTACCCTGGGCTGGCACGCGCGAAGACCAGGTGATCCCTATGACGACCACGACCGCCAAGGCTCCAGACGACAACCTGCTGCGGGCTGCCTCCGCTGAGGTGGATGCACTCGACGCGCTGCTTGACCAACTTCAGAACCTCTCCCACGAGCACAGAGCCGCGCAGCTACGCGGCGCCGACGGCACGTCGGTCGAGATCCCGCCGACGGCGATCCGTGCCCTCGAGCTCCTCGTGCAAGGGCTGACGCACGGTCAAGCGATCAGCCTCGTCACGCACGGCAGCGAGCTGACGACCCAGGAGGCCGCCGAACTGCTGCACGTCTCCCGGCCCCACCTGGTCAAGCTGCTCGACGATGGGACCATCGACCACTACAGGGTCGGGACGCACCGTCGCGTGCGCATCGATGACGTTCTCGCCTACCGCGAGCGTCGCGCCGGCATTCGCCGCGAGAAGCTCGACGAACTCACCCGCCTTGCCGAAGAGCTCCCGGGCGGCTACCGCTGACCGCGCGCCCGAATGGGCGCTGAGAAGCTTGCGCGATGTCGCTCGCCGCCGTGCTCGACGCCAGCGTCCTCTACCCACTGCCCCTGCGCGACACCCTGCTGCGCCTCGCCGAAACCGAGCTCTACGACGTCTACTGGAGCGAGCGGATCCTCGACGAGGTCACCCGCAACCTCGTCGCCGACGGCCGCGCCACCGACGAGCAGGCCCGGCGGCTCACCGACGCCATGACCGCCGCCTTCGAAGGCGCCGCGGTACCCCAAGACGCGATCGACCACATCGAGCCCGACATGACCAACGAGCCAGAGGACCGCCACGTCCTGGCCGCGGCGGTCGCGGCCCGCGTGGGCGCCGTGATCACGCTCAACCTCAAGGACTTCCCAGCCGACGCGTGCGAGCCGTTGGGCATCGACGCCATGCATCCCGACACGCTGCTGCTCGATCTCCACGCGCTGGACCCGGCCGAGGTCGGTGTCGCTCTCGAGCGCCAGGCCGCCGCGCTGCGCCGCCCACCGCTGTCGCTCCCAGACTGCTCGACCGCCTCGCAGTCACTGTGCCGCGGTTCGCGGCCACCCTTCGCGAACCGCGGTAGCCCCGCCGACTGCCGCGCGAGTCGGTCCTCTGACGATTGGTCGCCGTTTCGACGTGCCAGCGCGGCTCCGCAGTCCGGCTGGGGGGCAACTGGCGCGGGCGCCAGTGGTCCGAGGCGTGCTCAACGGCCGGGCTGGGTCACGGTTTCCCGGCCCTATGACCTGCACCACTCGTTCGCGTCGCTGCTGCTGGCCGAGGGCCGCACCATCCACTACTGGCCGCCCGGCCGGACCTCCTCACTTGATCTGGGGTCAGCCGGAGCCTTCTCTCCGGCTAGGCCAGACAAGCCCCCGCGAGGAGCGTCCGGCCTACTACCCCGGCGGTCAACCCGTGCAGGCGACCGGCCATAGGGTCTAGCGCTAGCTACCTCCGCGCTGACACCGAGCACCTACGGCCACGTGCTCGCCGAGAGCGACCGCATCGACGCCGAGGCCGAGATCGCCAAGGCTCGCCGCGAGGCATGTTCCCGCAGAGTTCCCTCGGCCTCGGTCTAGGCTCTTCATCCGCCGATGCTCGCCTCCGGAGAAACCTCGTATTTGCAGGAGATTCCTTCGGAGTGGGCGATACTGGGCTCGAACCAGTGACCTCCGCCTTGTCGAGGCGGCGCTCTCCCAGCTGAGCTAATCGCCCCGGGAGTCGAGGATCCTAGCAGCGGCCACGGGGCTCAACCGCCGCCCCCGCTTCCTCCCCCGCCCCCCGCGTCGCCGCCTCCGCCCCGCCGCCGAACCAGCCCTGGTAGGCATCCATCCGCCCGCCTCCATCGGGGTGATCGAGCGGTCGGCGCTGCCTGGAGCCGACGAGCGCGTTGCTGGAGCTGAGGGCACGATCCTTGCGATGGCGGCATGATTCCCGCGTGGGACGGGCGGCAGTCGCGGACATCGTCCGCCGCGACCTAGGATGGGTCCGCCACGGCGCCGTGGCGGAGTGGCTACGCAGCGGCCTGCAAAGCCGTTTACACCGGTTCGACTCCGGTCGGCGCCTCTTCACGCAGAGCCTCGTAGAACGCGGGGCTCCTGCTGGGCGAGGGGTTGCACGGTCAACGTGTCCCTGCTGTGTCCCGAGGGTCACGCGGCACGCCTTAGCCGAGCGCCCTCGCGGGGGCTCGTGGCGGTGCGGCGCCACCTCTGGGGTCCTCGGACGTTGCAGGGGCATGAACGCACGACTCCTCACCCTTCCCGCCCTGGCGACGCTGGCGCTCGCGCCGGCGATCGCGCAGGCACAGGACACCGCGGTGTACCCGCTCGAGCGCCCGACCCAGGTGCGCGAGCTGGACGGCACCGTGCTCTACAGCGCCTTCGATCCCGCGATCGACGGCTACCGCCTGACGGTGCGTGACGCCCGGGGCGCGCGGGCCCTGCCCGTGCAGCCCTCCGAGACGCCCTTCGAGGCCGACATCGGCACGAACTCCTCCGGCGACCCACAGGTCATCTTCTCGCTCGACGTGGGCACTCAGGAGGGCGGCCAGGCCGGCGGACGCGACCTGTTCGTGCTCACGCTGGCCAGCGGCGAGGTGCGCCCGGTGCGCAACGCCAACACCGGCCTGGACGAGCGCAGCCCCACCATCGACGGCGGGCGGATCGCCTTCAGCCGCGGCTTCGACGAGGGCGAGAACCCGGTCGTGTACACCAAGCGGCTCGTCGCCCCGCGCGAGCGGCCCTCCACGCGGCTGTCCGGGGTGCCCCAGCGCCGCGACGGGCGCGACACCACCGCCCGCTCCGTCTCCGAGCTGGAGCTGGAGGACGGCCTCCTGGGTCAGATCGTGACCTACACCTACGACACGGCGGGGGGCTTGCGGACCAACGAGGTGCGCCAGGTCGAGCTCGACGAGCGCTCCTCGCGCCAGGTCGCGACGCTGACCACCGGCCTCAACGGCCAGTTCTTCGTCGGCCTGTCCTTCGCCGAGGACTACCTGGCCTGGTACGAGACGTCGAACATCGGCAACTCCTCGGCCGGCGCCTACCGCTACCAGCCCGGGCGCGCCTACCGCTTCGCCGAGGCGCCGCCCTACCTGTCGGGCTTCGCGTGGACCGGCGACGGCACCTGGCAGGCCCGCGCCTCCTTCGACCAGGAGTGCAACGACCCGAGCACCGGCGACGCCGTCGAGGAGTGCACCCTGGCGCGCACCGACGACCTGGCCTGGGAGATCATCGGGGCCCACCGCGTCCGCTGAGCGCAGGAGCGGGAGGAGGCCAGCCTGCCGACACCCTCCGGCGTGCGCGCGCAGACGATCAGGGAGGATGCGTGGCGATGGCCCGCCTGCTGCCCTCCGGTCGCACGATCCTCGTGCTCGACGTGATCGCGATCCTCTGGCTGGCCGCGTGGATCTTCGTGGGGGTGCGGGTGCACGACGAGGTGGAGGGGCTGCAATCGCTCAGCGACACGATCATCCGCACCGGAGAGGGCGTCGAGGACGTGGGCGGCGCGCTGCGGGGCATCGACCTCCCGTTGATCGGCGACCAGATCCAGCGTGCGGGCGAGGAGGTCAGCGGCGTGGGGGCCGACACGCGGGCCAGCGGCCAGCAGGCCGCCCGCAGCGCCGAGGACCTCAGCATGCTTCTCGGTCTTTCGGTGGCCCTCATCCCCTCCAGCTCGCTCTTCCTCTTCTACTTCCCCGCCCGCCTCGCGCACGCCCGTGAGCGCCGGGCGCTGCGTCGCCTCACCGCCCAGGCCCGCGAGGACCCCGAGCTCGAGCGCTTCCTGGCCGAGCGGGCGCTGATGGGGATGAGCTACCGCCGCCTGGCGGCCATGGGCGGCCATCCGTGGCGGGGCAACGCCGATGACGCCCGCCTGGCCGCCGCCGAGCGCGAGGAGATCGGTCTGAGCGGCGAGACCGGCCCGTAGTGGCTCGGAGGGAGCACTAGATGGCGCGCGCGTTCGCGACCGCGATCGTACGCGCTAGATGGGCGGTGGTGATCGGGTGGATCGCGCTGACCGTGATCCTCACGTTCACGCTGCCCAGCATCCAGGAGGCCCAGACCGGCGGGCTGGGCGACCTCGTCCCCACCGACTCGGCCGCCATCGACGCGGAGATCCGCTCGGCCGAGCTGTTCGCCTTCCCCTTCATCAGCCGTACGCAGGTGGTCGAGCGCGACCCGGCGGGGATGAGCGGCCAGCGCGTGGGGTTCCTCGTGCAGCGCACCGCGCAGCTCATCGACAACCAGCTCGACGGGCTGGGCGACGCCGCCGGCGCCTACCTCTACACCAACCACGTCGGCGACCGGCCCTTCGTGCGCGAGCGCGGCACCACGGCGGTCATGCCGATCATCTTCCCGCCGGACATCGGCCAGGCGGGAAGGACCGCGCGCGCCGAACGCGTGGCCTACGACCACCTGCAGCCGGCGCCGCCGGGCGCGTTCGTCGGCGTGACCGGGACCATCCCGGCCCGCGCCGCCCAGGCCGACGTCATCGTCGACAGCCTGCCGCTGTTCGAGCTGGCCACGCTGGCCTTCGTGTTCATCGCCGTGGGGGTGTACACGCGGTCGATCGTCGCGCCCCTGGTCAACCTGATCGTCGTCGCGGTGGCCTACCTGATCGCCATCCGGCTCATCGCGACCGTCGGCCAGGCCGTGGGCGTCTCGGTGCCCGCGGAGGTGGAGCCGATCGTGGTGGCGCTGCTGTTCGGCATCGTCACCGACTACGTCCTCTTCTACATCTCGCGCTTCCGCCGCCGGCTGACCGACGGCGTCGGAGGCCACGAGGCCGCGCGCGACACCGCCGCCGAGCTCACCCCGATCGTCCTGGCCTGCGGCCTCGCCGTGGCCGCCGGCACCGGCGCGCTGGCCGTCGCCGAGCTGGGCTTCCTGCAGGCCTTCGGCCCGGGCATGGCCATGACCGTCCTGGTCGGCCTGGCGGTGGCGCTGACCTTCGTCCCCGCGCTGCTGGCCGCGCTGGGGCCGGCGCTGCTGTGGCCCTCCCGCCCCGGCCGTGAATCCCGGGCCCGCGCGGCCTCCTCGCGGTCGCGCAGCGAGCGGCTGCTGCGTGTGGTCGTCCGCCGCCCGGCGGTGACCATCGTCCTGTCGCTGGTGGCCCTGGGGGCGATGTCCTCGGGGGTGGTGTGGTTGCAACTGGGCAATCCGATCATCCAGGGCCTGCCGCCCGACGCGGGCCCGCGCGTGGCCTACGACCAGGTCAGCGAGGGCTTCGCGCCCGGGGTGGTCTCCCCCACCGCCATCGTGGTCGAGGCGCCCGGCATCGGCGCGCAGGACCTGGCGCTGGAACAGCTCGCCGGCGTGCTGGCCGACCAGGCCGGCGTCGCGGCGGTCATAGGCCCGGGGCTCAACCCCACCGGCCAGACCTTCGGGGTGCTGACCTCGCTGAGCGGCGACGCCGCCCGCTTCGTCGTGGTCCTCGACGAGGACCCACTGGGCAGCCGCGCCATCCGCCGCCTGGACAACCTGGAGGAGCGATTGCCCGGGCTGCTGGACGCCGTCGGAATCGAGGACGCCACGGCGGTGATCGCCGGCGACACCGCGCTGGCCTCCGAGACGGTCGAGGCCGCCGTCTCGGACATCTGGCGGGTGCTCCCCGCGGTGCTGGGCGCGGTCGCGCTCGTGCTGATCGTGTTCCTGCGCGGGCTGGTCGCGCCGCTGTACCTCGTCGCCGTCGCGGCCATCTCCCCGCTGGCCGCGACCGGCCTGGCCGTGTACTTCTTCACGGGGATCCTCGGCTACCCCGAACTCAACTACTTCGTCCCGATCGCGGCGGGGGTGCTGCTCATCGCGCTGGGCTCGGACTACAACGTCTTCCTTGTCGGCCGGATCTGGGCGGAGGCCAGGCGACGACCGCTCGAGGAGGCGATCGTGATGGCCGGGGCGGGAGCATCGCGGGCCATCTCCGCCGCGGGGATCGTCCTGGCCGCCTCCTTCGCGGCCACCGCGCTGGTCCCCATCCAGACCTTCCGGGAGCTGGCCTTCCTCGTCGCCGTGGGCCTGCTCATCGACGCCTTCCTCGTGCGCTCGGTGCTCGTGCCCGCGGTCATCGCCCTGGTCGGCTACCGCAGCGGCTGGCCGGGCAACAGCCTGAGCCGGGTCGGCCCGCGCGCCGGACGGGCGGTGGGAGCGGGGGGTCTGGTGACCGCCGCGCGCGCCCGTGTGCCGGCCCCCGGCGCCAGTGCCGCCCCGCGCCCGGGGTAATCGTCGCCGGATCGTCACGCGGACCGGGGCATTGATCATCTACCGTGGCGCGCCGCATGGCCGACGGCATCCAGGACAAGGTCCGGATCACCCTGGCCCAGGCCTCCTCGATCCTGGGCGCCGTGGACGCGAACCTCGAGCGGGCGGGTGCCATGGTGCGCGAGGCGGCCGCCGAGGGCTCGGACCTGGTCGTCTTCCCCGAGCTCTTCCTCACGGGCTACGCGCTGGGCCAGGTGGTCGAGGATCCCTCGCGCTCGGCGCGCGACGCCGGGCTGCTGGCACTGGGGGCGGCGCAGGAGACGGACGTGGTCGTGGGCTTCGAGGAGGACGGCCTGGGCGTGCACACCTACAACTCCGCCGGCTACTACGACAGCGACGGGCTGCGCCACGTGCACCGCAAGCTGTTCCTGCCCACCTACGACATCTTCGAGGAGCGCAAGTTCTTCTCGCCCGGCCAGTCGCTGCGCGCCTACGAGACGCGCTGGGGGCGGATGGCCACCCTGATCTGCAACGACGCCTGGCAGCCCCACCTGGTCTTTCTCGCCATCCAGGACGGCGCGCGGGTGCTCCTCGTGCCCACCAACTCCTCCCAGAGCCGCTTCCCCGAGCGCTATGACTCCCAGACGTACTGGAAGGACATCACGACCTTCCTGGCGCGCATGTTCCAGTGCTACGTGGTCTTCGTCAACCGCGTCGGCGAGGAGCCCGGACTGCGCTTCTGGGGCGGCTCGCACATCGTCGACCCCTGGGGCCGCGTCGTCTGCGAGGCGCCCGAGCACGACGAGGCGCTGATCACCAGCGAGCTCGACCTGGGCCTGGTGCGCAAGCGTCGCCGCGAGGTCCCCCTCGTCCGCGAGGCGCGCCTGGGGCTGGTGGCCCGCGAGGCGGCGCGCCTGGCCGACGAGGGTGGGGACGTTTAGGTGTGACGTCGCCGGAGGTCCGAACTTGAGAGGACCGCAGGCGAAAGCGTTCTACCGGACGCTCTCGTACTTGAACGAGATCGCCAGGCGCACCCGGTAGCCGGTGATGGTGCCGTTCTCGATGGTGACGTCCTGGCGGATGACCTCGGCGATGCGCAGATCGCGCACCGACTTCGCCGCCGTCTCCACCGCCACCTTGGCCGCGGCGTCCCACGACTCACTGCTGACGCCGATCACTTCGGTGATGCGGTACACGCTTTCGGCCATCGTGGGGCTCCTCTGCTCGCGGTTGATCGGCCGCGAGCCTTTCACGTCGGGGCGTCCGCGCGCAAGGACGTCCGTGCTCAGGCGGTGGCGAAGCGGGTGAGCGTCTGCTCGGGCACCACGCCGGGCAGGTGCTCGGTGAAGATCGCCAGGTAGGCGCGCTCCTCGTCGGTGCGCGCAAGCTCGCCCTCCCACGGGTCGTCGCTGACCGCTGGCCCGGGGTCGGGATCCTCCTCGAGGAGGGCGCCGGCGGCGCCGCTGCCGTCACCGAACTCGGCCTTCTTGCGCCATAGGAACTCGTAGGGAAGCCAGTCGGTGAACGCCTCGCGCAGGATGCGCTTCTCGGGACGGCCGGGCCCGGAGAGCTTCCACCCGGCGGGGATGGACAGCGCCAGCTCGATGAGGTCGAGGTCCAGGAACGGGACCCGGCCCTCGAGGCCATGGGCCATCGTCACGCGGTCGCAGCGCTGGAGGTTGAGGCCGTGGAGGTTCTCCACGGTACGCACCAGCTCGGCGTGCAGCTCGTCGTCGCTGGTCAGCTCGCCCACGTAGTCGTATCCGGCGAACAGCTCGTCGGCGCCCTCGCCGGTGAGCACCACCTTGACGTGCTCGGCGGCCAGCTCGCTGAGGAAGAAGTTGGGCACGGCCGAGCGCACCAGCGACGGGTCGAAGGACTCGATCGAGCGCACGACCTCGGGCAGGACCTCGCGGGCCTCATCCGCGGTATAGACGCGCTCGTGGTGCTCGGTGCCCAGATGGGCGGCCACGGAGCGCGCGGCGGCCAGGTCGGGGCTGCCCTGCGTGCCCACCGCGAAGGTCGGCAGCACGTACCCGCGCTCGCGCGCCGAGCGGGCGGCGATGGCCGCGACGAGCGAGGAGTCAAGCCCGCCGGAGAGGAAGACGCCGACGCGCACGTCGGCCATCATGCGCCGTTCCACGGCGAGCACGAGGGCGTCGCGCAGGGCGTCGAGGATGGCCGGCGGCGTGTCGTCGGCCGGCGAGGTCGGGCGGGAGAAGCGTTCGACCAGCGACGTGGGGACGGCGTGGGCGAAGCGCACCAGGCCCTCCCGGGGCGTCCAGTAGTGGCCGGGAGGAAACAGCTCCACGTGCTCGCGGGCGGCGGGCTCGAAGGCCACGAGCTCGGACGCGAAGGCGACCTCCTCGCGCTGCGCGGTCGGCGGCGTCCAGTACAGGGGCTTGACGCCCACGGGGTCGCGCGCGGCGACGAAGGTGCCGTCGGGGCCGGCGATGAGGACGGCGTACATGCCCCGCAGGCGCTCCAGGGCGTGCGGGCCCTCCTGCTCGACGAGGTGCAGGGCTGCCTCGTTGTCCGAGCCCGAGGTGAAGCGCGCGCGCCCGAGCTGCTCGCGGATGTCCTCGTGGTTGTAGATCTCGCCGTTGCCGACCATGAGCCACTCGCCGTCGGCCGTGCTCAGCGGCTGGTCGCCGCCCTCGAGGTCGACGATCGACAGGCGGGTGTGGCCAAGCCAGGCGTTGCCGAAGCGCCGCTCGCCCTGTCCGTCGGGCCCGCGGTGCTCGAGCCGGCCCAGCATCGCCAGACCGTGCTCCCCCGCTCGCTCGGCTCCTCCGTAGATTCCGGCTATTCCACACATGCCTCTCTACTGTACCCGAACGCCCGTTCGCCAACCGTCGGGCGAGTTCCCCTGAGCCCGACGGCAACGACCTCATGCTCCACCACCGCTACGCGCCCTACGGGGGAAGCTGACGGTGGCGGCCGGGCCCCCCGGCCGCTGGCTATACTGGCTCGCTCGCGCGGCTGTAGCTCAGTTGGCTAGAGCGTCTGCTTGCCATGCAGAAGGTCGAGGGTTCGAGTCCCTTCAGCCGCTTTGCGTGAGGGCCCGCTCCCGGGCGGGACGTACGTTGCCGGAAGCGGGAGCCACGACTCTGACGTACGGAAATGCCGGACGGTAACGTCCGGTAGATCCGTACACTCTTGGCCCGTGAGCAACCCTTTCCGCTACCAGGGACCGGTCGATCCGACCTACCTGATCGATCGGCGAAGCGAGCTCGACGGCCTGCAGCGCGCCGCGGCCAACAGGGTCGCCATCAGGCTCGCGGCACCACGGCGCTTCGGCAAGACGAGCGTGCTGGATGCCCATGCCGCGACGATGCGCGAGGCCGGTCACCGTGCGGTGCGCGTCGACTTCTCGCAGGTCGGCAGCCTGGCCGACGCGGCTGCGCGGGTGACCTCGGCGTTCTCCGCCCTGCCCGCCGACCCGCGACGCGCAGTCGGCCGCTGGGCCACGCGACTCGGCGTGAGCGTGGCCGGGATCTCGGTGAGCCCCGCCCCTCGCCCGGTGCAGGCCGACGAGGCCCGCCACGCGCTGCTCGAGCTGCTCGACCTCCCGCGCACGCTGTACGAGGCAGACGCTGGACTCACGGTGGTCTGCCTCGACGAGTTCCAGGATCTTCTCGTCGCCGACGACGCACTCGACGGACTCGTGCGCTCGGTGATCCAGCACCACGGCGACGCTGCAGCGTACGTGTACGCCGGAAGCCAGCCATCGCTGATGCGATCGCTCTTCGCCGACCGCGAGCGACCGTTCTACGGGCAGGCGCGGCCACTCGAGCTCGGCGGACTGCCGGCCGACGAGGCGGGGCACGACATCGAGGCGCTGATGGTCGATGCAGGTATCGACCCGGGGCCCGCGGTCGATGAGGTCGTGGCGCTCGGCGCCGGTCACCCGCAGCGGACGATGCTCCTGGCCCATCACCTCTTCGAGCTGCTGCACGCCGACCAGAGGGGGGACGATCCCGCAAGGGAGGCTTTGGACCGCGCTCTGGACGAGACCCAGGACGTCCATCAGGGGGTCTGGGACGGCTCCTCCCGGCTCGAGCGACTCGTTCTGCTGGCTCTCGCCGAGGGCCGCGCGCCCACGGGTGATCGCCTCGCCGCGGAGCATCGCGTGGCCAGGTCGTCCCTGCACGATGCCCTGAACCGGATCGCCGATGACGGACAGCACGTCGAGCGCACCCCACGCGCCGGCCCGCGCCTGGTGGACCCGCTCCTGGGCGCCTGGCTGCTCCGGCGCCCGCGGTGACCCGCTCGGGCTTGGGGACGCCGCGGCGTCCACAAGGCCTCACCGCGGCGCCCGGGGCCCGCCGGGCACGATGTCGCGGCCCGTGGGGCTGAGGTCCTCGTCGAGCTCGAGCTGCCAGTAGTAGCGCGAGAAGGTCTGGCCGGCGGCGAAGTCGCCCACATGGGGCTCGACCGTCCCCCCACGGGCCATGCGCACGATCAGCTCCGGGTAGGTGCGCCCGGGCCGCGCGGCGTACATCGGCGCCGGGAACGCACCGCCGAAGCGACAGTTGACGTCGGTGATGGCCAGGCCGATCTCGCGGTCGCGGAAGGCCTGGACGGTGCAGGGGCCACGCACGCCCAGCGCCTCGACCACGGCCCGGCCCAGCTCGACCAGCTCGGCGTCGGCGATCACCTGACCCTTGATCGACTCGCCCCCGCGCGACTCGAGCATGGTCCGCGGGATCGCGTTGAGGCAGCGCCCGTCGAGGTCGCCCAGGATGTCGATCGAGAACTCCGGGCCGTCCATCAGGCGCTGCACCATCACCGGCTCGTCGACGTAGCGGACGAAGAACTCGGCCTGCTCGCGGTCGGCGGCGGGGTGGATGGAGCGCGCGCCCGACCCGCGCCGGGGCTTGACCATCACGGGGTAGGCGTCGGGCTCGGAGCCCGGGAGGGCGGTGGGCGGGCTGGGCAGCCCGTGGGAGAGCAGCAGCTCGTGGCAGGCGAACTTGTCGAAGGTCGCGTGGCAGACCTCCGCCGGAGGAACGAACGCGGGGAGCCGCTCGGACGCGGCCAGCACCTCGATGTCCAGGTCGGTCAGTGGCACGACCGCGCGCACGTCGTGGGCGGCCATGAGCTGCTCCAGGAACGCCACGTAGTCGGGGTCGTCGATGCGCGGGGGCGCGACGCGCAGGTCGGCGGCGTACTGCGCGGGCGCCAGCGGACCCGGGTCCGCGGCGATGACGAAGGCGTGCTGGGCGAACGCGCTGACGATGTCGTAGCGCTTGCCCACGCCGGTGAGCAGCACGGCGACGTCGCGGCCGCCCCCGACCGCGGCGCGGCGGACGCTCACGGCACCGGGTGGAAGACGTCGAGGGTGTCGGCGCGCAGGCCCAGGCGCAGCGTCTCCAGCCCCAGCGCGTCGTCGGGGCGCACGTTGCCCAGGTTCACCTCACCCCCCAGGCGGCGGATGAGCAGCGTCTGCTGGTGGCGGCGGGGCGCCTCGAAGACCAGCCGCGACGGGTCGATCTCGTGGACGATCTCGTCGATCAGACCGGTGCGCGCCTCGCCGTCACGGCGGTACACGCCCGCGTCGCCGCTGGCGCGCCCCTCGCAGACCACGAGCGCAGCGCCCGCGTCCAGTGCGCCACGGATGAGCTCCACCCAGCGGTAGGGGGCCAGGATCGCGTCGGGGTCCTTCTCCCCCACCTCGGCGTACACGGTGAACCGCTGGGCCAGGCGCTCCACCAGCGCCACCTTGTCGGCGGCGGGCACGGGAACCACGCCGCTGGAGACCTCGATGTGCTCGATGCCCAACCCGGCCAGCCAGTCGGCCAGCGCGTCGACCCGGCCGTGCAGCCAGGCCAGCTCCGTCAACGTCCCTCCGACCATGACCGGCACGCCGTGGCGAGCGTAGACGGCCAGCTTGGCCTCCAGAGCGGGCGTCACGTAGGCCGTCCCGAAGCCCAGGCGCACGAGGTCCACGAACGGCGCCGCGAGACTGAGGAAGGCGTCGACGTCCGCGGCCGCCAGCCCGGTGTCGATCACGTGGGTCAGGCCGTCGGTGCGAGGCTTGGCCGAGCGCCGCGGGAGCGGGAGGAACGTCGGGAGAACGGCTTTCGCCTCCGGTCCTCTCAAGTTCGGACCTCCGGCGACGTCACAACTGGTCGCGCAGGAAGTCCCCCGTGCGGTGCCACGAGCGCAGGGCGGCGGCCTCGTCGTAGGTGCCCAGGCGGTTGGTGTCGTTGAAGAACGCGTGGCCTGCGCCCTCGTAGAACTCGAACTCGACCTCCACGCCCGCGTCGCGCATCGAGCGCTCCAGGTCGCGCGCGGCGTCGACGGGCACGAACTCGTCTGCGGTCCCGAAGTGGCCGAGCACCGGCCCCCGGATGGCCGCGAAGTCCGGCGTGCCATGGGGCATCACGTAGTAATAGGTCACCGTCGCGGCGACCTTGGGGTTGGCCGCCGCTGCCCACACCGACAGCCCGCCGCCCAGGCAGAAGCCCAGCGATCCGACGCGCCCGCCCTCGGCGGCCTCGTGCTCGGCGAGGAAGTCGACGGCGCCGCGCATGTCGCGCTCGGCCTCGTCCATGTTGAGGGCCATCATCTTCTGCTGCGCCTCGTCGGGCTGGATGGTCGTCTCGCCGCGGTAGAGGTCGGGCGCCAGGGCCAGGAAGCCGTTGGAGGCCAGGCGGTCGCAGACGGAGCGGATGTGGTCCTCGAGGCCCCACCACTCCTGGAGCACCACGATCGGCAGGCCGTGACCGTCCGGCGGGATCGCGAGGTAGCCGGGGGCGGTCGAGCCGTTGGAGGGGAAGGTCACATCGGGCATGGCGGGTGCGTGCCCGAAGTCCGGCGCTGTGAATCGCCGGGGTGTCAGCCCGGGGTGCGGCGAGTTGACAGCCAGCGGCCTCAGGCCGCCGCGTCGAGCGCCTGGTTGACCAGCGCGTCGGCGTGCGCGTTGCGCGCGCGGGGCACCGAGCGAACCGTCCAGCGCTCGAAGCCCTCCAGCACCTCGCGCGCCGCGGCGTGCAGCGGCTTCATGTCGACGTGCTTGACCTTGTAGACGCCGTTGACCTGCTTGGCCACCAGCTCGGAGTCGTTGACCACCTCCACCTCGGTGGCGCCCAGCTCCCGGGCGCGCATGAGGCCCAGCAGCAGCCCGCGGTACTCGGCCACGTTGTTGGTGGCGCGGCCCAGCGTCTCGGCGCTCTCGTCGAGCACCTCGCCTTCGGGGGTGGACACGACGGCGGCCGCCGCGGCGGGCCCCGGGTTGCCCCGCGCTCCGCCGTCCACGTGGACGACGACCCTCACGCCCGGTGGTCCTCAGTCGCCCTCGGCGATGGGCGGGAACTCGCCCGGCACCCGCCGGCGGCGGCGGTCGCGCGTGGTGCGCTGCTCGTGCTGCGCGGGCATGGCCTCGCCACCGCGCCGCTCCGCCGTGCGCCGGTCCACGATCACCTCGACATCGGGATCGTCGGCGTAGTGGGCCACGAGCTTGTCGTAGAGCTCGTCGGCCAGCGCGGTGGGAACGACGCAGTAGATCATGGAAAGCGGATTTCGCCTGACGGTGGCCGCAAGCGACGACCTACGGCGACGTTACACGGCCGGCAGGCGAAAGCGGCCTCCCCAAGGATAGCTCCGAAAGCGGTCTCTCGAAGGATAGCTCCGACCTGTGGGACCGTCCACAGCGCGTTCACGCCAGTGCCAGCGCGCCGCGGTCGTCGGCCTCGACGTTGGCCTCGCGCTCGCGGGGCTCGAGCTCGTCGAGCTCGGCGCCCTGGGCCACCACGCGCACACCGGCCGCCTCGTCGGCCAGGTCGACCTCGTAGCGATACCAGCACAGCTCCCAGGCGACCGCGATGACCACAATGCTGCCCTCGGTGCCCGACGGGTGGGCGGCCACCATCGGCTCACCCAGGGAACGGGCCACGCCGGCCACCGTGCGCGGGTGGCCGCTTTGGTTGAAGACCTCCAGCGCCCGGCTGAGCTTCAGGCTCGCGTTGGTGGGCACGGCGTGCACGTGGCGCTGCGCGCGCGGCGGCTCGGGGGCGGGCTCGCCCCGGCGCACCCGGCGGCGCTCGCGCGGATGCGCAGCCTCCCCGACCGGCGGGGCGGGTTCATCGGGCAGCGGCTCCTCGGGGGCCCACTCCGCGGGGAGCGCGTCATCGTGGGCGTGCTCGTGGGCGGCGGGCAGACCGGGGGCGTCCTGCGCGACCGCCGCCGGGTCCTCCCAGCCGGCGTCCTCGGGGACGGGCTCGCCGGCCCAGGCATCGGCCGGGTGGCCGTGGTGGTCGGGGCCCCAGTCGGGCTCCTGGGTCCATACGGCTGCGCCGTCGTCGCGGCGGGGACGCTGTGCGCGCACCTCTCCCGGGCGTTCGCGGGGGGGCTCGCCGTTGTCGCCCTGACGGCGCAGGCGACCCAGGAACGAGCGCCGCCCGCGGCCGCCCGCGCTGCGTACGCCCACATCGTCGGCGCCCTCGCGGATCCAGCCCTCGTTGGCCGCCCGGCCGGTGCACAGCTCACAGACCAGGCGCCGCGACCCGCCGGCGACGAAGGGATCGGCCTTCTCGCCGCGCAGCAGGGTGCGACCGCACACGTCGCAGGCCAGGACGGCGTGGCTGGTCGTGATCGACTTGCGGGACATGGGACCGGTCGAGGGTAGCGCCGGAAGCGGCCCCCGACCCCGACCGCAACGTTCCGTTCGTGCCCAGCCAGCCGCGCGCGAGCGGCGGGATGCAGCGAAGGCGATCTACCGCGTGGACGTTACGGTCTTGGGCCCAGCGCTCGCCGGACCTGCTCGCAGCCCGCTTCCACCCGCGCCGCTGCCCCGCACGGGGCGTTGCAGGTGACCTACGAGCCTCCTCCTCGACCACCGGCGCCTGCAGCCGTTCAGCTGGCAGCATCCGATACGGAAGCGCGCCGCGGGCCATCCCCGAATGGAGGTTCTTGGGCGCACTCAGCCCGCCTGACACCTCAAGGAAGCGCGGCCTGCGCCTTGCTCACCGATGTTGCGGAGAGCCTGGGTCCCAGTTCCCACCGACGACCAGGCGAACCGCTCCGGGCCCGCCCTTTGTGGCATCCGCGTCCGCGCCCTCGCAGACGGAGTTGAGGGCCGCGGAGATGGACATGCCTCTTGCCCACGTCTCGGGGTTGGACGGCCGACCCTACCGGCGCCCCACGCGATATCAAGCCGCTGTCAGGAGCCGTTCTCGTCGCTCATCCGCGAGCGCAGCCGCAGCACCGCCTTGGTGTGCATCTGGGAGACGCGCGACTCGGTCACGCCGAGCACCTCGCCGATCTCGCGGAGCGTGAGGTTCTCGTAGTAGTAGAGGGCGATGACGAGCTTCTCGCGCTCTGGCAGGCGGGCGATGGCGTCGGCCACCCGATCCTTGAGCTCGCTCTCGTCGACGGCCTGCGAGGGGTCGGGCGCGCCCGGGTCGTGCAGCGTGTCCAGGAGGGAGACCTGGTCGCCACTGGCGTCGGAGACGGTCCACAGCTCGTCGAGCGCGGCGATGGTCGACGTGGAGATCTGCAGCAGCGACTCCTGGAACTCCTCGACAGGGATGTCCAGGGCGTCGGCCATCTCCTCGTCGGTGGGGGCGCGCTGGAGATGGTTCTCGAGCTTGGCGTTGGCCCGCTCGATCTCCCGCGCGCGGGAGCGCACCGAGCGCGGAACCCAGTCCTGGGAGCGCAGCTCGTCGATGATCGCGCCGCGGATGCGCGTGATCGCGTAGGTCTCGAACTTGATCTCGCGCTCGAGCTCGAAGCGTTCCACGGCGTTCATCAGGCCCATGAGCCCATAGGAGACGAGGTCGGCTTCCTCCACGTGTGCGGGCAGGCCGGAGGCCAGGCGCCCGGCGACGTACTTGACCAGCGGCGAGTAGGCGACGATGAGCTGCTCGCGCGCGCGCTGATCGCCGTGACGCTTGTAGCGGCGCCACTGGTCCTTCAGCTCGATCGCCTTGACGTTCAGCACCCTTCCCCAACTAGGCCCGCGGATGGCTGCGCGCGTAGGCGCTGCGCAGGCGGGCTGACTCTACACGGGTGTAGATCTGGGTCGTCGAGATGCCGGCGTGGCCGAGCAGCTCCTGGATCGTGCGCAGGTCCGCCCCGCCGTCGAGCAGGTGGGTGGCGAAGGAGTGGCGCAGCGCGTGCGGCGAGATCCCGCCCTGCAGCGCGACGTGGCGCGCCCAGGTGCGCAGCCGGCGGCGCACGTCGGAGGTCGACAGCCGCCGGCCGGTCCTGGACAGGAAGAGGGAGGCGTCGGACTCCGGCACCCGCCGGAGCACGGGACGTCCCCGCCGCAGGTAGCGCTCCAGCGCGCGCAGCGCGGGCTCCCCGAGGGGCACGACGCGGGTCCTGGATCCCTTGCCCTCCACCCGCACCTCCTCGGCTTCGAAGTCCACGGCCCCCGTGTCGAGGTTCACGAGCTCCTCGGCGCGCAGCCCGCCCGCGTAGGCGACCTCGAACAGCGCGCGGTCGCGCAGCTCCAGCGGCGTGGAGGTGGGGATGCGCTCCAGCAGCGCGGCGACCTCGTCTGTACGCAGGACGCGGGGGAGCTTGGCCGCGCGCTTGGGCGCACTGGTCAGCTCGGCCGGGTTGGCGGCCATCCACCCCTCGTCGCGCAGCACCCGGAACAGGGCGCGCAAGGAGGCCAGCGCACGGGCCACCGTCGCCGGCTGCAGGCCCCGGGCCGACAGGCCCGCCGCGTAGCGGCGCAGCGCGCGGGGATCGACCGCGTCGGGGGCCAGGGCGCGGCCGCGGGCCCAGTCGGCGAAGCGCTGCCCGTCGCCGGCGTAGGCCCGGCGCGTGCGCTCCGCCGCGCCGCGGCGGCACAGGTCGCGGTCCAGCAGCGCCAGCGCGGTGACCCAACGGTCGGAGGACGACGGGGACTGGTGCGGGGCGCTAGCGTCGGCGTCGCCATGGCGATCTTCTTCATCGACACGAGCAGTGGGACGGTGGCCACCCATCGTCAGCTCGTGGAGGCCGGAGTCGGCGACGGGGTCCAGCCCCCGCCGCGTCCGTGGCTGCGCATCCAGGGCACCAGGGACGCGACCACCATGTGGTACGCGGTGATGCGGCGGCGCGAGCGGGGCGTCTTCATCGGCTCGCTGGTCATTCGCCATTGCGACCACCATGCCCTGCTGCTCCGGCGTGGCTGGGAGGAGGTCCCGATCGCGGAGATCGGGACCACGCTGCGCGGCGCCCCTCAGTCGATGTAGACGGCCGTTTCGACGGGCACCCGCTCGTAGAGCGCCTTGACGTCCTCGACGAGCATGCGGATGCAGCCCTTGGAGGCGTTGGTGCCGATCGAGTCGCGGGCGTCGGTCCCGTGGATGCCCACGCCGTTGTAGATGCCCAGCCAGCGCGCCTTGAGCGGGTTGTCTGCCCTGCCGCCGGGGATGACCTGGCCCGCCAGGTCGCCGGCCCAGTCGCTGTTGGGCACGTTCCAGGCCGGGTCGACTGCCTTGTTGGCGATGTCATAGGTGCCCGTCGGCGTGTCCTGGCCGGCCTCGCCCAGGGCGATCGGGTAGGTCTCGACGACCTCCTGGTCCTTGAACAGGCGCAGGCGGAAGTTGGCGCGATCGACGGTCAGCACGGTGTCGTACTTGTCGCGCACCTCCTCCTTGCTCAGCTCGGGCTCGGTCCGGTCGAACTGCGCCTCGACCACACGGTCGGCGTCGGGGTCGATCAGCCGCGCCATCACGTCGTCCTTGAGCTGGTCGACGTCGGTGGCGATCCCGTCGCGGCCCTCCTCGACGGAGACCGAGGTGGTCGTCAGCTCGACGTCGGCCTCGCGCGGGTCGCGGTCGGCGTCCACGCGCACCCTGTCGACCAGGCGTTGGACCGCCTCGGTGGAGAAGGCGATGCGCGGCTCGATGCTGCGGTCGAGCTCGCCGCCACTGAGACCACGCCAGGTGCGCGCGAGCATTCCCTGGTCGCGCCCGGCGGCCAGGGCGTCGGCCACCATGCCGCTCACGTCGGCGCTGATGCGCGCCTCCTTGGCCGTGAGCTCGAACTCCTCGTCGCCGTGGCCCTCGACCACCAGCGGCTCCTCGAAAGGCTCCAGGAGCTCGTAGCTCACAAGCTCGGAGGCCTCCTCGCCAGTCATCCCGCCGACGTCCATCGAGCCGATGGTCACGCCGTCGGCGATCACGTCGCGCGTCGAGTCGTCGTAGGCGTAGACGCCCACTGTCCCGCAGGCCACGAGAACCAGGGCCATCACGCTCAGGACGAGGGCTGTCGCGCGGGCTGAGCTGCGTCGGTTCATCCGTCGGAGCACCTTAGGGCATATCCTGCCCGTGATCGAGGTCTTGCAAGCTGCATCACAGCTTCCGCTCGTCAGGCCTGGCCGTCGAGGATGCGGTCAATGGCCTCCAGGACGCCCTTGCGACCCGCGTTGGAGCGCTCGTGGTCGCGCAGATCGCGCAGGTCGTCGCCGTCCAGCGAGGCCAGCAGCGCCACGACCTCCTCGTCGCGCAGGTCGGCGTAGGCGGTGACCGGACTGCCCGGGGCGGGCGCGGCGCCACCCTGCCCGGCGGGGACGTTGACCAGCCTGCGCCCGGCGTCGCGCTCCAGCGGGCGGACGCTGGGGCTGTAGCGCAGGAACTCCTCGACCTCCTCCTCGTAGCGGTAGGACTCGCCCGAGCGGCGCAGGAGAGGCGCCACGCGCTGGTGCTCGCGCAGCTTCACGACGGTCTCGCGCGTGGTGAAGCGGTAGCGGTAGCCCGTGGCCTTGAGCTTGCGATTGTCCAGCGCGCGGCCGAAGCGGAGCTGGTTGAGCATCTCTGGGGGGATGTGCAGGCCGGCGCGACGCAGGGCGCCGGCGGCCAGGCCGGTGCCCAGCGGAGGAAGGATGGGCACCGCCCGCTTGCCCAGCAGGTCGAGGACCTCGCTGAGCACCAGCACGCCGTCGGCGGCGCAGTTGTAGACGCCGTCGAGGTCGTTGCGCACGGCGTGCTCCAGGCAGCCGGCGATGTCGTCCTCGTGCACGAACTGGTAGCGCGGGTCGAAGCCCAGCAGCACGGGCACCAGCCCGCGGTCGAAGAGGGTGGTGTGGGAGGTGCGCAGGGCGGGCCCCAGCCCGTTGGCGTAGCGCAGCACCGTCACGGTGGCGGCGGGCTGGCGCTCGGCGAAGTCGCGGACCGCCGCCTCGGCCTCCACGACGTCGCGCTCCAGCGGGATGCGCGCGGGGTGCGGGCGGTCCATGTCCTCGGTGAAGTAGGCGGGGTCGTCCTGCTGCGCGCCGTAGAAGTGGGCGCTGGACTTGAAGACCACCTTGCGCACCGGGCTGTCGCTCCCGGCGCACGCGGCCAGGATGTTCATGGTCCCGATGACGTTGTTCTCGTGGGCCAGGCGCGGGGCGGTGACGATCGAGTCGACCACCAGGCGGGTGTCGACCACCGTGTCGATCTCGGCCGCCTCGACGATGCGCCGGATGAGCGAGTGCTGGTCGACCACGCGGACGAACTCGGTGCGCTGCAGCTCGACCTTGGGCGGCGTCTTGTCCACGCCGATGATCGCCTCGAAGCGCGGGTCGGCCTCCAGGGCCTGGGCCAGCCGCCCGCCCCAGTAGGTCGACAGCCCGGTGATGAGGACGCGCCGCGAGGTCACGAGTGGGCCACTAGCCGAGCCAGACCGACTTGCGCGCGGCGACCATGTCGACCAGCTCCTCCTGGATGGAGGCCCGGATGTCCTGGGCGACGGTCTGGACGAGGGAGCGGTCCTGCCACGGCTCCTCGCCGAGGTCGTCGGTGCGCACGGGGGGCAGGAAGCGGATCTTGAACTTGGCGGGCAGGTAGCCCAGCATGGCCAGCGGCCCGCCGTGGGGGAACGTCGGGGTGATCGGGAAGTAGATGAGCCCGGTGAGCCGCTTGAGCAGCGATATGTGGCCGAAGATGGGCGCCGCCTCCTCGGCGCCCATGAGCGCCACGGGCACGATGGGCACGCCGGCGCGCATCGCCGCGGCCACGAAGCCGGCGCGGCCGAAGCGCTGCAGGCGGTAGCGGTCGCGGTAGAGCTTCTCGCTGCCCTTGCGCCCCTCGGGGAACACGAGCACGAGCTGGCGCTCGTCGGCCAGCAGGCGCTGGACGTTGGCCGGGTGGGCGGGCACGCAGCCGATCTTGGGCAGCAGCATGCTGAAGCCCGGGTAGCCCTTGAAGAAATGCTCGACGGTCATGTAGAGCGGGCGCGGCCGGTCGTGCTCCTCCTTGATCGCCTTGCCGATCATCGGGCCGTCGGGCGGCAGGGCGCCAGAGTGGTTGGAGACCAGCAGCGCGCCACCGTCGGCCGGGACGTTCTCTATGCCCTCCACCTCGCAGCGGAACCACAGGTGGTAGTAGAAGTCGTAGAGGACCCGGTCCATGAAGCCCTCGACGCGCTCGGAGCGCCCCCAGTCGTTGACCTGGCGCTCGGGCTCGATCCCGGGCAGCAGGTCGCGCAGGTCGCGCGTGGCCGGCGCATCGTCCTCGGGCTCGCGCTGCACGAGGCTCTTGTGCGAGGGAGGGCCTTCGTCCACGGAACGGATGGTAGGCACTGGAGGGCTAACCAGCCTCGCCGCGGGCGAGCAGCGGCGCCAGGCGCTCGCGCAGCGCCGGCCAGTCGGCCGCGCAGATGACGTCCTCCTCCTCGCACACGTCCCGGTTCCACGGGTGGGCGATGGTGGCGGAGATGATGCCCCGCTCGAGGGCGCGCGCGATGTTGAGCGGGCCGTCGTCGATGAGCAGGTCGATGCCGATCTCCTCGCAGCGGCTGACCTTGTCGAACGAGCAGTACAGCTCGTCGTAGGCCAGGCCGATGCGCTCCAGCCAGCGCTCGGTGGCCGTGTGGGCCGTGTCGACGCGGTGGCTGGTGATGTGGATGAAGTGGCCGGCCGCGTGCCAGGCGCCCACGGTCTCCACCGCCTCGGGGTAGGGCTCGGCGGCCTCGATGGCGGCGGCGCGGTGGGTCTCCTCGACGCAGGCGTGAAGCTGCTCGGGGCGCAGGCGGGTGATGCCCCAGTCGTACTGCTCCTCGTAAGGCAGGTCGATGCCGAACCGCCGCTGGGCGGAGGCGCTGAGGACGTCCCAGTAGTGGTGCAACGTGGAGTCGATGTCGATGGCGATGCGCATCAGGGCCGACCGAACCTCACCCCGTGACCGCGCCCTCGCTGGCGCTGCCCACCAGGCGGGCGTACTTGCCCAGGACGCCGGTGGTGTCGGTGGGCTGCGGAGGCTGGTAGTCGCGCACCCGTGCGGCGATCTCGTCGTCGTCCAGCGCGACGTCCAGGCGGCGCTCGTCCACGTCGATGACGATCTCGTCGCCGTCGCGCACCGCGCCGATCGGGCCGCCGCGGACCGCCTCGGGGGCGACGTGGCCGGCCATGAAGCCGTGGGTGGCGCCGGAGAAGCGCCCGTCGGTGAGCAGCGCGACGTGCTCCCCCAGGCCGGCGCCGTTGATGGCGGCGGTGACGGCGAGCATCTCCCGCATGCCTGGTCCGCCGGCCGGGCCCTCGTTGCGGATGACGACGACGTCGCCACGCTCGATCCCGCCGTGCAGCACGGCGTCCATGGCCGCCTCCTCGCCCTCGAAGACCTTGGCGGGGCCGCGCTGGTGGCGGCGCTCGTGGCCGCTGAGCTTCACCACGCAGCCCTCGGGCGCCAGGTTGCCGCGCAGGATCGCCAGGCCGCCGGTGGCCTTGACCGGGTCGTCGAGCGGGCGGACCACCTGCTGGCCCTCGGTCTCCGTCGCCTCCCGCGCGTGCTCGCCGATCGTGCGCCCCGTGACCGTCATGGCGCCCTCGTGGAGCAGGCCGGCTTCGAGCAGACGACGGGCGACCAGTGGCACACCGCCGGCCTGGTAGAGGTCGGCGGCCACGTAGCGCCCGCCGGGCTTGAGGTCGCACCACAGCGGGGTGCGCTGCGATATCGCGTCGAAGTCGTCGATGGTCAGCTCCACGCCCATCTCCCTGGCCACGGCGAGGAGGTGCAACACGCCGTTGGTCGAGCCGCCCGAGGTGGCCACGGCCGCGATCGCGTTCTCCAGTGCCTGGCGGGTGATGACATCGGAGGGCTTGAGGCCGCGGCGCAGGACATCGACGACCAGCTCGCCGGCCGCGAAGGCCTCGTCGGCGCGGGAGGTGTGCTCGGCGGGAACCATGGCCGAGCCCATCGGGCTGATGCCCAGCACCTCGAAGGCCATGGCCATGGTGTTGGCGGTGAACTGACCGGCGCAGGCCCCGGCGCCGGGGCTCGCGACGACCTCCAGCTCGCGCAGCTCCTCGTCGGTCATGCGCCCCGTCGCGTGGGCGCCGAC
Source organism: Candidatus Siliceabacter maunaloa (assembly GCA_024330185.1). GTDB lineage: Bacteria > Actinomycetota > Thermoleophilia > Solirubrobacterales > Solirubrobacteraceae > Siliceabacter > Siliceabacter maunaloa. The sequence goes on from JANDLV010000032.1 coordinate 28,915, forward strand.
GGCCTCGAAGACGTCCTGGATGGTCACGTCGGCGCCCCTGTGGCGCCCGGGCATGATCGAGCCGCCGTAGAGCATCACCGCCGGGACGTCGAGGCGGGCCAGGGCCATCACGGTGCCGGGAATGGTCTTGTCGCAGCCGCTGAGCGCGATAACCGCGTCGAAGTGGTGACCACGCGCGACCAGCTCGATGGAGTCCGCGATGACCTCGCGCGAGACCAGGCTGGTCTTCATCCCGCTGGTGCCCATGGTGATGCCGTCGGAGATCGCGATGGTGTTGAGCTCCATGGGCGTCGCTCCGGCGGCGCGGATGCCCTCCTTGACCTTGGCGGCCAGCGCGCGCAGGGTGAAGTTGCAGGGCATCGTCTCGATCCAGGTCGAGGCGACGCCGATGATGGGCTTGCTCACGGCCTCGGCGTCGAAGCCGATGCCGTGCAGGTAGGCGCGCGCGGCGGCGCGCTCGGGGCCGTCGGTCAGAGCACGGCTACGGTGCTTGGGGTCGAACCCGTTCGTGGCGCTCATGGGCGCCGCAGACTACTGCCGGCGCTACGGGGCGGTGACGTTGCCCCGGCTGCCGGGCCCCAGCCGGGAGCGCTCCCACTGGCCCAGGCGCCACAGGTCGCGCTTGATCTGCTTGGGGTCGACCTGGCGGCCGGGCAGATGCATGTTGGCGGTGGTGATCAGACGCCGCTCGTCGGCGGTGAGCGCCATCCACTTGGCCAGCACGTCGTCGCTGTCGGGTAGGCGGGCGCTGCCGTAGGGGCGCGACTCGTCGGGGAACTCGACGCAGTACTCGCTGAGCAGCCGGCCGGTCTGGGGCAGATAGGCGACGACCGGCTTGTGGGGGTAGAGCAGGTAGGCGTAGGGCGCGCCGTTGGTGCGCGAGCCGCGCTGGGGGCCCTCGGACATCGCGCCCCACACGCGCAGGAAGCCCAGGTCGCGGTACATCCCCCACTCCTCCTCGTTCACGCAGGAGCGCAGCAGCTCGCGGGCGCGCTGCTCGGCGCGCCGCTCGCGGCCGGGGTCATAGCCGTTGAGCGCGTCGGCGTCGATGACGCGTGCGCGGCGGGCCTTGTGGCGGTCGATCTCCTCGGAGATGCGCGGCCAGCAGACCTCCCACAGCAGGACCAGGATGACGATGGTGGTGGCGCCGAGGGCGAGCAGCACGGCGGGAACCCCTAACGCCCGCCGGCGGCGCGGGGGAAGAAGATCACGCGATCGGCGTCGCGCGGGATCTCGTCGAAGCGACGCACCATCCGGGCCTGGCGCCGGCCGCCCGATGCGGTGGTCGGCACGGCGGCCCACAGACCCTCGTCGAGCTGGCGGCGGAAGGCCTCGATCAGCTCCCGCTCCTCCTCCGGGACGTCGACGTTCCCCGCTGCGAGGAGGATCTCGCCGTGCCCAGGCTTCATGCGCAGGAACCTCATGGAGCCGGGCATTATGGCAGAGGCCGGGCCACGGAAGGAGGGATCGCCCGCCGGGTCTTCGCGCGGACATCCGCGGCCCGGGTCAGGCCCAGCACGTCGACCGGTCCCGCGCCCGCGCCCAGGCCCCGCAGCCCGTCGCGGACGGCGGCGCCGGATGCCTCACGCGCCGCGCGGGCGGCCTCCAGTGGCGTCGAGCCCAGGGCGAGGTGAGCGGCCAACGTCGAGGAGTGGGTGCAGCCCGAGCCGTGGGCTGCGCCGTCGGCATGGCGCTCGCTGGGCAGCTCGTCGAGGCGCACACCGTCGAAGACCAGGTCGGTCACCTCGTCGCGATGGCCGCCGGTCACCACGACGACGGCGGGTCCCAGCCCGTGCAGCGCGCGGGCCAGGGCCTCGCCGTCGAGGTCGCCGGCGCAGGCGCCAGCGCCGCGGGCGCCCTCTTCGACCAGCGCCTGGGCCTCGGGCAGGTTGGGCGTGATGACCGTCGCGCGCGGAAGCACTTGCTCGATCAGCGCGGCCATGGCGTCCTGCGCCAGCAGCCGCGCGCCGGACTCGGCCACCATCACGGGGTCGTGCACCACGGGGGTCCCGGCCGGGAGGCGATCCAGGGCGCGGGCAACGGCCTCGATGGTCGCGACGTCGCCGAGCATGCCGATCTTCACGGCGTCGACGCCCAGGTCGCCGGCCACGGCCTCGACCTGGGCCTCGACCATCGCGGGCGACACCGCCTCGACCGCGCTCACGCCGACGGTGCTCTGGGCGGTGAGGGCCGTGATCGCGGTCGCGCCGTGCACGCCCGCGGCCGCGAAGGCCTTCAGGTCGGCCTGGATCCCCGCCCCTCCCCCGGAGTCCGACCCAGCGATGGACAGCACTACGGGGACGGGGCGGTCGGCGGCCATCGGAGGTGGTCCAGGCTACTGCGGGATGACCGTGTAGCGACCGCAGTGGTCGCGGCGCAGGTGGCCCAGGAGCTCAAGCTCGGTCAGGGCCAGGCCCGCGGCATGGACGTCCGCGGGGTGGGTGGCCACCGTGCCGGCCACGTCACTGCCCGCGGCGACCGCTTCGAGCACGGCCCGCAGTCGCGGCTCGAGGCCGTCGCCCAGCGGGGACGGCGGACGGCGCTCGTGAGCGCCCGGCCCGAGGAGGAGGTCGAGCGCCTCGCACGCGTCGCGCACCAGGGCCGCCCCGTCGGCCAGCAGCGCGTTGGCGCCCGCGGCCTGCGGCGTGGTGACGCGTCCGGGCACCGCGCCGACGGTACGACCCAGCCCCGCGGCCAGATCTGCGGTGATGAGCGAGCCCGACCGCTCGGCGGCCTCGACCACCACGGTGAGCCCGGCCAGACCGGCGATGATGCGATTGCGCGCGGGAAAGCACCACCGGAACGGCTGGAATCCGGGCGGCAGCTCGGACACGACGCAGCCCGGCCCGCCCGGGCCGGTGATGCGCTCGTAGAGGCGGCGCTTGCTGCGTGGATAGGGCACGTCGGCGCCGCCGGCGAGCACGGCGATGGTCGGTCCGCCGGCCTCCAGCGCGCCGGCCTGCGCGGCTGCGTCTATGCCAAAGGCCATCCCGCTGACGACGGGGACGCCGGCGGCGGCGAGGCCGCGACCGAGGGCGCGGGCGACCTCGTCGCCATAGGCCGTCGAGCGACGGGCACCGACGATCGCCACGGCGGGCGCCGCGTCCATCTCGCCGGCGAGCGCCTCCAGGCATGCGGGGTTGCCGGCGACGTGGAGGACGGCGGGCGCGTCGGGCCCCTCGAGCAGGCGTGCCGGGTAGCGGGCGTCGCAGACACAGAGAGCGACGAGCCCGGCGGCCTCGCAGGCGGCCCGCGCGGCCGCGGGCGCGAACGCGGCGAGCCCGCGACGCACCGCGGAAGCGTCACGCCCGGCCACCGCCGCCACCAGCGCCTCGTCGCCCAGGGCCAGCAGCTCGGGCAACCGCCGCCTGTGGCGTTCGCGCTCGATCCGCCCGGCCAGCAACGCGATGAGGTGGGTTCGGCGCAGACAGTCGTCGCACGCCCGGCTCGTGCCGCTGACGCCGCCGCTCACGCCGCCAGCTCCAGGGCTCCGGTGTCCTGGCGGAACTGGAGCGCCTCGATGAGGTGCTTCACGCCGATCGCCTCGGCGCCGGCGAGGTCGGCGATCGTGCGGGCCACGCGCAGTATCCGGTGGTGGCCCCGGGCGCTGAGGTGCTCGCGGTCGTACGCGCGGGCCAGCGTGGTCTCCCCCGTCTCGTCCAGGCCGGCGTGCACGCGTAGCAGCCGTGAAGGCATCTGCGCGTTGCAGGTGATCGGCGTGCCCTCGAACCGCGCGGTCTGGACCGCGCGGCTGCGGGCGACGTCGGCTCGTGCGTCGGCCGAGCTGGTCAGGGACTCGCCCGCGAGCTCGGCCGCGCTGGGCCGCGCGACGTGCACCAACAGATCCATGCGGTCCAGCAGCGGGCCGCTCAGGCGGCGGCGGTAGCGCAGGACGTCGCCCTCCATGCAGCGACAGAGCGGGCTCCCGGCGTGCCCGCACGGGCACGGATTGGTCGAGGCGACGAGCATGAACCGCGCCGGGTAGATCGCCGTGCGCTGCGAGCGCACGACCACGACACGCCCGTCCTCCAGGGGCTGGCGCAGCGCCTCCAGCGACGTGCGCGCGAACTCCGACAGCTCGTCGAGGAACAGCACGCCGTGGTGCGCCATGCTGACCTCGCCCGGCGTCGGGCTCGACCCGCCGCCGACCAGGCCCGATGCCGAGATCGTGTGGTGCGGCGCGCGCAGAGGGCGGCGCTGCGCCAGGCCCTCCCCCATGCGCAGGCCCGCCACCGAGTGGATCCGGGTGACCTCCACCGCCTCGGGATGGGTCAGCGGCGGGAGGATCGAGGGGAGGCGCCGCGCGAGCATGGTCTTCCCGGTCCCCGGCGGACCGGCCAGCAACAGGTTGTGCCCGCCCGCGGCCGCGACGACCAGCGCGCGGATCGGGAGCAGGTGACCGCGTACGTCGTCGAGATCGTCGAGCGTCTCGCCCGGCTCCTCGCCTTGGGCCTCGGGAGGCGCAGGCGGCTCCACCTCGCCGGCCAGCACCGCGACGACCTCACGCAGGCTGCCCACCGCCGCGATGGACAGCCCGTCGACCAGCGCCGCCTCGCGCGCCGCGGCGCGCGGTACCAGCAGGCCCGTCGATCCGGCGCGTCGCGCACCCTCGGCGACGGCCAGCGTCCCTCGGCACGGGCGCACCTCGCCGCCCAGCGACAGCTCGCCGAAGATGGCCCAGCGCTCCAGTGACTCGACGGGCACCTGACCGCCTGCGGCCAGCAGTGCGCAGGCGATGGCCAGGTCGAAGCCCGGCCCCACCTTGCGCAGGGCAGCCGGCGCGAGGTTCGCGGTGATCCGCCGCGCCGGGAACTCGAAGCCCGAGTTCAGCAACGCGGCACGGATGCGCTCCCGCGACTCGCGCACCGACATGTCGCCACAGCCGACGATGGTGAAGGCGGGCAGCCCGACCCGGACGTCGACCTCGACGAGCACCCGTCGCGATGCGATCCCGTCGATGGCGAAGGTGACGGCGCGGGCAAGGGACATGGCCGGGCACGCTAGGTGCGCGCGTGTGCCGGATCACCACGCGCTCGTCACGAGTGTGCGCCGGCCGCGCAACGCCTTTCCGCGCCACGCCGGCGGGTGGACGCGGAGCGAACACGGCACGCCTTCGTGGGGGAGTCGTCACCTCCGTGTGCTGATCCGTCACACCCGGGCGCGTAGCGTCGCCGCCATGCCCCGTGAGCCCCGCGTCTCGACCGACCCGCGCCATGTCCTGGGCCGCGAGGGCGAGCGATATGCTCGGGAGCACCTCGAGCGCCTCGGGTTCGCGATCGTCGCCGCGAACTTCCGCACCCGTCAGGGCGAACTAGATCTCGTCGCCTTCGACGGGCGCACACTGGTCTTCGCCGAGGTCAAGGCCCGCCGGGCGGGCGGCGGGTCGCCGTGGTGGAACCTCGGTCAGGCCAAGTGCCGCCAGGTCCGCGCGATGGCCCGGGAGTGGCTGAGCACGACGGCCGACCGCCCCCGCGCAGCCGAGCTGCGCCTCGACGCCATCGGCGTCACAGTGGACCATCACGGCCGCCTGGCCTCCCTCGAGCACCTCGAGGGGGCGTTCTAGAGCGAGAGCTGCGTGTACGCCGTGCTCTGGAAGGACAGACGGTGCAGCGGTGAGACGCCCTGGCGGGCGATCGCCGCGCGGTGCTCGGGCGTCGAGTAGCCGACGTGCGCTGCGAACTCCCAGCCCGGATGGAGCTCGTCCGCGCGGCGCATGAAGCGGTCGCGGGTGACCTTGGCGATGATCGAGGCCGCAGCGATCGCGGCGCTCCTGGCGTCGCCCTCCACGATGGCGCGCGTCTCGTGGCCGATGGAGCCGACCGGGAAGCCGTCGCTGAGGCACAGGCAGCCCGGCACCGCCACACGCGCCAGGGCGTCGCGCAGCGCGGCGAGGTTGGTGCGGTGCAGCCCGCGCTCGTCGATGCCCCGCGCGCAGCGCGAGACCACGGCCACGCGGGTGGCCAGGCGCATGACGATCGGGTAGAGCGCCTCGCGCCCCTCGAGGTCGTGCTGCTTGGAGTCGTTGAGGGCGCCCAGCGCACGGACCTCGCGCGGCCCGAGGCGCTCGAGGTCGAACAGCACCGCGCCGGCCACCAGCGGGCCGGCCAGACAGCCGCGGCCCGCCTCGTCGGCTCCCGCCACGAAGCGAAAGCCCAACCGCCGGTCGTGGTTGACCAGCCGCCGCCCACGGGACATGCCCCCCTTTGCGGTCTTCGCCCGACGGGGCGGCGCTGCTGCGGTGGAGACGGCCACGAGACGCTCATGTTCGCGCACGTGGCGGCGGAGCAGCGCGCTGAGATCCGGCGAGGCATCGCGGATGCCTGAGTGATTGACCGGCCGGGGACAGTGCGCCGGCACGGCCCCGGCCAGGGGATCCGCTCAGGCGCCACGAGGCCCGCCGCCGCTACAGCGGCCCGATGCGCTCCGGCGGCCAGTACGTCGCGAACGCGCCGCCGATGATCCACTCCTCCGGCACCGGACCCCAGAAGCGCGAGTCGTCGGAGGCCCCCCGGTTGTCCCCCATCATGAAGTAGTGGTCCTCGGGGATCGTGATCTCCTCGGGGAAGTCGCACTCCGATCCGCCGCCGCAGGGCTCGGTGAAGGGCTCCACCTGCGGCTCGCCGTTGAGGATCACCTGCCCCCCCTCGACGGCGAGGGTGTCGCCCGGGCCGGCGACGACGCGCTTGATGAAGTTGACATCTGCGCGCTCCTCGGTCGGCCGGCTGCACACCTCGCCGTCCTCGGTGGGCGCGCCGCACTCGTTGGTGTCGGCGCCCGCAGGCGGGTGGAACACGGTCACGTTGCCGACCTCCGGCTGCCCGAAGCGGGCGCCGAGGCGGTTGACCAGCACGCGCTGGCCGATCTCGAGCGTGGGCACCATCGACTCGCTCGGGATGCGGTAGGGCTTGACCAGCAACGCCTGGATCCCCAGCGCCAAGCCGAGGGCCACGGCGACGATGACGACGAGCTCGACGAGAGAGTTGCCGGCCTGCTTCACGACGACGACGCGGTGCGCTCCTGCGAGCCCTCCGCGTCGCCCGAGCCGGCGGCGGCGGCCTGCGTCGCGCCGTCGGCGTCGGCCTGCTCGGCAGCGGCCTCCTCTGCGACCTCGTCCGCCTCGACGCCCTCGGCGTCGACCGCCTCGGGCTGGGCGGCGGCCTGGGCCTCGAGGGTGGCGGTGGGGTCGGGACCGGTGTAGCGACGCTCGCGCACGCGGGCGGCCTTGCCGACGCGGTCGCGCAGGTAGTAGAGCTTCGCGCGGCGCACGTCGCCGCGAGCGGCGACCTCGATCTTCTCGATCTTGGGCGAGTGCACGGGGAACGTCCGCTCCACGCCGACGCCGAAGGACTGCTTGCGCACGGTGAAGGTCTCGCGCGAGCCATGGCCCTGTCGCTTGATGACCACGCCCTCGAAGACCTGGGTGCGCCGTCGCGTCCCCTCGATGACCTGGAAGTGCACGCGCAGGCGATCGCCGGCCCGGAAGGCCGGAACCCGGCGCAGCTGATCGCGCTCGAGGCTTTCGATGACCGTGCTCATGGCAAGAAGAACGCGTGGGGCGGGACGGCCTCCACGCGGATCGAGCATGGTAGCGCTCCGCCTTCAGGCGCCACCGCGTTCGATCGACCGCGCGCGGCGCCACTGGCGTATCTCCTCGTGGTGGCCCGAGAGGAGCACCTCGGGCACCTCCCAGCCGCGGTGGCGCGCCGGACGGGTGTAGTGCGGGTACTCGGGATGGCCCTCCAGCGCGGTGCTGAAGCTCTCCTCGACGGCGGAGTCGGCGTGGCCCAGCGCGCCCGGGAGCTTGCGCAGCACCGCATCGGCGACGACCATCGCCGCGAGCTCGCCGCCGCTGAGGACGTAGCGCCCGACCGACAGGGTGTCCGAGGCCAAGTGCTGGACGATGCGCTCGTCGAAGCCCTCGTAACGACCGCACAGCAGGGTCAACGCCGGCTCGGCGGCCAGCTCGTCCACGTAGGCGTCGTCGAGCATCCGCCCGCCGGGCGTCAGGGCGATGACGCGGCGGCGCAGGCGCAGCTCCGTCGGGTCCTCGCCGTAGTGTGCGCGCAACGCGGCGTCCATGACGTCCACGCGCAGAACCATCCCCGCCCCGCCGCCGAAGGGCGTGTCATCGACCTGGCCGCCGGTCAACGGCGTGTGCTCACGCAGACCCAGCGTGCGCAGCTCGTGGCCCTCGGCCAGCACGTTGCGCACGTGACGCTGGCCGGCAAACCAGTCGAACCAGTCGGGGAACAGGGTGACGACGTCGAGCTGCACCGCTCAGGCCTTATCCCCGAGGAACTCGGCGTCGACCTCGATGCGCCGCGCGGCCACGTCGATCCGCTTCACGGCGTCGGCGACCATGGGCACCAGCAGGCCGCCCTCGAGCTGCAGGGCCTCGCACGACGGCAGGGCGAGCAGCGCGGCGACGGTGCCCAGCTCCCGCTGGTCGGCCATCACCATGCAGCCCTCGAGGTCCTGCGCCCAGAACTCGCCCTCCTCGAGCTCGGGCGCGGCGCCGCGCGGCGCGAGCAGCTCCCGGCCGCGCAGAGCCTCGATCGCGTCGCGGTCGGCGGCGAGCGCCAGGCGCAAGATCGGGCGCTCGTCGGTTCCCGCCCGGCGCACCACCTCCGTGTCGCTCTCTCCGACGCGCAGCGAGGTGCCCAGCGCCAGGAGCAGCGGCGTGGGCTGCGCCACGTGGAAGGAGCCGTCCAGGCCGTGGGGCCGCCCCACCCGCCCCGCGTGCAGCAGCTCGTCGGGGACTCGTCCGGAAGCGTCCTGCACGAGTCCTCACTCGACGATGTCGACGAGCACGCGCTTGCGCTCGCGTACGGCCGCGGCCTTGACCACGGTGCGCAACGCGTTGGCCGTGCGCCCGCCGCGGCCGATGACCTTTCCGTAGTCGCCGTCGGCGACGGCCAGCTCGAACACCACGGTGCCGTCGTCCTCCTCGAACTGCTCGATACGAACCTGGTCGGGCTCGTCCACGAGCGCGCGGACCAGATAGAGGAGGAGGTCCTTCACGCCGCCCGACGGCGCTAGGAGACGCCCTGGGTGCGCAGCAGCTTGCGGACCTGATCGGTCGGCTGCGCGCCGCGCTCCAGCCAGTGCCGCGCGCGGTCGCCGTTGACCGTGATGGAGGAGGGCTCGGTCTGCGGGTTGTACTGGCCCACCGTCTCGATGATGCGCCCGTCGCGGGGCGAACGCTGGTCGGCGACCACGATCCGCCAGATGGGGTTCTTCTTCCCGCCGACGCGGGTCAGTCTCATTCGGACGGCCATGGCAGCGCACGAGGGTAGCCGAAGGGACGAGGCAGCGTCGCTCCTAACGCCCGCCGCGCATGAGCGCGGCCATGTCGGGCATCTTGCCCTTGGTCATCTGCTTCATCATCTTCTGCATCTGGGAGAACTGCTTGACGAGCTGGTTGACCGCCTGCACCGTCGTTCCCGAGCCGCGCGCGATGCGCAGCCGCCGGGAGCCCTTGATCAGCTCGGGCCGCCGGCGCTCCTCGGGGGTCATGGACAGGATGATCGCCTCGAGACGGTCCAGATCGGACTCGTCGACCTTGAGGTTCTTGAGCTGCTGGTCCTGGAAGCCGGGGATCATCCCCAGCAGCGAGGTCAGCGGGCCCATGCGGCGCATCGTCTTCATCTGACCCAGGAAGTCATCGAGCGTGAACTCGTTGCGGCGCAGCTTGCGCTCCAGCGCCTGGGCCTCGTCGGCGTCGATCTGGGACTCGGCGCGCTCGATGAACGACATGACGTCGCCCATCCCGAGGATCCGCTGGGACATGCGGTCGGGGTGGAAGCGCTCGAACTGGTCGAGCTTCTCGCCCGTGGAGGCGAAGAGGATCGGCTTGCCGGTGACCGCCTTGACCGACAGGGCGGCGCCGCCGCGGGCGTCGCCGTCGAGCTTGGACATGACCACGCCGTCGAAGGCCACGGCCTGCGCGAACTGCTCGGCCACGTTGACGGCGTCCTGGCCCGTCATGGCGTCGACGACCAGCAGCGTCGTGGTCGGCTTGGTGGCGTCGCGGATCTTGACCAGCTCGGCCATGAGCGCCTCGTCGACGTGCAAGCGGCCCGAGGTGTCGACGATGAGGACGTCCTTGCCGTCCATCTTGGCCCTGTCCAGCGCCCACCGGGCGATGTCGACGGGGTCGCGGTCGGTGCCCTGCTCGTAGACCTCGGCGCCGACCTGGCCGCCGACCTTGACGAGCTGGTCGACCGCCGCCGGGCGGTAGACGTCGCAGGCGGCCAGCGCGACGGAGGAACCGTGCTCGGCCTTGAGGAATCGGGCCAGCTTGGCCGTGGCGGTGGTCTTGCCCGAGCCCTGCAGGCCGGCCATGAGGATCACCGTGGGCGGGCGCGACGCGAACTCGGCTCGCTCGCTCTCGCCGCCCATGAGCGTGGTCAGCTCCTCGGCGACGATCTTGACCACCTGCTGGCCGGGGTTGAGCTGGCCGATGACCTCCTCGCCCAGCGCGCGCTCCTTCACGGTGGACGTGAACCGCTTGACCACCCTGAAGTTGACGTCGGCCTCCAGCAGCGCGAGGCGGATCTCGCGCATGGCCGCGTTGATGTCAGCCTCGGTCAGGGTCCCGCGCGCGCGGACGTCGCTCAGCGTCGCCTGGAGCTTCTCGGAGAGGGCGTCGAACACTGCTGTCGAGTCTAGGCCCGGCGGATCAGCGTGATGCCGTCGCGCACGGTGAGCAGCACCTGCACGGTGCGCGGGTCGGCGGCGACGTGGTCGTTGAAGGCGCGGATGGCCCTTGCGGTGTCGTCGTCCGCGTCCGTGGCGGCACGCCCACCGGCCAGGGTGTTGTCGGCGGCGATGAGCCCGCGCGGCGCCAGCTTGGGCAGCACTGCCTCGTAGTAGTCGACGTAGCCGGCCTTGTCGGCGTCGATGAACACCAGGTCGAAGGGCCCGTCCAGCGCGGCGATGCTGTCCAGAGCCGGGCCGCGACGGATCTCGATCCTGTCGCCCGCGCCCGCGGCGTCGATGTGGCGCTGGGCGAAGTCGGCCCGCACGTCGTCCAGCTCGCAGGTGACGATGCGCCCACCCTCGGGCAGGGTCGCGACCATGCTCAGCGCGCTGTAGCCCGAGAAGGTGCCGACCTCGAGCACGAGCTGCGGGGCGGCGGCGGACACGAGCGTCTCGAGCAGCCGACCCTCGACCGGGCCGGTGAGCATCACAGTCGAGCCGAGCTCGTCGGCGGTCTCCCGCGCGACCGTCCGAAGATGCTGGGCGGGCGGGGTGACCTGCGCGTCGGCGTAGGCCGCGACGGTCTCGTCGATGAAGCTCACGAGGTCCCGGTGCCCTCCTTCCCGCCCCGGCCCAGCACCCCACCCAGGTCGCCCAGCGCCTGGGTGAACTCGGAGGGGATGATCCACACCTTGCTGGCCTGCCCGTCGGCCAGCTCGGGCAGCATCTGCAGGTACTGGTAGGAGAGCAGCGCGTGATCGGGCTTGCCGTCGTGGATGGCCTTGAACACCGTGCCGATGGCCTCGGCCTCGCCCTGGGCGCGCAGGACCGCCGCCTCCTTGTCGCCCTGGGCGCGCAGGATGGCGGCCTGCTGCGCGCCCTCCGCGGAGAGGACCGCCGAGGCCTTCTCGCCCTCGGCGGTGAGGATGCTCGCGCGGCGATCGCGCTCGGCGCGCATCTGCTTCTCCATGGCCTCCTGGATGGATCGGGGAGGCTCCACGGCCTTGAGCTCCACGCCGTTGACGCGTATCCCCCAGGGCCCCGTGCGCTCGTCGAGCACGATGCGCAGGCGGTCGTTGACCTGGTCGCGGCTGGTCAGCACCTGCTCCAGGGTCAGGGAGCCGATGATGTTGCGCAGCGTGGTGACGGTGAGCTGCTCGATGGCGGTCAGCGAGTTGGCGACCTCGTAGAGCTCGGACTTGGGCTCGGTGATGGTGAAGTACAGGACGGTGTCGACGCCCACCGAGACGTTGTCCTCGGTGATCACGGGCTGGGGCGGAAAGGACACGACCTGCTCGCGCAGGTCGGTGAGCTGGCGCACCTTGTCGACGAACGGGATCACGATCGCCAAGCCCGGGCCCAGGGTGCGCTGGTAGCGCCCCAGGCGCTCCACCACGCCCGCGCGCGATTGGGGCACGATGCGCACCGTCCGCGCAGCCAGGAACAGCACCAGCACGGCGACCACGATCAGGGCGATCAGTCCACCTGTCATCTTCCTACCTCCTCACAGCTCGCTGACGAGCGCGGTCGCGCCCCGGATCTCCACCACGTGCACCCTGCGCCCGCTCTCGATGACCTCCTCGTCGAACGCGCGGGCGGTCCACACCTCGCCGGACAGGCGCACCGTGCCGGCGTTGGCGTCGTTGTCAACGGTCTGGACGACCATGGCCTCCTCGCCGATCAGCTTGTCGACCCCGGTGCGCAGCGACGGCCGCGTGCGCCGGTGGCGGCGGGCGATCGGACGCACGACGCCGAAGGACGCGACCGAGACCACGATGGCCAGCGTGAAGCTGAGCACGAGCGGGGCGCCGATCAGAGCGGCGACCATGCCGGCCAGCGCGCCCACCGCGAAGGGGGCGAGGAAGAAGCCCAGGGTGAGCACCTCGCCAACGGCGAGCAGGGCGGCGATGATGAGGAAGACGACCCAGGCGTCCACGGGTCCACAGTAAACCGTTTCGCCTTGAGGTCATCGGGACCGAGGACCTACGGCGACGTCACACATCGCAAGCGAGGATCGAAAGGCGACGTCACGGGGCGATGAGGGCCCGCGCGAAGTCGTCGGCGTCGAAGGGGCGCAGGTCCTCCAGCGCCTCCCCCACCCCGATGAGCTTCACGGGGATGCCCAGCTCGCCGGCGATGGCCAGCGCGATGCCGCCCTTGGCCGTGCCGTCCAGCTTGGTGAGCACGACGCCGTCCACGGGGACGGCCCGGGAGAAGAGCTTGGCCTGGCGCAGGCCGTTCTGACCCGTGGTGGCGTCGACGGTGAGCAGCGTCTCGTGGGGAGCCGCGTCGAGCTGCTTGCCGATGACCCGGCGGATCTTGGTCAGCTCGTCCATGAGGTGGTCCTGGGTGTGCAGGCGCCCGGCGGTATCGATGATGACCACGTCCGCGCCCTGCTCGCGCCCGCGGCGCACCGCCTCGAAGGCCACCGAGCCGGGGTCGGCGCCCTCGCGGCCGGTGACGATCTCGCAGCCGGCGCGCTGCGCCCAGCCCTGGAGCTGCTCCACGGCGGCGGCGCGGAAGGTGTCGGCGGCGCCCAGGATCACCGTGCGGCCCAGCTCGCGCCGGAGGTGCCAGGCCAGCTTGCCGATGGTGGTCGTCTTGCCGGTGCCGTTGACGCCCACGGCCATGATCACCGTCGGCTTCGGGGAGAGATCGATGCGAACAGGGCTTTCGGTCCGGGCGATGCCGGCCAGCAGCTCGGTCAGTCGGGCGCTGAGCGCCTCGCCGCCCTCCAGCCCGCCGTCCCGGGCCTCCTGCTCGAGCTGAGCTACGACCTTCGCCGTCGTGGAGGCGCCGACGTCGGCCATGATCAGCGCCTCCTCCAGGCGCTCCCAGGTGGCCTCGTCGACGGTCTCGAACAGGGTGGCCTGGATCTCGGCGCCCAGGGCCTGGCGGGTCTTGGAGAGGTTCTCGCGCAGCCGGCGGAAGAAGCGCCCGCGCCCACGCCCGCCCTCCTGCTCCTCGCCGCCGGCGTTGGCCGGAGGAGCCTCGCCGTCGGGCAGCACGAAGAGATCGGTCCACTCGCGGGGCATGGGGCGGCGAGCGTACCCGCAGGGCCGGCTCAGGCGAGAAGGGCCGCGGCCACGTCGCGGACGTCCTCGCCCCGGACATCGGGCTCGGGGACGGTCGCACGCAGGATCCGCTCCCGTCGGGCCACCCACGCGGTGCGCAGCCCGGCGCGCCCGGCGCCCTCGACGTCCCACCAGTGCGCGGCGACCATGGTGACCTCCCGGGCCGCCACGCCGAGCTGCTCGACGGCGTGGCGGTAGGGCCGCGGGTCGGGCTTGAAGGCCTCCACGACGTCGGTGCCGGTGACCAGCTCGAAGCGGTCGCGCAGGCCGGCGCGCTCCAGCGCCGCCTCGGCGATCTCGACCGCGCTGTTGCTGAGCACCGCGAGACGGACGCCACGGGCACGCAGCAGGTCCAGCGCGCCGGGGACCTCCGGATAGGGCGGCATGCGCCTGGTCAGCTCCAGAGCGTCGTCGACGAGGCTCGCGTCCAGCCCCTGGAGGCGTACCCGCCGGTCCAGCGCGGCGTGCAGCAGCTCGGCGAAGGGCCGGTAGGTGCCGGTCAGCGTGGCGGTCATCCCCGCCATCACCGCGTCGTCCAGCGCCCGCAGCGCCAACGGACCCCGCTCGCTCCCCCACGGCCGCGAGATCGTCGCGATGTCCAGCAGCGTGCCGTTGAGGTCGAAGAGGACGGGGCCGGGCGCCATCGCCGTCGCCTTGTCAGCCAACGTATCCGACGTGCACTACTTCGGTTACGCCCTGCGCGGTCACACGCTCTCCTTCGGGGGTGGTGACGTAGAGAACACCGTCGCGGTTCAGCTTCTTTCCGGCCTCGTACACGAAGACGCAGGTGACGTGCCGACCGCGGCGCAGCCACGTGGCGTTCTCGGGGCCGTCGAAGAAGGCGCTTCCGCCCCAGTCATCAGCAACCGCCAGCTCCAGCAGATCGCGATCTGGGTCGTAGTCGGAGCTCGCGAACGTGTATGCGCCGATCGTCACCGCCATCTCGGGGATCAGCCTACCTGCGGCGGGTTCTCGTCCACCATCGCGTTGTACACCCGTCCATCGCGACCGGACCACTCGACGACTATCCGTAGCCACCCCTCGGTTCGTGGCTCGTCTCGATAGAAGCGCTCACGCCCGACGAAAGGGTCGGGCGTCCGGAGCGTGCGCTGCGCTACGCCATCGCGCAGGCGCTGGACCGTGAGGTCTCGGCCCTGCTTGTCCATGTACGTCCAGTCGCTCGGCCAGAGGGCTACGACGCGCCGTCGATTCGGCGGTACGTCGAACTCATCCGGGTCCCAGACCGCCCACAGCGGCTGCCGGTCGCGCAACGACGCAGCGTGAGGGCTCGGCTCGCCCACGTGCGGCCATCACTCGACTGTGTAGGTCTTCAGCACCTCGTCACCGTGATGGTTGATGACCTTGATGGCGATCCTCCCGGTGCTCGGCTTCGCGAAGGGACGGCTGCGAGTGCGGTAGAGGCTCTCCCAGGCGTCCCGGTCGATATCAGCCTTGAGGGCTTGGCGCAGGCGCTTGTACGGGTCGTTGGCGCCAGTGAAGTACGCGTCGCGGCGAAGAAGCTCTCGCCGTTGTAGTCGGTGTCGATGGACCAGCAGGCGATGTCGTCGGTCGAGTCCGAGCGGATCTCGCCCGTCGTGGGGTCGTAGACGTCCACACCGCGGACCTCGACCTCGACCATCCCGTCGTCCGACTGGTCGATCAGGACGTCGGGCTCGCCGAAGACCATGAAGAGGTTGCCGGCGCCCGTCTTCTTGAGCAGCTCCTCGCCCATAGAGAGGTCCTGGTTCATGCGCACGAGCATCACCGGCAGCCTCCCGAAGCTGCGTTCCTCCGTCGCGATCGCCCAGCCTCCGCCGTTCGCCTCCGGCGCGAACTCCCTGGCCGCCTCGTTGCTGTGGGCGTCGAAGGCGAAACCGCACACGAGCAGCAGGTCGAAGCCCACGCCCTTGACCGCCTCCTTGGCGGCCTCGCGCACCTGGTCGGACCCGACCGTCCCGTACTCGGGGCCCAGCGAGATGCCGACCGTTCGGGTCTGGCCCTCCTCGTCGGTGAACGCTCCGCGGGCGTGAATCCACCGGCCACCGGCGTAGGGCTCGAGGGCCTCGAAGTCCAGGCGCTGGGCACGGTCGCGGTTCTGCACGCCGGCCTTGCGCAGGTTCCCGAGGATGGTGTCCTCGAAGCCGCCGCTGGATTGCGGGACGTTCTCGGCCTCGGGCACCTCGGCCTCACTGAGCATCCGGTGCGGCGACAGGCTCTCGACGGTGAACGGCCCGCAGACGCGCACGATGCGCCGGTCCTCGTAGGGCTGGTCGAACAGCAGCTCCTGCTCGCTGTGACGCTCGATAGCCTGCTCGACCTGCTCGCGCGACATCCCGGCCTCGATCTCCGCGTTCTGCGCGATGTCGCGCAGCATCACGTGGGGGACGCGCTTGTAAACGAACCCTTTGCGGACGTCGTTGACGAACGAGCCGGTCGAGCCGGGTCGCCCTGTGATGGCGGACTCCTTCCCCTGACCCTCTTTGGAGTCGGCGAGGAGGTAGTACGGGAGCTTGAGCGCGGCAAGGCGGGTCCGCGTCAATGCGACGGCGACCCGTGAGGTGTCGATGGCGATCCACCGCCGACCCCACTCCTCGGCGACCACTGCTGTGCTGCCGCTGCCGTTGGTCGGATCGAGGACGAGGTCGCCGGGATCCGAAGTCATGAGGACGCAGCGCTCGACGACCTTGGTGTTGGTCTGGACGACGTACGTCTTCGGCTCGCCAAAGCCCGCGACAACAGTGTCCTCCCACGCGTTGTTGAGCGGGAATGCCGGAAAGTCGTCGAGGTAGCGCACGTAGGAGAGCGTCCGACCCGCCGCCATCAGGCGCCGAGCAGCCTTGAGCCGTTCCATGCCGGTGCTGTTGGTCTTCCAGCCGCCTCGGGCAGGGCGGAAGGTCTCTCGTTCTACTTCGACAGGGAAGACGGTTGTCTGGGCCTCGCGTGTTGTCTGCGAGGTCAGGTTGTCCAGGCGGAAGAGCCGACCATCGACCCCGCCGCCCAGCAGCTCGGCTTTCGTCGCTCGTCGCCGGAGGCCATCAGATTCTTCGACGTAGCTGTAGGCCCCCGCCCCGGCCCCGCCCGCAGCCTTGGCGCGGTATAGGGGGCGGTACTTGACCTGCGATTTGTCTCGTGCGTACCAGAGCAGGTAGTCGGAGACTGCCGGGAGCGTCGTCGTCCCGCCCGTCGGACTGCCCGCTCCGCTCGTCTTTCGGAACGTGATGAGGCTGACGAAGTTGTCCCCCCCGAATGCCTCGTCAAGCAGGCTGCGCACGAGGTGCACGTTCTCGTCGCCGATCTGGACGAAGACGCTGCCCGAGCCGGTTAGCAGCTCCCGGGCAATGGCCAGCCGATCGCGCAGGTAGCTCAGGTAGCTGTGGATCCCGTCCTTCCAGGTGTCGCGAAAAGCCCTGATCTGCTCGGGCTGGCGGGTCAAGTGGTCGAGCTTGCCGTCGCGGACGTCACGGTCCTGCGTCGACACCTGCCAGTTGGAGCCAAAGCCAATCCCGTAGGGCGGATCGATGAAGATGGTCTGGACCTTGCCGCGCAGGTTCTCCTTCTCGACGAGACTGTTCATTACAAGCAGGGAGTCGCCGAGGATCAGGCGGTTGGTCCAGTTCTGCTCGTGGGCGTAGAAGTCGACGAGCTCCTCGAACTCGATGCCGTTGAAGTCGCCGAACAGCGTCAGCTCGGGCTCGTCCTCGGAGCGCTGCCCCGTGCGGCGCAGATTCTCGACGAGCACCCGCGGGTGGACCTTCTCCTGGATGTAGATCGGGACGCTGGGCACCGCGAGATCGCCGCGATCCTGCTCGTCCTTGCCGCGCCAGACGAGCTGGGGGTCCAGCGATGGGTCACGCGGGTACAGCGCGGTCGGCGGCTGCTGCTCGTCCTGCTCCACGAAGCCGCGCAGCTCGTCCGTGGGGATGTTCGTCCGCTTGTCCTGGTGGCGCAGCACTTCGACCTGCCTAGGGTCGCCGGGCGCTTTGTTCGCCCCCCTCGGCGGCGGAGTCATACATGCACCTCCTCGCGGGCGCCGAGCAGGGCACTGATCGTGTTCTGCGCGTCCCATGGATCGGCGATCTCGACGAAGGCCCAGCGGCCGAGCTCGCCCAGGTTGTTGACCGCCGGCACCCATAGGTCTCGCGCGGTGGTGACCTTGGCCTGCTTGGCCTCCAGCGCCTGCCCGGAGACCTCCACGATCAGCGTGAGAAGATCCTCCTCCGGAGCCTGTCAAGCCCAGTGAGACACCTCGCGTGTGAATTTAGTGAGCAACC
>JANDLV010000033.1 GCA_024330185.1 Candidatus Siliceabacter maunaloa
GTAGCGAAACCCGTCTTCGGCAGCCAACCGCTCACGCAGGTGGGTGGCCGCCGCCCGTCTGTGCCATCGTCGCCGGTGTCGCCCTCGCCGGGGCCGGTGGTGGGCTCGTCGTCGCTGGTGTCGCCCTCACCGGGGCCGGTGGTGGGGTCGTCGCCGGTGGGGTCGTCGTCGACGGGCACCTGGACGGCGACCGCGCACTCGGACGCCGTGATGGTGTTGCTGTCCAGGGTGACCGCGCCGTTGCGTGCCAGCAGCCTGCCGTCCACCGTCGCGCCGGTGGTCGCCGTGATCGATGTCAGAGCCAGGATGTTGCCCGCGAAGCTGGAGTTCGTCCCGAGGGTCGCGGAGCTGCCGATCTGCCAGAAGACGTTGCACGCCTGGGCGCCGTTGATGAGGACCACCCGACTGGCGGAAGCCGTGGTCAACGTCGATGCGGTCTGGAAGATGAAGACGGCATCGGGGTCTCCCTGGGCGTCGAGCGTGAGGGCTCCCGTTATCCCGAAGGTGCCCGAGGCGGAGTCGTAGACGCCGGTCGTCAGGGTCTGCCCGCCGAGCTCCGTCGCCACCCGCTCGGTCGAGATCCGCCCAGCGGCGTCGTCGTACGCCCTGGTCAGGTCGGCTTGGGCCTGCGCCGCGACAGCGTCGCATCTGTGGATCGTCTCGTTGATGACGGTTCCCGGCGGAAATCCGGTCACGTCGCATGCTGGATCGACCCCCGGAGCGACCCCCACGTCTCCACTGATCACGCTCGGGCCGGTGTTGGTGACAGTGGAGCCACCCAGGACCGCGAAGCTCTCGGCCGTTTCGAGGAGCACCGGGGACTGCGCCGCCTGGGCGCCGATCGCGCGCGGGGCATCGGCGGCGTTGAGCTGCGTGGTACCGGTGTCCGTGGACCCGCTCTCGCTGGGCGTGAGGTTACTGATGCTGGGTTCCGGGTCGGGGCTGGTGGGGTCCGGGTCGGGGCTGGGTTCCGGGTCGGTGGTGGTGGGCTCGGGCTCGGTGGTGGTGGGCTCGGGCTCGGTGGTGCCCGGCTCGGGCGGCTCGTCGCCGGGGTCGGAGCGACCCTCCTCAGCCTGCTGTGCAGGTGCAACCTCGGTCTGCTGTGCGGGCGCAGCGATAGGGTGCGAAACGACGACACCCAGTGCGAGCACGAAGGCGATGAGTGCCACCAGCCTCTTCGAGGTTGTGTGCATGGTCACTGCGTGGGCCTGGGCCCCCGAACGCGCGCTTCACCGCTTGCCTTCTTTCTTGCCCTTGGCGGAGCCTGTCGGCTCGAGGGGCTGCTGTGACGGGATGAGGAGCGCGGACGGTCAGGCGTGTACGACCGGTTTGGCGCTAGACGTTATATATCGGAACTCCGCCCGAGAAGCACAATCCCCCGAACGTGTGAGCTTCGCGTGTAGCCCTCGAAAGCCTCGAAAGGGCTATGTAGCCGTGGGCAAGCCCTACGTATCCCAGGTGATCTGCCCCGTCACCAACGCGATCGCCACGGCGTGCGCACGCGTGTGCGAGCCGAGCTTGCCCATCGCATTGTGGACGTGAGACTTGATCGTCTCGGGAGACAGGAACAGGCGCTCGGCGATCTCGCCGCTCCGCAGGCCGGAGGCGACCAGCGTCATGACCTCGCGCTCGCGCTCGGTGAGCTGTGGTCGACCGCCGACCTTCGCCGCGACCGCCGTCCACGCCGCCTCCGGGCCAAGGCGCTTCCGGTGTGCTCGGTGGAGGCCGTGTCGGGCGGGATGAAGAGCGACAGGTGGCGTGCGGGCAGCACGTTGGCTGTCGCGCTGAACTCGACGGGCACCGGTCCGCGGTCCGCGACGTACAACTCATACCAGCCCTCCGCCGCGCCACTGGTCAGGAATGCCTCCCATTGCTCCTCGAGCCTCTTTCGCTCGCTCGGAGGCGTGAAGTCGTCCATCGTGCGCCACGGAACCTCCTCTCGAGCGACTCCCAACAGGTCACAGGCAGGGGCATTCCCGGTCACCCAGCGCCGCTGGTCGTCGGCCAGCAACATGGGATGCCGTGATGCCTCGAACGCCGCTCGCAGACGCACCACCGCCTGCGGACCGAACCTGCTGTCGGCAAAGGCCTGCCCGTCCACCGCGTCGTAGGGCTGGTCAGGAGAACCCAAGACGGATTTCCTTGGCCCGGAGCACGAGGCGCTCGACGAGCAGGCTGCTGCGGCGCACCGTCTCGGCGTACGGCGCCGCGGCGTCGCGTGGCGCACGGGCGTCGCAGCGCGGGCGGCGCAGGGAGGGCGTGCGTCTGTGGATCAGCTCGCGCACGCGATCCTGCTGCCCGAACCAGCTGCGGGCCATGCGCGCCACCTGCTCATCGTCGGTGGCCGACGCTCGGCCGGCCTCGATCCAGGCCCAGCGGAAGCACAGGCCGGCGCCCAGGTAGGCCACGCTGGCCGCGTGGTGCGCGCGGGGGCCAGGCGCCGGCGGACCAGGCGCATGGCCAGGCCGCCCGGGCGGCGGTAGCGGACCTTGGCCAGGCGCCCGGGCCGCGGGCGCCGCCGTCGGGCAGCCACCTGACGGCCGACTGCACCCGCGCGGCGCGGGTACCGTGGCCACATGGAGGATCTGCCGTGGACCCCGAGGAGTTCGAGCGGATCGCACACGAGCTCGAGCGGCTGACCTCCACCCGCGACGTCGGCGTGCTGCTGTATCGCCTCGCGGCGCTGGGCGGGGTCGCCGAGGCTCAGGTGGCGCGCGCGGCGCTGGGGCACCTGCCCGACGAGCTGGTGGCCGGTGAGCTGCAGCGCGAGATCGCGCGGCGCCTGCGCCGGGGGCTGGAGTGAGCGACCCGCACACGGCCAGTGGCGCCCCCGGGGCCCGTGACGTGCTCGCGGCCTGCGAAGTCGCGGTGGTCCGGGCCGACAACCCCGGCCCGTTCACGCTGACCGGGACCAACACCTGGGTCGTCGGTCGCGGCCCGTGCTGGGTGATCGACCCGGGGCCGGCGCTCGCCGGGCACCTCGACGCGGTCGTCGCGGAGGTGGGCCGTCGCGGTGGCGCGGGCGGCCTGGTGCTCACCCACGGCCACCACGACCACGCCGAGGGGGTCCCGGCGCTGGCGGGGCGTGTGGACGCGCCGATCGTCGCGGTGGGCGACGGGGGGCGTGTGGGGCCGCTGGTCGCCGTGGCCACGCCCGGGCACACGCCCGACCACCTGGCCTACGTCCGCGGTGACGTGGTGTTCACGGGCGACAGCGTGCTGGGGGAGGGCAGCGCGTTCCTGGCTCCCGATCCGGGCGCCCTGCGCGGATACCTCGCGGCGCTGGAGCGCCTGCGCGCGCTGGAGCCGGCCCTGCTCTGCCCCGGCCACGGCCCGGTCGTGACCGACCCCGACGCCCACCTGGCCGGCTACCTGGCCCACCGCCACGCACGTGAGGGCGCGCTGGTAGCTGCCCTCGAGCGCGGCCTGCGCGGGATCGACGAGCTGCTGGACGCCGCCTGGGCAGAGGTCCCCGCTGTCCTGCGTCCCGTCGCCGCGATCACGATGGCCGCACACCTGGACAAGCTCGAAGAGGACGGACGCCTGCCCCCGGGGGTCGAGCGCCCGCGCTGGCCGCCGCCGGGCGGTCCGGGGTAGGCGAATCAGCCGGCCGCTCGCTCATGACACGCGCAGGCGCTCGTGCGCGAGCGCCCGGGCCGCTGCCAGCGGCGTGGTGCCCGCGGCGTCGGCGTCGGCGAAGACCCGGCGCAGGGTGTGGCCGATCGTCGCGAGCCGTTCGCGGGCGCGCGCCGGGTCGTAGGCGCCGTCGAGCTCGACGCTGATGTTGATGATGCCGCCGGCGTTGCAGACGAAGTCGGGCGCCCACAGGACCCCGCGGTCTGCGAGAACCTCGGCGACGCTCCCGTCGGCGAGCTGGTTGTTGGCCGCCCCGGCGATGATCCGAGCGCCTGCGCGGGCGGCGGTCTCGTGGTCGAGCCCGCCGCCCAGGGCGCAGGGCGCGTAGACGTCCACCTCGGCCTCGAGTGCCTGGGCCGGGGTGACCCACCGGGCGCCGAGCCCCTCCGCGGCCGCGCGGCGCGCCGGGTCGATGTCGGCGGCCAGCAGGTGGGCGCCCGCCTGCGCGCACCCGGCGGCCAGCGCGACGCCGACGCTGCCCAGGCCGGCGATGGCCACCGTGCGTCCGGCCAGGTCGCCGCTGCCCGTGGCGCGCTCGAGGCTGACCTCGATGGCCTCCTGCACCCCCAGCGCCGTCCAGGGGCTCGGGTCGCCCGAGCCTCCGCGGCGCACGTCCAGGCCGCTGACGTGACGCGTGCGCCCGGCGATCGTCTGCATGTCCTCCTCAGCCGTGCCGACGTCCTCGGCGGTCACGTAGGCGCCCTCGAGGGCCTGCACCGTGTCGCCGAAGTCCTCGAGCGCCGCCGTACGCAGCGGCCCGGTGGGCGGGAGGCTTCCGGCCGGAAGCACGATCACCCCCTTGCCGCCGCCCATCGGCAGGTCTGCGGCCGCTGCCTTGAAGGTCATCGCGCCCGAGAGGCGCAGCACGTCGCGGACGGCGGCGCGCGTGTCGTCGTAGGGCCACATGCGACAGCCGCCCAGCGCCGGCCCGCGCACCGTCGAGTGCACCGCGACCAGCGTGAAGAGCCCCGACCGCGCACCCCGGCGGACCAGCAGCGTCTCGTGATCGAGGGAGGCCAGGTAACGCTCGATGGCGGCGATCTACCCGCGGCCCGCTCGAGGAGCGCGTGCTACTTGGTGCCGCGGGGGCGGCGCTCGGGCTCGCCGTCGGGATCGTTGCCCGCGGCTTGGCCCTCGGCGCCCGAAGGCTCGTCGGCGGCCTGCTCGGCAGCGGCCGGGCCGTCGTCCGACTGCCTGGTCCTGGGCTCGGTGGTACGGCGTACGTTGTCGAGCAGGCCGTTCACGGCCCTCTCGGGTACGTCCAGCAGGCGCTCGCCGCGGCGTGTGGTCTCCCGCACGGCGCTCTCTGCGCTCCCCTCCTGGCTGCCGTCCGATGAGCCGCCTGAGGAGCCATCGCCGGAGCCGCCACCGTCGGGGGCCTGGGCGAGCTGCTGCTCAGGCGCCGTCGCGCCGTCGCCGGCGCCGTCGGGCTCCTTCTCGCGCTCGGGCTCCTTCCCCCGCACGGGCTCCTCCTCCACCACATCCTCGCGCTCGGCCTTCTCGCGCCCCTCGTCGGCCTCCGCCGCGCGCGCGACGGTGTCGGGGGTCGGCGCGCCGGCCACGGGCGCCACGACCGGGGGCGGGGCCGCGGCGCGCTGGGGGGTCGGGGCGGCCGGGGAGGCGATGCGCTCCTCGACCGCGATCGCGCCGCCGGTCGCCACCGCTGCCGCCCCCAGCACAGCGGCGACCTTCGTGGTGGTGGCACCGACGGCGAGCGCGCTCGAGCCGGTGGTCACCGCACCGCCGCCGGCGCCCGCGAACAGCGCGCCCGAGCCTGCCCCGCCGAGGCCCAGCGCCTGGGCCAGGCCGGCCAGCAGCCCGGGGGAGGCGGGGCCCAGCGCGGCGATGCCTGTTGAGGTGCCCTTCAGGGCCACGCGGTAGGCGCGGCAGCCGTTGCACTCGCGCAGGTGGCGCCGGGCGCGCCCGCTGGAGCGCACGCCACGATCGTGGCTGGAGGCCAGGTCGGCGCAGATCTCCTGGCAGTCGGCGTCGCGCGCCTCGCCCGTCTCGGCCAGGCCCATGCGCGCGCGCACCAGCAGAGACTTGACCGCTGGGATGGTGACGCCCAGAGCGGCGCCCAGCTCCGTGTAGGTCATGCCGTCCATCTCGCGCATGAGCAGCGCCGAGCGCTGCTGCTGGGGCAGGGCGCGGATGTCGGTGACCAGGCGGCGCAGATCCTCGCGCTGCTGGGCGGCCACCATGGGCTCGGGCGCGTCGGAGGGGGAGTCCTCGCTGGCCTCCACGGGTACAGGCGCCGGTCGGCGCATCTGGTCGATGCAGCGGTTGTGGGCCACCCGGTACAGCCAGGCGCGCAGGGTGATCGGGCGTGCATCGGCGCGTAGAGCGTTGTAGGCGCGCAGGAAGACGTCCTGCAGGGCGTCCTCGGCGTCCTGCGGGCTTCCGCCCAGCATCTGGCGGGCGTAGGCGAACAGGCGGGCCTTGTAGCGGTCGTGGATGACCTGGAAGGCGGCCTCCTGCCCCTGGCGGAAGGCGGCGACGAGTTGCTCGTCCGAGCGCAGGCGCAGCAACGTGGCCGCGACCGTGATCCGGCTGGATCCTGCTGTGGCTGGTGCTGCCGAGGTCGACACGAACTTCCC
Organism: Candidatus Siliceabacter maunaloa; assembly: GCA_024330185.1. GTDB lineage: Bacteria > Actinomycetota > Thermoleophilia > Solirubrobacterales > Solirubrobacteraceae > Siliceabacter > Siliceabacter maunaloa. Next base: position 6,234 of record JANDLV010000033.1, read on the forward strand.
TTTCCTATGACGCTGACTCTAACCTCGTCACGCGACAGAAGTTGCGAGGCGCCGTGCAGGGCCTACCCGGTGGGACGTATGCTCACCGCCGTGAAGCTTCTCGTCCTCACTCCCGAGCCGCTGAGCGCCGAGCTACTGCGCCGCGAGTTGGGTGACGAGGTGCGCGACGCCGAGGTGCGCGTGGTCGCCCCCGCGCTCAACAGCTCCCCGATTGCCTTCTGGATGTCGGACTCCGACGAGGCTATCGCCGAGGCCCATCACGCCGCGCAGGGCACGGGCGATGCGGCGCGCGAGGCCGGCGCCGACAGCGCGTCGACGACAACGGGGGAGAGCGAGCCGCTCGTCGCCCTCCAGGATGCGCTCGCCACCTTCCCCGCCGACCGTGTCGCGATCTTCGTGCACCCCGACGACGACCAGCGCTACCGCGAGGACGATGTCTGCGCCTCGGCACAGGAGCGCTTCGGCGTGACGGTCACGCGGCACGCGCTGTCGGCCTGACCCCGGGCCGGGAGGTCGAAGCGCACGATCTGACAGACCGGTATCCGCCACCGCGGCGGGTAGGGTCCCGTGCATGAGCACCGAGATCGAGGCCGCACAGCGCTGGATCTGCGAGTCATGCGGATTCATCTACGACCCCGAGGAGGGCGACGAGGACGGCGGCATCCCGCCCGGCACGCCCTTCCAGGAGATCCCCGACACCTGGTTCTGTCCCGTGTGCGGCGCCCGCAAGCAGGACTTCGTGCCCTACGAGGACTGAGAGTGCGCTAGATCTGGCGCGCGGTGGGCGGGGCCCACTCCTTAGGCTCACCGGCGTGCGGCGCCTGCCCGAACCGAAGCTCGAGCTGACGGTCTTCGTGGTGGGCACGGGGTCGCTGGGTGCCGAGATCGCCGTGGCCCGCCTGATGGCTCCCTACTTCGGGGACTCGACGCTGATCTGGGCCAACATCATCGGTGTCGTGCTGCTCGCCCTGTCGCTGGGCTACTGGCTCGGAGGCCGTCTGGCCGACCGCAACCCCACCTCGCAGGGCATGTACACGCTGGTCCTGGTCGCGGCCGTCCTGCTGGCGGCGATCCCCTTCGTCGCCGACCCCATCCTCGGGGTTGCCGTCGGCGCGCTGGACTCGGTGGAGGCCGGGGCCTTCGTCGGCTCGCTACTCGGCGTGCTGGCCCTCATCGCGGTGCCCGTGATCCTGCTGGGTGCGATCGCGCCTTACGCCGTGCGCCTGGGCGTGGAGCGGGTGGAGGAGGCCGGCGGCGTGTCGGGGCGCCTGTACGCGCTGTCGACCATCGGCTCGCTGACGGGCAACTTCCTGTCCTCGCTGGTGCTCATCCCCTTCGTCGGCACCACCCGTGCCTTCCTCTTCTTCGCCTTCATCATCGCCCTGATCGGCGTGTGGGGGCTGGCCCGCGCGCGCTATGCGCTGGCTCCCGCCGCCTTCATCCTGCTGGCCGCCATCCCGGTGGGCACGGTCAAGGCCGCCACGCCCGACGGCGCCGAGGTCATCTGGGAGTCACAGACGACCTACCAGTACGCGCGGGTGATCGAGTTCGACGGCCGGGAGCGCTGGCTGGAGCTCAACGAGGGCCAGGCCATCCACTCGATCTACGAGCCCGAGACGGTGCTCACCGACAACATCTGGGACGAGTACCTGGTGGCGCCCTTCGCGGTGCTCGAGCGCCCGCCCGCGAACATCGCCATCCTGGGCAACGGGGCGGGCACCACCTCGCGCGCCTACGAGAAGCTCTTCCCACAGACACGCATCGACGGGGTGGAGATCGACGGTGAGCTCAGCGAGGTGGGGCGCGAGCTGTTCGACATGACCAACCCGCGGCTGACCGTGCACACGGCCGATGCGCGGCCGTGGCTGGAGTCGACCCGGGAGCGCTACGACGCGATCCTCGTCGACGCCTACCGCCAGCCCTACATCCCCTTCTACATGACCACGGTGGAGTTCTTCGATCTGGTTCGGGAGAAGCTCAACCCGGGCGGCGTGGTCATGGTCAACGTCGGCCACCCCGAGGGCAACGACGACCTGGAGACCGTGCTGGGTCGCACCATGGCCGAGGTGTTCCCCACCGTCATGCGCGACCCCGCGCAGGACACCAACACGCTGCTCGTGGGCACGACCGACCGCGGCGCGGGCCCGGCGCGGCTGCGCGCGGCGATCCCCTCGCTACCGCAGGAGATCCAGCCGCGCGCCCGCGAGGCTGCCGCGCGGCTGGCGCCGCGCCTGCCCGGGGGCGAGGTCTACACCGACGACCGCGCCCCCGTCGAGTGGCTCATCGACTCGAGCATCCTCGACGTCGCCACCGGCTAGGTCTCCAGCCCCGCCATCATCGCCTCCGGGTAGCGGCTGCCGGCGCCCTCGCCGAGGGCGTCCAGCTCGGAGAGCTGGCTTGCGGTGAGCGCGAGGTCCGCCGCGGCGGCGTTCTCCTCCAGCCGGCCCTGGTCGCGGGTCCCGGGGATGGGCACGACGTCCTCGCCGCGGCCCAGCAGCCAGGCCAGCGCGACCTGCGCGGGCGTCGCGCCCGCGTCGTCGGCGATGGAGCGGACCTTCTTGACGATCTCCAGGTTCTGCTCGACGTTCTCGTCGGCGAAGCGGGGGTTGTTGCGACGGAAGTCGTCGTCGGCCAGCTCCTCGCGGGAGGGCAGCGCGCCGGTGAGGAAGCCGCGGCCGATGGGGGAGTAGGGGACGATCCCGATGCCCAGCTCGCGGGCGGCCGGGATGATGTCCTCCTCCAGGCCGCGCGTCCACAGCGACCACTCGCTCTGCAGCGCCGCGATGGGGTGGACGTCGTTGGCCGCGCGCAGGGTGTCGGCGCCGACCTCGCTGAGGCCCAGATGGCGCACCTTGCCCGCCTGCACGAGCTCGGCCATGGCGCCGACGGAGTCCTCGATGGGGACCTCCGGGTCGCGACGGTGCATGTAGTAGAGGTCGATGTGCTCGACTCCGAGGCGCTGGAGTGAGGCGTCACAGGCCTCGTGTACGTACTCGGGCCGGTTGTCGACGTAGCGTCCGCCGTCGGCGTCCTTGCGGTTGGCGAACTTGGTGGCCAGGGTCACGGAGTCACGCCGGCCGGCGAGCGCGCGGCCCACCAGCTCCTCGTTGTGCCCGGAGCCGTACATGTCGGCGGTGTCCAGGAAGGTCACGCCGATGTCGATGGCGCGGTGGATGGTCGCGATCGACTCGTCGTCGTCGGAGGGTCCGTAGAACTCGGACATGCCCATGCAGCCGAGGCCAAGGGCGGAGACGGTGGGGCCGTTGCGGCCGAGAGAGCGCTGTTTCATGCCCCCGGGCTACCGCACACGGCGGTCGCTCAAGCGAGCTCGGTCAGCAGCGGCGCATGGATGGGGGGCTTGGGGCCCTTGCGGAGGTCCCGGTCGATCCCACATGAGCGCAGCCGGCCGGCGTCCGTGTCGAGTGTGCGGGCCGGCCCGGGACGTCTATCCCTCCAGCCCGTCGAGGCCGAGCTGGCCCTCGTGGACGTCGGGGTCGGGCGCGCCGCGCCGTCGGGCCGCCTTGCGCCAGTGGCGCGTGACCTCGCGCGCCGGGGCCGAGCGCCAGCTCACGCCCGGGCACAGCGGCTCGAAGCGCACGTCGCCGGTGCGCTCCACGCGCAGGACGACACCGAAGATCCTCCGCCCCTTCTTGTCGACCTCGATCAGGTCCCCGGGCTGGATGGGCGCGACGCGCATCGAGCGCCGAACGCTACCGCCGCGGTCGGGCGGGAGGGTGGGCTGACCGACCGCAGACGCAACGAGGGGCGCCCTCAGGCGCCCCTCGAAGAGACTGCGTGCTGCGTGTCGGCTGTACTAGCCGGCGGGCGCAGGTGCAGGCGCGGGGACGTTCCCCGTGACGACCGCGGTGAAGCGCTTGCGGTCGGCCGCACCCGTCGTGAACGTCCCGTCGCTGTTGCGCGGGCTGACCACGAGGTGGTTCGCGTTGTTGGTGCCCTCGGGCGCGCACGCGACGATGCCCTCGATGCCGCAGCGCGAGGCGACGATCTCGCCGCTGAACTGCGGGTTGGCGTCCGCGCCAGCCTGGCGGCCCGGACCATCGCTGTTGTCCAGGCCCAGCGTCGCAACGATCCCGTTGTCCACGAGGGACTCACCGGCGTCGATGTAAACGTTGGCGCTGGCGCCGACCGGCTCGGCCTCGTAGCCGGAAGCGACCTCGAAGCCGCCGGACTGCGACTCGATATCGCCCGCGGCGTTGACCGTGACGAACCGGCTCTGCGCCTGGACGATCGCTGCCTGGATCTGCTCGAGGCTCGCGCCGTCGAGGAGGTCAGCGTTCAGGTTCGTGACCACGCCACGGCCGTTGGTCGCGAACGGGGGCTGATCAGATGCGGCAGCCGGGTTGGTGCCGACCTGGAACAGGGCGGGAAGACCGCTGGACTGGACCTCGAGGGCCGTACCGCTCGCGAGGTTGTTGGCGCGGAGGCAACCCTCGTTGCCGGCAGCGGTACCACCGGCCGGGGAACGACAGCCGTAGATGGCCGCGCCGCCGGCGTTGGCGCCGTCCTGGGTGTTGGACTGGCGGGTCACGTAGCCGCCGGTCTGCTCCGCGGACGCGGCGATGTCGCCGATGATCTCGGTCTCGACCGAGAACTGCTGCGTCTGGTTGGCTTCCGGGTTACGCTCGCCGCCGGTCAGCGGGTCGCCCTCGCCGACTGCAAAGGCACTGCCTGTGATGAACAGCGCAAGAACGCCGCCGCTGATCAGAAGGGCGCGGGTGTTCCCGCGACCGAACCAGCTCTTGGGATTGGGCATACAGCCTTCCTCCTTGTGGGGATGGATGGGGTCAACCGGTGCCATGCCCTTCCGGCACCGGCAACAACTGGAACGCATCCTCCATTCGTAAGTCGCGCTTTTGGCCGGCGCGCTACTCCAGCACGACGAGGGTGTCGCCCTCGTTGACCGCCTGGCCCTCCTGGCAGCGGACCTCCCTGACGGTGCCCTCGTCCTCGGCCTCGACGGGCATCTCCATCTTCATCGACTCGAGGACGACCACGGTGTCGCCCTCGTCGATGGCGTCGCCGACGGCGACCTCGATCTTCCACACCGTGCCCGTGATATGGGCCGTGATATGGGCCTCCACGTTGGCCATCGCGCCCTCCGTTCGCCTCCATCCTCCAGATCGGCGCGAACAATACGCTGCGCGGCGATGATCCTCGCGATCGACCAGGGGACGACGGGCACCACCTGCCTCGTCTTCGACGCCCAGGGCCAGCCCGCCGGCCGTGCTGCGCGCGAGCTCACCCAGCACTTCCCCCGGCCGGGATGGGTCGAGCATGACCTGGCCGAGATCTGGGCGGTCACGCGTGGCGTCGCCATCGAGGCGCTCGCGGACGCCGGCGTGGCAGGGGGGGAGCTGGCCGCCATCGCCATCACCAACCAGCGCGAGACGGTGTGCACGTGGGACCCGTCCACCGGCGAGCCGCTGCACCGTGCCCTGGTGTGGCAGGACCGGCGCACCGCCGCGCGCTGCGACGCCCTGCGTGAGGCCGGCCACGAGGCGCTGATCCGCGAGCGCACCGGCCTCGTCCTCGACCCGTACTTCAGTGCAACGAAGCTCGAGTGGCTGCTGGACAACGTCGAGGGCCTGCGCGAGCGCGCACGCGACGGCCGCGCGGCCTTCGGCACGGTCGACAGCTGGGTGGCGTTCAACCTCACCGGCGAGCACGTCACCGATGTCTCCAACGCCTCGCGCACGCTGCTGTGCGACCTGCGCGCATGCGAGTGGGACGACGAGCTGCTGGCCCTCCTGGGGGATGTCCCGCGCCGCGCGCTACCCGAGATCCGCCCGTCGATCGGGGAGCTGGGGCGCACCCGCGCCGGCGTGCTGCCGGCCTTCGACGGCGTGCCCGTGGCCGGGGTCGCGGGGGATCAGCAGGCCGCGCTCTACGGCCAGGGCTGCCTCGACGAGGGACTGGGCAAGAACACCTACGGCACCGGCTCGTTCGTTCTGCTCAACGCAGGCAACCAACCCCCGCCCCCTGCGCAGGGCCTGCTCTCCACGGTGGCCTGGCGGATCGGGGGGCGCACCACCTACGCGCTGGAGGCGGCGATCTTCGTCACCGGCGCGGGGGTGCAGTGGCTGCGCGACGGCCTGGGGATCATCGAGGCCGCCGACGAGACCGAGGCGCTCGCGGCGTCGCTCGAAGCCAACGACGGCGTGTACTTCGTCCCCGCCCTCACCGGCCTGGGCTCACCGCACTGGGACCCCTACGCGCGCGGCACCATCGTCGGGCTCACCCGCGGCACCTCGCGCGCGCACCTCGCGCGCGCGACCCTGGAGGCCATGGCCTACCAGACCGTCGACGCGGTCCGCGCCATGGAGGCCGCCGGCGTCGAGTCGTTGCGCGAGCTGCGCGCCGACGGTGGCGCCACCGTCAACGCGTGGCTCATGCAGTTCCAGGCCGACGTGCTCGGCGTGCCGGTCGTGCTTCCCGAGGTGGCCGAGACCACGGCGCTGGGCGCAGCCTGCATGGCCGGGGTCGGCGTGGGCCTCTGGACGCAGGACCGCGTCGCATCGGGCCGGCGCGAGGGGCGCCGCTTCGAGCCGCGCATGGGCCTCGACGAGCGCGCCGGGCTGCTGGACGGATGGGCGCGCGCGCTCGAGCGCGCGCGAGGCTGGGCGGCTGGGTAGCCTTCCGGCAATGCCACGGGAGGAGGAACTGGCCGCCATGAAGGAGCAGGTCTACCTGGACCCTCGGCCCGAGGAGTACTTCGACGCCTTCCACGAGCGCACGCGTACGCGCCAGCCCGACTGGGTCTATGAGTTCGTGCGCACGACCACCACCCTCTACGCGCTGACGTTCTTCCGCCTGCGCGGGATCTCGTCCGACAAGGTCCCCCAGAGCGGCCCGGTCATACTCGCGCCCAATCACTTCTCGTTCATGGACCACTTCTTCACCGGCGCTGCCATCCGGCGCAAGGTGCAGTTCATGGCCAAGTCCCAGCTCTTCGAGTCGCCGCTGCAGTGGATCTACACCCACGGCGGCGTGTTCCCCATCCGCCGTGGCGCGCGCGACGAGAAGGCCTTCGCGACCGCGCACACCGTCCTGGAGCGCGGCAACGCGCTCGTCATGTACTGCGAGGGCGGACGCTCGCGCACCGGCGACCTGAGCGAGAAGGCCAAGCCGGGCATCGGCCGCCTGGCCCTGGAGTCGGGCGCCCCGGTGGTCCCCGTGGCCATCCACGGTTCCTCGAAGGTGCGCAACTGGAAGCGCGGCCAGTTCCCCAAGGTCACCGTGCAGTACGGCGACCCGCTGCGCTACGAGCGCACGGAGAGCCCGACACGCGACCAGCAGCAGGCTGCGGCCGACGAGATCTTCACCGAGATCCGCGCCCTGTACTCGGGGCTGGCGCAGCATGGCCGCGAGGGCGTCCTCGCGCGCGTCCGCGCGGAGCGGCGGGCCGAGCGCTCGGCCAAGCGCGCCCAGCCCGCCTGAGGCGGCCTCGCCGCCCTCGCCCTGGCCTCGCGCTCGCGAGGACGACCATGGCGCCTCGGGTCAGCGGCGCACTTCCTCGCAGTCGTCGTCGACGGTGTCCTCGGGGCCGGCGAACACCGTGTCCTCGCCGGGGCCGCACTCGACGCGATCGCGGCCGCTGCCGATGACGTTGATGCGGTCGTTGCCCTCGCCGCCGGAGACGGCGTCGTCGCCGGCGTTGCCGAAGATGGTGTCGTCGCCCGCGCCGCCGTTGATGACGTCGTCGCCGCGCGCGCCCTCGATGTAGTCGTTGCCCTCGTTGCCCAGCAGGAGGTCATCGCCCTGGCGGCCGTAGAGCTGGTCGTCGCCTGCGCCGCCGTGGAGGGTGTCGTTGCCGTCCTCGCCGTCGATGTAGTCGTCGCCGCCGTTGCCGTACAGGTCGTCGTTGCCGTCGTAGCCGAAGACCTCGTCGTCGGCCTCGGTGCCGAACAGCCTGTCGTCGCCGTCGGTGCCACGGACGAAGTTGAACTCCGGCGGCGCGTCGGTGGAGGGCTGTGGGGCGATGAGGCGCACCTCCTCGCAGCTCTCGGTGAGCTGGTCGCGCTGCGGCGCGGTGCTCTCGGTGTAGACGATGTCGAAGCCGCTGTTGCAGCTCACCTCGTCGGTCTCGTCGTCGGCGACGTAGAAGATGTCGTCCCCGGGCCCGCCCACCACCTCGTCGGCGCCGGGCCCGCCCACGATCACGTCGTCGCCAAAGCCGCCGGACAGGTAGTCGTCGCCCGAGCCGCCGTCGATGGTGTCGTTGCCCTCGGCGCCCACGATGCTGTCCCGGCCGGCGTCGCCGCGAATCGCGTCGTCGCCCTCGCGGCCAAGGATGCGGTCGCCCGCCGGTCCGCCGTCGATCGTGTCGGTCCCCGTGCCGCCGTCGATCAGTTCGCTGCCCGTCCGCCCCAGCAGCGTGTCGTTGCCCGGACCGCCGAAGATCTCGTCGCTACCGCGCCCGCCGTCGATGTAGTCGTTCCCCTCGCCGCCGTCGAGCAGCGAGTCGTTGCCCAGGCCAGACTCGATGATGCGGTCGTCGCCCGCACCGCCGCGCGCCACGTCGTCCCCGTCGCCGCCGTCGAGGTAGTCGGCTTCCTCGCCGCCGTCCAGCGTGTCGTTGCCCGTGCCGCCGAAGAGCTCGTCGTCGCCCAGCCCGCCCTGGAGCTGGTCGTCGCCGACCTGCCCGCTGAGGCGGTCGTTCCCTTCCCCGCCGTCCAGGACGTCGCTGCTCGACCCGCCGCCGAGACGGTCGTTGCCGGGGCCGCCGAGCAGGATGTCGGAGCCGCGGAACCCGCTGAGGGCGTCGTCGCCGCCCAGGCCCTCGATCTGGTCGGGCCCGCGGGTGCCGCTGATCTCGTCTGGCCCCTCGGTGCCGTTGATCACGGCCAGCCCGGGTTGGATGCGCAGGTCGCGCGGGACGTCGCCGTCGTCGAGGCCCTGGACGCGCAGGCGCTTGTAGGAAAAGCCGCTGTGGACCGAGACGGAGGCCGATTCCCGGTCGGCCACGAAGATCCGCGAACCGTCGCCGGAGTAGTCCGGAGAGCCCGCGCCGTCCCCGGTGTGTGCGCGGGTGACCAGCTCCTCCTCGACGAGGTCGGCGATGGCCAGCGCGTCCTCGCCGCGATCGGGGCCGACGGCCGCGCGGTCGCCGTCGGGGTTGATGACCAGGCCGCCGCCCGTCCCGTCGCCCACGTCGATGCGCGCGTCCCGTGCGCCGCTGTCGCGGTCGAAGCCGAAGAGGGTCCCGCGGGTGGTCGCGACCCACACGGTGCCTCCCGAGGGCGGGAAGGCGATGGCGCCGATGCGGGTGAGGTCGACCTCGGCGAGCTGCTCGCCGGCCGCGAGGTCGTAGAGCACCAGGTCGCGCTCCAGGCCCAGCGCGGCGACGGTGCCGTCGTTGGAGACAGCGAAGGGCCCGTAGCGGTAGCCGTCGACCTCGACGGTGTCGATGCGCTCCAGGGTGGCGGCGTCGATGATGTCGATGGCGCCGCGGCGCGCGGCGAAGATGCGCCCCCCGTCACCGGAGGTGTCGAGGTGGACGACGTTGGACCCCAGGTCCACCGAGCGACCTGCGGCCTCGTTGGTGGTCAGGTCGATGCGCACAACGCGGCGATCGGCGGCGACGAAGGCGCGCGCGCCGTCCGGGGAGGCCGTGACCGCGCGGGTGGCGCCGCCGACGTCGGGGCGCGCTACGACCTCCGTGCCCCCGAAGGCGGTGATCGCGGGGCGATCGTCGCCGGTGGCCACGACGGCCACGCGGGCGTGCGCAGCGGGCGTGGCGACGGCGATTGCGCCGGCGGCGCAGGCGAGGGTGGTGAGGAGCGTCAGGCGTTGGTGCACGTCACTGCAACCGTCGCGGAGGCCGGAGGTTGCGCTGCCTCACGCGTAGACCGTTTCGTAATGGCGCGGGGGGCGAGCGGCTGCACGCGGCCGTGCACGGCCGCGACCGGCGCCCTGGCGCGCCGATCGCGCCCAAACCGCTCGTGGCTAGGTCGTCATGCCGGTGAACTGGCCGCCGGTGACGTTGAGCACCTGGCCGTGGACGTAGTTGGACCACGGCGAGCAGAGGAAGAAGACGCCGCCGGCGGCCTCCTGGGGCGTGCCTGCGCGGCCGATGGGGATGAGCATGGCAGCCATGCCGCGCAGCTGGTCGGGGATCCCCAGCTGCACCGTCTCGCCGTCGACCTCCATGGTGTTGGAGCCCTCCTTGGAGGCGGTCAGGCGCGTCTCGATGAAGCCGAAGGCCGCAGCGTTGACGTTGACCTTGAACTGGCCCCATTCCTTGGCCAACGACTTGGTCAGGCCGACCACGGCCGACTTGCCCGCCGCGTAGTTGGCCTGGCCGGCGTTGCCCATGGTCCCCGAGACCGACGAGATGTTGACGATCTTGCGAAAGACCTCCTCGCCGCGCTCCCTCTCGGCCTTGGCCGGCTCGCGCAGGTGCGGGGCCGCCGCGCGGATGACCTTGAAGGGCACGGTGACGTGGATCTCGAGCATCCGCTGGAACCAGTCGTCGCTCATCTTGTGGATCGGCGCGTCGAGCGTGTAGCCGGCGTTGTTGACGATGATGTCCAGGCGTCCCCAGGCGTCGACGGCCGTCTGCACGAGCTGGTCGGGCGCGTCGCCCTTGGTCAGGTCGCCGGAGTGGACGGCGGTCTCGCCCGTGATCTCGTCGGCCGTCTGCTGCGCGGCGTCGCCGTCGAGGTCGTTGATGACGACCCTGGCGCCCTGCTCGCTGAGCAGCTCCGCCGTGGCGCGCCCGATGCCGCGGGCCGAGCCGGTCACGATGGCCACCTTCCCGTCGAGGACTCCCATGTTCGATCTCCTTCGGTTCGTAGGCGGCCGCGCATGCTAGTGACGTCGCCGTAGGTCCGAACTTGAGAGGACCGGAGGCGAAAGCCTCCTTCGCTGCCCGCACCGGGGCCTGAGCTACACGTAGTGGAAGATCGCCAGGTGCAGGAAACCGGCCACGAGGCCGAGCACCGCGCCGTGGAGGTACAGCAGCCACTCGTCCTCCCTCATGGCGGCGCGCAGCATCTCGCCGAAGTCCTCGGGCGCCATCTCGCGCATGCGCGAGCTGACGAGGGAGCTGATGCGGGTGCCCTGCTGGCGGTTGAACTCCGGGTCGTCCATCGGCGTCATGGTGTAGTCGACTGACTCCACAGCCACCGACTCGCGGATCGCGGCGTACTCGCGCGTGCCCATCGCCATGCGCACCAGCGAGCGCGCCGGGCCCACTGCGCGATCCACCGCGGGACGGATCGCGCTCTCGATCATGGCGCGCGTGCGGTCGGACGCCGGCCCATGGAGGAGCTGGTTGGCGATGTTGCTCAGCGTGATGACGTCGTCGGCGATGATCTGGGCGTAGATGTCGGCAGCCTCGGCCTGCCGGCGCATGAACAGCCCGTGGAGCTTGAGGCCCAGGAACCGTCGCGGCCGGGCCGGCTCGAAGATCATCCAGATGGCCACCAGGTTGGTCGTGTAGCCGACGATCACCCCGCAGACGGGCAGCAGCCACCAGAAGTCGAAGACCACCTCGGTGAGGATCGCCACCGGCACGCCGAGGGCGAGGCCCATCCAGAAGCCGAAGTTGACGATGAAGCGCAGCTCCTTGCGTCCGATCTCCTGGAAGACGCGGTTGCACAGCTCCGGTTCGGCCTCGAGGCGCCGGACGACCATGAGCTTCACGTCCAGGAGCTGGTCGAGGTTGTCGCCGATCTCCTCGGTGACCTTGTGCACGATGTCGGGAAGCTGTTGCTGGACGCGGTCGTGGACCGCCTCGCGGATGCGCGGCGGGGTGTCGTGCCAGAGCTGCCCGTGCTCGCGCTCCATGATCTGCTCGACGAGCGCGTGGATGTCGTCGCGTGCCGTGGTGAGGATGTGCTCGGCGATCTTCTCGGGCTCGAGCTGGGCGTAGAACTCGGCCGGGCTGCCGAGCTTGGCGATCCCCTTGTCGACGGCGATCGAGCCCATCTTGGCCGCGCGCGAGGGGATGATCCCCTGCCAGCCCATGCCGCCGGACATGATCCCCGGGATCTGCTGGATCTTGCGCGGAAGGAGGGCGACGACCGCCCGCAGCCCCGGGACCTTCCACCCGCGGAACTGGATCGGGTTGAAGAGCATCCACACGCCGCTCCAGTTGGTGATCCAGCCGATCACCGCCATGAACAGCGGGACGGTGAGCAGGCTGAACCAGTTGATCTCCACGGGAGGCGAGACTATGGGACGGGTCGAGGCACTGCCGGGGAGTGCGGCCGGCTCGGGCGCCGAGGACATGGGGTGGCCCAGTTCGGTCGGGCAGCTGCGGGCGGGGTGCGCCCCGACACGATCGCGTAGCCTCGCGCTCCTCGCGGCGGTCACCTCGCCGCGACCCTGCCGTGCGATGAGACGAATCGTCCTCCTGATCCTGTCCCTGCTGGTCTGCGCCGCCGTGGCGCTGGCCGTCCTCGGCGCGCCCTCGAGCGCAGACGATCGGGTAGGCGTCTTCCCGGCGCCCGGCACCCAGACCGCATCGCCGCGCACCGAGCTGTCCTTCCGCGGCGTGGACGCTGACGACCTGGACGCCGTCGAGGTGGTCGGCGAGCGCAGCGGGCCGCGTCGCGGGCAGGTGCGCGAGCACGCCGATGGCGATGGCGCCAGCCTTGTATTCGCCGAGCCCTTCGAGGGCCCCGAGGACGTGACCGTGCGCACCGAGCTCGATCTCGCCGGTGCGCGCGAGGGCGACTTTCGCTTCGCCACGGTCCCTCGCCCCGAGGAGGGGCTGGGGAGCGGGTCGCCGCCGCCCGAGCGCCTGCTGCGTCAGTACACCGCCCAGGAAGGCGACCAGCCGCCGTCCGGCTCGGCGCCGACCTACCGCTCGCGGCCCGACCTGCGCCCACCGGAGGTGGAGATCTTCGAGCGCTCGCCCGGGAGCACGGCGCCGGGCCTGGTCTTCCAGGCGCCCAAGAAGGTCTTCGGCGCGCCCGAGCAGCCCGGGGTGCAGACGGGCCCGATGATCCTCGACTCCGACGGCGAGCCGGTGTGGTTCGCCGAGCTGGACGGCGGCAACGTCGCCGACTTCCGCGCGCAGGAGCTCGACGGGGAGCCCGTCCTGACCTGGTGGCAGGGCCGCACCGTACTGGGAAGCGGCGAGGGCGAGGTGGCGATCCTCGACGACTCCTACCGCCCGATCACCGAGGTGCGCGCGGGCAACGGCTACCGCTTCGACTTCCACGAGACGCTGATCACCGAGGACGACACGCTGCTGGGGCTGGTCTACAACCCGGTCGACCGGGACCTCTCGTCGGTCGGGGGCCCGCGGGACGGGCGCGCCATCGACTCGATCGTGCAGGAGGTCGACATCGAGACCGGGCGCGTGCTGTTCGAGTGGCACAGCCTGGGCAACGTGGCCCTGGAGGAGAGCTACACGGAGGTCCCCGAGGACCGCTCGAAGGCCTTCGACTACTTCCACGTCAACGCGATCGACGTCGACGACAACGGCAACCTGCTCATCTCGGGACGCGACACCTGGTCGGCGGTCAAGGTCGACCGGCAGACCGGGCGCACCATGTGGCGCCTGGGCGGCAAGCGCAGCGACTTCGCGATGGAGGGTGAGTCCCAGTTCGCCTGGCAGCACGACGTCCGGCGCACGCCCGACGGGGACATCCGCATCTTCGACAACGCCGCCGCCCCACCCGTGCGCGAGCGTTCGCGGGTGCTCGATCTCGAGCTCGACGAGGAGGCCATGACCGCGCGCGTGGGCCGTTCCATCGAGCACCCCGAGGACCTGTTGTCGGGCACCCAGGGCAACGCCCAGCGCCTGCCGGACGGCAACGTCTTCGTCGGGTGGGGCTCGCAGGGCTACTTCTCGGAGTTCGCCCCCGACGGGCGCATGCTCTTCGACGGGCGGGTGGCGCGCGGCTTTGACAGCTACCGCGCCTACCGCATGCCGTGGGACGGCCGCCCCGTCGACGCCCCCGCGGTCGCCGCGCAGGGCGACGAGGAGGGCACCACGGTGTGGGCGAGCTGGAACGGCGCCACCGAGCTGGCCGGCTGGGAGGTGCTGGCCGGCGAGACGCGGGACTCGCTGCGTCCCGTGGCCCGGGCCGACCGCGACGGCTTCGAGACGCAGGTCGAGGCGCCGGGCCGGGCCCGCTGGGTCGCCGTACGCGCCCTGGACGCCCGGGGCGATGAGCTGGGCGCCTCGGAGCCGGTCGCCGTCGAGTAGCTCAGCCGGCGCCGTGGGTCGGGCTGGGCGCGAGGACCGGGTCGATCAGTAGCGCGGCGGAGGCTTGCCTCCGGCGTCGGCGATCACCGCGTCCCACAGGCGGTCGACCTCGTCGGGACGCTCGTCGGCCAGGTTGCGCCGCTCGCCGGGATCCTCCTCGCGGTCGAACAGCTTGGGGTTGTACTTGCGGTTGCTGGCGATGAGGGTCATCCGCTCGTCGCCGGCCCACACGTAGTCGTTGTAGCCGGCGGTCTGCACCGCGCGCTCCTGCGCGGCCTCGTCGCCCGCCAGCAGCGGCGTGAGGTCGATGCCCTCCATCTCCGCGGGGACCGCGACGCCGGTCGCGGCGAGGATCGTGGGCGCCAGGTCGTGCAGCGAGGCCAGGAAGTCGGTGGTGCGCCCGGCGCCGGCGCCCTCGGGGTGGCGCACGACCAGCGGCACGTCGACCATCTCCGCGTAGAGCTGTGAGGGGGACTTGCCCACGACGCCGCGCTCGCCGAGGCTGTGGCCGTGGTCGGAGTAGAAGACCACCAGCGTGCTGTCGGCCAGGCCCAGCTCGTCCAGGCGCTGCAGGAAGCTTCCCATCCAGTGGTCGGCGAGCGTCAGCTCGCCGGCGTACAGGGCGCGGGTGCGCGTGAGGAGGCGCTCGTCGAGGTAGTCGTCGCCGCCGTAGAGAGGCTGGATCGGCTCGATCCCGTCGTAGTCGGGGTCGTCGTAGCGGTCGACGTAGCTGCGCGGCGGATCCCACGGCTCGTGGGGGTCGTAGGCGTCGATGGTCGGCGTCTGGACGGCGCGGTCGGGGCGGATCGCGTCGGCGCGGTAGGCGCCGACGTGGTCGGCCCGCAGGGTGTCCAGGCCGATCAGCACGACGTTCATGCCCCGGTTGACCACGCTGGCCGGGCGGGGACGGTCACCCCTGGAGGTGAGGGCCAGCGCCCCGCCGCCCCCGAGCGCG
Source organism: Candidatus Siliceabacter maunaloa (assembly GCA_024330185.1). GTDB lineage: Bacteria > Actinomycetota > Thermoleophilia > Solirubrobacterales > Solirubrobacteraceae > Siliceabacter > Siliceabacter maunaloa. The sequence goes on from JANDLV010000033.1 coordinate 21,374, forward strand.
GCGGCGCCCATCGCTCCTGCCGACGCGCGCAGCATCCGCCGTCGGGTGAGTCGGCGGTCCGTGCCGGTGGGGGGAGCCGCCCGCGACCCCCTCGGGGCCGCTATCGGCGTCGTCCGTCGACATCCGGGCTACCCTATCTCCCGCCTGCGCGGCGGTCGTGCACGACCGCGGGGGCTCAGGCCGCACGCCGTGGCGGTCGATGACCCTCTCGATGCGCGTGGCCAAGCCCTTACTCTCCTTCCTCCTCGCGGCCGTGCTGGGCGCGCTCGCCCTGGCCGCCCCCGGACCCGCCCGGGCCGCGGGCGCCCCGGTCCTGCCCGGGGAGTACCCCGACCCCAGCGTGGTGGCCCACGATGGGCGCTACGTGGCCACGGCCACCAGCAACCGCTGGGCGCCCGTCTTCCCGGTATTGGTGTCCGACGACCTGGTCTCCTGGCGCCAGGCCGGATCCGTGTACGAGCGCGCACCGCGGTGGGCGACGGGCCGGCGCTTCTGGGCGCCGGAGCTGACCGTGGCGCGCGGGCGGCTGCTGGTGGTCTACGCCGCCCTGAAGCGCAACGGGCAGTGGTGCATCGGGGCCGCCACGGCTGCGCGTGCGGCCGGGCCGTGGCGCGACCGCGGACCGGTCCTGTGCCGCCCGGGAGGCGCCATCGATCCCGCGGTGGTCACCGGCGAGGACGGCGACTCGTACCTCGTCTACAAGGCCAAGGGCGTGGGAGGCGGGCTGTACGCCCGGCCGTTGGACCTGCGCACGCTGCGCACCCGCGGGCCCGCGACGCGCCTGCTCGAGCCCCAACGCGGCGATCGGGGCGTCACCGAGGCCCCGGCGCTGCTGCGCCGCGACGGCTGGTGGTACATGTTCTTCTCGTCGGGCAACTGCTGCGGCCCGCCGTGCACCTACACCGAGCGCGTGGCCCGCTCGCAGTCCCTGCTGGGACCGTACACGCGGCTGGAGGAGCCGGTGCTGCGCGACTCGGCGGACTGGCGCTGCCCGGGCCACGGGACGCCTGTGGAGCTGGACGACGGCCGCGTCGCCCTGTTGCACCACGGCTATCGCTTCGCCGACGAGGGCAACCGCCGCCGGGTCGGACTGCTCTCGCTGATGAGCTTCGGTACGGACGGGTGGCCGGCGGCGCAGGGTGGGCCCGTCGACGCGGCCGCTCCGGCCGCGCTGGGCGCCGAGCCGGCGCCTGCGCCGGATCGCCTGGCCGACGACTTCGCCGGACGCGAGCTGTCGGTGGCCTGGCAGTGGATGGCGCGCACCTCGGTCCCCCAGACCCGCGTGGCCGGCCGCCGGCTCGATCTGGGCTGCGGCCCGTACGCGACCATCACGCGCCAGGTCGGCGCCGATCGCTTCGAGGCGGCCGTCACGGTGCGCCCCGCGCCCGGCCGCGACGGGATCGCGACGCTGGGCATCCACGAGCGCGGCGGGGTGCTGCGCGGCGTGGAGATCCGCGACGGCACCGCCCGCGCGGTGCGCCGCAACGGCGACTCGGTGAAGCTTGGCACGGCCGTCCGCGTCCCCCGCGACGACGCCGTGCGGGTGCGCGTGACCGCGCTGGAGGATGGAGCGTTGCGCGCCGAGGTCCGCCGCGGCGGGCGCTGGGTGCGTGTGGCCGGCGGCCTCGCCGCCCGGGGCGACGAGCCCACCCGCGTCGCGCTGGCCTGCCGGGGCAGCGGCCGGACCGCGCGCTTCACGGCCCTGCGCGTGGAGGGCGCCACGCCGGGGGTGGCGCTGGCGGTGCAGCCGGCGGCCGGCCCCAGCGCGCGCTGAGCGTCTGGGTGACGCCAGGCCAAGCTCGTCGGCGCTGTCATGTCTCTTCGGGTATCCGCAGCGTGTCGGTCCACAGGGACTCGAACTCGGTCCGCTTGGATCGATGCTCGTCATCGGTGATGCGATGGCCTTTGCTCATCCGGGCAAGCGCCGAGCGCACCTCGACGTAGGTGATATGCGCGGACCTCACCGATGCGGCGCCCTCGAACGCGGCGAACGTCTCCAGGGTGCCGGGCTCCTCGACGACCAGCTTGACGAACGCGCTGCTGTCCAGATATAGGCTCAGTCGCGGCCTTCGCTCACGTAGTCGGAAGCGAGCGGACCCTCCCCGCGCAGGGGCGTGGGGTGAGAGGGAAGCCTCGGCTTGCGCCCGGTCCACGTGGCCCGGCCCTCTGCGAGCAGCCGCTCCAACCCCGGAGACAGTCCGGCGGGAATCACACGCGCGACCGGCTTGCCGTACCTGGTGACGGTCAACGTCTCGCCGTGCTCGACCGCCTCGATGAGCGAGCTCGCGTTGTCTCGCAGCTCACGGACGCCCACCTCACGACTCATGTGGCCACCTACGCTCGGCGTAGGCCCATTCCGATGAGGACGTCGTCGAGGTCGCCGCGTTCTTCGAGAAGCGGGAGCCGCAGTGGAAGGGTCGCTGACCGCTCAGCCGGCCGCGCGGAGCCTCACGGCGGGCAGACCGTCGAAGCCGGTGGCGTCTGCGGTGACCACGGCGCGATCGGTGTCCAGCGCCGTCGCGGCGATGATCAGGTCATGGGCGCCGCGCGGGCGCCCCTGGCGCCGGACCGTCGCGAGCAGGCCCGCGTGCGCTCGCGCGGTGGACACCTCATAGGGCTCGATGCGCAGCTCGGCCAGCACCGCTTCCACGAACGCGGCGCGGCCGGCCCTATGGCGTGCGTCCGCGAGCTCGACGCCAACGAGCAGCTCGGCGGCCGTGACGGCTGCGACCGCGAGGTCGTCCTCGTCGTTCACGAGCGCAGCGAGCGGTGACCCGCCCCGCTGCGCGGCGACGAGCACGGTGGTGTCGAGGATCAATCGCTCCAACGGTCTGGCGCCTGCGTCAGGCCGCCGCGCAGCTCGCTCAGCTCCCCGGCCCAATCGTCGTCCGGCCGGTGCTCTGCGAGCAGATCCTTCAGCCGCCGCCCGCTCGTCGCGGCAGGCGGACCGATGCGCGCCACCTCGCGACCGTGGCGAACGACGGCGAAGCTCTGGCCGTCGCGCTCGACGGCATCCAGCACGTTCGCAAAGCCGCGTGCCGCCTCGGTGGCCGTGAGTCGCTTCATGTAAATCAGATTATCAGAGTACGGCGATGGTGGCCTCGAGGGTGAGGCCGCTCAGGACGGCGCCGAGAGGCGTCGCTGCCAGATCGCGAGCCCGGCGGTCAGGACGTGCTCCAGCCACGCGTCGAAGCGCTCCTCGGCCACCGCAGGGTCCTCCCGCGAGTTGACCTGGAACAGCTCCTCGTCGAGGAGCCTGTCCTCGGTGCGCTGCCAGCTGCCGTCCTCCTGTGTGGCGTACTGCCAGAAGGCCGTGACCGCGATGAGGCCGCGGAAGGTGGTGCCGATGCCGTGGAAGGCGACGATCACCTCGTCCTGCTCGTCGTCGGCGGTCAGCTCGAGCCGGAACCAGGCCGCATAGGTGTCCCGATTCGCGAAGTATCCGAGGCGCCGAGCGTTTCCGACGACGGTCCGACCGTGCCACCTGGCTCGTTCGCTGCCCGCGGGCCAGGCATCGGTGTAGGCCTTCAGGCTGGGCGCGTAGTCGATGACCTCTCGCTGGAGCTGCTGCTTGAGAGCCTCGATTCGCGCGTGTCCGCGCTTGACGAGGCGGTCCGCGGTGGCCCGCGCGGCCGCAAGCTCCTGCGGGGCCCCCGTGGCCGCCGTCCCGAGCACCTTCTCCCGCACGGCGCGGATGACCTGGTCCACCCCCTCCTGCTCGCGCTTCGTCTGGTCGCCGATGCTCAGCGCCGTCACCAGCTCCTTACGCTGGAGGTGAGCGATCATCTCGCTGAGGTACTTGAGATTGCCCAGGTCGGCTGCTTCCAGCGTCTCGATGTAGTCGCCCTTGCGCTCCCGGTCGATGGTGAGCGGAAACCAGCCGGCGCGCAGCAGGACCAGGCTGGCCAGCACCCGCGCGACGCGACCGTTGCCGTCCTGGAACGGATGGATCTGCGTGAAGCGGTGATGCAGGAACGCTGCCTCCACCTCTGGCGGCACATCGGCGAGCTGATGGGCCGCGTGCAGCTCGAGCAGCCGGTCCATCTCGCTCGATACCTGCTCGGGAGGGCAGTAGACGTGCGTCGTCCCGTCGTCACGCGTCGGGTTGTTGGGCAGGCGCTTCCACTCGCCGTGCAGGAGCGCCACCTTGACCCGCCGCCCGAGCGAGTCGACGGCGTCGCTCGTCGTCTGGTGACGCGTGATCGCCGCGTGGAGCTCCTTGACGTAGCTCGTCGACAGTGCGCGCTCCCGCTTGATGAAGTCGAACAGACCGTCGATGGCGTCGTGCTGGTCGCGGATGATCTGGATGACGAGCCCCGGGTCCTGGTCGGTGGCCGACCGATCGATCAGGTTCTCGTGCAGGCCGCGCTCGATCAGCAGCTCGGTGGTTCCGCGATCGAGGTCGTACACATCCTCGATGACACCGGTTTCGATCGCCCACGTCCGGCTCAGCTTCTTACGGAAGTCACGCATGGCATCGAGCTCCTCCAGCTCTTGGCGCTTCTCCCGCCAGAGCGTGTCCAGCGCCCGCAGCTCGGACACCGCGAGGCCCTCGGCGGGGTGTTCCAGGTCGGCGATGGGATGCCAGCCATCCATCATCATTAGGACTCTACGGGTGCGTCCGGACCTTGACCTGCTTGCCAGTCTTCGCCTCGCGATACCCACTCAATAATTCGTCGATTAGGCGAATTCTCAGCTAGGCTAGATGGCGTGCTCTTCGCTACGCCATCGCCATCCAAGGCGCTCGCCACGCAGCTTCGCGAGCTCGATCGGCTGCGCGCGCAACTGGGTGACGCCACCGGCGTGGCCGGTCCCTGGCTCGGGCAACTACGCCGCCGGGTACGTGCGAGCACCATGGAGGGCTCGGTCTCGATCGAGGGCTTTCACGTGCCGGCCGGCCAGGCGTCGGCGATCGTCGCAGGCACCGAGGTTCCCGACCCGGAGGATGCCGACCGCATGGCTCTCGCCTGCTACGCACGAGCGATGGATCACGCCGGGACGATGGCCATCGATCCGCACTTCCGCTGGCTTGACCGGGTGATCCTCGACCTGCACTTCGATGCCTGCGACTTCCAGGGCGACCGATCACCCGGACTGTGGCGCACCGGCCCGATCCACGTGACCAGCCCGTCCGGCGGCGAGCCCGCGTACACAGGACCGGACGGCGATGACGTGCCGGGGCTGATGTCCGAAGTCGTCGAGTGGCTCCAGAACGGGGACCTCGATGCCCACGTGGTGGTGCGAGCGGCGATGGCCCACCTCCATCTGGTGTCGGTACATCCGTTCGCCGACGGCAACGGTCGGATCTCACGCATCACCCAGTCGCTCGTTCTCGCGCGAGAAGGGCTCCTCGCTCCCGAGTTCAGCTCGATCGAGGAGTACCTCGGCCGCGAGGCCAGGGACTACTACCGCATCCTGCAACGGGTGCAGGGCGGTCGCTACCAGCCCGGGCGCGACGCCACACCCTGGGTGCGCTTCTGCATCACCGCCCACATCCAGCAGGCCCGCGAACGGCTCCAGCAGCTCGCCAGGGCCGCCGTCCGCTGGGCCGCGCTCGAGGAGCTCACCGAGCGCCGTGGATGGCCCGACCGCATGGTCATCGCCCTCGAGCAGAGCCTGTTCGACGGCATCGAACGCGCTGCCTACGCCAGCGAGGCCGACGTCTCGCCCGCAACCGCCACGACCGACTTGCGCCGACTCATGGACGCTGGACTCGTCGAGCAGCGCGGACGCACGCGCAGCACGCGCTACATGGCCTCCGACCAGTTGCGCCAGCACGTCGCCAACGCCGTCAAAGACAGTCGTCGGTGACATGGCACCGACGATCGCCCGACACGCGAGCCCCTACTCGAACGTCTGCCCGGCCAGCACCTGCTTGGCGATCTGCTCGCCGCGCATCCGCTCATCCAGGTAGCCGGTGAACTGGATGCTCAGGTAGCCGCCGCCGGCCGCCTCGGCCGGCAGGGACTCCGTCGTGCTCCAGCGCCCGTCGGCGATGCTCGCGTTGCCCTCCCACGTGCCGGTGGAGCCGTCGGGGCGCTGGAAGCCGAGGGTGAGGCGCGCCACGCCTCGGGCCCGGGAGCTCACCGTGCCGTGGGCGCGCAGGACGCCGTCGGCCAGCGACAGGTGGCTGCGCCCCAGGCCGGCCCTGCCGTCGGCGGCGCGCAGGCGCACCGAGGTCGGGCGCACCTGCTCGTTGCCGGTGTAGGCGAGCTCGACGATCCCGCTGCTCGCGCCCCGCTGGCCGCGTGGGAGGGCCTCGCGGAAGCGCAGGCGCCCGTCGCGGACCTGCTCGGTGAAGGTGTGCCGCGCGCCGTTGGCGCGGAAGGTGACGTGTACCCAGTCGCCCTCCGAGCGCGTGGTGATCTCGGCCAGCACGTCGAGGCGCCCATCCGCCACGCCCGCGCGCAGGACCTGCAGCTTGGACGGGTTGGAGGCGGGCGGCAGGGCCTCGGCGCCGGCCGTCCGGTAGGCGGACTCCAGGCCGGTCAGCGCGCCCCGCGGAGGATCCAGCAGGCCGAAGGTCTGGGCCCAGTAATCGCCCGCGATGCCCACCCCGATCGAGCGGTAGCGCTCGTCGAGGACGTTGGCGCGGTGGGTCGGGCTGTCCATCCACATCTGCACCGCCTGGCGGGCGCTGGTGACCCTGCGGGCGAGGTTCTCGCCCGCGTCCCCGCCGTAGCCCGCGGCCTTGGCGCGGTCGCCCGCGTCGGCGCCGACGCGGTTGACGTGGGCGAAGTAGTCGAAGAGGTTCATGTCCTGGCTGTGGAAGGCCGCCGCGCCGGTAAGGGAGCGCTCGAGGCCCAGCACACGCAGGCCGCGCTGCTCGCGGATCTCGTTGACCAGGCAGACCGACGCCATCTCCACGCGCTCGCGGTTGCGGTCGTCGGGGCGCTCGTCGGCGTAGGCGCAGGAGCTGGCGGCGGCGGCCGGCGTTGCGCCGGCGAGCGCGAGCACCAGGCCGGCCCCGAGCGTGGCCACCGCGGTGCGCAGGGTGGGAAGGGAAGGCATGCCCCGTGCATCGGAGCGCGCCCGCGTGAGCGCTCATAACACGATGCAGCGCTGGACGATCAGACGACCTCTGCTCGGTCATCGCACGTGTGGCGCGCGGGTCCGGCCGGCTTGCGCCCGGTGCGACGGTCCGACAGAGTGGCAAGTGCTACGTCCCACCTCCCGCCGTGGAGGATGTGCTTGAGCCTCGAGGATCCCGTCGTCATCACCTGCTCCATCTCGGGCGCGATCGCCGACCACGGCCATTACCCGGCCATCGCGTACACGCCGGAGGAGTACGGCGCCGAGGCGCGCCGCGCCACCCACCGCGAGAGCCGCTGATGGCCCTCCCGCTGGAGGGCGTGCGCGTCCTCGACCTGTCCCGCCTGCTGCCCGGTGGGTTCTGCTCGCTGCTTCTGGCCGACTTCGGCGCCGACGTGGTCAAGGTCGAGGACACCGCCATGGGCGACTACATCCGCTGGGCGCCGCCCTACCACGAGGGCGCGGACGACAGCGCAAGGAGCGCCCTGTTCCTGTCGCTGAACCGCAACAAGCGCTCCATCCGCCTCGACCTCAAGAGCGAGGCCGGGCGTGACGTCCTCCTGCGCCTGGTGCGCGACGCCGACGTCCTGCTGGAGAGCTTTCGCCCCGGCGTGCTGGACCGCCTCGGCGTGGGCTGGGAGCGCCTGCGCCAGGAGAACCCCGGCCTGGTCTACTGCCCCATCACCGGCTACGGCCAGGACGGGCCGCTGCGCGACCGCGCCGGACACGACATCAACTACCTCGGGCTGGTCGGCCTGCTCGGCCTGACCGGCGAGGCCGACGGGCCGCCCGTGCAGGCGGCCGGCCAGATCGCCGACGTGGGCGGCGGCGCCCTCATGGCCGCCTTCGGCATCCTGGCCGCGCTGCGCCACCGCGACGTCACCGGCGGGGGCCAGATGGTCGACGTCTCGATGGCCGACGGCGCGCTGTCGTGGCTGGCCATGGTGGCCGCGCGCCACCTGGCCGACGGCATGACGCCGCGGCGCGGCGGGCTGGAGCTCGCCGGCTCGCTGGTCTGCTACCGCCCCTACGCGTGTGCCGACGGCCACGTGACCCTCGGCGCGCTGGAGCCGAAGTTTTGGGCGGCCTGGTGTCGCGGGGTCGGCCGGGAGGACCTGATCGACCGCGCGTTCGAGGGGCCGGGCAGCGACACGCACCGCGAGGTCGAGGCCATCTTCGCCGCGCGCACACGCCACGAGTGGCAGGCCTTCGCCGGGCAGCACGACTGTTGCCTGGAGCCGGTGCTCGAGCTCGACGAGGTGCTGCGCTCCGAGCTCGTGCGGGCACGCGAGATGGTGGTGGAGATCGACCAGCCGGGCGCCGTCGAGCCCGTGCGCCTGCTGGGCGTGCCGGTGAAGCTGTCGGCCACGCCCGGTGACGCGGGGCAGCGCCCCGGCCCCGCGCTGGGCGAGCACACGCACGAGATCCTGGCTCAGGCCGGCCTGAGCGAGGAGGAGATCGCCGCACTGGAGCGGGCCGGCGCGGTCGGCGGCCCGGTCGGCGGCACGTCCCGCGGGTCGTTCATGGCGTGAGGGACGGCCTGCTGAAGATGAGCGAGCTGGCGCAGCGCTCGGGCGTCTCGGCCGGCACGATCAAGCACTACCTGCGCGAGGGGCTGCTGGGCGGCTCGGACGAGATCGTGCGCACCTCGCGCAACATGGCCTACTTCCCGCTCGAGTACGTCGAGCGGATCCGGTTGATCAAGCGCCTGCAGGAGGTGCGCTTCATGCCCCTGGGTCACATCCGCCGGGTGCTGGCCGACGATCCGCAGCGCGCCCGCGCGCTGGTGGAGATCGAGGACCGCATCATCGAGCGCGCGACCCAGCGCGAGGGAGGGCGCATCAGCGCCGCGGAGGTCCGCCGCCGCTACGACCTGCCCCGCAACGTCCTGGACCGCCTGGCCGACATCGGCGTCCTCACGCCCAACACCCGCGGCTACGACCGCGACGACGTCGCGATCATCGAGGCGATGGTGCGCTTCCGCGCCGGCGGTTACGACGAGGCGCTGGGCTTCACCGTCTACGAGACCCTGCGCTACCGCGACGCGCTGGAGCCCCTCGTGCGTGAGGAGGTGCGCATCCTACTCGAGCGCTTCCCCGGCGAGGTCAGCGCCGACCGCGCCGCCGAGATCGTCGCCGCCGGAACCGAGCCCCTGCGCGAGCTCGTCGGCGCGATGCACTCCAAGCTCCTGCTGGCCGAGCTGGCGCGCCAGCGGGGGTGACCGGACATCGCCGATCGCCTACGGCAGGCTGATCGTGAACTGCTGCGCACGCTCGTCGAAGCAGACGCCAAAGGTGGCGAAGAAGTCTGCGCGGCCCCACAGAGGGGTGGAGCCGCCTTCGATGAACGTGGGGCGGAGTTCGATCTCTGGGTGCGGCAGGCCGGCGACGACGGCTGTCGCGGGGGTCATCGCTTGCCAGAGGCTCAGGCTGCCGCCAACCCCTTGTCCCTGGTGAAGCTCAAGCTGGTCCGCTGCGTACCCAATGAGCGTCGCGTAGCCCATCGGCAGACAGGTCCGATCAGCGCCCGAGTCGACGAGTCCCACGATGGGGCCGCTGGCGCTGGGGCCGGTCACGTGGAGAGCGAGGTGGGGTCGGTAGCCGGTCGAGTAAGGGTTCGAGTAGGCCAGCGTGAGTGCGGGCACCGGCCTTGCCTGCGCCTCAGAGTCAGAGAATGTGGATGGTCTCGCCGCCGGCCGGCACGGGCAGCAGCGTGTCCCCGGGGCTGACCCTGGGATCGTCGCGCAGGGCCACCGCATCCATGCTGGTGGCGACCACGAAGCCGTCACGCAGGGCGACCCAGCGCCCGCCGTACGGGGTCAGATCTTCCTTCGGGAGCAACCTTTCCTGCTCGCGTGCGACATCCTCGACAGTCATCGTGCCCATCTTACGAACCTCGTCCAGACGCCCGGCGATCAGGCTGGCCTGACAGACTCGTCGCATGACCGTGAGCGAGCTGCCGGCGGGCGAGTCCGGGGTCTTGAAGGCTCTGCATCGCGACACCGACGAGCGTCAGTGGCAACGGATCCTCGCGTTCGCTCTCCGCGAGGATCTCGGCAACGCCCGAGCCTTCGCGGAGGCTGCCTTGCGCTCCGCCTCACAGGATCCCACTGGCCACCGGCGCGCCGAGGGCATGCTGGAACGGTTGCCGAACGCGATCCGGGTGTTCGACGAGCAGCATCTTCACAGCACCACCCGTCGCCGATCGCCGCTTGTCGGGATTGTCGACGTGGTGCTCCGCTCGGGCGGGCGGGACGACTGGGCCGTCGCGGTAGAGCTCAAGCTAACGGCCGGCTACGGCACACAACAACTGGCGCGGTATCTCGAGTATGGTGCGCCCCTCCTTGCCATCGTTGGTGATCGCAGCGACTCCGCCGGGCAAGAGGTCTCCGCCCATGACCGCTGGCTCGGCGAGGCCGTCTGGTGCGATCTCCGCCCGGCGCTTTGCAGCTTCACGTGGCCGCGAGGCGGAGGCGCGATGTGGCTGGCCCTGCTGGACAGGATGCAAGCCGTATGGGCTGACCCACCGAGCTATGCGAAGGAGCTTGACCGTGAGCGAGATCTGGTCACTCGGCTGAAGGGCCCGCTGTGGGACCGCACGCGAGCTCTCGTCGCTGAGCAGGTGTCGCCGGTCAGGGCAGAGCTGGTCGAGGTCAGCGAGATCGGGGAGGAGGAAGGGGTGGACGGCTTCGTGCTGGTCCTCACGAGCGGCTCGTGGGACGAGGCCACCGAGGCGCTGTTCGTATCGCCGCTGTTCGAGGGCTCTCACCTGCGCGCAGTCGACATTGAGTGGGTGGATCCGGCGGCGCGCACCAGCCGGTCTCGTTCGCTGGGGCAGTTGCACCGAAGCGGGCTTGAGATTCTTGGCGGGGACATCGCTCGCACCCGGATCACGATCGCTCCCGGCGAGATCGAGGCGACCGACCCGGTTACGGCGACGCTGGATGCCGTCGAGCCGGTGCTCGAGCGGATCATCGCCCAGGCGTGGCGTCGTCGGAATGCACCGGTACGTCGCCGGCGGCGTCGTCGCTAGTGGTCGTCTCCTGAAGTACGTGCCAGGGCCGGTGGCCGCCGGCGCCGGCGCCGGCTGGAGCCGCACCGTGGCGGTCCTGCTCTCGCGTGGGTGCGGTAGCCAGCCGTCGCCGATTGCTGGTGATGGTGAGGAAGACACGTGAAAGAGCGGCGCCATGCCAGGCGCTGCCGCCTTGGGCGATGATCGGTCGCTTGGCACCGCATAGCGACGTAGATCGACCAATCGTCCGCTGGCCAGCCGTAACGGAAGGCAGGATGGCGGCGGCCCAGCTTCCTCGCTTCCGTCACCGATGCCGCTCGCCGGCGCAATCGCCTCCCCCGGACCGTGCTCCGTGGGCACCCAGCAGCGCGACCGCCCGTCCCGTGACGCCGCGCTCGCTGCGCTGACCACGCGTCCGTCACCCGCTCGATCAGCGACACTGCGGCGCGTGTACAGCGTCCACGGCACCCATGTCGTCCCCGGCATGAGCCCGCAGGCGGAGGCCAAGGCGCACCGCTGGGAGATCCCGTCGCTGGTCGTCGCGCTGCTCATCCCGCCGGTACTGGTGCTGCGCGAGCTGGAGCTGCTGGCGCCGGCGCCCGAGCTGCTCTTCTATCCGATCACGGCGTTCCTGATCGTCGAGGCGCTGCGCATCGTCACGCTCTGCCCGGATCGCGGGGACTGGGCGCGGCGCAACCTGATCGACCTGGTGATCATCGCCGCGGCGGTGGCCTCGTTGCCCTTCACCGGCGATTCCAACGACTGGGTGTCGGTCCTGCTCCTCCTGCGGGTGCTCGACCTGCTGCCGCTCGTGCACCGCTACGTCGTGCGGGTCACGCCGGCCATCTTCGCGGTGAGCCTGCTGCTCATCGTGTGGCTCATGGGCGGCCTGTCCTTCGTGCAGGTCGAGACGCCCGAGGACGGCGGGGGCTACACGCTGCTCGAGGGCCTGTACTGGTCCATGACCACCATCACGACCGTCGGCTACGGCGACCTCTCGCCGTCCACGCCGATGGGGATGGTGCTCACCATGATCCTCCAGCCGGCCGGCCTGTTCGTAGGCGCGCTGATCGTCGCCGCCGCGGTCGGGTTCTTCAACCGCGAGTTCGCCATGGGGTTCCTGGGTCGCGTCGAGCAGAAGGTCGACGACCTCGTCGACGCCCCGCGCACCGAGGACCGCAAGTGAGCCGTCAGGCGCGCGGCAGCAGCCCCCGCGCCCGCGCCGACCCGAGCACGCGCTCCAGCGCGATGGCGTAGGCGGCGCGGCGGGCCGTCGTGTCCTGCTCGTGCGCGCGCTCGAGAACGGCGTCGGTGGCCGTCTCGATGCGCTCGCGCAGGCGGTCGTTGACGGTGGCCTCGTCCCAGCGCTCGTGGCGGCGGTCCTGGAGCCACTCGAACGCGCTGACCACGACGCCGCCGACGTTGGCCAGGACGTCGGGCAGGACGAGCACGCCGCGCTCGCGCAGGGCCTCGTCGGCATCTGGGGTGAGCGGGCCGTTGGCGCCCTCGGCGACGATGCGCGCTCGGACGCGCCCCGCGCCATCGCCGTCGAGCATGCCCGCGCGGGCCGCGGGGACGAGGACGTCGCAGTCCACGCCCAGGAGGTCCTCGGGGTCGAGCTGGTCGGCGCCCTCGAGGCCGTCGAGCGAGCCCTCGTCGGCGAGCTGCCGCGCGAGGGCGTCGAGGTCCAGGTCGTCGGGCGCGTGAACGGCGCCGTCGGACTTGGCCATGGCCACCACGCGCAGCCCCTGCTGCGCGAAGAGCCGTGCTGCCCACAGCCCCACGTTGCCGGTGCCCTGGATGGCCACGCGCCCGCCGTCGGCGAGGTCGATGCCCTCGCGGCGTGCGGCGTGCAGCGTGGAGAGGACGACGCCGCGGCCCGTGGCCGCCTCGCGCCCGTGGGAGCCGCCCAGCTCCAGCGGCTTGCCGGTGACCACGGCGGGCTCGAAATTCCCGTTGCCCGCCCACGCGTCGGCGATCCAGCCCATGGTCTGCTCGTCGACGTTCATGTCCGGCGCCATCACGTCGCGGTCGGGACCCAGGGCGCCGTGCAGGACGCGGGTGTAGCTGCGCGCGAGCTCCTCGCGCTGGGCCTCGTCGAGCTCCTTGGCCGGGCAGGCCACGCCGCCCTTGGCCCCGCCGAAGGGCAGGTCGGCCAGCGCGGTCTTGACCGTCATGAGCTGGGCGAGCGCGCGCGTCTCCTCCAACGTGACCGAGTCGTCGAGGCGCAGGCCTCCCTTGTAGGGGCCGCGGACGCTGCTGTGCTGCACGCGGTGGCCGGTGAACACCCGCACGTCGCCGTCGGCGCCGGTGATGGAGACCTTGACGGTCAGCTCGCGCTCGGAGGCGCGCAGCCACTCGTGCACCCCGGCGGGCAGGCCCAGCTCCTCGCAGGCGTCGTCGAGGAAGCGGGCGGCGGTGGCGGCGAGGACGTCGGGCACGCGGGACCCCTACCCGCCGGGGGTGCCGACGACTACGCGTGGGGATGCGCCAGCTCGTAGAAGCGCTGCTCGCGCCCGTAGGCCAGGCGGCTCCCGGCCGCGGCGAAGCCCAGCCGGCCCAGCACGGCCTGCGAGCGGTGGTTCTCGTGGCGCGTGACGGCGACGACGCGGTCCAGCCCGATCGGCCCGAAGGCCTCGGCCAGCGTGGCGCGGGCCGCCTCGGTGGCGTAGCCCCGGCCCCACCACGCGCGGCCGAAGGTGTAGCCCAGCTCGATCTCGGGGCCGCGGCCCTCGAGGCTGAAGAGCCCGCACTCACCGGCCAGCAGGCCGGTCTCGCGGTCGACGACCGCCCAGAAGGAGAAGCCGTGGCGGTCCTGGTGGTCGGCCAGGCGCTGCAGCTCACGGCCGACCCCCGCGTGGTCGAGCGGGCCGTCCAGCAGGGCCATGACCTCGGGGTCACCCCATAGGGTCTCGCGCATCTCGTCTGCGTCGTCGGGCACGAAGGGCCGCAGGGCGAGGCGCTCGGTGACCAACGGCAGCGGCACGGGCGGGCAGTATCGCGCCGCACCGCCCGGCGTGCCCTGCGAGCCCGGGGCGGGAGCGGCACCGTGGTCTATCGTTGACGGCTGTACGACTGACTGGTCAGTCAACCCATGCGCGCAGCGGCCGTCCAGCTCACCTCCACCGCAGACACCGCCCGCAACCTCGAGACGGCCGATCGCCTCGTGCGCGCGGCGGCCCGCGACGGCGCGTCGCTGGTCGTGCTGCCCGAGAAGTGGAGCGTGCTGGGCCCGCTGGAGGTGCTGCGGGCCGGCGCGCAGCGCCTCGACGGCCCGGCGCTCACCTGGGCCCGCGACGTCGCCGGCGAGCTGGGCATCGACCTGGTGGCCGGCTCGATCTCCGAGCGCGTCGAGGGCCGCGAGATGCTGGCCAACACGTGCGTCCACGTCGGGCCCGACGGGCGCGACCGCGCCGTCTACCGCAAGGCGCACATGTTCGACGTGGAGGTCGACGGCACCGTCTTCCGCGAGTCGGCGGGGGAGGAGCCCGGCGACGAGCTGGTCGTGAGCACCGCCGCCGGCGGCGTCGAGGTGGGCCTGAGCGTGTGCTACGACCTGCGCTTTCCCGAGCTCTACCGCGCGCTGGCCGTCGCGGGCGCCCGGGTGCTCACGGTGCCCTCGGCGTTCACCTACGCGACCACCCGCGACCACTGGGAGGTGCTCCTGCGCGCACGCGCCATCGAGGACCAGTGCTTCGTGGTGGCGGCCAACCAGATCGGGGAGCACGCCCCGGGGCTGCGCACGGGCGGGCGCTCGATGATCGTCGACCCGTGGGGGGTGGTGCTGGCGGTGGCACCCGACACGGAGACCCACATCGTGGCCGACCTGGATCTGCACGCCCAACAGCGCATCCGCACTCAGCTTCCCTCGCTGACCCACCGGCGCCCCGAGGCCTACGCCAACGTGGTCGCGCCCGGCTGATGGCCACGGCCCGCGCCACCGCCGCCGACCGTCGCCGGCAGATCCTCGACGCCGCGGTGGCCGTGTTCGCCCGCCAGGGCTTTCACGCCTGCCGGGTCTCGGACATCGCCGACGAGGCCCGCGTGGCCTACGGGCTCGTCTACCACTACTTCTCCTCCAAGGACGAGATCCTCGACACCCTGTTCCTGGAGCGCTGGGAGCTGCTGCTGACGGCCATCCGCGAGACCGACGCCACCGACCTCCCGGCCCGCGAGAAGCTGGCGGCGATCGCCTCCTTCATCGCCGACTCCTACCGCCACGACCCCGACCTGATGAAGGTCATTATCGTGGAGGTCACGCGCGCGGCCAACTCCTTCGGGCGCACCCACCTGGCCAAGATCGACGAGGCCTACGGGCTGATCGCCGACATCGTGGTCGTCGCCCAGGAGCGCGGGGAGTTCACCACGGCCGTGACGCCGCAGTTCGCCGCGCTGGTCTTCTACGGGGCGATCGAGCAGATGCTCACGGGGTGGATCTTCGGTCTGCTGCCCCAGGGCGACGAGGACGTCGAGGCGGCCAAGCGGTACGTGGTGGAGACCATCTGCGGGGGATTGCAGCGCACGGGCGGCGAGGGCGCCGTCGGAGGAATGTGATTGCATGACCGGCGCATGAACGACAGTGATCTCGTCAAGCGCCTGGCATGGTCCGGCCTGCTGGCCGGCATCGGCGCGCTGGCCAGCTTGGCCACCACTCGCCTGGCCGCGATCGCCTTCCGCCGGATCTTCGCCGAGGATCCGCCCGAGTGAGCACCGAGCCCGACCGCGACGACCGTTCATCCGAGGCACAGTCGACGGGCGGGTCGGACTCTCTCGAGGACCCCGCGGCGGTCGATCCGCCGGTCGCAGGCCCGAGCGCCGCTGATCCGATGGCGGCCGGAGTGTCGGCGCCCGAGCCGACGCCGGTCATCCCCGTCTCCGAGAGCTCGTTCCGCCAGCCGCCGGGGACCGCGCTGCCCGCCGGCCAACCGGCGGACGCCGGCTCCATCGCGTCGAGGCCCGAGGTCCTCGCCGGCGCCGCCTTCGCGGGCGGCCTGGCCGTCGCGATGCTCATCCGAAGGGCGCTGAACTGATGGCCATCGAGCCCGCACAGCCGCCGCGTGACCCTGAGCGTGACCCCGGCATGGGCGAGGCCGTGCAGGACGTCGCCGACAAGGTCACCCTGCTCGTCCGCGAAGAGATCGAGCTGGCCAAGGCCGAGGTGACCGAGAAGGTGACGAGCCTGGTGAAGGGCATCGTCATCGGGCTGGCCGCGGCTGTCTTCGCCTTCTTCGGCCTCTTCGTGCTGCTGGAGGGCTTCGCCTGGTTCGCCTTCTGGGTCATCCCGGTGCCTCGCAGCCAGATCTTCTGGGGCTTCTTCCTGGTCGCGGGCCTGCTCTTCCTTCTCGGCGGGCTGGCCGGCTACCTCGCCGCCCGGGCGGTCAAGGCGGGCTCCCCGCCCAAGCCCGACATGGCCATCGAGGAGGCCAGGCGCATCCGCGAGACGGTGAGGGGCGACTGATGTCCACCACCCCCGCCCGCACCCCCGAGGAGATCCGGGCCTCGATCGAGGCCAACCGGGTCGAGCTGGGCCAGTCCATCGTGCGCCTGCGCGGCGAGGTGGCCGAGCTGACCGACTGGCGCGGCCATATCGCCCGCCATCGCACCAAGGTGCTGATCGGCGCCGCCGTCGCAGGCTTCGTGCTCGGCGGCGGCCTGGCCGCCATCGGCGGCGCCTTCCGCCGACGCTAGGCTGGGGCGCCGCCCCGGCTCGCGGACCCGCGAACCGTCCGCAGCCGCGCGTAGCGTTGCTTCCCATGACGGTGTGGGAGCAGCTCAGCACGCGCCAGTTGGTGCGCATCCTCTCCGTCCTGCTGGCCTTCCTGGTCGGGCTGTACCTGCTCTACAGGGTCCGCGACGTGCTGTTGCTGGTGGGGATCGCGGTCTTCCTGTCGGTCGCCTTCGGCCCCGCGGTCGACGTGCTGGCCCGCGGGCGCGTGCCCCGCGCGGCGGCCATCCTCTTGGTCTACACCGCGCTGGTCGCGGTGATCGTCGGCGTCGGGCTGCTCGTCGTCCCTCCGGTCGTCGAACAGCTCGACCAGCTCGCGGGCGACCTCCCGGGCTTTCTCAACGAACTGCGGGACAACGCGACCTTCCGCGAGTTCGACGCGCGCTACGGCATCGTCCAGACCCTGCAGGAGCAGGCCTCGTCGCTGCCCTCGCGCCTGGGTGATGCCGCCGGGACGCTGCAGTCGGTGACCGTCGGGGCCTTCAACGCGGTCTTCGAGCTGGTCACCGTGCTCACCATCGCGTTCTTCCTCCTGCTGGATCGCGAGCGCATCGTCGCCCTGAGCCTCGGGCTGGCGGGGGAGCGCCGGGCGCCGGAGCTGGGCCGGGTCGGCGGACGGATCTACCGCTCGACGGCCGGCTACGTGGCGGGGGCGCTGACCATCGCGGCCATCAACGGCCTGGTGACGTTCGTGACGCTGACCATCCTGGGGGTCCCCTTCGCCGTGCCCCTGTCGGTGCTCATGTTCTTCTTCGGGCTGATCCCGCTGGTCGGCGCGACCATCGGTGGGGCAATCATCCTGCTGGTCACGCTGTTCACGGTCTCCCTGACGAGCACGATCATCTACCTCGTCGTGCTGCTGGTCTACCAGCAGGTGGAGAACAGCGTGCTGCAGCCCTTCGTCTACAAGCGCACCGTCGATGTGCCGCCGCTGGTGGTCATCGTGGCCATCCTGGTCGGCACCGCTCTGCTGGGCGTTCTGGGCGCGCTGGTGGCCATTCCGGTCGCCGCGGGGGTGCAGATCCTGCTGCGCGAGTACGGGCCCGAGCCGCTGCGGCTCAGGCCTCCGCCGCCGCCCGCCCCAGCAGACGAGCCGGAACCCCTCCCACACCAATGAGCCCGGGCCCGGTGTGGGCACCGATCACGGGCCCCACCTCGGAGATGAACAGGGGCTCGCTGCCCATGAGCTCGCTGGCCCGGTCGGCCAGGCGACGAGCCTCGTCGGGCGCCTGGATGTGCTGTACGCACCACCCATCGCGTCCGTCGACGTGCAGCGTGGCGGCGTAGTCGACCATCCGCTCGAAGGCCCGCCCGGCGGTGCGCACGCGCTCGACCGGGGTGATCTCCGACTGCACCGAGAGGATGGGCTTGACCTTCAGCGCGCCGCCGAGCCAGGCCTGCGCGCGCCCCACGCGCCCGCCGCGCTGGAGGAACTCGAACGTGTCGATGCAGAACCACATGGCCAGGTGCTCGCGCGCCTCCCTCGCGCGGGCGAGGACGTCGTCGAGGCCGTCGTCCCGGGCCGCCGCGTGCGCAGCGGCCATGGCCACCATCCCGAAGCCCCCGCAGGCCGTCGCGGAGTCGAGGACCTCGACCTGCCCGCGGCCGCGCTCGCCGAGCTGCCGGGCGGCCTGACGGGCCGAGTCGGTGGTGCCCGACATGGCCTGTGAGAGGTGGATCGAGAGCACCTCGTGGCCCGCGTCGACCAGCGGCTCGTAGACCGCCAGGAAGTCGCCCACCGAGGGCTGGGAGGTAGTTGGGAGGTCGTCGCTGCCGCGCAGGCGGTCGTAGAAGGCGTCGAGGTCCGCGATCTCGCTCTCGCGCTGCAGCTCGTCGCCCCAGCGCACGTAGAGGCTGACCTCGTGCAGGCCGAGCCGGTCGACGATCTCGCGGGGCAGGTAGTGCGTCGTGTCGGTGACCACCGCAACCGCCATCGCGTCGCACACTACCTGTGGGCTGTCCCCGGCGATCGTCGCCGGCCACACCACGACCCGCCACACTGTGCCGATGGCGACCCTCTACCGGTGCTGGAGGCCCACGAACTGGCTGTGCGCCTGTGGACGTGTGGCGCGCGAGCTGCGCCGCTCACAGGTCGAGGTCGAGGCGCGTGATCGCCTCGGCGACGTCAGAGGCGATTCTCGGGCTGCAGAGTGGGGGCGGCGGAGGCCGCTGCGTCGGGCGCCTGCTCGGGGGCGTCCTGCGGCGCCTCGATCCCGAGGGTCTGGGCCAGCTCGCCGCTCTCGTACATCTCGACGATGATGTCGCAGCCGCCGACCAGCTCGCCCTTGACGAACAGCTGGGGGATGGTCGGCCAGCCCGACAGGCCCGACAGCTCCTGGCGGATGCGCGGGTCGGGCATGATGTCCACTGCGGCGAACGGGGTCTGCATCTCCTGCAGGGCGGCCACGGTGCGCGCGGAGAAACCGCACATGGGCTGCTGCGGCGTGCCCTTCATGAAGACGACGACATCGTTGTCGCGGATGGCCTCCTGGATGGCTTCACGGATCTGCGTATCGCTCATGGGACCTCCGTCCTGAGTTGCAGTGCGTGGATATCCCCGCCGAGTTGGCCGTCGAACACGTCGTAGACCATCCGGTGCTGCTGGACGCGGCTCTTGGCCACGAACTCGGGGGAGACGACGCGCGCGCTGAAGTGCACGTTGTCTGCGCTCTCCACGTCCGCGCTCGCGTTCGGGATGGCGGCCTCGATTCGCCGCTTCAGCTCCTGCGGGGTGGGCATGCCCCACAGGGTAGACGCCTCGGGAGAATGCCTGGGGCCCGGCTCACCGGTGAGGGGGTCGGCTCGCCACCCCAGGAGGCTGCCGACTCGCTACACTTTCTGAAGCATGATCACCATCACTGACAAGGGTGCGGAGAAGATCCGCGAGTTCCTCGCCTCCCAGGGGACCGACAACTCCGACGCCGGCCTGCGTGTCGGCGTACGGGGCGGCGGCTGCTCTGGCTTCCAGTATGCGCTGGCCTTCGACCAGAAGCGCGACGGCGACGAGATCTTCGACTACGAGGGCCTGAAGGTTCTGGTCGACGGCCCCTCGCTGCCCTACATCAAGGGCTCGATCATCGACTACGTCGATTCCTTGACGGGCGCTGGCTTCAAGGTCGAGAACCCCAACGTCGTCGCGGCCTGTGGCTGCGGCTCGTCATTCCGGGTCGCCGACGAGGAAGAGGTCTCCGCGGTCTGACGCCGCGGGGCTTGGGGTGGTGGGCCGCAGGGCTCGCCGCCACGCTCAGCCTGCTCGCGCTGCTCGCCGGGTGCGGCGAGCAGGTACCGGACCGCAGCGCGCCGCCGCCCGACCGCGGTGCGCCGTCCGAGCTCATGCCCCCCGGGCTTGCCATCGGGCTGAACGAGGCCAACGCCCGGCTGCTCGCCCCGCCGCCGCCCGGCACGTCACAGCAGCCCGCCTTCGCGGCCTGGCGCGAGCGCGTCGCCGCCATCGCTCCCGCCTACGTTCGCCTCACCGTCGTGTGGGATCAGGTGCAGCCCTCGGAGCTGTCGCCGCCCGATTTCGCCACCCCCGACAGCGGGTGCCTGCGCGACGTGCAGCCGTGCTCGCCCTACGCGGGGCTGCGCGACCGCCTGGCCGCGGTGCGCGCGCTCGGCGCCGAGCCGGTGATAACCATCTACAGCACGCCGGAGTGGGCGGCCACGGACCCCGACGGCTGCGAGCCCGACGACGCCGGCCCCGCCGCGCGGACGCCCGAGCCCCGGTCCTACCGCGCGCTGGTGCGCGCGCTGGTGGACTTCACGCGGGCCGAGGGGGTGCCCATCGCCGCGTGGGGCCCCTGGAACGAGCCCAACCATCCCTCCTTCCTCAACCCCCAGCGCGCGCAGTGCGACACCGCGTCAGCGCCGCTGTCGCCCGAGCGCTACGCGCAGCTCGTGCGCATCTTCCGCGAGGAGGCGGGGCCCGATGCGCGCCTGCTGCTCGGCGAGCTCGCCGGCTATGACGCCCCGCGCGAGACGGCGACCGGGGCGGCGGAGTTCGCCGCCGCGCTCCCTCGCGAGACCGCCTGCGCGGGCGACCTGTTCGCTGTGCACTCCTACGTCGGCTCCCCGCGGGACCGCGAGGGCGGTGCCCCCCTGGTCGGCGACCCGGCGCTTGCGGGCGACCTCGACATCGTGGACGACGTCGTCGCCGCGCTGGGCACCCACCGCTGCGAGCGGCCCCACCGCCTGTGGATCACCGAGACCGGCGTGACCGGCGAGCAGCGTCGGGCCGTCCGGGGCTGTCGCGAGATGCACACCGCCCTGGGCGCATGGGATGCACATCCGCGCGTCGACGCCGCCTTCCAGTACACGGTCCGCGAGGATCCGCTCTTCCGCTCCGGCCTCGCACCCGCCCGCTTGGGCGAGGCCTACCCGGTCTACGCCGCGTGGGCGGCGTGGGGCGGGCGCGAGCCGCGCGAGCCAGCGCCCCCGGATCCGTGCTGAGCGGCCGCGATCGTGGATGCTGGCGTGGGCGGGCCGCGGCGGGGACAGTGCGTCAGCACGGCCCCGCCCAGGACCGGCCGCGCCAGCGCCGCGAGCTGCCGCTCAGTCGCTGCCGGCGGCCTGCTCCAGCTTCTCCTCGCCGGCTCGCACGGCCGCCTCGTCGATCGTCCCGTTGCCGGGCGGATGGGTCGCCTCGCCGGTCGGGACGCCGGGACCGGTGATGTCGCGGTCGGGCTCGGTCTCCTGCTGCTGCTGCTGTGTGTCGCGGTCCATGCGATCTCTCCTCGCTCGGGGTCGTTACACGGGCTTCCCGATCGGGCCGCGGACGATGCGGGCGCATCAGCCCGGTTCGTTGTCGAGTGACCGCCAGAGGTATCGGCAGGCCAGCGTGCGGTTGGGGCGCCACGGCTCGGCCAGGGCGCGCAGGTCGTCGGCCGAGGGCAGCTCGGGCAGGCCGTAGGCGCGCTGCGCCGCGCGGCGCACGCCCAGGTCGCCGACGGCCAGAACGTCCGGGCGCTCGAGCTGGAACATGAGGAACATGTGTGCGCTCCACTCGCCGATGCCCCGTACCGCGCACAGCTCGGCGACGATCTCCGCGTCGGCCAGCCGGGCCACGCGGTCGAGCTCCAACTCGCCCGCGACGACGTGCTCGGCCAGCGAGCGCAGGAACCCGACCTTGGCCCGCGACAGCCCGGCGGCGGCGCGCAGCTCCTCCTCGTCCTGGGCCAGGACCTCCCGGGGCGACGGCGGCCGGCCGTCGAAGCGCTCCAGCAGCCGCCCGTAGATGGCCTTGGCGGCGGCGACCGAGAGCTGCTGGCCCACGATGGAGCGCACCAGCGCGCCGTAGTGGTCGTCGGGGGACGGTCCGTCGGGGCGCCGGCGCGGGCGCGGCGGGCCGACGCGGTCGATCAGTTCGCGCAGCACCGGGTCGGCCGCCCGCAGGTGGGCGACGCCGGCCTCCCCGCTCGATCCGGCGCTCAGCTCGCCGCGGTGGGCTCGAGGGTGAGCGCCGTGCCGTCCAGCGCGTCGAGCGCCCGGCCCAGCGACGCCGCGATGCACGTGAACGACGGCGTGTCGCGCAGTGTGTAGGCCGACGCCTCGGTGGTGCGCAGGCGCTGCACCAGGTCCAGGAACGCGCCCACGTCGTCGGTGTCGAAGGCCACGACGAACTCCTGGTCGTCCAGGCCGAAGCAGTAGGTCGTGTGGTTGTCGACCTGCGGGTACTCGCGACCCACGCGGATGTGGCCCTGCATGATCCGCCAGCGCTCGTCGGCGGGCAGGGCGTACCAGGCGCGCGTCTTCACGAAGGGGTAGACGAACAGGTACCTCCCGGTGAACGGCCGGGGGACGAGCCGCTGCTCGTCGGAGTACTCCGAGCTCTTGCGCAGGCCCAGGAAGGAGTAGGGCTGGGTGGCCCACCGTGCCAGTCCGGCCTGGCCGAGGACGACGTGGAACTCGTGGATGCGGTCAAGGTTCTCGGCCTCCGCGACGAGCATCAGATCGGCATCGGCGCGGGTGCCCACCAAAGAGAAGGACTGCAGGAGATGGTCGGCGCCGAAGTCCTCGCAGGCGGCGAGGAACTCCCGCTTGTGGCGCGCCCGCTCGTCCTCGGGCAGTCGCCGCCACGCCGTGTCGGCCTTGAAGAACGAATACTTGACGAAGTGGCTGACGAAGTGGCGCGGGCCGGCCATGGCCCGCTAAGGATAGTTAGGAGGGGGCGCGCGGCCCGGGTGATCGGTCGCCTGCGCGGATAGCCTGACCCGATGCGCGTCGGGCTCGTCTCCCCGTACTCGTGGACGTATCCGGGTGGGGTCACCCGTCACGTGGAGGCGCTGGCAGCACAGCTGCGGTCGGCCGGCCACGAGGTGCTCGTCCTCGCGCCGTTCGATCCGGACGACGCCCTGTCCGCACGCCTGCATCGCGGTGCGCGCCCCTCTACCCGCCCACTCCCGGACGATTTCGTGAGCCTGGGGCGCACTGTGGGGATCCCTGCCAACGGCGCGGTCTCCAACCTCGCCGCCACCCCTTTCGCGATCAGCACCCTGCGCCGCGAGCTGGCCGCCTTCGCGCCCGACGTCGTGCACGTGCAGGAGCCCGTGGTGCCCGCGGTGGCCTGGGACGTCCTGTGCTCCACGCGCAGCCCTCTTGTCGGCACCTTCCACACCCACTCGACCAACCGTGTCGCCCAGGGCTACGTGGGCACCGTCCTGGGCGGGGCGCGACGAATGAACCGCCTGCGCGTGCGCATCGCCGTGAGCGAGGCGGCGGCGTGGACGGGCCGGCGCTTCTACGGCGGGCGCTACCGGGTAATCCCCAACGGGGTGCACCTGCCCGGCGACGGCGATCCGCCGCGCGGCCCGCGTGTCGCGGGCGAGCCGCTGCACGTGGCCTTCGTCGGTCAGTCGGTGGAGCGCAAGGGGCTGCCCGTCCTGTTGCGCGCCTTCGAGGCGCTGCTTGCGCAGGTACCCGCCCGGCTGACCATCATCGGGGCGACCGACCGCGAGGTGGCGCCCGTGCTGCACGACGTGCGCGGGGTCACCGTGCTGGGCGGGGTCGACGATGTCGCCAAGCGTGCGGCGCTGCGCGAGGCCGACGTGCTCTGCGCGCCCTCGCTGGGCGGCGAGTCGTTCGGCATGGTGCTCACCGAGGCCTTCGCCGCCGGCACGCCCGTGGTGGCCTCGGCCATCGCGGGCTACGCGGACGTGGTGCGCGACGGCATCGACGGCCTCCTGGTGCCGCCCGGCGATGCGACGGCCCTGGCCCACGCGCTACGCGGGCTGGCCCTGGACGAGCCGCGCCGGGCCGCGCTGGCCCGCGAGGCGGCGAGCGCCGCGCAGCCCTTCGCCTGGCCGCGTGTCGCCGAGCAGGTCGCCCAGGCCTACGAGGACGCCCTGGCCATGCCCGAGCCCGCGGGCGCACTGCGCCGCGCCGGGGCGCGGATCGGCGCCCTGCCCGCCGACGGCGGGCCCCCGGCGCCGCCCCGCCGTCTACCGCCGCTCCTGCCCGGCCCGACGGAGCCGGTGGCCGGCGC
>JANDLV010000034.1 GCA_024330185.1 Candidatus Siliceabacter maunaloa
GACCGTAGGCGAAACCTTCATCGGTCCGAACTTGAGAGGACCGTAGGCGAAACCTTCATCGGTCCGAACTTGAGAGGACCGTAGGCGAAACCTACCTCTCCCGGAGGTCCGAGCTTGAGAGGACCGCAGGCAAGACATCGCCATCATCGCGTACGTGCCCGACGACGAGGGCGACGACCGCGCACAAGGCGAACAGCGACAGCGCCAGCCCCCAGCCCCCCACCACGTCGGAGAGGTAGTGCGCACGAAGTTGCACGCGGGTCAGGCCCACGGCCACCGCCAGGACCACGGCGGTCACGACCACTGCGACACGGCCCGCGACCCAGGGTATCGCCCGCCACAACGCGACCGCGATGGCGATCCAACCGACGGCGTAGGCCGCGTGGCCGGACGGATAGCCCGCGAACTGCGTCTCGATGAGGGGCAGTTCGGGGCGGGGGCGGTCCAGCGCCGCCTTGGTCACGTGGACCGCCACGAAGGTCAGCAGGGCGCCCGCGAGGAGCACCCCCGCGTCGGCGACATGGCGGCGCACCAGCAGGACCACCGCTGTGAGCAGGATCGCCGGGCCCACCACGACGCTCGCCCCGGCGTGTGTGGTGACGCGGGCCAGCTCGGTCGCCGCCCCGAAGCGCAGCCCGTCGGCGATGAGCAGCGCGCGCAGGTCCAGCGGGGCGTAGTCCTGGCCGCTGAGGACCACGAGCAGGGCGGCGAACGCGTAGCCGCCGCCGGCCACCAGCGCTATGAGCGTGGTCAGCTCCAGCCCCAGCCCGCCCGGCGTGAGCCGCTGCCAGGTGAACCGCGCCGGGCCGGACGCGCGACGAGCCATGGGCACGAGCGCCCCGCGGTAGACCGGCGCGCCGGCCCGAACGAGCTGGCGCAGCGGCGGTCGCTGGGCGGCGCGGTCGATGCGCGCGCTCAGAGCTGCGCGGCGCTCCCTGTCGCTCAGCGCGCGGTAGAGGAGGACGGCGCCCACGGCGACCGCCGCAGCCACCCCGAGGCCGAAGGCTCCCTGGCCGACCCAGTTGGTGACCTCGTCGAAGCTGCGCCAGAAGACGTAGCCCAGCAGGACGAAGAAGGCCGCGTAGAGCCCGCCACCGACCACCGCGTAGGGGAAGAAGCGCGCGAAGGACAGCCCGGAGGCCCCGGCCAGGAAGGGCGCGACGGCCCGCACGAGGCCGATGAACCGGCCGACGAGCAGCGTCTTGCCGCCGTGGCGCTCGAAGAAGCGCTCGACCTGCTCGAGGCGCTCGACCGTGATCTGCACCTTGGGTCCGTGGCGCAGGATGAAGCCGCGACCCAGGCGGCGGCCCAGGACGTAGGAGACGCTGTCGCCCGCGACCACCGCGGTCCAGACCAGGCCCAGCAGCAGGTAGACGTCGATGACGCCCTGCCCGGCGACCACCCCGCCGAGGATGATCAGGGTCTCGCCCGGCGCCAGGAGCCCGACGAAGGCGCCGGTCTCCAGGAAGGCGCCGAGCCCGACGACGAGGTACGTCCACTGGCCCAGCCTGCGCCCGACCTCCGAGATGATCGCTTCGACGTCGGGGAGATCGATGAGGCCCGAGCCGTACAGGGCGGCGGCGGCGAGGGCGACGAAGGCGGCGATGAGCTGGACGCGGTTGATGCGCCCGGTCCGCCGGGCGTAGAGCGCTACGCACAGGCCCAGCGCCGAGCCGCCGAGCCACAGCGGCTTCACGGGGCCTCCCCCGCGGGGCGGGGCGCGCCCGCGCCCGCGGGCAACGGGGCGGCGGCGAGGGGGAACGGGCGGCGGTGGGCGAGGCCAGCGGCGGCCGCTTGGGCCCGCTTCGGACCGTCGCGCCCGGTGAACAGGCCCAGCGCGGTGGGGCCGGAGCCTGAGACGAGCGCGTGGTCGGCCCCGGCGGCGCGCGCGGCCTCGAGGGCCTCGTCGATGGCGGGGCACAGCGCCCGGGCGGGTACCTCGAGGTCGTTGGCGACGAGGCCGGAGGCGAAGAGGGCGCCGGGTGCCGCTCCGCCCTCGGCGACGAGGCCGGAGGCGAAGTGCCCGCCGGGCACGGCGGCGCCCAGCGCGTCCTCGACCGCCTCGCGCGCGGTGGCCAGCCCCTCGGCGTCGCGGGCCAGGCCGAGGCGGTCGGCGGTCGCGTAGACCTCGCCGGCGCCCAACCGGGCATCGACGGGCAGCACGAGCGCTCCGTAGAGCTCGCCGTCGGCGGGGAGCGGTCGAAGTTCTTCCCCCGCGCCGCCCGCCAGCACGCGCCCGCCGCGCACCTGGGCGGGCACGTCGGCCCCCAGGCCCGCGGCGAGCTCCTCCAGCAGCGCGGGGTCGTCGATGCCGGCCGCGGCGGCGGCCAGGCGCAGGGCGGCCGCGGCGTCGGCCGAGCCGCCGGCCATGCCACCGGCGAGGGGGATCCGCTTGTCGATGGTCAGGCGCACGGGCGGGCCTCCCCACCCCGTACGCGCGCGGAAGGCGATCAGTGCATCGGCGGCCAGGTTGGGGCCCTCGACGCCGGGACAGACGAGCTCGTCTTCGGTGCCGGCGGCGGGCTCCATCGTCACCCTGTCGGCCAGATCGAGCGTGTCGAAGACGGTGACGAGCTCGTGGCGCCCGTCGGCGCGGACCGGCCCCACGAAAAGGCACAGGTTGACCTTCGCGGGCGCGAGCGCCGCGAGCGGCCTCACGAGACCTCCAGGGCGATGGCCAGCTCGCGAAACTCCGCCGGCGAGAGACGCTCGGCGCGGGCGTCGGCCGGGTGGCCCAGCGCCTCCAGGGCGGCGCGGGCGCGGGCGCGCACGTCACGCGGCGCGCCGGGCGCCAGGGCGAGGGACCGGGCCAGCGCCTTGCGCCGGTGGGCGAAGGCGTGGCGGACGAGCTCGCGCAGCGCGGGCTCGGGGCCCGGCCCGGTGCGCGCCATCCCCAGCAGCACCGAGTCCACGCCGGGCACCGGGTGGAACACCGTGCGCGCGACGGCGCGCAGCACCCGGACCTCGCAGGCGAGCTGGGCGAGCACCGACGGGACCCCGTAGGCGCGCGAGGCGGGCGCGGCGGCGAAGCGCGCCCCCACCTCGCGCTGGACCATGCCCACCCAGCGCGTCACGCCGGGGAGCTCCTCGACGGTGCGCAGCAGCACGCCGGCGGCGATGCCGTAGGGCAGGTTGGCCACGACCGCGGTGGGCGCGGGATCCAACGCGCGCAGGTCCAGCGCCATCGCGTCGGCGAGGTGCAGCGTGGTGTTGGCGTGCGGATCCAGGGCGTCGCGCAGCGGCGCCTCCAGCGCGCGGTCGACCTCCACCACGTGCACGTGCGCCGCCCTAGCCGCGAGGTGCTCGGAGAGCACGCCCAGCCCGCCGCCGACCTCGAGCACTACGTCGGCGGGGTCCAGGGCGGCAGCGCGGTCGATGACGCCGAGGATGTTGGAGTCGATGAGGAAGTTCTGCCCGAGGTCGTGCCGGGGCCGCACGCCGAAGGCGGCCATGCGCCGCAGCGAGGGCTGCGCGGGGAGCTGTCCACGCGCGGGGAGCTCGCCACCCGCCGCGCGCAGCGCGCTCACCACCCCAGCAGGGCGGCCGCGTTGCGCTGCACCGTGGCCTCGAGTTCCTCGTAGGCCACACCGCGGCGCTCGGCCAGGAAGCGGGCGGTGTGCACGACGTAGGCGGGCTGGTTGCGCTCCTTGCGCACGGGCTGCGCGGTGAGGTAGGGCGCGTCGGTCTCCACCAGCAGCCGGTCGTCGGGCACCCGCTGCGCCGCAGCGGCGAGGTCGCCGGCGCTGGGGTAGGTGACGTTGCCCGCGAAGGAGATCCACCAGCCGCGCTCCAGGCACTCGTCCAGGCGGTCGGGCATGGAGAAGCAGTGCATGATCACGCGCACGCCCTCGGCGTGCTCGATCAGCGTGGCCAGCGTGTCCTCCTGCGCGGCGCGGCTGTGGATGACCAGCGGCTTGTCGACCTCACGGGCCAGCTCGATCTGGGCGCGGAACGCGCGGTGCTGGTCCTGCGCCGGCGCGTTGTCGCGGTGGAAGTCCAGGCCGGTCTCGCCGACGGCGGCGCACGCAGGGTGGGCGGCCAGCGCGCGCAGCTCGGCGAGGTCCTCGTCGTCGAAGCCCGTGGCGCTGTTGGGGTGGCGACCGATCGCGGCCCGCACCTGCGGGAAGGCCTCGGCGGCGGCCAGCGCCGCACGGCACGACGCGCCGTCGGTGCCCACGGTGAGCATCCGGTGCACGCCCGCGGCCTCGGCGGCGGCGACCAGGTCGCTGTCGTCTGGGCTGCAGCTGTCCAGATGGGTGTGGCTGTCGATCACGCCGTGGCCTCGATCTGCTCCACCTTGGGGAACAGCGGCGCGAGGCGCTCGACGCCGGTGGGCACCTCGGCGCCGTAGCGCGCGGCGGCCAGCGAGCGGTCGCGGGCGCCCAGCGCGTCGAGCAGGCGGCCCATGGTCTCGGGCAGCCAGGGCAGGAGCACGACCGCGACCACGCGCACTCCCTCGACGAGGGAGGCCAGCGTGCGGTCGAGATCGCCGGCGCTGTCGGGGTCCTTGGCCAGCGCCCAGGGCGCCTGCTCCTCGACGTAGCGGTTCAGCCGGCGCACGGGCTGCCACGCGGCCTCGAGCGCCGGGCTGAGCTGGGCGCTGTCGAGGTGGCGGCAGACCGCGGCGGGGGCGACGTCGATCTCCGCGCCCAGGGCCGGGTCGAGCTCGACCTGGGGCACGTTCCCGTCGCGGTAGCGGACGACCATCGCCGTGACCCGGCCGGCCAGGTTGCCCAGCTCGTTGGCCAGCTCACTCTCGTAGCGGGCCGCGAAGCCGGCGGTGGACACGCCGCCGTCCTGGCCGAAGGAGACCTCGCGCAGCACGTAGAAGCGCAGCGGATCCGCGCCGTAGTTGTCGAGCACCTCGAAGGGGTCCAGGACGTTGCCCAGCGACTTGCTCATCTTGTGGTCGACGCCCTCGGAGTCGCGCATGAGCAGGAAGCCGTGGACGTAGAGGTGGTCGGGCACCGGCAGGCCGGCGGCAAGCAGGAGAGCAGGCCAGTAGACGGCGTGGAACTTGAGGATGTCCTTGCCGATGAGGTGGAACGTCGCGGGCCAGAAGCGGTCGGTGAGGTCCTCGCCGGGGCGGGCGAAGGCCAGCGCGGTGACGTAGTTGAGCAGCGCGTCGAACCAGACGTAGAAGACCTGGTCGGGGTCCCACGGGACGCTGATCCCCCACTTCAGGTTCGCGCGGGTCAGCGAGACGTCGCGCAGCCCCTGGGCGACGAAGACGCGCGCCTCGTTGCGGAAGGCGCGCGGCACGACGAAGTCGCTGTCGTCGGCCAGCAGACGCTCCAGGTCGGTCTGGAAGGCCGACAGGCGGAAGAACCAGTTGTCCTCCTTCTCGCGGTCCAGCGGGATGCGGTGGATCGGGCAGGTGTAGTCCTCGCCGGCCTCCTGCTCGCTCTTGAAGTCCGCGCAGCGGGGGCAGTACCAGCCCTCGTAGGTCCCCTTGTAGACGTGCCCGTTGTCGTGGACGCGCTGGAGGATCTCCCGCACGCGGTCGGCGTGCTCGGGGTCGGAGGTGCGGATGAAGAAGTCGTTGGTGACCCCCAGGCGCGGCAGGAGCGCCTTGAACCGCTCCACGTTGCGGTCGCCCAGCTCGCGCGGAGTGATCCCCTCGCGCTGCGCGGCCAGCGCGACCGGCTCCCCGTGCTCGTCGGTACCCGTGAGGAAGAAGACGTCCTCGCCGCGCTGGCGCATGTGGCGTGCGAGCACGTCGGCGGCGATCGTGGTGTACGCGTGGCCGAGATGCGGCGCCGCGTTCACGTAGTAGATGGGAGTTGTGACGTAGAAGGCCATGGGGGTGGGTCTGAGGCTACCGGCGGTGCTCCGGAGGAAATCTTGCCGGGCGTGTCGATTTCGTCCCGCCTCGTTCGACGTGCCGGTAGAAACCCCCCAACCACCACCAGGAGGTAGCAATGCGTTTCATGGTTCTGGTCCCCGGCAGCGCCGAGTCCGAGGCGGGCGAGATGCCCAGCACGGAGCTCCTGGAGGCGATGACGAAGTACAACGAGGAGCTCGTCAAGGCGGGCGTCATGCTGGCGGGAGACGGCCTGCACCCGACCGCCAAGGGCGCCAAGGTCCGCTTCGACGGCGCGCAGCGCACCGTCATCGACGGTCCGTTCACCGAGGCCAAGGAACTCGTCGCGGGCTACTGGATCTGGGAGTGCGCGTCGCGCGACGAGGCGATCGAGTGGCTCAAGCGCGCGCCGTTCGACGGCGGCACGGAGATCGAGCTGCGCCAGGTCTTCGAGGCCGACGACTTCGGCGAGCAGCTCACCCCCGAGTTGCGCGAAGCCGAGGAGCGGATGCGCGAGCAGATCGGCGAGCGGGACTAGTAGTGGCAGAGTCGGCCACCCATCGTGCGATCGACGCCGTCTGGCGGATCGAGTGGGCCCGGCTGATCGCCGGGCTGACTCGCGTCGTGCGCGACGTGTCGGTGGCCGAGGACCTGGCTCAGGACGCGCTCGTCGCCGCGCTGGAGCAGTGGCCGCAGTCGGGCATCCCGGACAACCCGGGTGCCTGGCTCATGGCCACCGCCAAGCGTCGGGGCATCGACGCGCTGCGTCGCCGCGTCGCGCTCGAGCGCAAGCACGAGCTGATCGGGCACGAGCTGGCGATCCTCCAGCAGCTCGACCCGCCCGACCTCGCCGCGCAGGTCGACGACGTGCAGGACGACGTGCTGCGCCTGGTCTTCATGACGTGCCACCCGGTCTTGTCGCGTGAGGGGCGCGTCGCGCTGACGCTGCGCCTGCTCGGCGGCCTGTCGACGCCGGAGATCGCCCGGGCGTTCCTCGTCTCCGAGGGGACCGTCGCGCAGCGCATCGTGCGCGCCAAGCGCACGCTGGGCGAGGCCCGCGTGCCGTTCGAGGTCCCGGGCCGCGGCAAGCTGGCCGACCGTCTGTCTGCGGTGCTCGAGGTGATCTACCTGGTCTTCAACGAGGGCTACGCCGCGACCGCCGGCGAGCACTGGATCCGGCCGGCGCTCTGCGCGGACGCCCTGCGCCTGGGGCGGGTCCTCGCCGCGCTGATGCCGTGCGAGCCCGAGGTCCTCGGCCTGCTGTCCCTGATGGAGCTGCAGGCCTCACGGCTGCGGGCGCGGGTCGGGCGCCACGGCGAGCCGGTGCTGCTCGCCGATCAGGACCGCGCAATCTGGGACCGCCTGCTCGTGCAGCGCGGCCTGGCCGGGCTGCGGCGCGCCGAGGAGCTCAGCGGCGCGCTGGGCCCGTACACGCGGCAGGCCGCGATCGCCGCCTGCCACGCACGCGCGCGCAGCGTCGAGGAGACCGACTGGCGGCGGATCGTCGCGCTGTACGACGGTCTGGCGGCGCTCACCGGCTCCCCGGTCGTCGAGCTCAACCGCGCGGTCGCGGTGACGATGGCGTTCGGCCCCCAGGCCGGGCTCGAGCTCCTGGACTCGCTCGCCGACGAGCCCGCGCTGCGCGGCTACCACCTGCTGCCCAGCGTGCGCGGCGACCTCCTCGTCCGCCTGGGTCGCCTGGCCGAGGCGCGCGAGGAGTTCGTGCGCGCGGCCGACCAGTGCGACAACGACCCCGAGCGCGAGCTGCTGCTGTCGCGCGCGGTCGCCTGTGGCACCTAGTCGTCGTCCACTAGGCCCGCGCGTGGCCCCGGATGGAGCGGGCGAGCTCCGGTCGGAGCGAACCGTCAGCGCAGCGACATCCGCCATGCGCCCGTTCCTCCTGCCGCCGTCGCCGCACACGCACGAGGGCGCCCACGGGCAGGCCCGCCGCCAGCAGCGCGAGGCCGGCCCAGGCGGCGAGCGGCAGGGCGCGCCCGGGCGGCGAGGTCGCAGCGAGCGGATCGGTGAAGGAGGTGGCGGGCCCGGGGTGGGCCGGCGCGGTGAGAGGCCCCGGGACGGGCGCCCCGCGCGGCACGACAGCCGGGACGGGCGCTCCTACCGGGGCCGGCGCCCCTCGAGGCGATGGAGCCGCGCGCGGCGCGGGGCCCAGCGGAGTCGGGCGCAGGCGCGGTGCGGTGCGGGGGCCGGCGAGCACCGGTGGTGGGGACGTGCTGGGGGCCAGGAGGTCGCGGGGGTCGACATAGCGGCCGGAGGACAGCTCCCGGGCGCCGAGGTGGAGGTGAGCCGGGCCGCGGCCGGGCCGACCGGTGCGCCCGACGGTGCCCAGCCGGGTCCCGGGCGGCACGGGTTGGCCACGGCGGACGGCGATGGACTCCAGGTGCAGGTAGGTGGCGACGTGCTCCCCGCACACGACGCTCACGGTGCGCCCGTTGTCGGCGACGGGCCCGGCGAAGCGCACGCGTCCGCCGCACGCCGCGCGCACGGGTGTCCCCACCGGCGCGGCGACATTGATGCCGCGATGCTGGCCCGGTGCGAAGCGGTCGGCGCCCACCGCGAACTCGCGCACGACCTCGCCCTCGACGGGCCAGCGCCAGGCACCCGCCGCCCCGGTGGGGGCGAGCAGCAGCAGGAGGACTGCCACTCCCGGGACGGCGAGAACCGTGCGCATGTCCACGACGCTACGTGCCCCAGCGCCGTCCACGACCCCCTGTCACAGATTCGACACAGAGACGGCACGCAGTCGTTACCTACCCTGCGAGCGATGGCACCGACGACGGCCCCAGGCCCGCCCGAGCGCGTCTGCCCGCACTGCTCCACCCTCACGCGCACGACCGACCAGCGCTGCCCCTTCTGCCGGCGGTCGTACTACCGCAGCGGCCCGGGGGCGATCGCGGGGATGCTCGCCGTCGCGGTGATCGTCGTGCTCGCGGGCACGGCGGCGCTGATGCTCCTCCTCTTCCTGCCGGCCCTCGAGACCGAGCTGGCCAGTCAGGTCGAGACCGTCCAATCCGACCTCGAGCGCCAGGTGCGCGAGCTCGAGGGCGCCGTGAGCGACGA
Source organism: Candidatus Siliceabacter maunaloa (assembly GCA_024330185.1). GTDB lineage: Bacteria > Actinomycetota > Thermoleophilia > Solirubrobacterales > Solirubrobacteraceae > Siliceabacter > Siliceabacter maunaloa. Next base: position 8,882 of record JANDLV010000034.1, read on the forward strand.
GTTCGACCAGCGCTTCGGCCCCGGTCCGGCGGGCTGAGCGCAGCCCGGCGCGCGCCGCTCCCCCGAGCCCGGCCCTACTCGCCGCCCTCGGTCAGCGCCCGATACAGCGCGTTGGCCCGCAGGCCGGTCAGCTCGGCGACCACCGTCGCCGCGGCGCGCGGGCGCGCGCCCGCCTCGACCAGGCGGCGCAGCGCGTCGACGGCCGGCGCCTCCTCACGCCCCGGTCCTGCGGGCGCTCCGGCCACCACGAGCACGACCTCCCCCCGCGGCGCCTGCTGCGTGTAGCGCTCCGCAAGCTCCGCGGCGCTGCCGCGCACGACCTCCTCGTGGACCTTGGTCAGCTCACGGCAGACCGCGACTCCCCGGTCGGGGTCCTCGGCCGCCAGTGCCCGCAGGGTCGCGGCCACCCGCCCCGGCGACTCGAAGGCGACCACCGTCTCGGGCCGGGCGAAGACCTCCCGTCGCTCGCCCACCTTGCGCGGCAGGAAGCCCACGAAGCGCCAGGTGTCGGCGGGCAGCGCGCTGGCCACCAGCGCCGCCACCGGCGCGCTGGGCCCCGGCAGCACCTCGACCTCCAGCCCCGCCGCGACGCAGGCGCGCACCAGCACGAAGCCGGGGTCGCTCACGAGCGGCATCCCGGCGTCACTGACCAACGCCACCACGCCGTTGGCCTGCATGCGCTCCACGAGCTCGGTGGTGCGGGCCCGCTCGTTGTGCTCGTGGTAGCTGACCAGCTTCGCGCTCACCCCGTAGCGGTCCAGCAGCACGCGGGTGCGCCGCGTGTCCTCGCAGGCCACCACGTCGGCCTCGCGCAGCACGGAGAGCACGCGCAGGGTGACGTCCTCGAGGTTGCCGATCGGCGTCGGGCAGACGACCAGGCGCCCGGGCCTCATGCTCGGCCCCCGCGGAAGAGGGCGGTGGAGGGAGGGCCGGCGGGGCGCGCCCTCGCGGCCGGATCCTCCCCGGCAGCCGGCGGCGCGACGCCCGTGGGCAGCAGCCCCTCCCAGGCCAGCGCCGCCGCGCCGACCATCCCAGACTCGGCGCCGAAACGCGCCGGCACGACGCGCACCAGTTCGCCCAGTGGCGGAAGGGCATGGCGGGCCAGGGCCTCGCGCGCGGGCGTCAGGAGGTGGTCGCCCGCGGCCACCACGCCACCCCCCACGACCACCACCTCGGGGTCGAAGGTGTTGGCCAGCCCGGCGATGCCCACGCCCAGCCAGCGGCCGATGCGCCCCACCGCCTCCACCGCCGCGGGGTCGCCCTCGTGGGCGAGCTGCGTGGCCAGCGCGCCCGTGACCTCCTCGCCGGCCGCCAGCGCCCGGCCCAGCGCCGAGCGCGGATACTCGCCCGCCAGCGCCAGCGCCTCGCGGGCCAGCGCCGTCCCCGAGGCCAGCGCCTCCAGGCACCCCCGGTTGGGACAGCCCGGCCCACAGGGCGGCCCCGCGGGGTCGACGACCACGTGACCCAGCTCGCCGGCCATCCCGCGCGCGCCGCGCACGAGCGCCCCTTCGACCACCAGGCCGCCGCCGACCCCCGTGCCCAGGGTCAGCAGCACCGCGTGGCGCGCCCCGGCCGCGGCGCCCAGGCGCCATTCGGCCAGCATGGCCGCCGTGGCGTCGTTGTCGAGCCACACGGGCAGGCCCAGGCGCTCGGCCATGACCTCGCGGAAGGGCACGTCGTGCAGCGGGAGGTGGACGGAGTGCGCGGAGGTGCCCCGGGCGCAGTCGACCAGCGACGGGATGCCGAAGCCCACGCCGTGCACCGGGCCGTGCGCGGCGTGGACCGCCTCGCCGACGCCGTCTACGATGGCCTCGAGCAGAGCCGCCTGCTCCAGGCCGCGCGCCATGCGATGCGCACGGTGGTGCACGTTGAGCTCGCCGTCCAGCGCGCCGGCCAGCAGCTTCGTGCCGCCCAGGTCGACGCCGATCACGCTGCCGGCCGCCATACGGCCACCATACCCTCCGATGCCCCAGCCGTCCCCTCCGCAGTACAACGTCTACCGCGCCCGCCGTGGCCTGCTGGGCCGCCGGCGGAGCGGCGACGGCGGCGTGCCCTCCCCCAAGCCGTCGCGCCGCGGGCTGCGCGACCGCGGGCTGACGCCCGGCAGGTTCGTCAAGTGGCTGCTGCTCGCGGCACTGGGCTGGCTCGCGCTCTCGCTCGTCGTCTTCCTGGTCAGCGCGCAGATCCAGTCCTTCCAAGTCGGCGGCGACGTGGGCGACGCGTTGGGCGGCGGCGGATTCCCGCCCATCGGCGCCACCACGATCCTCGTGCTGGGCTCCGACCAGCGCAGCGAGGACAACGCCGAGCCGGGTTCAACCAGCGAGGAGGGCCCCAGCCGCGCCGACACCATCATGCTGCTGCGCGTCGGCGGCGCCCAGAACCAGCGCCTCTCCATCGCCCGCGACACCCGCGTGGACATCCCCGGCCGTGGCCGCCAGCCCATCAACGCCGCCCTGGCCATCGGCGGGCCGACACTGGCCGCCCGCACGGTCGAGGACTACCTGGGCATCGACGTCAACCACGTGATGCTGGCCAGCTTCGACAACTTCCCGCCCCTCATCGACGCCATGGGCGGCCTGACCTACGAGGGCGCGTGCGTCGTCGGTCGGGTCAACGGCGGCTACGCCAACGGCGGCGTGACCGTCCGCGTGCCCGCCGGGGAGCCGACGCAGCTCAACGGCGAGCAGGCGCTCGCGCTGGCACGCACGCGCAAGAACGAGTGCCGGCCCAACGAGACCGATCTCAGCCGGGCCCGCCGCCAGCAGAAGATCATCGGCGCCATCAAGAACGGCGTGTTCTCCCCCAAGGCCTTCCCGCGCCTGCCGCTCATCGCCTGGCAGGGCCCGCGGGCGGTGCGCTCGGACATGAGCGGCCCGACGCTGCTGGGCACCTTCGCGGCTCTGGCCGTCACCCCCAGCCCCGATCCCGACGTGCTCGGCAGCGGGTCGGGCGAGGTGCCCGAGGAGGCCCGCGCGGCCGCAGCGCAGCGGCTGCTGGGCCGCTGAGGCGGCCAGCCGCTAAGAGGCCTTCTTGGCCGGCGTGCTGGTGGAGCCCGACTTCTCGCTGGAGCCCGACGTCGACGACGAGCCCGAGGAGGAGGACTCCGACGAGGTGGACGAGGACGAGGACGAGGAGCCTCCGTCGCCGCCCTTGGACCCGTCCTTCTCGCCCTTCTTGGCCTCGGTCTTGTCGGCGCCGTCCTTCGCGGACTTCTCGAGCTCCCGCTGGCGGTTCTTGGTCCCGTAGTCGGTGTTGTAGAAGCCCTTGCCCTTGAAGTGGAGGGCGGGGGAGTGGAACACGCGCTGTACCGGCGCGCCCGTCTCGGGGTCGGCGGTCAACGTGTCCTCCGTCATGCGCTGGATGATCTCGAAGGTCGTTCCATCCGGACGGCGGTACTCGTAGATCGGCATGGCGCTCCCAGTATAGAAGTGCCACTGGCGCAACCGTTCCCGGCGCGCCCCTGGCGTCCCTCGGGCCCGCTGCCCGCTCGGTCACTCGACGAACTGACCGCTCGGCCGCCCGTCGCCGCTCGGGGTGCGGTTGTTGACGCTGGGCCAGAAGTCGCCTCGAACCGGGCTGCCGCCCCGGCGGTCCCAGCGCAGCACGTCGGCCATCAGGAAGCGCCGGTAGGTCTTGCCGTCGCGCTTGAGCAAACAGTCGTTGCCGTTCTGCCGAACGCCGGGCTCGGGCTCACCGAGGTAGGCGTGGTAGAAGATCTGCCAGCTGTCGCCGGACTTGACCACGTCCTGGTGGCCGACCCCGCAGAAGAGACGATTACCGGAGCCCCTGAGGATCGGGTTGCCCTCGAAGCGCTTGAACCTGCCGGTGGGACGGTTGTCGCGCCCCTTCAGCGAAGCCGCCACGCCAACTGCGTAGCTCTCACGCGCGTAGTTGGCGCCGCTGTAGAACAGGTAGTACCGCCCCTTGCGGTAGATCATGGTCGGCGCCTCGACGCTCTTGCCTTCCCAGGTGCCGGGGCGCGCGGCTATGAGCTTGGTCGACGGGCCCAGGCCCGCCCTTGCGTCCGGGTTGATCGGGCGGATCACGATGTCCTGGGGGCGATTGCGGAACTTGCGCTCCGCGGGCGTCAGCTTGCCTCGCCCCGCCCCGAAGTTGCGCTTGTACAGCAGGAAGTACTTTCCGTTGCGCTCGAACAGCGAGGGGTCGATCAAGCTGTAGCCGCCGTCGTCGCGGCACTCGAGCGCATACCCTGCGCGTGACTTACCGGAGCCCTCGGCGGGGATCATGCGACCGTGGCTGGTGAAGTTGAAGGGGCGATCCGAGACGGCGCGCCCGATGCAGCCCTTGCCCTTGGGTCCCTGGCCGCTGAACAGCATCACGTACTTGCCGATCGCCGGGAGCCAGTAGATCTGCGGCGACCCGGCACGCCCGTCCCGCAACCAGCTCGGCGTCTTGATGAAGTGCGGTCCGGCGTCGGTCCAGGTGCGACCGTCGGTGGTGGTGCGCACCGGCCCGCGGGCCGATCCGGTCGAGGTGACGAACACGCCCGGGGTGCCCGGCTTGAGCCTCGCGATCCCGGGATCCGCGGAACCGCGGACCTTCTCGCCCGGGGGCTGGGGAGGGACGAACAGCGGGTTGCCCGACTGCGCCGACGCGGCGCCGGGGGCGACGAGCGCGGCTGCGGCGAACGCGGCGGCGGCGGCGAGGCCGGCGAGGCTCGCGCTGGGTGTGGCCTTGCTCGAGGGGTCCATGCGTGTCTTGTAGCGCAGCCGGACGACGCTCAGCAACCCCACCAAGGTGGCGATCGACCCCACCTGCGGCGTCGGATCGGCCGCCACAGCCATGCACTACTAGGCTTGCGCGGTGCCCACCGACGTCGTCACCATGGACAAGATCGTGGCGCTGTGCAAGCGCCGCGGCTTCGTCTTCCCCAGCTCGGAAATCTACGGCGGGCTGGGCTCGACCTACGACTTCGGCCACTACGGAGTGCTGCTCAAGCGCAACGTCAAGGACGAGTGGTGGCGCGCGATGCTCCAGGACCGCGAGGACATCGTCGCGCTGGACTCGGCCATCCTCCAGCACCCCCGCACCTGGGAGGCCAGCGGGCACCTGGCGGGCTTCACCGACCCGCTGGTGGACTGCCGCACCTGCGGAACGCGCTTTCGCGCCGACCACCTGGCCGACCTGCAGTGCCCGCGCAAGCCCTCCAAGCCGCCCGGAGAGGGGCCCGAGTGCGACCTGACGGACGCGCGCGAGTTCAACCTCATGTTCGAGACCACGGTGGGCCCGGTGCGCGACGCCGGCTCGGTGGCCTACCTGCGCCCCGAGACCGCACAGGGGATCTTCGTCAACTTCAAGAACGTCCTGCAGTTCGCCCGCAAGAAGCCCCCCTTCGGCATCGCCCAGGTGGGCAAGTCCTTTCGCAACGAGATCACCCCGGGCAACTTCATCTTCCGCACGCGCGAGTTCGAGCAGATGGAGATGGAGTTCTTCGTCCCGCCCGGCGAGGCGCAGGACTGGTACGCGTTCTGGAAGGAGGCGCGCTTCGACTGGTACGTCGAGCTGGGCATACGCACCGATCACCTGCGCCTGCGCGCCCACGACTCCGACGAGCTCAGCCACTACTCCAGCGGCACCGCCGACGTGGAGTACCTCTTCCCCATCGGTTGGTCGGAGCTGGAGGGCGTGGCCAACCGCGGCGACTTCGACCTCACCCAGCACACCGAGTACTCCGGCGAGCGCCTGGAGTACTTCGACCAGGCCACCAAGGAGCGCTACACCCCCCACGTGATCGAGCCCGCCGCGGGCGCAGACCGCGCCACGCTGGCCTTCCTGGTCGACGCCTACGACGAGGACGACCTCGGCGGCGAGCAGCGCACGGTGCTCAAGCTCCATCCGCGCATCGCGCCGGTGAAGGTGGCGGTGCTGCCCCTCGTGCGCAAGGACGGCCAGCCCGAGCTGGCCCGCGAGGTGCTGGCGTCCCTGCGCGGCGTGGGCCAGGCCGAGTACGACGAGGGCGGCTCGATCGGCAAGCGCTACCGCCGCCAGGACGAGATCGGCACGCCGTACTGCGTGACCGTCGACCACCAGTCGCTGGAGGACCGCACCGTCACCGTGCGCGACCGCGACACGCTGGCCCAGGAACGCGTCGCCGTCGACGCGCTGCCCGGCGAGCTGGCCGGCCGCCTGGCCGCGCCGTGGCGCTCGCCGAAGTCGGCACCCGTGTGACGCTGAGAGCCGTTCGCGAGCGGCTCCTCCGAGCGGTTGCCAGGAGGAGCCGCTCGCTCGGGTCCGGGAGCCTGCCGCCGCTCGCGACAGACCTGGGGCTACCGGTGGGCACCTTGGTTCTTGTTCCAGCATCGCTGTGGTTCGCCTGGCTCCGGGACGGGGGTTCACGGTGGCGCGCACGTATGCCGACATCGAAGGACACTTCAGCGTGTGGGGTGAGCCCGCGGACCTGCTCGAACCACATCGCGGGTCAGCCGCCAAAAGCCCGACCTTGTCGACGATGTCGGCATTCGCCCATACTCCGAGGGACTTCCGGCCGGTGCATTCGAAGCAGGCTCCGCGGTACTGCGGGTCAGCATCGCTCAGCAGCAACTCGCCTGATCGGTAGCCCGGAGCATCGCCATGAGTGCGTTTCGCTCGTATGTGCAGAGTTGGGGACTGCGCTACGACCCAGCACTTCAGGCGTCAAGCGATCCACGTAACCGACCGCAGCTACCGCATCGCACCGGCGCACGCGGTAGGAACTTACGAAGCCGTCCTCGCGCTGATGCGCACTGCTCCGGGCTCCGGGTTGTCCTGCGCGTAAGCAAGCAGCTTCTCGACCTGCTCTCGCGGCACTAGCCCGTACGCGTGTTCTCGTGACTGGCGTGACAATGACAAGATCGGGCAGGAAGCGTTCTCGCGTTGAGCGGCAAGAGACACCCTCGCAGCGTGCGTCGCACCGGTTGCTCGGCGTAGCGCCCGCGCCCACGGGTAGGGTCACGATCGTGCTGCGCCAGGGCCCCATCCCCCGCTTCGTCCACGGTGTCATCGAGTACCTGGCCGGCGTGTTCCTGATCGTCGCGCCGTTCCTGCTGGCCTACGATGCCAGCGCGGCGATCGCGGTATCGATCGTCGCCGGCGTGGCCGTCCTGCTTGTCGCCGCGGCCACCGTGGGGCCGACATCGCTGATCGACTCCATTCCGGTGCCGGTCCACGTGGCGATCGACTATGGGCTGGCCGCGCTGCTGGTGGCCACGCCGTTCATCTTCGGGTTCTCCGGCGAGGGAGCGCCGACCGCGGCCTTCATCGCCCTCGGCGTGGCCCACCTGCTGGTCACGGTGGGTACGCGCTTCCGCGCGAGCGGTTGACTCGGCAGGGCCCCAGATCGGCCGCGCGGGCGATGATTGGTCGATCGCCCCCGGATAGCGGGGTGGATCGACCAATCGTCACCGACCGGCCGTGACGAAGCCACGAGCGCCGGCTCTCCTCTCCTTTTCACCGATGCCGTTCGCCGCCATGACCGCCCTGAGCGCTGGTGGTCCGCCTCGCACGACCTACACCGCCAACGGCGCGTGCCGCCTGCGGAGGACGGCCGCCGCCCGCTCACCCCGCGCAGCCGCGCGCGCGGCCCCCGCAACGGCGGAGGGCGCCTCGCGGCGCCCTCCGGGCGGCTCAGGTGACGGGCTGGGCCGGGGGCGGCGCGCCCGCCGGCGTGGTCGTCGAGGTGTAGTCGAACTCCTCCTCGGCGCCGAAGAGCATGTCGAGCACCTTGTTGCGCAGATCCTCGCTGACCACCAGGGCGACGATGCCGCCGACGACGGTGGCTGTCAGGAGCGTGCCCAGGCCCATCCCGCCGCGCTTGGCCTTGCGCTTGCGCTTGCCAGTGCGCAGGGAGTCGCCCACGTCGCGCATGGCCTCCGCCGAGCGTTGCAGATCCTTGTGGAACTTCTTGTCGTCGAGCAGGACCTTCGTCGGGGCCTTGCCGTTGTTGAGTCGGCCGTACGCGTCGCGAGCAGCCTCGAAGGCCACCCGCACGTTGTCACGCAGATCCTCGTCGTCCGCGATCCTCTGCAGGTACGGATTCTCTTTCGCCGCCGTGATCGCGGACCCGGCCGACGCGGCCTTCTTCGCCGCCTTGCGCTTCGCTGCCATGGGCTCACCTCAAGTCGCTTGCTGACCTTGGCTGAGCATATACCCGGGCTGGCGGCCCCGCACCCGGCCGTTCTCGGGACGCGGCTCGAGGGCGGCCTCGAACACCTCGTCGATGTCCGAGACGAACGCGAAGTCCAGCCGTCTGCGCAGGTGCTCGGGGACGTCCAGCGCGTCGGCCTCGTTGAGCTGGGGCGCGATGATGCGCTTGACGCCGTGGCTCTGGGCGGCCAGGGCCTTCTCCTTCAGCCCGCCGATGGGCAGCACCTGGCCGGTCAGCGTGATCTCCCCGGTCATGGCCACGTCGTCCTGCACGCAGCGTCCGCTGAGCAACGAGGTGAGCGCGGTGGCCATCGTGATGCCGGCGCTGGGCCCGTCCTTGGGGATCGCTCCCGCGGGCACGTGCACGTGGATGTCGTGGGTGGCGAACCAGTTCTCCTCCAGCTCGGGCGCGAGCGCGCCCACATGACCCTTGACGTAGGACAGCGCGGCCTGGGCGGACTCCTTCATCACGTCGCCCAACTGTCCCGTGATGGTCAGCACGCCGGTGCCCGGCATGGACGTGGCCTCGACGAACAGCACGTCGCCGCCCACGGGCGTCCAGGCCAGCCCGGTGGCCACGCCAGGCACGCGGGTGCGCCGCTGGGCCTCGGAGAAGAACTTGCGCTTGCCCAGCAGCTCGCGCGCGCGAGCCTCGGAGATCGACGGCTTGGTGACCTCGTTGCCCTCGGCCACCTCGCGGGCGACCTTGCGGCAGATCGTCCCGATCTCGCGCTCCAGGTTGCGCACGCCCGCCTCGCGCGTGTAGTCGCGGATGACCGCGCGCAGCGCCCTGTCGCCGATCTTCAGCTGTGCGCGCTTGAGCCCGTTGCGCCCGATCTGGCGCGGCACGAGGTAGCGCTTGGCGATCTGGAGCTTCTCGTCCTCGGTGTAGCCGGCGAGCTGGAGGATCTCCATGCGGTCGCGCAGCGGCCCGGGGATGGTGTCCAGCGTGTTGGCCGTGGTGATGAACATGACGTTGGAGAGATCGAACGGCACGTCGAGGTAGTGGTCGCGGAAGGAGGAGTTCTGCTCGGGGTCGAGCACCTCGAGCATGGCGCTGGCCGGGTCGCCGCGGAAGTCGGCGCCCATCTTGTCGATCTCGTCGATGATCAGCAGCGGGTTGTTCGAGCCCGCGTCGCGCAGGGAGCGGATGAGCGTGCCGGGCATCGCGCCGATGTAGGTGCGCCGGTGGCCACGGATCTCGGCCTCGTCGCGCATGCCGCCGACGCTCAGGCGCTCGAAGTTGCGCTCCAGCGCGCGGGCGATCGACCGGCCCAGCGACGTCTTGCCCGTCCCCGGCGGGCCGACGAAGCACAGGATCGAGCCGCGCGGGACCTCCTTGCGCCCGCCGGTGAGCTTGCGCACGGCGAGGAACTCGATGATCCGGTCCTTGATCTGCTCGAGGCCGTGGTGATCGGCCTCCAGCACCTCGCGCGCGTGGGCGAGGTCGAGGTTGTCCTGCGTGGTGGTCGACCAGGGGAGCTGGGCGATCCACTCCAGATAGGTGCGGATGACCCCATACTCGGCGGCGGCCGGATTGAGGCGCTCGAGACGGCCGAGCTCGCGGTCGGCCTGCTTGCGCGCGTCCTCGGGAAGGTCCAGCGCGGCGAGCTGCTCGCGCAGCTCGTCGGCCTCCTGCTGGGCCTCGTCGCCCTCGCCCAGCTCGTCCTGGATGGCCTTGAGCTGCTGGCGCAGGACGAACTCGCGCTGGCCCTTCTCCATCTCGCTCTGGACCTGGCTCTGGATCTCGCTGCCGATGGAGATCACCTCGAGCTCGCGCGCGAGGATCTCCACCAGGCGGCGCAGGCGCCGGGCGACGTCGAGCTCCTCCAGCAGTCCCTGCTTCTCCTCGGAGGGCAGGCGCAGGGAGCCCGCGATGAGGTGGCTCAGCGCGCTGGGATCGTCGATGTTGGCCACCGCGAGCTGCAGCTCCTCGGGGAGGTAGGGGACCTCCTCGACGATGCGGCTGAACGTGACCTGCACGTTGCGCATGAGCGCGGTGAGCTCCGGCGACTCGGTGATCGTGTCGGGGCGCTCCTCGACGTGGGCGACCAGGTAGGGCTGCTCGGACTCCCATCCGGTCAGGGCGACGCGCTGGCCGCCCTGCACGAGCAGGCGCAGCGTCCCGTCGGGCACCTTGAGCATGCGCGCGACCGTGCCCACGACCCCGACGTCGTAGAGCTGCTCGGGGCCGGGCACCTCCAGCTCGGGCTCGCGGCTGGCCACCATGACCAGCAGGCGGTTGCCGGCCAGGACGTCGTTGACCAGGGCGACCGAGCGCTCCTGGCCGACGGCCAGCGGCGTGACCGTCTCGGGGAAGGGGACCGTCTCGCGCAGCGGGAGGACGGGCAGGGCGCCGGGCACCGCGGCCCGCGCGCCGATCTCCACGTCGCGCGGCTCCCCGCCGTCGCTGTGGGCCTCGACGTCGATCACGAGATGGCCGCTTCCGAATGGGACGGGTTCGTGGTGGTGCGTCGGGCGCCGCAGGGCGCCGCACGCGGGTGAAGACGATGCCCCAGGCATCGGCGAACCCGCGGGTGGCGATCCTGCGGTGATCCGGCGTGCCGCCACGGACGCGGAGATTCGGAAGCGGTCATCCTGAGCGCTGCTGCGTGTCGATGGGCACCGAGAGCGTGCGCCGGTCGGGCGGGATCAGCGGCAGCTCGACCTTGAGGATGCCGTCGTGGTAGGTCGCCCTGGCGGCGTCGGCCACGACGTCGGCGCCCAGCGGGATGACGCGACGGAACGGGCCGTGCTCGATCTCGAGCTGCTGGTAGACGCGGCCCTCGGCGCGCGCGGCCTTGCGGTGGCCGGCGAGCACCAGCTCGCGCCCCTCGATCTCCAGGCTCAGCTCGTCGGGGTCGATGCCCGCCAGCTCGGCGTGCACCACCGCCCGCGGCGGATCGTCGGCGTAGAAGACGTCCACCGAGGGGCTGAACCCGTGGCGCCGCGGCGCCAGGCGCGTGCGGTCGAACACGTCGCCGAACAGCTCGTCCATCTCCCGGCGCATGCGCTCGAAGTTGGCGAAGAGGTCGGGGTGGCGGGGCATGGGTTTGAGCGTACTGCCCCCGAGCGGTGGATCCAGTCACCGCCGGCTCGCGAGGTACTCTTCGACAGCGCCGCGGGTGGCATACCATCGGCCGCCCTCTCGCACAGCTCGCAGCCGGTCGCGGCGAGCCGCCGCGATCATCGCCCGCACAGACAGATCAGGACGCTCGAGCGCGGCAAGCGGGATAAGACGGTGATCCCCCGCGAGGGCCGGCAGTAGGACGCGCTCGATCCCATCGCGGATCGACCTCGCCGTTAGCTGGACGAGCGGTCCGGCGTCACCGCGATCGCTCCGGTCGAGGGCAGCGAGGTACTCCCTGCGCTGGCGGGCCGCGATCAGCGCAGGCGGATAGCCGGAACGGACGAGCATCAGGTTCATCGCTAGACGACCGGTCCGACCGTTGCCGTCGCGAAAGGGATGGATGCGTTCGAACTCGGCATGGAGGGCGCTGACCCTCAGGACGACGTGTTCGCTCGCGGCGCGAGGCTCGTTGGCGCGATCGACCCAATCCGTCATCAGGTGGGGCACCTCTGGCCACTCGGGCGGACGCATGCCGTCTGGGAAGGCCAGGATGTCGTGGACCCGAAAGCCCCCGGGCCCTTCCTCCGGTCGAAGGTCGTGCGGGGCAACGTGCTCCCACACGGGGCCGATGAGCAGTTCGTGGACGTGACGAAGCTCGGTCAGATTGATCGTGGCGGTCGCCTCAGCGCTCGACCGATGGGCGACGGCGTGCGCATAGACCCACTGGGCGGCGCGCGCGTAGGCGGACACCTCCAGGTAGGCGGCCATGCTCTGGCCTCCGAGAGCAACGTCGTCATCCAAGAGGGCGGTCACCTGGGGCTCGGACAGAGGATTGCCCTCGATGGACGTGGACCCATGTGTGTCCTCGATCCATAGGCGACGCCAGATCGCCTGCGCCTCCGTGGGGTGGGGCAGACCACCGACGCGTTCGAGGTCGCCGCGCGCACGATCAAGCGCTTCAAGAGCCGCGCCAACCGAACGATGATCGCCTCCACCACGTGACAGGCTGGACATGGCTCGAGGGTACTCTCCCGGATGTGTCTGTGCATCGGTCTACCCAAAGATGTGACACTTGCTGTCCTTTGCTTTCCGCGCTAAAGTCAAGCTACCCAGTTGAAGCAGCGCCGAAAGGCCTCGATGCTCTCTAGCTTGCCCTGCTCCCGGGTGATCGAACGATCTCCCGGGCTCCATTGAAGCGATCTGTCAGAAGCGCCTCGACCATGGCGACCCGATCCCCATGACCATCGCCTCCGTCTTCGAGATTGCCACCGGCGAAACGCCGTACCCGTGGCAGTCAGGCCTCGCCGAGCGGAGTGAACCCGCCGTCGGGATCACCGCTGCGACCGGCACGGGCAAGACGGAGGCCGTCGTCTTCGACTGGCTGTGGCGACGGCGTCTGAGCGGCGACCCCGCCCAACGCGCGACAACGCCGCGACGGCTTCTCCTCACCCTCCCGATGCGGGTGCTCGTCGAGCAGACCCACCGGCGCGTCCTCGGGATGGTCGACCGTCTCGCCGAGGCCGCGCTTCTCGATCCGGAGGATGCCGTCCGGGTCTCGGTGCTCATGGGCGGCGCCCTCGACAAGGGGTGGTCGAACCATCCGGCCGCCGACCAGATCATCGTCGCGACGATCGACCAGGCGCTCTCCCGCGCGCTCAACCGCGGATATGGTCGCTCCCGCGGCCTCTGGCCAATCGACTTCGGCCTCGTCAACACTGACACTCGTTGGATCATCGACGAGGTCCAGCTCCTCGACGCTGCCCTGGCCACCAGCGCCCAGCTTGCCGGTCTGCGGGCTGACGGCCATCGCCGGTCGGCGTCCACCTGCTGGATGTCGGCCACGCTGGACCCCGGTTGGCTCGAGACCATCGACCACGAGGCCCCCAACCCGGATCTGGTCCACGGCCTCACCGCGCAGGACCGTGACGGCCCGCTGCGCAACCGTCTCGAGGCGCCCAAGCGTCTTGTACGCATGGAGGTCGACCCGCAGAACACCGAGCAGGTGGAGGGGATCGTGCTTGACGCCCATGCCCGCGTGCGCCCCAGCAGCCCCGGTGGACGGGGTTGGCTGACGATCGCCATGGTCAACACGGTCGCGCGCGCTCAGGCTCTCTACGCAAGGCTGGCGCGACTCCACCACGAGTTCGATCTCGTCCTGCTGCACTCGCGCTTCCGACCGGCCGACCGGCGCCGCCTTGGCGAGCACCTCGACGAACCGATCCCGCCCGGTGGACGAGTACTCGTGACCACCCAGGTGATCGAGGCGGGCGTCGACCTGGACGCCGCTGCCCTCGTCACCGAGCTGGCTCCGTGGGCCAGCATGGTGCAGCGCGCGGGCCGCCTCAACCGAGCAGGTGGGAGGGGTCGCCACGTCGGCGACGCCGACGATCCGCGCCTCGTGTGGCTCGATCCGCCGGGAGACCTCGACCCGGGCGCAGCGCGCCCGTACAACGAGGAGCAACTCGAACGCTGCCGGACAGCGCTGAGGGAGAGCGAGGACAGATCGTTCTCCCCCAGCGCGATCAACGCCGCCGTGGGTTCGCGACCGGCGGGTTCGCTGCTCACCCCTCCGCCCCGTGGGTTGCTGCTGCGTCGCCCCGACCTGCTCGCCCTGTTCGACACGGACCCGACCCTCGACGGGGACGACGACGATGTCGGCCGCTTCATCCGCTTAGGCGAGGACCTCGACCTGACGGTCGCTTGGCGCGCCGACCTCCCTGCGGGCGGACCGACGTCCAAGCGCGACATGCCGGAGCACGAGGAGCAGTGCGCTGTGCCGATCCGCGACTCGAAGGCCCTGCTCGCGCTTGCGCCTTGGCGCTGGTCGTACACGGAGCGGCGCTGGTCCCGGGTGGAGGCCGCGGCTCGTCTGCTGCCGGGTGACCAACTGCTTGTCGACTCCCGCCGGGGTGGCTACAGCACGACCACCGGCTGGACGCCAGGCCTACGGGGAGCGGTGGATCCCATCGCATCGCGGGCCGACGCAACGCTGGAGGCCGACAGCGACTCTGACGATGCGCTCAGCGAGGGCGCGTGGCTCACCATCGCCGACCACACCGATGCGGTCGTCGCGGCTCTCGAAGCCGATCTCGTTCGGCTCGACCTCTCGGCGGAGGAAGCCGAAGCGTTGCGGCTGGCCGCCCGCTGGCACGACGTGGGCAAGGCGCACAAGACCTTTCAGGAGCGCCTCGGCGTCGACGTCCCAGATCTCGTGCAGCCTCCGTGGCACGGCCTCTGGGCCAAGGCGCCGGGCGACGGCAAACGCCCCACCCGGGTGTTCCGCCACGAGGTCGCCTCGGCGCTGCTCGTCGCGGACACCCACGAGCTGGACGAGCCCGTGGTCCAGCTCGCCGTGTACCTGATCGGCGCCCACCACGGCAAGCTTCGTCTCACCCCGCGCCTCGAGCCCCTCGGCGTAAGGTCGGGCAAGAGGACGTGCATGGGGGTGGCCGACGGCGACGCGGTCCCCGAGTCGCGCGACGCGGCCATCAATCTCGGCGGCGGGGTGCAGGCCTCACGAGCGATCGTCGATCTCTCGCTGTTCGATCTGGGCGCCATCGATCGGCCCACCTGGACCGAGATGGCTCTCGACCTTCTAGCCCGCCACGGGATCTTCCGCCTCGGCTATCTCGAGGCGTTGCTGCGCGCAGCCGACCACCGGGCAAGTGGCGCAGGACGAGACGGTGGTTGAGGCGGAGCACAAGCGACTGCGGGGCTGCCGCGCGGACACCCTCGACGGGTACCTTCGTGCGCTGGGCCTGCTCGTCCTCGCCGACCGGGCGGGAGTTGCCGTGCGTTCCTCGTGGAACGAGAGCGGGGTGCTCGAGCTCCATCTGCCGAAATCAGAGCGCTCGCTGTTCGCGGCGCTTGCAGAGACCGACATCGACCGCCTGCTGCCGGAGGTCCGCACCCCCTGGCGCGGCAAGGAGGGCCGGGGCTCGAGCTTCGCCGAGCTGCGCAACAACGCGAGCGACGAGGCCTTGGCCTGGTTCGACGCCTGTGCGGTCCCGCTCCTCCAGCGGCAAGCCGACAGGTCCGACAAACGAAACAATCCACTCCTAGGCCAAGGGGGAGGGTTCGGACGCTCCGAGTTGCAGGCCGCCTACGAGGACGCAAGAGAGCTTCTCGAGAAGGCGTCGACACGCCGCACGGTGCTCGCGACGGCGCTGGAGGACCTACTCGCGGGACGCGAGCCGGCGAAGGAGACCGTCAAGCAGCTCTCGGTGCGCAGCAAGGTCCTGGGTGCCTACCAGTCCGGGCGCGCGACCGGCCCCGGCGCCACGCGGGCGGACGGTGACCCTTCGGGTCAACAGGCCTGGACCAACGCCTGGGATCTCGTCCTCGTCGTCGCCGGTACTCGCTGCTTCACGGGCTCGCTCTCGCGCAGGCCGGCGCCCGGCGCCGCGCTCCAGACCACTTTCCCGCTGCTCGTGCGCAGTCGGGCGATCGGACTGGACACCGGCAACGCCTACAGCCTCCGTGAGGAGGACGACAACGCCTATGAGCTGCTCGCGCCGTTGTGGAGCGCTGCCGCGCGGACGGATGTCGTCGTTCATCGCCTGCGTACGCTGCGCGTGCGCGTCGCCTCGGGCGCCCCGGCGCGCGACGCCCTCGAGGCCGCCGTAGCTCAAGCGGCCACGGCGGCCGGTGCCGCGGGCTTCGATCGCCTGGAGCGCTTCGCCCTCTTCGCCCCGAGCGATCCTCGCTACCGCTTCGCGCTGCACCGTGGGCGCCTCACAGCGCGCTCCTCCGAGGTGGCGATCGCCGCCGGACGTGACCTCCTCGCGCCGCGTCGTCGCATGGAGGCTGCCGCCGGCGACCGCCCACCAGAGGGGGTACGGCGGGCTCGAAGCGCCTTCGACGAGGCGCTTGCTCGCAACGAGCCTGCGACGACCACGCTGCTGGCTCTCACGCGCTACGAGCACGCGCTCGCGCAGAGCCTGGACGAATCTCGGCGCGAGCGCCTGCGGCTGGCGTGGCTGGATCGCAGATGGGACGCTCTCGCAGGCCGACAGCGAGAGGCTGGCTGGCGGATCGGGCGGGGCCTGGCCTGGGCCTTTCAGGTCCCGTTGCATGCGAACCGCTCGGCGGGATGGTTGCGCGGCCCGCTCCTCGGTCAGCGCTTCGACGGTGCCTGGCGCCTGGATCCATCGGGGCGCGCGGTCGATGTCATCGCGAGTGCCACGCCCCTGGACGCGCTCGTGCGCGAGGCCATCGCTGAGGGGCGACGTCTTCACGACGTGGTTGCGGCCCCGGCGCCGGTGCTCCTCGGCGACATCGTCGCTCTGCTGAGCGGCGCGGACGATCGCGAGGTGGTGAGCGCGACGCTCGGCGCAGCCCGCCTGGACGGTGTCGTACCGAGTAACAGAACGCAACCTGGCGAGGACGCGATTACTCGCGCAGACATCGGGCGGTGGGGCATTGATCGCTTCACGGCCGTCGTCATGCTGGCCGCCCAGTCCGAGAGCGCTGGGGAACCGGCGGGCCAGCTCCTAGCGCGTCGCCTGGACCTGGCCTCGTTTGCCCTTGCGCGCGACCGTGCCCAGCTGCTGCGAACGGCGATGGCCTCGCTGTGGCGCCGCGCGCTACCGGTCGCCGCGGTTGCCCCCACGGGCTCGCTCCCGGCGCGGCCGGAGGCGCTCGCACTCGCCCTCCTGCTGACCATCGACCCCAGGGTCGTGCACGCCCTCCAAGACCGTGTCGCCCCGCCCACCACCGAACGAGGAGGACAGTCACGCGATGAGCGCCAATGACGTCATCGATGAGCTGCGCGCCGAGCGCTTCCTGGCCCTGGACGTCGAGCTCGAGCCGCTCGGCTCTCCGACCTTCCAGGTCACGACATTCGCCAACACCGGTCCCTCGTTTTACGTTGACGCCGCCGAGCGGCTGAGCGTCATCGTCGACTCCGTCGCCTCCATGGCCAACCAGCTCGAAGCGACCGTCTGGGACCAGGTCACCGACGCTCCGGCAGCGTCCATCGCCCCCCTTCCCTGGGTCGAGGTCGTGGACGCAGGCGGGGGCCGGTACACGACGAGCCGCGCCGCGGCGCACCGTCTCAACGCTCACACGATGTGGCAGGGCACCCTGGAAGGCGGAGAGACCTTCGGGGCGAACGTCATACATCGACTCGGCGAACCTGCTCCGCCGATCGCGCCGCCGCTGGCCGGCGTAGTCTGGGAGCTCGACCCGCTGTCGCTCCTCCAGGGCATCTGGCTCGCTGATGCGTGGAAGGGACGGGCGCGCCTCACACGTGCCATCAGCGCACGCATCGACGCCCACGACGTACAGACCCAGAGCGTCCAGGTCGGTGGCCAGAAGACCGCCGACGCGCTGAGCGAGGTCGGTGTCGCGCAGACCCGCGAAGGCAACACCGTCCCTGGCGAGATCCCCCACCACACGAGCGAGGTGAGCGCGCGGAGCATCACGGCACGCATCCTCCTCGACGTGCGGCTACTGCGCTCCTACCGCTTGGCCGAAGCCGCCGAGCGCGCCCTGCTCGCCTGCGCGCTGCTCGAGATCGGCGAGTTGCTGGCTGACTGGCCGCGGCGGCGCAGTCGCTGCGCCCTCGACGTCAGCGCCCAGGACATCCGGCGCGGGCCGGGCAAGTGGGAGGCGCTGCCCGGGATCGATGACCTGAGGGCCCTCGCACAGGACGCCTGCCGGGCCGCCTGCGGCGAGCAGGATGCCGAGCCGTTGCGGGTCACTGCTCCGGCGAGGAAGAAGGCCGGTTCGTGAGCATCGCCACCCCCGTAGGTGTCGACCTGCGTCTGAGCTTTCCGTTCGGACGCTACGCGGCAACGCCCTGGTTTCGCTCCCGGCGAGAGCATGTCGGGAATGTCGAGTGGCCACCGTCGCCGTGGCGTATCGCCCGGGCTCTGGTCGCGGTCGCAGCGCGCAATCACGCGTCGGCGGCGCTCGAGGACGTCGTCACGCTCGTACGGGCGCTCGCGAAGGAGCCTCCCGTCTACAGGCTGCCGGTCACGCGCGCCCTCACCTACACCCAGTGGATGCCGCGCTTGAATTTCGGCGACGCACTGGGATCGGACGAGCGGTTGGACAACGGACACTCGCTCCTCGATATCGCTCCCGACCAGGAGGCGACCGTGCGCTGGCCCACCGTCGAGCTCGATGAGCGTCAGCTGGCGCTCCTGGATTCCCTGCTTCTCCACCTCCCCTACCTCGGTCAGAGCGTCAGCGTGTGCGAGGCACGACTCGCCACTACCGGAGAGCCCGACCACCCCGATGCCGAGCTGAACGCCATAGCCGGTGACCAGCCGCCGCTCGAGGAGCAGCGTTCGCGGCGCCTGCTCAGCCCCAAGACCACCGTCACGCTCGACCAGCTGAGCATCGATACGGCATGGGGTGCCGTGCGCAGCATGCCGGCGCCGCCGGGGAGCGAGTGGATCGACTTCCTGGTCGACCAGCCGCCGCCCAGCGAACCCGTGCGGGCGCCAGAGCCCCGCGCCACGGGCGTGGTCCTGCGGCTCTCGGGTGTCCTTCGTCCGACGGTCGCGCGACCCGAGGACCCGAGGACGGACCCGCCGGATGTGGTGATGCGCAGGCAGCTCGACAGCCGGCTCGGCCACCTCAGCGACCTGAGACTGCTGGACGACGACGGGGACGGCCGAGCCGAGCGCGTGGCGGCTCGCTTTTCGGCGCCGCGCCCAGTGAGCCAACTCCGCCGCGCCCTCGAAGGATTCTCCCTGCGGCAGGGCGATCCGGACGCGCCCCGCATGGACTGCATCGTCGATGTCGAGGAGCTCGACTGGCGCGAACCGGTCGCTCCACAGGCGGAGGCGCTGATCGACGAGCCGGTCTGCTTTGCGCTTCGGTCAAACAACCCTCCGCTGCTGGCAGACGCGATCACCGTCGCCGAGAGCTTTCATCGGCGGCTGCTCGGGGTCGCCGCCACCCGCTTCGGTCGTGCTGCCATCCCTCCACGTCTCAGTGGCAGGAGAGCCGACGGCGAGCGGTTGCGCAGCGATCATCGCCACGCGCACGTTCTCGTGGGCTCTCGTGACGGCACGACCGCAACCCACCTCATGGTGTGGGCGCGGGGCGGGTTCTCCCCGGCGGAGGCCGAGGTCGTCCGCCTGGTCACGTTGCCGGCACTGTGCGGCTCGGGGATCATCCTCCGCGGAGTCAGCGATCATCCTTCGCTGGGCTCCTCGCAGCGATGGCAGAGCGTCACGCCGTTCTTGCCTGTGCGCCACTCCAAGCGTCGCGGCGGGCAGGTCGTGGACGGCATCGAGGATCAGGTTCGCGCCGAACTCGCGCATCGGAGCCTCCCCGCTCCCGCGGCCGTCCGGACCCCGGGTCGCGACTGGTCTGCCTTCCGCACGGTGCGAGCCAGGCGAGATCGCAGCAAGCCAGGCCTCGGCGCCCACGCGGTTCAGCTCGACTTCGCCGCTCCGGTCGCCGGGCCGCTGGCGCTCGGCGCCAACGCCCACTTCTCGATGGGCCTGTTCGTTCCGGTGAGCGACGAGCATGGCGACGGGTGAGGCAGACGCACTCGACGTCGTGCCGCCGGTGGTCCCGGCCCGGATGCTCAACGAGCACGTCTACTGCCGACGGCTCGCATACCTCGAATGGGTCGACGCGCGTTTCACCGACAATCAGGACACGGTCGAGGGCCGGTTCGCCCATCGCCGTGTCGACACGACGCGCGGAGCCCCGCCGGAACCGGGGGAGGACGAGGGAGAAACGCGGCCTGCGAGCACCTCGGTCTGGCTGTCCTCGAACGAGCTCGGGCTGAGCGCCAAGATCGACCTGCTTGAGAGCCATGGGGAGACGGTCAAGCCGGTGGAGTACAAGCACGGCCGTCCACGCAGCGCGGAGCAGCCGCTGTGGGAGCCGGAGCGCATCCAGCTATGCGCACAGGTCCTGCTTCTGCGCGCCTCGGGCTACCGGGTCGAGGAGGCCGAGGTCTACTTCGAGGGCTCGCGCTCGCGCCATCGCATCCCGATCGACGACGAGCTCGTCCGGGCCGCCAGGGAGGCCGTGACGCAGTTGCGCGCCGACGCCGCGCTCAGCGAACCACCTCCACCGCTCGTGGACAGCCCGAAGTGCCCGCGCTGCTCACTGGTCGGGCTGTGCCTCCCGGACGAGGTCTCCCAGCTCGGCGGCGTGCGGAGCCCGCCGGCGCGGCGGCTGGTCGCGAGCGACAACCCGGCACAACCGCTCTATCTCACCGAGCAGGGCGCCACGCTGACCAAGCGTGGCGCCCGGCTGATCCTCCTGCACGAGGGAAAGGAGATCGCTTCGCGGCGGCTGCTGGACGTCTCTCACATCGGGGTGTTCGGCAATGCCTCGGTGCGAAGCGCCGCGCTGCGCGCATGCTTCGAGGCGGGGGTCACGGTGCTCTGGTTCAGCTACGGAGGCTGGTTCGCTGGGTTCGCCGGTCCGCTGTCGGGTGGGAGTGTCGAGCTGCGGGCGCGCCAGCACCGAGCAGCCGCGATCGGCGCCCCCGAGCTCGCCGCCGCGTTCGTCGCGGGCAAGATCCGCAACTGCCGCACCTTGCTTCGCCGCCACGGCGGCGAAGCCATCCGACCACTGCTCGGTCAGCTCGCCTCTCTCGCGGCGCAAGCCGAGAAGGAGCGGCGACTGGACGCACTGCTCGGTCTCGAGGGAACCGCCGCGCGGTTGTACTTCGGCAGCTTCGCCGGGTTGTTCGCCCACGCTCGCTCCCCGGGCACCTTTGATTTCGAAGGGCGCAATCGGAGACCTCCGCTCGATCCGATCAACGCGCTGTTGTCCTTCGCGTACGCAATGTTGATCAAGGACACGACGGTCGCTCTTGTCGCCGCCGGGCTGGATCCCTACGTCGGGATGTATCACCGCCCGCGGTTCGGGCGCCCAGCGCTCGCACTCGACCTGGCAGAGGAGTTCCGTCCACTGATCGCCGACTCGACCGTACTGCGGGCGATCAACAACGGCGAGATCGACGCAAAGGACTTCATTCACCGCGCGGGGGCCGTCTCGTTGACACCGGCTGGCCGGAAGCGCATGATCGCCAGCTACGAGCGTCGCATGACCGACGAACTGCTCCATCCGGTATTCGAGTACCGGGCAAGCTACCGGCGGACCCTCGAGATCCAGGCGCGGATGCTCGCGGCAACTCTTGTCGGCGACGTCGACGAGTACCGATCCTTGACAACCAGATAGCCCTTGGCCACCCGCACGAGGTACCTGCTCGCCTACGACATCCGGGCGCCGCGCCGGTTGAGACGCGTGCACGAGGTGGCCAAGGGCTACGGCGATCCGTTGCAGTACTCGATCTTCGTCTGCGACCTCAGCGGTGTCGAGCTCGTCGCGCTCCGCAGTGACCTGCTGGAGGAGATGAACCTGGCCCAGGACAGCGTTGCCATCTTCGACCTCGGTCCGCCCGCGAGCAGGGGGGTCGAGTGCATAGAGTTCATCGGGGTACGCCGGAATCTGCCCGACGGCAGGGCCATCATCTGGTGAGCGAGCACTCCATTGCTGCGCAGATCGCTGCGAGCGCTCGCGCGGAACGTCATGCCTGCAAAACGGCACCTTCAGTGTAATGCTGCGAAATATCTGCACGGCGATCACTGCGCCAGAAGGAGGAGCGCTCGCAAGCAGCCAAGAACGCCCTGCAAATCGCTGTACAATCTGGCGAGCTGTCACCGGGGTCTTACGGCCCCGGCTCCGTTGAAGCGGAGGACGCTGGAACGACGTACTGGTCGGCGCCGGGTCACCGGGGTCTTACGGCCCCGGCTCCGTTGAAGCATGTTCGGCTCCTTGGATCGCAGTGCGCGAGGATGTGTCACCGGGGTCTTACGGCCCCGGCTCCGTTGAAGCACGTGGTAGCGCGCCATCCCGCGCGCGTCGAGGCGGTCACCGGGGTCTTACGGCCCCGGCTCCGTTGAAGCGCGTCGTCGTCGTTGGTGCCCACGAGCTGCTTGAGGTCACCGGGGTCTTACGGCCCCGGCTCCGTTGAAGCCGAAGGCGTCGGGTCGCCTCATCCGCGCTCCCCGGTGAGGTCACCGGGGTCTTACGGCCCCGGCTCCGTTGAAGCAGCGAGACGGCGATGTCCGTTGCACGGCCCGCGGATCGTCACCGGGGTCTTACGGCCCCGGCTCCGTTGAAGCACCTCCTGGCGGATGGCCTGCCCGAAGGTGCCCTTGGTCACCGGGGTCTTACGGCCCCGGCTCCGTTGAAGCACCGAGAGCCTGGCCAAGGGGCTGCCCGCGATCGTGTGGTCACCGGGGTCTTACGGCCCCGGCTCCGTTGAAGCTTCGGCCGGGACGTGGTGTCGATCTGGCCGGTCGAGCGTCACCGGGGTCTTACGGCCCCGGCTCCGTTGAAGCCTCTTGTCGGCGATCGACCCGACCGAGCCCGCCGCGTCACCGGGGTCTTACGGCCCCGGCTCCGTTGAAGCGTTGCCAGGTGCGCTGTGCCTGGGGCTGAGTGGTGTCACCGGGGTCTTACGGCCCCGGCTCCGTTGAAGCACGATGAACGGCGACCGGGGACAGCAGGTGGCATGACGTCACCGGGGTCTTACGGCCCCGGCTCCGTTGAAGCATGGGGCAGCCGGTCATCTTCTACTCCGTGGCTGAGCGTCACCGGGGTCTTACGGCCCCGGCTCCGTTGAAGCCGCGGCAGACCATCGAGCGTGTAGGTCGCCGAGTCGAGGTCACCGGGGTCTTACGGCCCCGGCTCCGTTGAAGCACTACCTCGACGTGACCCGGCGTGGGCATCGCGCCGGTCACCGGGGTCTTACGGCCCCGGCTCCGTTGAAGCTAGGCGTTGACGGCGGCGTCGACGGCGGCGTCGACGTCACCGGGGTCTTACGGCCCCGGCTCCGTTGAAGCCTCACGGGCCCGTTGATCAGCATCTTCACTAAGCTGTCACCGGGGTCTTACGGCCCCGGCTCCGTTGAAGCTTGGCGCCGGCGAGCTTCTCGTCGACCTCGCTGACGGTCACCGGGGTCTTACGGCCCCGGCTCCGTTGAAGCGACCTCGACCGCAGCTATCGCAACTTCTTCGAGGGGGGCGTCACCGGGGTCTTACGGCCCCGGCTCCGTTGAAGCCTGCGCGACGCGTCGATCGACGTGAGGTGCTTGGCCGTCACCGGGGTCTTACGGCCCCGGCTCCGTTGAAGCCGGGAGCAGTCGGCTCAGTTGACCGATGCCCGCCGCGAGTCACCGGGGTCTTACGGCCCCGGCTCCGTTGAAGCCCGTTGATCCGTGGCTGCTGGGCTACTGGCTCGGGGGTCACCGGGGTCTTACGGCCCCGGCTCCGTTGAAGCGTTTCCGCGGATGTACGGCCGGTGGGCGTGCTCGGGCGTCACCGGGGTCTTACGGCCCCGGCTCCGTTGAAGCCCTGGGGTACCCCAAGCGCCGGCACTAAAGCCCCAAGGTCACCGGGGTCTTACGGCCCCGGCTCCGTTGAAGCCTCCCCTCGCGGTCGCCGCGCTCCAAGATGTTCGCGACGTCACCGGGGTCTTACGGCCCCGGCTCCGTTGAAGCTGCGCGGCTTGGCGGACATAGCCCTTGCTGCTGGTCGTCACCGGGGTCTTACGGCCCCGGCTCCGTTGAAGCGACGCTAACCACGGGCCCGGGCAGGGCGGCGGGATCGGTCACCGGGGTCTTACGGCCCCGGCTCCGTTGAAGCGGGGACCCAGCCCGCAGCAGCGCGCCGCGATGGCCGTCACCGGGGTCTTACGGCCCCGGCTCCGTTGAAGCTTCTCGTGGATGAAGGCCAGGCCATCATCGAGGGCGTCACCGGGGTCTTACGGCCCCGGCTCCGTTGAAGCCAGAACATGAGCCAGGTGGCCGATCGCTGGGGTCGGTCACCGGGGTCTTACGGCCCCGGCTCCGTTGAAGCGACACCACCAACCGCAAGATGAACCGGTGGGTCCGCGGTCACCGGGGTCTTACGGCCCCGGCTCCGTTGAAGCGGGGGACGCTCGCTCAGCGGCCGCGCGCGCGTATGGTCACCGGGGTCTTACGGCCCCGGCTCCGTTGAAGCCGCAGG
The DNA here is from genome assembly GCA_024330185.1 of Candidatus Siliceabacter maunaloa. Taxonomy (GTDB): domain Bacteria; phylum Actinomycetota; class Thermoleophilia; order Solirubrobacterales; family Solirubrobacteraceae; genus Siliceabacter; species Siliceabacter maunaloa. The sequence goes on from JANDLV010000034.1 coordinate 33,092, forward strand.
AACCACTCGTTGGCCTCGCGGCCCTGGGCGGTCACCGGGGTCTTACGGCCCCGGCTCCGTTGAAGCCACTCACCGAACGCCGCGTTGTCCAGCAGCGCCGCGTCACCGGGGTCTTACGGCCCCGGCTCCGTTGAAGCGCCCGCGACGCGACGATGACCGCCGATCAGGCCCGCGGTCACCGGGGTCTTACGGCCCCGGCTCCGTTGAAGCGCGAAACGAATCGTCTCGTAGGAGTTGCGCCGGTAGGCGTCACCGGGGTCTTACGGCCCCGGCTCCGTTGAAGCAGGGGTGTCCTCGCCGGGGCCGGGGTTCGCGGCGCTGTCACCGGGGTCTTACGGCCCCGGCTCCGTTGAAGCGACTCGTCGCCTCGAACTCCAGGCTGTGACCTTGGTGGTCACCGGGGTCTTACGGCCCCGGCTCCGTTGAAGCTGGCCGACATCAGATTAGCCGCCACGATGCTGCCGTCACCGGGGTCTTACGGCCCCGGCTCCGTTGAAGCGAGGGGCTGCCCGAGCTGGCGGGCCGCGTGGACGTGGTCACCGGGGTCTTACGGCCCCGGCTCCGTTGAAGCCTCTCCATCCCCCCGCGCCTGGTCGGCGTGTTCGCTGTCACCGGGGTCTTACGGCCCCGGCTCCGTTGAAGCAGCCAGAGCATCGGGAACGTCGCCCGGCTCCACGGCGTCACCGGGGTCTTACGGCCCCGGCTCCGTTGAAGCATCGACCGCCACCAGGGGGTAACGGGCGGAGCGCGTCACCGGGGTCTTACGGCCCCGGCTCCGTTGAAGCCAGAACAACCTCGGCGGGCTGCGCTCCTTCGGGCTGTCACCGGGGTCTTACGGCCCCGGCTCCGTTGAAGCTTCTTCTTCTTCTTCTTCTCGCTGTTGTTCGTTGGGTCACCGGGGTCTTACGGCCCCGGCTCCGTTGAAGCGCTGTTCACAACTGCGGCTTGGTGGTCGATGTCGCGTCACCGGGGTCTTACGGCCCCGGCTCCGTTGAAGCCGCTTCTGGTCCGGCGTCGCCTTCGCGCGGCTATCACGTCACCGGGGTCTTACGGCCCCGGCTCCGTTGAAGCTTCCTCAAGCTCGACCAGATCATCGAGGAGCTGGACGTCACCGGGGTCTTACGGCCCCGGCTCCGTTGAAGCCGCAGCACCGGGCTGACGCAGACAGGCTGGTCGGTGTCACCGGGGTCTTACGGCCCCGGCTCCGTTGAAGCGCGATCGCCGGCGCCGGGCTGACGGCCACGCTGCACCGGTCACCGGGGTCTTACGGCCCCGGCTCCGTTGAAGCTGGTGACCCACGCGAAATCGGTGGACGATGCATGGTCACCGGGGTCTTACGGCCCCGGCTCCGTTGAAGCAGCCTCACCATCCAGCGCCACAACGCGCGCCCCGTCGTCACCGGGGTCTTACGGCCCCGGCTCCGTTGAAGCGTCGAGGGGCTGCGCGTCGGGCCCGACCGCGAGACGTCACCGGGGTCTTACGGCCCCGGCTCCGTTGAAGCACCATCAGGTGGGTGTGCCACGCGACCGCTAGGCCAGGTCACCGGGGTCTTACGGCCCCGGCTCCGTTGAAGCCGCAACATCGCGCCGTCGGGCCGGCCGCAGCAGGTCACCGGGGTCTTACGGCCCCGGCTCCGTTGAAGCACGCGCTGCTCGCACTCGTCGCTTCGACCGGGGCCGTCACCGGGGTCTTACGGCCCCGGCTCCGTTGAAGCGCGGAACTGACGACCCCGGAGTGGGTGGCCGCCTGTCACCGGGGTCTTACGGCCCCGGCTCCGTTGAAGCTACGTCCGGAGGGCGTTGGCACCACGGTATCCAGGTCACCGGGGTCTTACGGCCCCGGCTCCGTTGAAGCTTCGCGTCGACGTTGACGAGCCGGGGGTCGGACGCGTCACCGGGGTCTTACGGCCCCGGCTCCGTTGAAGCGCCTCATGACCGCGAAGGAACAGCTCCAGCCGCTGGTCACCGGGGTCTTACGGCCCCGGCTCCGTTGAAGCCCAGAACTCGCGGGTGGAGGGCCGCAGGAACGGCATCGTCACCGGGGTCTTACGGCCCCGGCTCCGTTGAAGCCTCCACGCGCTGCACTACACCTACGCTGAGATCGGCGGTCACCGGGGTCTTACGGCCCCGGCTCCGTTGAAGCAGGACCTGCATCTGCTGCGTGTCGACCCGCGCCGTCGTCACCGGGGTCTTACGGCCCCGGCTCCGTTGAAGCACGGTGCATCCGTACAACGCGTGGGGCGACGAGCGTCGTCACCGGGGTCTTACGGCCCCGGCTCCGTTGAAGCGACCTCGAAGCCTTCTACGCCGCCGGGCCGCTGCGGCGTCACCGGGGTCTTACGGCCCCGGCTCCGTTGAAGCCGCAAGCAGATCCTTCCGATGGCCACCGTGGAGCACCGTCACCGGGGTCTTACGGCCCCGGCTCCGTTGAAGCTGGGATCCCAATGGAAGGGTATACCTACTTCTTCACCGTCACCGGGGTCTTACGGCCCCGGCTCCGTTGAAGCCCGGTAGCGGGTACTACGTCGGCGTGACCGTGGAGCAGGTCACCGGGGTCTTACGGCCCCGGCTCCGTTGAAGCCTCGTCATCCGGGCTGCGCCATCCCTCGTGGCGCGGCGTCACCGGGGTCTTACGGCCCCGGCTCCGTTGAAGCAACCGGACGCTCACGCCGTCCTGCTCGGCGGCGCGTGTCACCGGGGTCTTACGGCCCCGGCTCCGTTGAAGCACGGGCACGTTGACCTGTTGAGCGCAGGCGGGGGGCGGTGGTCTGGTCCGCGGTCCAGCGGACCTCCGTCTCCACAACGCTGCCCTGCGCTGGCGAGACGACGACGAGCGGAGCGAGCAGGACCATCAGGAAGGGGGCAGCAAGTCGACACATCGCGCCGTGGTAAAAGACCACGCCGGCGCCACGGTCGGGTTTCCCGCGCCTCCGGCGTCTGGGGCGCCCCGGTGCGCGGGGCCGAGGGTGCTGGATACCTAACATCCGGGTACGTGATGTTTGGCAACCAGATACTGGATGCAACCGCCGTAGGCGAGCTGCTGCACGCGCTCGCTGACCAGCTCGCAGTACGGCAGCAGCGATTCACGCTGGCCGTCGTGGGCGGCTCCGCGCTGCTCGTCCTCGGACTCGCCTCGCGGGTGACCCGCGACGTCGATGTCGTCGCGGTGCTCGATGGCGACGCCCTGTTGGCGGCCCAGCCGCTTCCCGAGCGCCTCGCCGAAGCCGTCCGAGTCGTCGCCCGCGACTTCGGACTCGACGAGGACTGGCTGAACCCCGGCCCTACCGCCCTTCTCGACTTCGGCCTCCCCGAGGGCTTCTACGAACGCGCGCACCGCCGCGCCTACGGCGATTCGCTCGCCGTCCTCTTCGCCTCGCGCATCGACCAGATCCATCTCAAGCTGTACGCGACGGTGGACCAGGGCGCCGGTAAGCACCTCGCTGACCTGGAGGCTCTGCAGCCCACCGCGCAGGAGCTCATGGCCGCCGCCCGCTGGAGCCGCACACACGACCCATCAGAGGGCTATCGCAGTGTGCTGACCCAGGTCCTCGCCCACCTCGGAGTCGACGATGCACCCCTCGACGCTTAGCCGCCGACTCGTTGACCCGCTCGTCGCCTTCGCATGGACGGAGTGGGCGCAGATGGGCGTGCTCGCCGCACCCGAGCGCCACAGCCCCTGGGCTCAGGACCCCGAGGCCATGGTCGTGTTCACCCTGGAGGTCGCCCGCCACGAGCCGCGGCTGTTCGACGAGCTGCTCGACTGGCTCGTCGTCAGCGAGCCGCTGCTCAGCGTCCGACGGCTGCGCACTATGTGCGTCGACCAGACCGACGGGGCGCTGACGAACGCGGCGCTGGCGTGGCTCGCCCGCGGGAGACCGCGCGCCCGCCTGCGGGGGGGAGGCGATGCCGCCGGCGCCACCGGGCCCCTGGAGCCGCTCTTCCACTCCGGTGGGCCCGTCACCGAACCCGACGAGGACTTCGCCGCAGCCGGCTTCCTGCGTGCGCGATCAGCTCCCTCCGGAAAGTCCCGCCCGCCGGATCCACTCGCCCCGATCAACCTGGCCTTCCGCCTGCGCCAGATCCTCGGAGTCGGCGTGCGCGCAGAGATCGTCCGAGTCCTGGTGACCACAGACGCCCAGCGGGTCACCGCCCAGACCCTCGCACGCGCGACCGGGTACGCCAGGCGCAACGTCCACGACGCCCTCGGCGGGCTGACAGCGGCGGGCGTGGCGTCCGCGGTGACCGTCGGCACCGAACAGCGCTACGCAGCCGACCGCGACGCCTGGTCGGCGTTGCTCGCCCTCACGCCGGACCGTGCTCCCAGCCACCGCCCCTGGCCCCAGCTCCTGGCCAGCCTCCGCCGGATCCTCCGCTGGGCCGCCCAGTCACACCTCAAGGACCTGTCCGGCTATTTGCTGGCCAGCAGCGTCCGCGACCTGCTCGAGAGCCTGCGGCCCGAGCTGGCGTTCGCGGGCGTCCCCGTCGGCTCCACTGCGTCGGCGCAGGGAGCGTGGCGCGACCTCGACGCGCTGGTCGCGGAGCTCCTGGCGGCGCTCCAGGCCCCCGTGGCGCTCCCGCCGTAGGCCGGCTCAGCTCAGACGGCGGACTGACGTCGGGACGGGGCCCGAGACCGCTTTCTTCCTCGATCTCGGCCGCCATGTCGATCAGTGGGCCACTGGCCCCACGGCGTCGGCGTCCGACAGCTCGGCCCCACTACGCTCGTTGAACATCACCACCAGCGCGCCCAGCAACCCCGTCGGGACCTTCCCACCGCCAAGGGCGAGCTGGTCACAGCACGCCCCGACCTTGCGGCATGCGCCTGTGGCGATCAGCTCATCAGCGGGACACGCTCGCCGTCCCAGCCCGCGTGCAGGCGCTACAGGAGGTTCTCGAGGCGCGGGTCGACACAGCCCTCGTTCGTTCGAAGGGGCGACCGATGCACGCACGAAGGCGCCGCGCGCAGGAGGATCGCACCGACGGCCATGGTTGACGTCCCGCGTGGCGAAGAAGTACCGCGACGTCCAGGCGGCGCTCCGGGACGCCGGGTTCGAGCGAGTACGCACCTCAGGTAGCCACGAGGTCTGGCGCCACGGTGACGGACGGCAGACCACGCTCTCCGCGGGAGGGAAGGCAAACCGAGAGGTGGCTCGCGGAACACTCGCTAGCATCCGCCGTGACACAGGGTTGGAGGATCTTCGGTGACGACCTACAACGTGGTCTATGAGCAAGCGGGCGACGGAAGCTGGAGCGCGTCGTCGCCTGACGTACCAGGGTGCTACTCAGTAGGCGACACCGTCGAGGAGGCCGAAGCCGGAATGCGTGAGGCGATGGCTGTGCACCTCGAGGAGTTGCGCCGGCACGGCGACCCGCTCCCCAAGCGACGCTCCGCTGTCGGGACGGTCACGGCGTAACGGATCGTCGGCCGCGGGCGCCGACCGTGGCGTCCGCGGCAGCCGGCGGGCAGCGCGGCGAAGGTCTCGCCTGCATCCCTCACGCGCTCCCGCACGTCAGCCGAGCGAGCGGACGGTCTGCTTCGACGGCCAGCGTTCGCGGACGTAGTCCTCGATCTCGATCCCGGTAGCGCGCGGGTGCTGTTGCTCATCCGCACCCAGAAGACCTCGCGCTTGTCGCTCATGCGGGCGTGGACGGGCGAGGAGGAGCGCGCGACGTCGACGCGACAGATCTCCCGCCCGCGCACCCAGTCGATCCGGCTGCGGGTGCGCATCACCGGGGTGTGGCGCAGCGCCCCGATGAGGTGGGTCGTGAGCCAGTTGACGAGCCCGTCGGCGTTGGGCGGCTTGACGAGGGCGAGGTCGTGGTCGAGCCCGATGGGCGTGCGCGCGTCGTCGACCCCGATGAAGAGGGTGCCGCCGTCGGCGTTAAGGAACCCGGCGATCGTCTTGACCACCGCGTCCTCCATGCGCTTGTCCTTGCACCCGTCGCGCACGTTCCAGCGGGCCGTGGACTTGAACTCGACGTCGTGGGTCTCGTCGGCGGCGATCAGCTCCTCGCTGGGCACCGCGAAGAAGGCCTTGTCGCCGCGCAGCTGCTCGGCGACCAGCCCGGCGAAGGCGGCGTCGGTGCGGATGCGCTCGAGGACGCTGATCGTGACCGCTTCGACATCGAAGTTGTGGACCGGGGGACGGGCTTCACGGCCCCAAGCTCGTCCGCGCGACCGCCCGCCGGACGGTGCTGCTGGCGTTCATCGACGATCACTCGCGGCTGCTGGTCGGCTGGCGGTGGGGCGCTGGCAAGGACGTGTTCGGGCTCGAGGCCGCGCGCGCTCGGGGCTGTTGGCGCACGGGCTTCCCGATGCGGTCCTGGTCGATCGCGGCTCGGCGTTCGTGTCCTCGCAGCTGCTGCGGGAACACTCGCCCCTGAAGGAGGCGAGGCTGTACCGCCGCGCCCAGGAACCCGGCCGGTTCGTGCCTCGATGAACTCGCCCCCTGAAGGAGGCGAGGGGCGACGGCGCACCCCGACGCGGCGAAGCGTCGCGCGCCTCGATGAACTCGCCCCCCTGAAGGAGGCGAGGGAGAGTCCTACCCAGCGCTCGACACGCTGGCGAAGCCTCGATGAACTCGCCCCCCTGAAGGAGGCGAGGGTTGCTGGCACTCCGGACAGACGAGCTTTGCGGTGCGGCCTCGATGAACTCGCCCCCCTGAAGGAGGCGAGGGACCGCTGCGCCTCGGCTGCCAGCACCGTCAGGTCGCCTCGATGAACTCGCCCCCCCTGAAGGAGGCGAGGGCTGCGCATGAGGCGTGGCCCACCGTCGTGACTGACGCCTCGATGAACTCGCCCCCCTGAAGGAGGCGAGGGGGCGCAGCCCTCCGCGTCCGCGCGGCGACGACACGCCTCGATGAACTCGCCCCCCTGAAGGAGGCGAGGGACCGCTGCGCCTCGGCTGCCAGCACCGTCAGGTCGCCTCGATGAACTCGCCCCCCTGAAGGAGGCGAGGGCAGGTCGAGGCCACCCTCGACTCGGTCGCGACGCGCCTCGATGAACTCGCCCCCCTGAAGGAGGCGAGGGGGTCTCGAGCCTGCCGTCCGCGCTCGTGCTGCTCGCCTCGATGAACTCGCCCCCCTGAAGGAGGCGAGGGCGGGGTCGCCGTCCATCCTACTGCGCAGAGCGCGCCTCGATGAACTCGCCCCCCTGAAGGAGGCGAGGGGATGGTGGCCGGCGATGACTACGTGTGTGCGGTGCGGGCCTCGATGAACTCGCCCCCCTGAAGGAGGCGAGGGCTGCGCATGAGGCGTGGCCCACCGTCGTGACTGACGCCTCGATGAACTCGCCCCCCTGAAGGAGGCGAGGGGGCCCTCAACTGCTCGGGGGTCACCTTTGCGTCGCCTCGATGAACTCGCCCCCCTGAAGGAGGCGAGGGACGGCGCGCCCCGACGGCGGTGCTCTGCCAGCGGCCTCGATGAACTCGCCCCCCTGAAGGAGGCGAGGGGTGACGGACGCCCAGCAGACCATCACCGTGAGTCGGCCTCGATGAACTCGCCCCCCTGAAGGAGGCGAGGGCCTCATCGGTGTGGCCATCCACGAAGCACTGGAAGCGGCCTCGATGAACTCGCCCCCCTGAAGGAGGCGAGGGTATGGACACCGGGCGACATGGTCGCCTTCAACGGGCCTCGATGAACTCGCCCCCCTGAAGGAGGCGAGGGCCTTGAGCACCCGCCAGGCGAACCGCAGATCAAGACGCCTCGATGAACTCGCCCCCCTGAAGGAGGCGAGGGTTGGTTTTCCTCTCCTGCTGTCGCGCTATGGACGCCTCGATGAACTCGCCCCCCTGAAGGAGGCGAGGGTCCGGCTCAAGATCAACCGGGAATTGCAGCGGCTTTTGGCGTCAGTGCGCAGGGTCACGTCGGTAGCCGGTCAGATGAGGTTGTCAAGGAGCGCGGCTCCAACAGAGACTAAGCGCTTGCAGGCTTATCTCTAGATCGCAGGCTCACCGCACATCTCGGCTCACCGCAGCCCGCGCAAGCGCGCCTACAGGATCAGGGCCGAGGCGTCGCCCGTCAAGGTGGGGGGCCGCCCGAGGTAGGTCATCGCCCGTCGAGCGGCATTCTGCCGTGCTCCAAGGTTACAGAAGAGGACACGGTCAACACTCTCGTCGATGATGGTCCTGAGTTCCAGCCTGAGCCGCACGAACTCCGCCGGACGTCCGTCGACAATGAAGACGCTGTACTGAATCCGCTCTCCGTGGCCTTGGAGCGTTACCGCCACTCGGTCGCGACGAGCATCGTTCGCGATGTCATAGGCGACCAAGAGCCGCTGGACTGATTCGCTCATCTGACCATTATGGGTCGGTACCCGTCCATCTCCCCCAGTACCACGCCCAGGAACATTCTCGCCTGCACCTCCATCGCCCGGCGCCAGGTCACGCGATAGCCGAAGCGTGGATGAGTGAACTCGGCGTTCGCCCGACGCTCGTACGCACCGATCACCGCCTTCCGCCCGCGCTCGGTCAACCGGACCGCGTCGAGATCGCGTCGAAAGTCGTGCTCACGCAGCTCACCGTTGTTGATCGCCCAGAGGACCGCGGAATCGGCGACGGGAGCGCGGAGTTCCTCCATCAGGTCCAGCGCAAGCGCAGGTTTGTTGCGCTTCGCAGTGTGTAGGACGCCCCCCGAGGGGTCGAGTCCGCAAGCGACCACGCTGCGCAACACGTCGGCGAGCAGGAGGCCATAAGCGAGATTCAGTGCCGCGTTGACAAAGTCGGGCGCGGGCCTCGACATGCGGCGCGGGATCACCGCCCAGTCCGGAGCGAGCGCCGACGACAGCTCAGGGAAGTAGAGCGCGGCGGCGCGCCCTTCGAGACCGAACAGCTCCTCGATGCTGGGGGCTACCTCAGCGGTGACTGCCAGCCGGCGGAGCATCGAGCGTGTCGCATTCCCGTGCCGGCGAAGCACAGCGGCCTGGTTTCGTACCTTGGCCGCCACCATGGCCCGGGGCGACCTCCAGCCGGACAGCCTCAGGTAGTCGGTGCTGGAGACTGCGCGCCTCGCCGTTGGGACCGCCCGCCGAGTTCGCCCAGCCAACCACGCGGCCGGACCAGGCACACCACACCACCGGATAACCGCGCATCAGGGTCTCGCGCAAGAGCGCCGCGGACACGTCCACGTTTCCGTGAATCACCAACCCCGCGGTCTGGGCGAGCGGAACCGTCGTCGGTGGTTCGTCTCGGACGTAGACCTGGATCTGTCCGCGGCGCAGGCTTGCCCGACTGCCCGCTGACGAGAGATGCAGGACCCGGCCGGTGGGGTCCGCCACGCCGATCCGTCGCGCTGAGGGGCGGAGGCGATGCTCGTCCGGCAGGCAGACCGACACGTGGCTGCACCGCCGGCAGCGTGGGTCATCCTCGAGGGGAGGAGGAGGCGCCGGCGCGTCGATGACCTGCCGCGCAGCACGAGCCTGTCGCTCGGCCTCTCCGAGCAGCTCGTCGTCGAGCCCGACCTCGACGCGGCGATGGGTGGTGCTAAACCACACTGCAGCCCCGGCGACCTCGTCTCCCCGCTCCCGCAAGCACAACGCCTGGAGCGCGAGCTGAACGCGCTGTGGCAGCGTCGGTTCGGAGCTGCGGCGCACCGGTGCCGCCTTGTGCTCGACTACGGTCATCGCCCCGTCATCGGACAGCTCGACGGTGTCGCAGCGGCCAGTCAGATCGAGGCGCTCGGAGCGGACGTCGACGGAGCGCATGCGCACGGATCGCGAGGTGCCCGGATCATCCACGGCGGCGTGGTCCGCGATGCCCTGCGCCACCTGCCCGGTGTCCGTGCGCTCTCCGTGCACCTCGAGCCAGGCCCGGCGGGGGCAGAAGGCATGGTGGGCGACGAGGCTGATCGGGAGCGGATCGTCCGGAGCCGTCATAGCCCGACCCTCTCGCCTCGGGCGAAGGTGAAGGACACGCTCTGTCCCGTCGATCGGTTCACGCGCGAGAAGATCACGACTTCGCGGATCCCGAGCGCGCGTAGGCGGGCCGCGTCCGAAGCTGCGAGAAGCGCGCTTCCGATCTGCAGCTCCGGACGCTGGAGCAAGCACCGGAGGCGCGCAATCGACACGGGCGCGTCGAACACCGGGAGCGTCGCCCCCTGCCCCTCTCGCCAGAAGCAGGGCGTCGTCGCTCGCCCGCTCGCGGACTGCCCGACGGGCAGGAGGCTGAGGCCGAGCGCCCCAGCCACTGATGGACAGCGTCGACACGTGTTCCGGGCGGCGACCACCCAGTCTTGTCGTCCTCCCCGGCGAGCGATTGGAGGTTGCCCGGATCGTCGTGGAACTTTGACGGCGATCCCATCGGGATTGTGAT
>JANDLV010000035.1 GCA_024330185.1 Candidatus Siliceabacter maunaloa
CCGTCGGCCGCGCTGCGCAGCGCGGCGATGTCGAGCTTGCCCATGCCGAGCATCGCCTGCATCGCTCGCTGGGCGCGCTGGGGGTCGGGGTCGGCGAACAGCTCCTCCATCCCGGTCGGGACGACCTGCCAGGACAGGCCGTAGCGGTCCTTGACCCAGCCGCAGGGCCCTTCGCTGCCGCCCTCGGACAGCCGCTCCCAGTAGTAGTCGACCTCGTCCTGGGTCTCGCAGCTGATCTCGAAGGAGACGGCCTCGTCGAACGTGAACTGGGGGCCGCCGTTGATGCCGACGAACCGCTGGCCGTCCAACTCGAACTCCACGGTCATCACCGTGCCGGCCGGTCGCGGCGCGGCCGCGGGGTAGTGGGTGACGTTCACGACGCGCGAGTTCTTGAAGACGGAGATGTAGAAGTCCGCGGCCTCCTGGGCCTCGGTGTCGAACCACAGGTTGGGCGTGATCTTCTGCGACATGGCGCTGCGTCCTTTGGTAGGGCGGGGACGGGCTCCCGCGACGGATACTGCACCTCTAGACCGTCGCACGGGGAGAAACTCATCGCCGCTCGCAGAACCCTGGCCTCTGCGCCGTCGAACCGTGGCCTGCCCCGGTCACACGAGGAAGCGGTCGGTCAGGGGCTGTCAACGCGCCCGCCGCCGCCGTGGCTCTCAGCGGCCGCTCAGCTCAAGCGTCGAAGATGGTGCTTCATGCGGGTACTCCTCGTCGAGGATGACGTGCGGATGGCGGCGGCGCTGCGCCGCGCGCTGCGCGGCGAGGGCATCGTCACGGACGTTGCGGCGGGCGGCGAGGAGGCGCTTCGCCTGGCCCGCTCGTGGGAGCCCGACGCAGTCGTGCTCGACGTGATGCTCCCTGACATCGACGGCTTCGAGACCTGCCGCCGCCTGCGCGCCGAGGGGGTGTGGTCGCCGATCATCATGCTCACGGCCCGTGATGCGGTCGAGGATCGGGTGCGTGGGCTCGACCAGGGCGCCGACGACTACCTGACCAAGCCGTTCTCGCTGGCGGAGCTCCTCGCGCGGCTGCGAGCGCTGGTGCGCCGGGGGCCTACCGAGAGGCCGGCGGTGCTGGAGGCGGGAGATCTGCGTCTTGACCCTGCCACGCGCCGGGTGTGGCGCGGCGACCGGGAGGTCGAGCTCTCGGCGCGGGAGTTCGCGCTCCTCGAGGCCTTCATGCGCCGGCCCGAGCAGGTGCTCAGCCAGGCCCAGCTGCTCGACGCGGCCTGGGATCTCGGCTACGAGCACCGGTCGAACGTGGTCGAGGTCTACGTGCGATACCTGCGCGAGAAGGTCGACCGCCCGTTCGGCGTGCGGTCGATCGAGACGGTGCGCGGGATCGGCTACCGCCTCCGCAGGGACGGTGGCCGGTGAGCCGCCTCTCGATCCGCGCGCGCCTGACGGGCGCCTTCGCCCTGGCGATGATCGTCGTGCTGGCGGGCGCCGGGCTGTTCGTCTACCTACGGTTCAGCGCTGACCTCGACGAGGCGGTCGACGAGTCGCTGGCCGGCCGCGCCGACGCGGTGGCCGCCCTGGTGTCGAGCTCGGGCCAGACCTTCGCCGGCCCGGCCCCCGAAGCGCTCGAGGACCCCGAGGAGAGCTTTGTCCAGGTGCTCAGCGCCGACGCGCGGGTCCTGGATGCAACGGGTCGGGTGGCGGATCCGGTCCTCGGCCCGCGCGAGGTGGACGAGGCCACGCGGGAGGGGCTGCTGGTGGAGCGCTCGGTGCCCGGGATCGAAGGCACCGCACGCGTGCTCGCCCGCCCGCTCTCCGACGCCCCGGGCTCCGCGGTGCTGGTCGTCGGCCAGTCGCTCGACGACCGCAGCGAGGCGCTCTCCGGCCTGGTCGCCTCCCTGGCCATCGGAGGCCCCGTCGCGGTGGCGCTGGCGTCGATCGTCGGCTATCTGCTCGCGGCCGCCGGATTGGCGCCGGTGGAGGCGATGCGCCGTCGAGCCCGCGAGGTATCGCTCGCCCGCGACGACGAGTGGCTGCCCCTGCCCGCCGCCCACGACGAGGTCCGGCGCCTTGCCGAGACGCTCAACGAGATGCTGGAACGGCTCCGACGCTCCTTCGCGCGCGAGCGCCGCTTCGTCGCCGACGCGAGCCACGAGCTGCGCACCCCGGTCGCGGTCCTGAAGACCGAGCTCGAGGGCGCCCTGCGCACCGGTGACTACGGTCCCGCGGTGCGCGAGGCGCTCGTCGCCGCCGTCGAGGAGTGCGACCACCTGGGCGCCCTGGCCGAGGACCTGCTGGTCGTTGCCCGGGCCGCCGAGGGCGAGCTGCCCATATCTGCCCAAGCGCTCGGAGCGCGTGCGCTCCTCGAAGGCGTCAGCCTGCGGTTCTCCGACCGCGCGCGCGAGCGCGGGCGCCCCATCCGCGTCGACGCGCCGCAGGACCTGCCCGTGCACGCCGATCCGGCCCGCATGCGCCAGGCGCTGGGCAACCTTGTCGACAACGCGCTGCGCCACGGCGAGGGCGAGATCGTGCTGAGCGCCGGGCCTGCCGCCCACGGCGGCGTCGAGCTGGAGGTCGCCGACCAGGGTTCGGGCTTCGGCCCCGAGATCGTGGGCAGCGCCTTCGAGCGGTTCACGCGCGGAGACGCGGGCCGCACGCGCGGAGGCAGCGGTCTGGGGATGGCGATCGTGAGGGCGATAGCCGAGGCTCATCACGGCTGCGCGGAGGTGGTCGCGGGCCCCGGAGGCCGGGTGCGCCTCTCTTTCCCGCGCGACCCGGCGCAGGGCTCAGCAGATCATTAGGACCATCTCAGGGTCATCTCAGCTCGGCGGTCTAGCTTGCCCAGCACACGGTCACCCGAGACGAGGAGAACACCATGGCCGACAAGCTGAAGGGCATCCTGATCGCGATGGCAGCGGTCGCGGTTCTCGCGATCGGCGGCGTCGCCATCGCCATGGCGACGAGCGGCGACGAGCCTGCCCAGCCCGCAGGGGTTGCCGCGCAGGAAACCGAGAACGAGAGCGACGAGAACGAGAGCGGCGAGAACGAGGCCGACGAGCAGGCCAGCGGCCCCAGGGCGGACGCCGCCGCCCGAGCCGCGCGCGAAGCCGTCGGCGGAGGGAAGGTTCTCGAGGTCGAGAACGCCGACGAGGGCAAGAGAGGCTTCGAGGTCGAGATCGAGCGGCCCGACGGCAGCTACGTCGAGGTCAACCTCGACAAGGATCTCCGGGTCGTCGCAACCGGAAGCGACGACTGAGTCCTCCGCGGGTCCCGGTCACCGCCGGGGCCCGTACCACGTCCCACGAAGCAGCAGGCCACGATGTCCCGCGGCGCCCTTCTCGCCGCCGTCGCCGTCGCGAGAACTGGAAGCGCGCCCGAGCGGGTGAGACACTGCAGGCGATCGAACCGCTGCAATGATCGGCCTGACGCCCGACATAACAGACGCCGCCGTTGCTCGCCACGGCGTGCTTCGCCTCACCTTCGCCGACGGCCTTATGGGTGAAGTCGAGGTCCTCGACAGGATGCGCGGACCCGTGTTCGACGAGCGGCGCACGCCCGAGGGCTTCGCGAAGGTCGCGGTCGATCGGGAGACCAGCACGGTCACCTGGCCGGGTGGCGCTGACCTGGCGCCGGACACGCTCTACGAGCGCGTCCGCACCGGAGTCTGGCCAGATCCCGACGTCGCCGCCTGAGGCGAGCGCACCTTGAACTAGAGGTGCGTCACGGCCAGCGACACCGCGGCAGGCGTCTGCTGAAGCTATGAGCGTCACGATCGCCGACATCGCGTTCGACTGCTTCTCCTACGACGCCGATGGAGACGTCCTCTACCTCCATGTCGGGGCCCCCAGCGACGCGTCGACTTCGACGAGACTCCGGAAGGCCACGGCGTGCGTCTTGATGCAGAGGGCCACGTCGTCTAGGAAGGGCGCGTGCGATTTCCGCTCTCGCTCGACCTCCTGCGTCGCCTGCCACGACACCCGGACTGGAAGTACGAGCTCATCGACGGCGAGGCCGTGCTGTCGTCGCGGCCGCGTCCACTCGGCTTCCGGCGCCCGACCGACATGGCCGTGGCGGCCGCGCCGAAGCACGACGCCGAGGTCCGAGCGGTCGAGGCGACCCGCGACCGCGCCGGTCTGGTCACGCTGCTCTTGGACGTGTGGAGCGACGAGGACCCGTACCGCAGCTTCGAGGAGGACGTCCGCGAGGCCGAGCTGCGCCGCGAGCTGGAGCGCACCGTCGAACGCCCCGAAGAGCTGGAAGGCGCGGTCGCCCTCGACACGCACGGGCTGTGCGCCGGCCTGCTGGTCATGGGCTCAGGGCCGCCGGCGTTGACGTGGCTCAGCGTCCGGCGCGACGTGCGTGGGCGTGGCCTCGCGACGGCGCTGCTGAGCGTCGTCGTGGATGCGCTTGCCGCACGCGGCGAGCCCGAGCTCGGGAGCTACGCGTCGGCCGCGAACGTGCCGAGCGTGCGGTGGCATCTGGCCTGCGGCTTCGCGCTGACCCCCGATCGCCTGCGCGAGCTCCTTCGGCGTGACGGGTCTGCCTGAGTGGACTCGATGGTGAGCGTCTCGCCGGACGTTGACAGAGAGGGGAAGCCGACACCGCGCAAGCGCTGCGCTTGAGTCGTCCGGGCCGCGAGCGACCATAGGGTCGTCTTGCCCTAGACGGCGACCTAGACTTCAAACGCAGACGAGGCTTCAGGAGCGACGATGGCTGATCCGATCTTCTTGCTGGACTTCCGCCGCGGCACCGTCGAGGCGATCGATGAGACCGTTCCGCCCAGTGGTGTTCGCGATCCGTCATCGACCGTCGAGCCCGAAAAGATTCCTGCGGGCTCGGGGTACGTGTTGGCGACCCTCGGCACCCCGCCTCAGAGTGAGGAGGGATAGCGGGGCCTTGCGTCTTGGTTGGGCGCTTCCGTGCGTTCGGGTTCGCGTGCGCCCGGACGGCTTGCTTGACCTGCTCGCCGCTCCTATCGACGCGGTCGTGGTCGAGGGGCTTACCAAAGACATTCAGTTCGACGTGGCGATGCGGTTGATCGGAACCGTCCAAGACTTCGAGGAGCACCACCTCCTCCAGGTCATGCTTTCCGACCCACAGCTCGAGCAGGTCGGTGTTCTCGAGGTTCCGATCGCTCCGCGCTCGCCGAAGCCCGGCCACATCCCCGGCTACGAGATCAACCACAACA
This sequence comes from Candidatus Siliceabacter maunaloa, assembly GCA_024330185.1. Lineage (GTDB taxonomy): Bacteria > Actinomycetota > Thermoleophilia > Solirubrobacterales > Solirubrobacteraceae > Siliceabacter > Siliceabacter maunaloa. Next base: position 5,152 of record JANDLV010000035.1, read on the forward strand.
TCGGAGTGCGCATCGACTTCGAGGCAGACCAGTACGGCGGCTATGACCTCTCCTTCGCGCTCGACGGATACGCGCAACACCGACACAAGACGACCATCTCAGTCGTCGAGAAGCGATAGACCCGGCTCCGGTAGCAGCAGGTACCTCCACGCTCCAGGCGCAGCGCCCCTAGGTCCCGAATTGGTTGCTGCTTGCTTCGCGCGAGCGGGAGCAGGCGCTTGGGCGATCGCTCGGCTGATCCCGACGCTTCCTCCCCAACGGCCCTCGTCCTCTACGAGTCGCGCGACGGTTCGACGGAGCTCGAGAATGGTGCGCCAGATTCCGTCGTCGTCGATCAGTCGATCCCCTGTGAGCTCGTAAACGTGGCCCACGCCCGTCGCATGATCCATCACGGTGATCGCGTCGAGGTCATCGGGGATCGTCGTAGCGGGCAGTGGTTCGGGTCCCTCGCCGTCACGGGGACCGCCTCAACCGCTCGCCTGCTCGCCGGCGTAGAACTCGTCGGCCAGGTGCTCGTAGTCCGGGTGCTGGTGAGCCTCTTGGAGGGCGAGCTGTTGCAGCGGGATCGACATGCGCGTGTAGAAGTAGACGAGCCGGCGCATGAGCGCCATCCAGGCTGGCCCCGACAGCGCGGCGATGCGGCGGTCGACGTTGAGGAAGGCGCGGTCCACGGGAGTCGCAGTCCTGAGGTCCACGGCCCAGTCGTGCGGTCCTGCCTCGTTGTGCTCGGGGTCCGGCACCCACATGACGTGGTGGACCTGCCCCCGGGCCACCTGCTTCGGAGCGAATGGCGTGTCGCTGACGCGCAGGACGCGCGCGACGAGACGCACGGAGTGCGATGCGCCCTTCTCCTCCTCCGAGAAGTCGCATGGGTGGGGCATGATCATCGCCCGCGGCCCCCGCACGGCGATGCCCTCGCGGACATCTTCGGCGGTCAGCGGACGCTCTGCCTCCCGGGGTGATGGCGGCGAGGCCTCGGCGAAGGCCGCCTCGCGCGCGGCCGGGTGGGCTACGAAGACCGTCGGGACCCCGCGGAAGATGTCCCCCTGGAAGATCGGGCGGTCATCGCTCAGGGCTGCGAAGAACGTCTCCCGCTTGGGGTACCACGCCCCGTCGCTCACTGGCCACCGGGGCCGGCCGGCAGGGTGGCCTCCTCGGGCTCGAAGCTGTCCTCGTAGAGGGCGCGCCGCGCGCTGTCGCTCTCGGCGTAGACGACGCGCTCGGCCATCCCGGGAGCGCCGATGTGCATCCCGGCCTCCTGCATGGCCTGAAGGAGCGCCACCGCCGCGGGCAGCCGGCGGATCACATTCTGGCGCACCTGCTCGGTCAGACCGAGGCCGCTCAGCTCGGCGAAGGTGTCGACCAACTCGGCCTCGCTCGGGCTGAGGGACACTCCGCGCGTCTGAGCCCTGCGGCCGCTCTGGGGGACCATCGCCTTGCCTCTCTGTTGCCTACGGTATGCAAGCTAGCGGAGCCCGGGCGCAGGCGCAAGCTGGCGAGTCGTCCCTTCTCCGCCCTACGACCGGCGCCTCGTCGCCCCCACCAGCTCGAGAGACCCGGCCCGGCCGCGAGCTCATCGCTGCGCCTTGGACCACTCGGCCTTGTGCGCGCGCTTGGCCGCCTGGTAGTCGGCAAGTGCCTGCGGAGAGTCGACATCGCCGAGCGTAGGATGCCAGGGCACGAGCTCCCGGGCGGCCTGGACGCCGAAGCGCTTGGCCAGCACCGCGCCCAGCGCCTTGACCTTCATCTCGCCGAAGCCCGGGAGGGCCTCCAGGCGCGCTCGCAGCGCGTCGGCGTCGGTCGCGTCGGTCCACACGCGCGCGGCGTCGCCGTCGTACTCGTCGCGCACGTGCACCGCGAGGGAATGGACGCGCCCGGCCATCACGCCCGGGTAGCGGTGGATCGCCGGCCTCTGGCGGAAGACCGCCTCGAGGTCCGCCGAGGCGAGCGTGTCCGCGTCCAGGGCGCCCAGGCGCTCGCGCAGCGCCAGCGGCCCGGCGAACGCCTTCTGCACCGTCACCTGTTGGTCGAGTGCGAAGCCCACGAGCAGCGCCAGGGGATCGGTCGCGATGAGGGCGTTGGCCTCGTCGGAGGCGGTGAAGTGCAGCCGGTCGGGCATCAGTCCAGCCGCCCTGGCAGCCCCGCGCGCTCGAACACCGCGGCGACCTTCGAGGCGTCGACCGGCTCGTCGGGGTAGCGCACGAAGGCCTCGCGGTCGCGCTCGACCGCCGAACGCGTGACGAACGCGGTGACCTCCTTGATCCTGTCCCCCTCGAAGGTGAGCACGTCGAGCGCGAACGGGCGGAAGCAGCCCTCGTCCTCGCGCCACGTGTAGGCGCCGACCGCCGGCTGCCCGTCGGAGCGAGTGACCAGGTGCTTCCAGCGAGACATGCCCGACAGCGGGTACATGGCGAGAGATGCACGCACCTCCCCGTGGCCGCGAAACAACGTCGCCAGCGGGGGCATCGACCAGGCGGCGTCCCGGGCCAGCATGGACACGACGGTGTCGACGTCGCCGCCGGCCATGGCCTCCATGTAGCCTTCGGCCGCCTGGCCGAGCCCCACCACGGCGAGCTGCTGGCCCACTGCACGGTCACTCGACGAAGGCCTCGTCACGGTCGCCCACTGGGCGGACCTCGGCGTTCCCGTGGATCTCGCGGATGAGCTGGGTGCTCGCGCGTGACCCGGGAGGAGCGAGTCATCTGTAGCAGGGCTTTGAGTCTGGCTCGCCGCGGGACGCCTTTCCTGAGAGCGGTGGCGTTCCTCCCTCGACGGCCACGTCTGGGAGCTCATGCACATGGAGCAGCAGTGGGCGCGTAGCTGCGCGGCGTGTAGACGCGGGGCGTGCCGTTGGTGCCGGGCACGACCCGCGTCTGCGACGAGCCGACGAGCAGCAGCGTGCGCATGTCCACGGCGTCGCAGTCCAGGTCGCGCAGCGTCGTGACGGTGACCGACTCCTCGTCGGAACCCACGGCACGCGCCACGACGACCGGCGTGTCGGGGGTCCGGTGGTTGAGCAGCACCGTGCGGGCGCGCTCGAGCTGCTCCTTGCGCGTGCGCGACGCGGGGTTGTAGAGCGCGAGGGCGAGGTCGGCTACGCCCGCGGCGTCCAGCCGGCGCTCGACGATCTCCCACGGCTTGAGCTGGTCGGAGAGCGAGATGACGCAGAAGTCGTGGCCCAGCGGCGCGCCGACCCGTGCGGCGGCGGCCTGCATCGCCGACACGCCGGGGACGACGCGCACGTCGACGCCGTCGCCGTCGGCCTCGGCGACCTCGAGCACGGCGGCGGCCATGGCGAAGATCCCCGGATCGCCGGAGGAGACGACGGCCACCCGGGCTCCGCCGGCCGCGAGGTCCAGCGCCAGGCGCGCGCGGTGGGCCTCCACCCGGTTGTCGCTGGCGTGCAGGCGCTGGCCGGGGCGCGGCGTCACGCGCGCGAGGTACGTCGTGTAGCCCACGAGCTCCTCGGCCTCGGCGAGCTCGGCGCGCGCCTCGGGCGTGAGCCACTGCGGCCCGCCCGGGCCCAGGCCGACGACCGATACCCGGCCGGGTCGCGCAGCGCCGTCGCGTTCCGCGCCGGTGGGGTTGGCGGTGGGCACGAGCAGGAGCGACATGTAGGGGACGTCGCCCTCGACCTCGTCCAGCGGCGCCACGCGCTGCTCCGGCGCGCTCGCGCGCTCCACGTAGACGGCGCGGTCGGCCACGCCGGCGCGCTGTGCGGCGTCGCGCGCGCCCTCGAAGCTGCGCCCGAGCTTCATGACCACAGCGGCGTCGGCGCCGCGCAGGCCGGCGGCGAGCCCCTCGGCGCCCATCGTGCCGGGGAGCACGGTGAAGACGTCGTCGCGCTTGGCCAGCGGCGTTCCGGCCGCCGCGGCGGCGGCGCTGAACGCCGTCACTCCCGGGATCACCTCGGTGGCGAAGCGGTGCGCGAGGCGCTCGTGCAGGTACATGTAGGAGCCGTAGAAGAACGGGTCGCCCTCGCACAAGACGGCGACGTCGCGCCCCGCCGCCAGGTGCTCGGCGAGCTGCTGCGCGCTGGCGTCGTAGAAGTCGCGCAGGAGGCGCTCATAGGCCTCCCGCGACGCTGTCGCCTCCGTGGTGACCGGGTAGGTCATCGCGACCTCGATCTGCTCGGGCCCCATGTAGGGCGCCGCCGCACGCCGTGCGACGCCGCGGCGGTTGCGGGCTGTGGGGTAGGCGACGACCGCGGCCGCCTCGATGACGCGCTGGGCCTTGACTGTGACGAGCTCGGGGTCGCCCGGGCCGACCCCGACGCCATACAGCCGTCCCGTGGCGGTCACTCCTGCTCCCGGGCGAGGGCGTTGACGGCGGCGGCCGCGAGGGCGCTGCCGCCGCGGCGGCCGTGGACGACGAGGTGCTCGAGCGTCGCCGGGTGCTCGGCCAGGGCGACCTTGGACTCCGCCGCGCCGATGAAGCCCACCGGGACCCCGACCACCGCGGCAGGGCGCGGGGCGCCCTGGGCGACGAGCTCGAGCAGGCGGAACAGCGCGGTGGGTGCGTTGCCGACGACGGCCACAGCGCCCTCCAGTCGGTCGCGCCAGAGCTCCAGGGCGGCGGCGGTACGGGTGGTGTCCAGTTCTCGCGCGAGGCCGGCGACGCGCGGTTCCGACAGGGTGCAGACGACGTCGTTGCCCGCGGGCAGGCGTGCCCGCGTGACGCCCGAGGCGACCATCGACGTGTCGCACAGGACCGGTGCTCCGGAGCGCAGGGCCGCCTGGGCGGCTGCGCCGAAGCCGGGCGAGGCGGCGACGTCATCGGTGAGGTCGACCATGCCGCAGGCGTGGATCATCCGCACGACGGTGCGTGCGAGGATGGGATCGAAGGCGTCGAGGTCGGCCTCGGCGCGGATCGTGGCGAACGACCGGCGGTAGATCTCCGCGCCGTCGCGCAGGTAGTTGGTCACGACGGCTCGCCCCGCTCGGCGAGCAGTGCGAGTGCGTCGGCGGCGGTCGCGACGTCGCGTCGCCGTCCGTGCGCCGTCTCAACGGTGAGGCCGGCCTGACCGGCCACGACAGCCGTGGCCACGCCGCGCGGCTCGCCGCAGCGCCGCTCGCAGGCCGACCAGTGCTCGGGCGGCGCGGCGGGGGAGCGCACCCCCGCGCGGCTGGTCGCCGCAGCGCGGACGTCCACGCGCGCCCGCGTGCAGGCGCCGAGCCCGGCGCAGGTGGACAGTCCCTCCCAGCCCGAGCCCGCCTCGGTCACCAGGCCGAGCCGCGTCAGCTCGGCGAGGGCCGCCCGCGCATCGGCGGGCTGCACGTCCACGAGGGTGATGGTGCGCCGCACGGACACGCGCAGCGCGCCGCCGGTCTTCCGGGCCAGCGCGGCGAGGCCCGCGGCGCCGGGCCCGTCGATGCGCCCCAGCGGGGCGAGCGCCGTGAGCGCGATGGCGCCGTCGCGCTGCTGGCAGCGGCCGGGCGCGGGTGGAGCCGGTGCGCCGCGACGCGTAGCCGCGACCTCGGGCCGGCGACGATCGGTCGATTGGGCTCGGTGAGCGAGCCCGATCGAATCGTCCGCAGCTGGGGTCCCGCGGCGGGTCCGTTTCGGGCTCAGCGCGCCGCCCAGCGCCCACGCCACCCGCGCCGGACCGTCTTCGAGCTCCCCGATGCGCCAGCCACGCCCGCCGCCCTCGTCGTCGCCGCGCAGCGCCAGGAACGCCCGCGCCGCGGCCAGGGCGCAGCCGGCCGCGCCGGTTACCGGGACGGCGATCGTCGTCGGCCGCCCCGCGAGCACGAGGCCGAAGCGGTCCGGGCCTTCAGCGAGCAGCGCCACGTCGGCCCCCGCCCGGGGCGCCACGCCGCTGCCGTCGTCGACGGCGAACAGGAACCGGCCGGGCAGGGCGGCGAGCGCGGCATCCGCGCACAGGCCCCGGTCGAGCGCAGCGACCACCCCGTCGACCTCGGCCAGGGCCGCCGGGTGGCGGCCGCCCAGCGGGTCGGCGGCGACGTTGCGCACGCGGTCGTGGACGGGAGAGGGCAGCAGGCCGGCGCGCTCCAGCAGCGCCGCGAGCGGCGCCACGGCCTCGGCCGCCACGCCGCGGACCTGCACGTTGGCCCGCGAGGTGAGCTCGATGATGCCGTTGCCCAGGCCCGCAGCGTCCGCCAACGCGTCGGCGCCACGGGCGGGGAGCTGGCCGCCGGGCAGGCGGATGCGGGCCAGGCCGCCATCCTGCGCTGCGTGCAGGCGCAGCACGCCGGGGCAGCGGTCGTCGTGTGGCACAGTGGCGACCGCGGGGGCGCGGTGGACGAGCGCCGGCGCCATCCGCGATCAGTCCCCCGCCGCCGCGAACCGACGGGACCGCCGGGGCGAGGGCAGCGGACGGCCGGACATGGCCCGCTGGGCGAGGGGAGCGAAGACCGCGCCGATCGTGCTCCACAGCACGAGCTGCGTCCCGATCGACGCCACGCGGAACTCCCACAGCGTGTCGGCGGGGAAGGTCGGCGGGATCGCGGCCCCGCCGGGCAGGGCGAGCGCGGCGAGGGTCGCGATCACCACGTAGCCCAGCGCCCCGAGGACGCTCGCGGTATCGCCGGACAGGCGCGCGGCGAGCCCGCGCCGCAGCCGCCAGCCCGCCACGGCGGCCGCGACGGAGATGCCGACCATCGTGAGGTAGAGCGCGGTGCGCTCCCCGATGGTGTCGGGGTCGCCGACGGCCGGCGGGTTGGGCGGGTACTTCAGCGCCGGGACCAGGAAGACCACTACGAACGCCGCCGCCGCGAGCCCCAGCGCGGTGGTGCCGGGACACCACCGCCCGCGGCCGATCCGTCCGTACCCGAGCGCGAAGACGAGCGCGAAGAGCCCGCCGAGCGCCAGGCCGTAGACCAGGGAGGCGCTGAGGAGCCCGAGGCCCTTCTGGGCGTTGCGCGAAACGGGCTCGGACTGCGGCTCCCCCGCGGCGCTCACCGCCGGCGCACCGGCCTCCTCGTAGGCGATCGCCGCATCCACGGCGGGCTCCCCGACGACGGTCTCGAAGGCGAAGGCGAGCACGCCGGCGACCACGCCGGCCACGAGCCCGCAGATGAGCAACGTCCTGACCATCCCGACGAGTCCGCGCGGGCGTCAGTGGCAGGGGAAGCCCAGCAGGTGGCGCCCGTCGTGCACCCACTCGTGCAGCGCCGCCCCCTCACCGAAGCCCACGAGGTAGGTCAGCAGGAGCAGGGCGCCTCCGAACAGCGTCCAGGGCCAGGCCTCGCGCAGCGAGATGGCGGGAGGGTGGAGCGTGCCGGCCTCGCCGGAAGGCACTGCGGTGGCATCGGACATGTGGACCTCCAGGGGATTGCGCGTCCCCGTAAACGGTTCAAAGCGACGATCCGAGTCTCCTGGCTCCCGGGACGCCGTCCCGGTGACAGTGGCGCGACCGCGCCGGATTCCCACCGGCTTCCTCGTCCGTCGCTTCTGGGCGGCGGCAGTCTATCCGGCCTTCAGCCCGTCTGCACACGAGCCTCAGCGGTCGGAGAGCCTGCGGTCCTGCACGATCCAGGCGACGCCCTGTGCCGTGAGCGCCCATCCGCCGTCGGCCAACAGGACCACGAGGCCCTCTTCCTCGAGCGACTGCAGGTTCAGCGGCGTGCGCATGTCGCCGCGTCCGCGTCCGATGACCTCGTCCAGGTCGGCGACAGCCACCGCGACGTCCGCCTCGCCGCCCGACAGCCTCCACAACGCGGTCAACATGTGCGCGAGGTCGCGTCGGCTCATGGCGGGATCCTGCCAGGCCAGTAGAATGGCGTGTTCAGGGCCACTTCACCGCTCCTGCGAAGCGAGTTCGCGCAGAGCACAGCGACGGAAGAGCCGTCCCCATCGAGCAGGACGCCGCGACCGGCGGATCCGCGCTCGGGAAGGTCGCCGACATGCAGACCCAGCCCACCCAGCACGACCACGGTGGTCAGCCGGGCGAACGGACCTCCGACGCGAAGTCGGAGGCACCCGACGACGACGCCATCCGCACCCTGGTCAAGCGCCTGTCGCGACGCCACCGCTCCGGCGGCCAGGTGATCGAGCGCGCCGCGATCCTCGCGGCGGGCGCCGACTCGTCGGCGATCCTGCGGTGGATCGCCGCCCACGCCGGGGAGCCCGAGGAGCTGGCCCCCTTGACCGCCGGCCGCGGCCTGCACGCCGCGCGGCTCAGCGACGGCGGCGGGGCGGGCGGCCGGACGCCGCTGCGCTACGTGCTTCCTGCCGGGGCGCTCTCCTAGAGGCCCAGCTCGCCGAGGCGGTCCTGAAGCTCGCGTAGCACGCGTCAGACCACCGCGGACCGCTGCCACCCGAGGGCATGGGGCGTCGACTGTCGCGTGTGACCGGGAGAATGGTGCGACGTGCTGCACGTCCATCGAGCTGATCGCGCCGACGTCCTGGTGGAGGCGCTCGGCGCGCTGTTGGCCGAGCCCCAACCCGATCCGTTCGCGCCCGAGGTCGTCGCCGTCCCGACCCGGGGCATGGAGCGCTGGCTCACCCAGCGGCTGTCGGGGGTGCTGGGCACCACGGCGGGCCGCACGGACGGCGTCTGCGCCAACGTCGCGTTCCCGTCGCCCCACCAGGTGGTGACCGGGGCGATCGCCGCGGCGTCGGGGATCGACCCGCAGTGCGATCCGTGGGTCGCCGAGCGGATGGTCTGGCCGCTGCTCGAGGTGGTCGACGGCTGCCTGGCCGAGCCGTGGCTTGCGGTCCTCGCCGTGCACCTGGACCCGGGCCGCGACGGGGGCACCGAGCTCGGAGCGCGCCGGTTCGGCGTGGTGCGCCACCTGGCCGGCCTGTTCGATCGCTACGGGCTGCACCGGCCCGAGCTGCTGCGCGCGTGGGCGATCGGCTCTGATGCGGGGAGCCCGTGGCAGTCGGAGCTGTGGAGGCGCCTGCGTGAGCGGATCGGCTCTCCCTCGATCGCCGAGCGACTCGCGGACGCGGCCGTGCTCCTTCGCGAGGACCCGGCCCTCCTGGACCTCCCCGACCGCCTCGCGCTGTTCGGCCTCACCCGGCTCCCCGCCGGCCAGCTCACGATCCTGCGCGCCATCTCCGCGCGGCGCGACGTGCACCTGTTCCTGCTGCACCCCTCCCCGGCGCTGTGGGAGCGCATCAGCGAGACGGCCGGCGCGCCGATCGTTGAACGCAGCGAGGATCACACGGCGACCGTGCCGGCCAACCGGCTGTTGGCCTCCTGGGGGCAGGACGCGCGCGAGCTGCAGCTCGTGCTCGCGGACGCCGGCGCGGACGGGGCGGCCGATCACCACCATCCGTGCGAGCGCGCGCGCGACTTCCTGCTGCGCCGGATCCAGGCCGACGTGCAGGCCGACGCGCCGGCGCCGGGGTCGCCGCTGCCCGGCGACGAGGATCTGCGTACCGCGCTCGATCCAGGCGACCGCAGCCTCCAGGTCCATGCCTGCCACGGCCGCGCGCGGCAGGTCGAGATCCTGCGCGACGCGTTGCTGCACCTGCTGCAGGACGACGACAGCCTCGAGCCTCGCGACATCATCGTGATGTGCCCCGACATCGAGACGTTCGCGCCGCTCATCCACGCCACGTTCGGCGCCGGGCAGGTCGTCGCGGAGGAGGACGCCGACGAGCCTGGCGGGGTGCCCGCCGCGCTGCGCACGCCCGACCTGCGGGTGCGCCTCGCCGACCGCTCGCTGCGCCAGACCAACGCAGTGCTCGGCGTCGTCGCCGGGGTCCTCGAGCTCGCCCAGCGCCGGCTCACCGCCTCGCAGGTCCTCGACCTCGCCGACCGCGAGCCCGTCCGCCGGCGCTTCGGCTTCGACGACGACGATCTCGCGCGCATCCAGGACTGGGTCGCCCAGAGCGGCATCCGCTGGGGCCTGGACGCCGCGCATCGCCAGCCCTACAAGCTCGACCGCCTGGCCGCCGGGACCTGGAGGGCGGGCCTGGACCGCGTCCTGCTCGGCGTCGCGATGACCGAGGACGGCCACCGGCTCTACGGCGACACGCTGCCCCTCGACGACGTCGAGAGCGGCGCGATCGATCTCGCCGGGCGCCTGTCGGAGCTAGTCGACCGCCTCGGCGCGGCGCTCGACGCGTTGAAGGCTCCCAAGACGCTCGACGCGTGGGCCCAGGCGATCACCGAGACGGCGCAGTCGCTCACGGCGACCACGCCCCGCGACGCCTGGCAGCAGGCCGAGCTCCAGCGGGTGCTCGACGCGGTCCTCGACGAGGCACGGGCGTCCGGTTCCAGCGCCGCGCTCACGCTGTCGCTGCCCGAGGTCCGGGCGCTGCTCGCCGGGCGCCTGGAGGGCCGGCCGACACGGGCGAACTTCCGCACCGGCCATCTGACCGTCTGCACGCTCATGCCGATGCGCTCGGTGCCTCACCGCGTCGTCTGCCTGCTCGGCCTGGACGACGACGTCTTCCCGCGCAGGTCGCCGCGCGACGGCGACGACCTCATGCTCGACGACCCGCACGTCGGCGAGCGCGACGCGCGCAGCGAGGACCGCCAGCTGCTGCTCGACGCGTTGATGGCGGCCACCGACCGGCTGATCGTCACCTACACGGGCAACGACGAGCGCACGAACGTGGTGCGCCCGCCCGCCGTGCCGATCGGCGAGCTGCTCGACACGGTCGATCGCACCGCGCGCACGAACACCGCCCGCCCCACCCGCGCGCGCGACCACGTCGTGATCCGCCACCCGCTGCAGCCCTTCGACCCGCGCAACTTCATCGCCGGCGAGCTTCGCGACGACCGCGTCTGGAGCTTCGACGCTGTGACGCTGCAGGGCGCCCGCGCGCTCACGGCGCAACGTCGCGAGCCCCGGCCGTTCCTCGCGGGCCCGTTGCCCGACAGGCCGCCACAGCTCGTCGAGCTCGACCATCTCGTGCGCTTCCTCGAGCGGCCCGTCCGCGCGTTCCTGCGCGTGCGGCTGGGCATTACGCTGGGGGACTACAGCGACGAGGTCGACGACACGCTCGCGGTCGAGCTGGACCACCTCGAGGCGTGGGCCGTCGGCCGGCGCCTGCTCGATGCCCGCCTGGCGGGCACCGACCTCGACGAGGCGCTCGCCGCCGAGCGAGCGCGCGGCTCGCTGCCGCCCGGGGCGCTGGCGGCGGGGCTCATCGCCACGGTCCGCCCGCGCGTGGAGGCCGTCGCCGCGAGCGCGATCGCGGCCACCGGGGAGGGCGGCGAGGCGGAGTCGGTCGACGTCAAGGTCGCCCTCGGCGGCGGGCGGACCCTCAGCGGCACCGTGCCCGGGGTACACGGCGACCTGCTGCGCACGGTCACCTACTCCAGGGTCAACCCGCGCCACCGTCTGGCGGCGTGGGTGCGGTGGCTCGCGCTCACGGCGGCGAGGCCGCAGCGGCCGTTCGAGGCAGTCACCGTGGGGCGCTCCGGGGCCCGGGACGCGGAGGTGACGATCGCGCGGATTCCGCCGCCGCCCGGCGGTCCACAGGAGCGCCGAGCGTTCGCTCTTGCCCACCTGGCTCGCCTCGTCGACCTCTTCGACCGCGGGATGCGCGAGCCGGCGCCGCTGGCCTGCCTCACGTCGGCGGCCTACGCGCGGGCCGCGGCCGCGGGTGTCGATGCGGCCAAGGCGGCACGCGGCGAGTGGGAGTCGCGCTGGAACTTCGACAAGGAGGACAAGGAGCTCGACCACCAGCTCGTGCTCGGCGGCTTGGTGGCCTTCGCGGACCTGCTCGATCAGGCCCCCCGCGACGACGAGCGCGGCGAGGGCTGGGAGGAGGCCGAGCCCACGCGCTTCGGGCGCTACGCGCGCCGCCTCTGGGCGGGGCTGCTGGCCTGCGAGGAGCTGAGCGACACATGAGCCGCCCGGCGACCCGCGCCCAGCCCTTCGACGTGTGCGGCCCGCTGCCCACCGGCGTCACGGTGCTCGAGGCCAGCGCCGGGACCGGCAAGACGTACACCATCGCCGCGCTCGCTGCGCGCTACGTCGCGCAGGGCATGGCGCTGGACCGCCTGCTGCTGGTGACCTTCACGCGCATGGCCACCGGCGAGCTGCGCGAGCGCGTGCGCGAGCGGCTGGTCTGGGCCGAGCACGGCCTGACCCGCGCGCTCGCGGGGGCTGGTGGGTCGGGACGCGACGAGGTCGTCGACCTGCTGGCCACCGGGTCGCCGGACGCGGTCGCCCAGCGCCGCGACCACCTCGCCCGCGCGCTCTCGGACTTCGACGCCGCGACGATCGCCACGACGCACGGGTTCTGCCAGGAGGTCCTGGGTGGCCTGGGCGTCGCGGGCGACCTGGAGCCCGACGCCACCCTCGTCGAGGACCTCGACGGTCTCGTCGAGGAGGTCGTCGACGACCTCTACGTCCGGCGCTTCCACCGGGTCCTCAACCCGGCCTTCGGTCGCGACGAGGCGCTGCGGATCGCCCGCGTCGCCGTGGCCAATCCCGCGGCGCGGCTGGAGCCTGCCAACGCCGGCTACGACACGGTCGAGGCGATGCGCGTCCGCCTCGCCAAGGCGGTGTGCGCCGAGCTCGAGGTGCGCAAGCGCCGGCTGGCGGTCATGACCTACGACGACCTGCTGACCCGCCTGGACGCCACGTTGAGGGGCCCGGGCGGCCCGGCCGCCGCACAGCGCCTCCAGGCACGCTACGGCGTGGTGCTCGTCGACGAGTTCCAGGACACCGACCCCGTCCAGTGGGACATCCTGCGCCGCGCGTTCGTCGGTGGCGCGACCACGCTGGTGCTCATCGGCGATCCCAAGCAGGCCGTCTACGCCTTCCGCGGCGCCGATGTCCACGCGTACCTCAAGGCGGCCCGGACCGCCGGTGCGCAGGCCACGCTGGAGGTCAACCGGCGCAGCGACCAGGGGCTGATCGATGCCTACGACGCACTGCTCGGCGGCGCCAGGCTCGGCCACGAGGGAATCGTCTACCGCCACGTGCGCGCAGCGCACGCCAACCAGGCGCCGCGGCTGACCGGCGCCCCGGTGGGCGCGCCGCTGCGTGTGCGCATCGCCCATCGCGACGAGCCGGCGATCGCACCGACCCGTGGCGGGTACGCGAGCAACGCCTCCGCACGCGACCACATCGCCCATGACCTAGCGGACGATCTCGTCGGGCTGCTCTCGTCCGGTGCGGAGGTCGAGAGCCGCGCGCAGGACGGCACGGCGTTGGGTCGCGAGCGCCTGCGGCCCGGGCACGTGGCGGTCCTGGTGCGCACGCACCGCAACGCGGCGCTGATCCGCGACGCGCTGGCAGCGGTCGACATCCCGGCCGTCATCAACGGGGCGGGCAGCGTGCTGGGCACCGACGCGGCGCGCGCCTGGCTGGCGCTGCTGGAGGCCATCGAGCGGCCGGGATCCTCGCCGCGCGCCAGGGCGGCGGCGCTGACCCCGTTCCTGGGCTGGAGCACCGAGCAGGTCGCGACCGCGAGCGACGACGCGTGGGAGGACCTCCACCGCCGCCTGCACCGGTGGGCGGGCGTGCTGCGCGAGCGCGGGGTCGCCTCGCTGAGCGAGACGATCACGCGCGCCGAGGGGCTGCCCGGCCGCGTCCTGGAGGCCGTCGACGGAGAGCGCCGGCTGACCGACCTGCGCCACGTCGCCCAGCTCCTGCACGCCGCCGCGACGACCGAGCAGATGGGCCCCGCCGCGCTGACCGCCTGGCTGCGCCGGCGGGTCGCCGCCGCTGGCGAGGAGACCGGCGACGAGGAGCGCAGCCGGCGCCTGGAGTCCGACGAGGAGGCGGTGCAGGTCCTGACCATCCACCGCAGCAAGGGCCTGGAGTTCCCCGTCGTCTACTTCCCCTACCTGTGGGAGCCCGGGTTCATCCCGCCCGGCGCGCAGCCCGTGTTCTTCCACGACCCCGACCGCGACGACGAGCGGACGGTCGACGTCGGGCTCGGCGGGCCCGACTACCCGCGCCACCAGAGCCGCCACATGGCCGAGCAGCGCGGGGAGGACCTGCGCCTGGCCTACGTGGCCCTCACGCGCGCGCGCCACCAGGCCGTGGTCTGGTGGGCGGGATCGTGGGACAGCCGCAAGTCGCCGCTGGGGCGGCTGCTGTTTGCCCGTGGCGAGGACGGCGAGATCCCGCCCGAGGGCACCTTCACGCCCAGCGACGTCGATGCGGTCGCGCGCTGCGAGGCGCTTGCCGCCGCCGCGCCGGGCTGTGTCAGCGTCGAGCGGGCGACGCCGGGGTTGGCGCGCTCGTGGGCCGGGCCCGGGGTCGAGGCGGTGGAGCTGTCGGCGTCCTGCTTTGACCGCGGGCTGGATTGGGGTTGGCGGCGTACGTCGTTCAGCGATCTGACCGCGGGGACGCACGAGGCGCGGGTGGGGAGCGAGCCCGAGACCGCGGTGCTGGCCGACGAGCCGCAGGTCGCAGGCCCGCCCCCGGTCCCGCCCGCCGGGGCGGGGTCGCCCGCCGACGAGCCGGAGCTGCGCGCCGTGTCGTCCCTGCTGGGCGGCATGGCGGTCGGGCTGCGCGTGGGGACCTTCGTCCACGAGGTGCTCGAGGCTGTCGACTTCGCCGCGCCCGACCTCTCTGTCGAGCTGACCGAGCACGTCGCGCGGGCGCAGGCCCGCCGGAGCGTCGACGTCGGCGACGAGGACGCGGTCGTCGCGGGCCTGCGCGCGGTGCTCCAGACCCCGCTGGGGGAGGTCCTGGGCGGCGAGCGCCTGTGCGACCTCCCCCGGGCCGATCGCCTCGACGAGCTGGTCTTCGAGCTGCCGCTGGCCGGCGGCGACGACCCGACCGGCCAGCTGACGCTGGATGCCGTCGCCGGTGTCCTGCGCGAGCACCTGCCCGCCGGCGACTCGCTGACCGGCTACGCGCAGCGCCTGGCCGATCCGGCGCTGCGCCAGAGCGTCCGCGGCTATCTCACGGGCAGCATCGACCTGGTGGTCCGCCGCCGCGACGAAGCGGGGGAGCCGGTGTTCGCGATCGCCGACTACAAGACCAACTGGCTCGGCGCGCCCGGGGAGGCGCTGTCGGCCTGGGATCACCGCCCGGCCGCGATGGCCGGCGAGATGGTGCGCGGCCACTACGGGCTGCAGGCGCTGCTGTACACCGTCGCGCTGCATCGCTACCTGCGCTGGCGGCTGCCCGGCTATGAGCCCGAGCGCCACCTCGCCGGCGTGCTCTACCTGTTCGTGCGCGGGATGACCGGGCCCGACACGCCGAGGGTCGGCGGGCAGCCCTGCGGCGTCCTGGCCTGGCGCCCGTCGGGCGCGCTGGTGGAGGCGCTCAGCGACGTCTTCGATCACGGGGTGTCCGCGTGAGCACCCGCTCCGACGGCGGGCGTCGACTTGTTAGTCCCCAGCACCAACAAGTCGACACTCGACCGATCGAGGCCGATCCGCAGCGCGACGTGCGTCGCGCGCGCCACGCCCCGGGGCTGCTGCGCGAGTTCAACGACGCCGGCGTGCTGGGCGTCGCCGACGTGCACGTGGCGCTGCGCCTGGCCGAGCTTGGCGGCGAGAGCGACGCCGCGGTCATCCTGGCCGCGGCGCTGGCGGCGCGCGCGCCGCGCCTGGGCCACGTGTGCGTCGACCTGACCACGATCCGCGAGACGGCCACGGTCGACAGCGAGCTGAGCCAGGACCTCTCCGCGCTGGCGTGGCCGCAGCCCGCGGCGTGGGTCTCGCGGGTCGGCGCGAGTGCGCTTGTGGGGGCGGATGGCGACGACGCGTCGGTCCGGCCGCTGCGCCTGGCCGCAGGGCTGCTGTACCTGGACCGCTACTGGCGCGAGGAGCAGGCGGTCGCGGCCGACGTGCGGCGGCTTGCCGAGGGGGAGACCGCTGAGGTCGACCGGGCCGTGCTCGCCGCCGGGCTGGCGCGCCTGTTCGCCGGGCAGACCGACAGCCGCCAGTGCCTGGCGGCGGGCGCCGCGGTGCTGCGGCGCTTCTGCGTCGTGGCCGGCGGGCCGGGCACCGGCAAGACGACCACCGTCGCGCGCATCGTCGCGCTGCTGTATGAGCAGGCGTCCGCCGCCGGGCGACCCGAGCCGCTGGTGGCGCTGGCCGCGCCGACCGCCGTTGCCGCGGCCCGCCTCGAGGAGGCGGTGCACGACGAGGCCGTGAGCCTGCCGGTCGACCCGGCGCTGGGCGACCGGCTGGCGGGGCTGAGCGCCTCGACGCTGCACCGCCTGCTGGGCTGGCGGCCCGACAGCCACAGTCGCTTTCGTCACCATCGCGCCAACCGCCTGCCCCACGACGTCGTGGTCGTCGACGAGACCTCGATGGTCTCGCTGTCGCTGATGGGGCGACTGCTCGAGGCCGTGCGCCCGCAGGCGCGGCTGATCGTGATCGGCGACCCGGGCCAGCTGACCTCGATCGAGGCCGGCGCCGTGCTGGGCGACGTGGTCGGCCCCGCCGCCGACGGGCTGGTGATGAGCGCCGACATGCGCTCCCGCCTGGCACAGGCCACCGGCCGGGCGGTCGAAGCGGCCGACCCGCCGCCCGGCTGCGCGGGGGTCGGCGACGGCATCGTCGTGCTCGACCGCGTGCACCGCTACGGGGGCGCCATCGCCCGGGTCGCCGAAAGCATCCGCGCGGCCGACGCCGACGGGGTGATGGCGGCGCTGGACGCCGGCGGGGAAGGCGTGACCTGGATCGTGGCCGACATCGCCGAGCCCGGCGCCGAGGCCGCCCTGGCGCCGGTGCGCGACGAGGCGGTCCGATCGGCCCATGCCGTGATCGACGCCGCGCGCGCGGGGCACGCGCCCGAGGCGCTCGACGCCCTGGCCGGCTTTCGCGTCCTGTGCGCCCACCGCCGCGGCGACCACGGCGTGACCACCTGGATGGCCCGAATCGAGCGCTGGCTCGCCCAGGAGATCGACGGCTTCGCCGCCGAGGGCGAGTGGTACGCGGGCCGCCCGCTGCTGGTCACCGAGAACGACTACGCCCTGCGCCTGTACAACGGCGACACCGGCGTCGTGGTCGCCGGCGCCGACGGCCGCCCGACCGCCGCCTTCGAGCGCCGCGGCGAGATCGTCGAGATCCGCCCCTCCCGCCTCTCCGCCGTCGACACCGTCTACGCCATGACCGTCCACAAGAGCCAGGGCTCCCAGTTCGACACCGCCGCCGTCCTGCTACCCCCGCCCGACTCCCGGATCCTCACGCGCGAGCTGCTCTACACCGCGGTCACCCGGGCACGGGAGCGGTTGGTGCTCGTCGGGACGCAGGACGCGGTGCGGGCCGCGGTGGAGCGCCCGATCGCGCGCGCCAGCGGGTTGATGGGGCGGTTGTGGGAGGGCGGTGAGCGCCTGTGACCTTGCCCATGCACACAAGTTACGTCTGGTGTCCGTACGAGACCGGCGGTCTCGGTCTTTGGTTCTTTATGACGCACGCGGAAGACACCTCACGGGTCTGTCCAGGTCGCGGAGAAGCTCCTCGACCACCAGCTCCTCCACCACCTGCACTCCGTGTTGACGCATGACGTCGCCGAGATCGGAGGGAGCGAGCTTCGCGCGCGGGAGTGCGGGTAGCGCCGTGTGGGATCCGCGGTAGTCCTCCGTGGCCTCCTCACCGCTGGCATAGCGGAGCACCGGCTGCGGAGGCAGCGGTGCGGGCGCCGTGCGCGCGGCTGCGCCGCGGGGTGGGCTGCGCAGGCCGAGAACGTCGGCGCGTCGAACACACCGGGCGGCAGGTCGAGGCTCATGGCGACGAGTCCTCCTCAGTCGCGCAACCCGCAGGAGCCGGAGGGCGCCGCACGAGGTCTGAGCTCGCGATCCGCCTCAGCTCGGCGACCGGCGGCGCGTGGCGCTCCAGGATCGCGGCGAACTGGTCAGCGAGTGGCCTTCCGCCGAGGGCCAGGCGGAACAGCGAGGCGATGCCCGCCTGCTGCTGCGGCATCAGCGTCGTCGGGATCGGCTCGCGCTGGCGTAGTCGCTCTTCGCTGGGTACGCGGCCGTCGGTCAGGGCCCTGCGTACCACGTTCTCGAGTGCCTCGAGTGCCTCGAGCGCCCCTCGCAGCTCGCCGTGCTCGCCGACCGGCGGGTCTGCCCGAGCTTCGTTGAAGGCCTTCGCCACCGCCTCGCTGGCAAGATCGAGGGCAAGGGACCGGGTCGGGGAGCGCGTGCCCGGCGACGGCGACGACCGTGCTGAGATGGCGCTCAGTCCATTGGGTCAGGCCATCGGTGGGATCGACCCCGGATGGACGCATGAGACGCAGAGCAGCAGCAGCGTGGCGCGCTGGGCAGACCACCTGCACGTCGCTGTCGACGGCGACCAGGCGGAAGCGGTCGCTCGGGGCAAAGCTGGACGACCAAGCGTCCAGCTCGAGCATCAGCGCGATCTTGTCGTCGCTCTCAACGGTGAAGGCGTCACGTCCAGGTGGGGCTTGAGGACGATGGCTTCCTCGGTGGGTGCCGGGGGAGGAGTCGCGCGCGGCGGCTCCGATCTGACGCTTTTGCGACCGTGACCAGGCGGTCATGCCATGTCGGACGTCTGACCAGTTGGTCATCCTGCTTTGGGGGTGGCGAAGAAGTCGGACATCAAGCAGGTGGACGATGTCGCCGCCGCTCACGGTCTCACCGGTCCGCTGCGCGCTGCCTTCGGTTACGCCGTCGAGGATGCCAAGGCAGCAGGCGTCTATAACGTCATCGGGGGCAAGGTCAGCTGGAGCGACTTGAACGAGATCGCCGAAGACTTCAAACTGGAACGCGGCATCGCATGAAGACCGTTGACGACCTCAAGGCACTGCCTGTCGCTGAGCTCCAGCAGCTCATCGGTGGCTTGGTCGGTCAACCTTTCGCTGGTGCGCGAACGAGCTATGGCGACGAGTTGCGCGTGAGCTTCGGCTCGGCACTTGAGCGAACGAGCGGCTGGGAGTTGGGGACGCGGGCTGCCAGATGGGTGCTGCTGGGCAACATGGGTATTCTGTGTCGCGAGACCGACGGTCCCCGGGGACTGTCTGGCTTCCAGGCGCTCGGCGGCGCGAGCGTCGCGGCAGTCGACGCGACGCGCTCAGACCGAACGCTTGCTCTCGCCTTCGACTCGGGTCATCACTTCGTCGTGATGCCCAACAAGCCGCATCGCACGAAAGATGACCTCGACCTCTGGGAGCTGTTCAGCCCACACGGCTGGTGGCTGGCCGTACGCCGCGACGGCTCGATCGAGCTGATCCCGGATGAGATGCCGCTGGTCGATCGGCAGCGACGCCATAAAGCAGCTTGACGGCTCAACCCGCCCTCGAGACGAGCGGGCGGACACGATCAGACGCCGGCGGCCGTCGCCCCTCGTACGCAGCCGTCGATGAAGGCAAGCTTCTCCTGGACCACCGGGGGAAGTACGAACGGGTAGAGGTCCTCGGCCCCCATGCTGCGGTTGATCGCGTTGAGCGCGTAGGTCAACGGCAGCCAGGCCTGGAGCAGACCCTCGAGGTACGACGAGCTCTTCGACGACGACGGCACGCCGCGTCCGCACGCGGCTGCGCTGGCCGCCGGGCTCGCGGCGCTCGGCCCCGAGCAGGTCGCCTCCGCCGGGCAGCGGCGTGACGCAGCTTCGTCCAGCAGGGGATCACGTTCGACACCACCGCCGACGACCTGGCCGACGATAGAGCGGGGCCATCATGGCATCGAGAGCTCGAGCGTGGGCCTGTACCGCCACCGAGCGTCGAACAGACGATGGATCGGAACTTCGTCGGTCCCGGGAAAGTCGGGGGCACCAGCCCATGCCGTCCAGTCGTCCCGCTTCAGGGCTTCGTCGCTCTGCAGTGCGCGCCACAATGACTCGGCGTCGCGTGGCTGCATGCGGATGTGCGATCCCGAGAAGATCGTGAGTCCTGTCACCCTTCGTACTGTCTCGAGGGGCAGTGGCTGCGCGAGCGGCAGCCACTGCACCCACGCCCAGTGCTTCTTGTCTCCCCTGTGCGCCCGCACCGAGTCGGTACAGCGCGACCGACGGCGATGAACGCCTGTCGGTTTCCCCGGCCACCCTCGTAGAGCGCCAGCTGGTGCCCGCAGCGGAGCTTCTCGGGCGCGGTCCACGCGTAGTAATCGCCCGGCTCGGGGTTCTCGAACGACCACGTGACGCTGTAACGCCAGTAGGCCGGGCCGTCGTCTACCTCACGCACACTCTTCTCTCCTTCATCCCGCATCCGGATGGCATGGCGAGACCCGGACTCGAACCGGGGACACCACGATTTTCAGTCATGTGCTCTACCAACTGAGCTATCTCGCCGTGGCGGGCGGATCGTAGCGGCTGGTCGGCGGGTTCCGGGCGGGCCGCGGGGCTACCCGGAGCGGCCCTGCTCCCAGGCGCGCAGGCTGGGGAGAGGGTCGATGGGGGCGCTGCCGGGGGTGCGCCAGCCGGGGGTCCAGATCTCGAAGTGGAGGTGGGGGCCGCTGGAGCGCCCGGTGGAGCCGACGGCGCACAGGCGGGCGCCGCGGGCGACGGCCTGGCTGCCGCGCACGGCGGTGGAGCCGCGCTGGCAGTGGGCGAAGAAGTAGGAGCGGCCGTCGTTGCCGTCCAGGACGACGTACTCGCCGGCTCCCTCGGCCTGGTAGGCGGTCTGGCCCACGCGGCCGGCGATCGGAGCGACGACGGGCGTGCCCTGGGCGGCGGCGAGGTCCTGGCCCTGGTGGCTGTAGCTGCCGCGGTCGGCGCCGAACTGGCCGGTGGGGCCGGAGAAGGTGTAGGCGCCGGCGACGGGGAAGGTGTAGCGGCCCGTGGACGGCGCGGGCGCCGGCCGTGGGGCGGGAGCAGGCCGCGGCGCGGGCGCCGGTGCGCGCACGGTCAGCCCGGCCTTGCCGGTCGTCGTCTCTCCGCGGCGCAGCGTGCGCCCGCGGTGGTCCTTGACGTGCAGGCGCACCGTGTAGCGCCCGGGCGCGAGCTTCGTCGCGCGCGGGAAGCGGCGGGTCACCGTGCGGTTGGTGAGGATGCGGTTCATGTCGTAGCGCGCGACCGTGTCGCCGGTCTCGCGGTCGAGCACCACGACGCGCGCTGTCACGCGACTCGCCCGGCGGTGGTCGACGCGCAGGCGCAGCGCGGGTAGCCGCGGGGCGACGACCGGGCTGGGGCTCGCGCGCAGGGTCCGCGAGACGGGCCGCACGGCATCATGGGAGGGGCCGGTCCCGCCCGTGCGCTCCAGCGACGAGCTCGTGCTCGGGGCGGTCGTGCCGCCGGTGGATCCGCTCGCGATCCCGGGAAGGAGACAGGCGATCGACGTCGAAACCACAACCAGGACTCCCAGGCGAAGGCAACTCACAGGGAAGCGAACACGGCACACAAGCCGGACTATCGGCAACGCGAGCCACCGACTTCAGCGTGCAGGCGCCCGTGCGCGCTCTGGTCGCCCGCCCGTGCGCGCCCGCTCACCCCTGCGCGCGCATCCGCGCCAGCACCTCGAGCGCCCCGGCCTTGGCCAGCGGCTCGTTGAGGTTGCCGCACTTGGGCGACTGGATGCAGGAGGGGCAGCCGTCGGCGCAGGGGCACTCGCCGATGAGCCGCCAGGCGTCCTCGACGAGCGTCTCGAAGACCCTGAACCCCATCCGTGCGATGCCCACGCCGCCGGGATGGCCGTCGTAGACGAAGATCGTCGGGCGCAGGGTCTGGCCATGGGCGTTGGTCGACAGGCCGCCGATGTCCCACCGGTCGCACATGGCGATCAGCGGCAGCACGGCGATCTGCGCGTGCTCGACGGCGTGCAGCGCGCCCAGCAGCTCGTAGGGCGCCAGGTCGCCCACCAGCTCCTCGCCCAGCTCGAACCACAGCGCCTGGGTGGCGAACGTGGTGGGCGGGAGGTCGAGGGCCTGCAGGTCGAGCACCTCGTGGTCGGGCAGGCGCTTGCGCTGGAAGGCCGTCACCTGCTGGGTGACCTCCACCCGGCCCAGCGACAGCGTCACCCCCAGCGTCTCGCGGCGGTCGAGCAGGCGCTCGATCCACGTGTCGGTCTCCTCCTTGGGCTGGGTGTACCAGTCGCCGTCGAAGCCGGCGACGAGCGCGCGCTGGGCGTCGAGGTCCAGCTCGCGCACCTCGTAGGCCTTGCCCATGTGCAGGTAGGCGGCCCCGTCGTGGACGGTGGAGCACGCGCGCGCGCCCTCGACCGTGCCCAGCATCTCGCCGGAGTCGACGTCCACGATGGTCACCCGCTCGGGGGAGGCCGAGCGCAGCGACACCCGCGCGGCGGGGTAGTCCTGGGGGTGGCGCAGGACGAACTGCCCGCGGGTCTCGCGCAGCACGCCGTTGGAGACCAGCGCCTCGGCGTGCGCGCGCACGCGAGGACCCAGGAACGCGGCGTCGCGCTGGGGCTCCAGCGGCCCCTCGTGCGCCGCGCACTCCAGGTGGGCCAGGTGGATCTGCTCGTTCTCGAACTCGAGGATCGCTGCCTCCACCGGGCGGTCGAGGAACTCGTCGGGGTGGCGGCAGAAGAACTGGTCCAGCGCGTCCTCGCCGGCGACGTAGACGGCCAGGCCGCGGCCCCGGCGTCCGGCGCGGCCCCACATCTGGCGCAGGGAGGCGACGGTCCCCGGGAAGGTCACGCACACCGCGGCGTCCAGGGCGCCGATGTCGATGCCCAGCTCCAGCGCGTCGGTGGTGATGACCGCGCGCAGCTCCCCGGACACCAGCCGCGCCTCCAGCTCCCGACGCTGCTGGGGCGTGTAGCCGGCCCGGTAGGGAGCGACGGCGTCGGCCAGCTCGGGCGCCTCCTCGGTCAGCGCCATGGAGACCATCCGCGCCACCAGCTCGACGCCGCGGCGCGACTTGACGAAGCAGATGGTCCGCGCGCCGCCGACCACCAGCTCGCGCACGAGGTCGGCCGCCTCGCCCAGGGCCGAGCGCCGGGAGCCCAGGGCCTTGTCGATCAGCGGCGGGTTCCAGATGGCTATGTGTCGCCGGGAACGGGGGGCGCCGTCGCGGTCGACCAGCGCGACGTCCTCCAGGCCGGTCAGCCTCTCGGCCAGCTCGACCGGGTTGGCCACCGTCGCGCTGGCCAGCAGGAACCGCGGCGCGGTGCCGTAGGCGGCAGCGATGCGCCGCAGGCGGCGCAGCACGTTGGCCACGTGGGAGCCGAACACGCCCCGGTAGACGTGGGCCTCGTCGATCACGACCACGGCCAGGTTGGCGAACAGGTCGCCCCACGCGCCGTGGTTGGGCAGGATCCCGACGTGGAGCATGTCGGGGTTGGTCAGGATCACGTTGGCCCGCTTGCGCAGCGCACCGCGCTGCTCGCGGGGCGTGTCGCCGTCGTAGATGGCCGGGCGCACCCGCTTGGTCAGCCCCAGCGCGTTGATGGCCCGCGCCTGGTCCTGGGCCAGCGCCTTTGTCGGGTAGAGGTACAGCGCGCGGGCGCGCGCGTCGCGCAGCAGCGTGTCCAGCGCCGGGAGGTTGAAGCACAGCGACTTGCCGCTCGCCGTCCCGGTCGTCACCACGAACGGGCCCTGGGCGGCCAGCTCGTAGGCCTGCGCCTGGTGGGCGTAGAGGCCGTCGAAGCCGGCTTGCTCCAGCGCCCCGCGCAGCTGCGGGTGCAGGTCCTGGGGTAAGCCGACGAGATCGCCCTCGCGCGCCCCCTCGTAGGCCTGACGCACCAGCCGCGCGTCGGCCCGCCCGGCCTCCAGGAGGGTGCTCCAGGGCTCGACTTCCCGCGTGACCGCCATGCCGGGCGCCACGCTAGCGGCGTCGGGGCGGAGCGCGGGGCGTCCGGACCGCTCCCTGCGCGAAGATCGTGGCGTGGCCCCGCTGCGCGCCCTCTACGTCGACCTCGACAACACGCTCCTGGGCGCGGGAGCCTCGCTGCTGCTCGACGGTGACGGGACGGTCACCGCGCTGGGCGTGCGCGCGATCGAGGCGGCGCTGCGAGCAGACGTCGAGGTCGTGCCGATAACCGGGCGCCGGCAGGCCCAAGCGCGCGAGGCCGCCCGGCTGCTGGGCGCGCGCGCCTACGTCTTCGAGTGCGGCTCGGCGGTGGTGCTCGACGGCGAGGAGCACTGGCTCACCGGCGACTACCGCCCCGGCGAGCCGACCATCCACGAGCAGATCGCCGCCACCAGCGCGCCCAACCTCCTGCTTGCCGCCTACCACGACCGCCTCGAGCACCATGCCCCCTGGCACCGCGGCCGCGAGGTCTCCCACCTCTTCCGCGGCCTCGTCGATACCGCCGCGGCCACCGCTCTGCTGGCCCAGCAGGGCCATGGCGACCTGCGCCTGCTCGACAACGGCCGGGCCGTCGGCGACTACCCGTCCCTGGACGGCCTCGAGCAGGTCCGCGTCTACCACCTCCTGCCCGCCGGGGCCTCCAAGGCCGACGGCGTCGCCTTCCACCGCGAGGCCCGCGGCCTCGAGCGCGAAGCGACCATCGCCGTCGGCGACTCCCCCGAGGACCTGGCCTGCGCCACCGAGGTCGACCGCCTGTGGCTCGTGGCCAACGCGATCAGCGGCGACCCCACGATGCGCCACCTGGCCGCCGGCCTACCCAACGTCCGCGTCGCCGAGGAGGGCCACGGCCCGGGCGTCTACGAGGCCGTCATCACCGAGCTGGCGCAGCGGCGGTGAGCCGCGCTAGTCGTCCGCGGAGCCCTCGCCCCGGGCCTCGGCCATCGCGTCGAAGAGCTCGCGCACGGCGTCGACCGCTGGCTTGGGGCGGCCGAGGTGGTCGAAGAGGCCCTTCTGGTTGACCCCGCGCACGAGCTTGATGTCGGGGACCTGGCGGCTGATTGAGCCCCCGGCGAACGTGGGGTTGACGGCGAAGTCGCGCAGGTTCCAGATCAGCGCGCCGTTGAGCCCCGGGTCGGAGCCGTAGCTCTCGAGGTGCGTGCGCAGGAGGCGGGACTGGAAGCCCAGGCCGCCGGGCTCCATGTTCTCGTTGAGCTCGTTGCCCTCGGCCCCGAACTCGGTGACCACGATGGCCTTGCCGGGCGTGGCCTCGCGCAGATCGGCGAGATCCTCGCGGATGGTCCGCTGGGTCTCGGCGCGCGAGGCGTAGGTGCCCTCGTACCAGCCGATGTAGTTGGTCCAGCCGATGATGTCGATGTTGCGGTACATCAGGCTGGGCCTACGTGGCGGGTGGGAGCCCCAGATGTCCAGCGCGATCGGCCGCGACGGGTCGACCTTCTTGAGCTTTCGGGCCATCGCGTCGATCCAGGTGGCCTGGCCGTCGGGGTGCCCGTCCCCGGCCACCTCGTTGGCCAGGTTCCAGGTGATGACCGACGGGTGGGACTGGAGCTGGTCGACTGTGGTGAGGACCCGCTGGCGCGACTGGCGGCGCAGCTCGGGGGTCTTGGACGTCCAAGCGCCCGGCGAGTCGACGACGCCGACGCCCAGGTAGAGCAGGATCCCCGCCTCGTCGAGCTTCTCGACCAGCGCCGGGTGGAGCTGGTGCTGGGCGCGGGTGGCGTTGGCGCCGATCGACTTCAGGGCGTTGACGATCCAGTCGTGGTCGGCACGGTCGAGCGCGTCGCCCTTGCCCTCGACGTCCTCGTGGATGGACGCCCCGCGCAGGAAGACCTTCTCGCCGTTGACCAGGATGTCGCGGCCCTCCTGGCGGATCTCGCGCAGGCCGACACGGGCGCGGTAGCCGGCCTCCTCCCCGATCTCCAGGCGCAGGTCCCACAGCCGCGGGTCGTCGGTCGACCACAGCTCGGGATCGTCGATGCGCACCCGGGTCCTGGCGATCACGGTCTGTCCGGCCGGCACGCGGACGGGCTCGAAGTCGAGCTCCTCGTCGCGGCCGTCGTCGATGAGCTCCATCGCGCCCTCGAGCTCCAGCTCGCGCGTGCGACCGGTGCGGTTGCGCACCTTCACGCTGACGTCGACCACCGCGTCGCCGTCCTTCGCCAGCCGCGTGGCGACCTTCGGATCGAGCAGCTCGCTGTCGCCGACGGGGCGGATGGTGACGTCGCGGTTGATGCCGCCGAAGTTGAACCAGGTGCGATGCCAGGCCTCCTTCTTCATCTGGTCGGGATCGCGCCAGTCGGCGCGCACGACCAGTGTGTGGGTGCCCGCGGTGAGTGTCCGGCGCACCTCGAAAGGGAGGTAGGTGCCGGTGTTGGAGGTCTCGTGATCGCCGTCGATCCACACGTCGGCCTCGTGGTTGACCGACTCGAAGCGCACGGCGTACACGCCCGTGGTCGGCACCTCGATCGTCGTGCGGTACCAGGCGACGTTGCCCTGCCAGGTCTCGATGGACTCCTCGCCCCGCACCTCGGCGGCCTCGGGTACGTGGGGCACGGCGACCTGCTCCCCGGGGAACTCGCCGTCCTGCCAGCCCCGGTCGCGCCCGGTGCTCTGCTCGTCCAGCGCGACGATCCACTCGCCGCCCAGGCGGGTGCGATCGTCCGGACCCTTGTAGGTGAGCGGGTCGTAGGGGCCGGGCTCCTTGTCGGCGCCCGCGCTGCGCTCGGGCAGGAAGTTCAGGCCCAGCACGACCGCGAGCGCAGCCAACGCGGCCAGCGCCCACCAGCGGCGGTCGGGCCGCTTGAGGAGTTCGAACGTGCGCAGCACCATGCAGAGGTGCCGACGCGCGGGTCGCCCTGCCCGTGAGCCGCCGGCTGCCGACAGGCTAGAGGGTCATCGCGACGTACTTCGTCTCCAGGTATTCGTCGATCCCCTCGTTGCCGCCCTCGCGGCCCACGCCGGACTGCTTGACGCCGCCGAAGGGCGCGCCGGCGTTGGAGACCATGCCCTGGTTGAGGCCGACCATGCCGGTCTCCAGCCGCTCGCAGACCCCGATCGCGCGCTGCAGGTTCTGCGTGTAGACGTAGGAGACCAGGCCGAACTCGGTCGCGTTGGCCGCCTGGACCGCCTCGTCGTCGCCGGCGAAGGTCTTGATCGGCGCCACCGGCCCGAAGGCCTCCTCGCGCAGGATCCGCGCCCCGTCGGCGATGTCGCCCAGCACGGTGGGCTGGAAGAAGTAGCCGGGCCCGTCCACGCGCTCGCCGCCGGTGAGGACCAGGGCGCCCTTGCTCACGGCGTCCCGGGTGAGCTCCTCGACCACGGCGCGCTGGTCGGCGTCGATCAGCGGGCCGACCTCGACGCCGTCCTGCGTGCCTCGGCCGACCTTCATCGCGCCCATGCGGTCGGCCAGCCGGCGCCCGAACTCCTCGGCCACCGCCTCGTGCACGTGGAAGCGGTTGGCGGCGGTGCACGCCTCGCCGGTGTTGCGCATCTTGGCGATCATCGCGCCCTGGACCGCGGCGTCGAGGTCGGCGTCCTCGAAGACCAGGAAGGGCGCGTTGCCACCCAGCTCCATGGAGACCCTGAGGACCTGCTGCGCCGACTGCTCGATGAGCGAGCGGCCGACCTCGGTCGAGCCGGTGAACGAGAGCTTCCGCGTGCGGGCATCGGTGATCAGCGGCTCCATGATCGAGCCGCTGGAGCTGGCCGTCACGACGTTCAGGACGCCGGGCGGCAGCCCGCACTCCTCGAGGATCGCCGCCAGCGCGAGCATGGTCAGCGGGGTCTGCTTCGCCGGCTTCATGACCATCGTGCAGCCCGCGGCGACGGCCGGGCCGATCTTGCGCGTGCCCATGGCCATGGGGAAGTTCCACGGGGTGATGAAGACGCACGGGCCGACGGGCTGGCGCATGACCAGCACCCGCTGCGCCGGCGCCTTCTCGGCCACCTTGTAGCCACCTTCGATGCGGGTGGCCTCGCCGGCGAACCAGTGGAAGAAGTCCGCCGCGTAGGCGATCTCCTGCTTGGACTCGGTGATCGTCTTGCCCATCTCCAGGGTCATGAGCAGCGCCAGGTCGTCCACGCGCTCGTTGATCACCTCGTAGGCGCGGCGAAGGATCTCCCCGCGCTCGCGCGGGGCCATGGCCGCGAAATCGTCCTGCGCGCCGGCCGCGGCGCCCAGGGCGGCCCTGGCGTCGTCGGGCGTCGCGTCGGCCACCTCGGCCAGGGTCTCGCCGGTCGAGGGGTCCTCGACGCCGAGGGTCTCCCCGCCCGCGCCGTCGCGCCACTCGCCGTCGATGTACAGCTTGGGCGGCGCGTGGCGCAGCACCGCGCGCTCCTGTGATGCGACAGCCATGGGACGGACCTCCTAGCGAGACAAAGCTTGAGCGGTGCGTTCCCCGCGCCGCGGCAGCCGAAAACCCATCCGAGACAGTACGGTGCGGTTACGCTCCCCATCGCGTATGGAACCCGCTATCGAGACCATCGTCGAGTTCGAGCGACCGCCGGTGATCGAGGTGGTGTTCGGTACGCAGTTCGGCGCCGCGATCGTCGATCTCGAGGTGCTTGCCGAGTTCGCCAGGTCGGTCCGCGGGGAGTTCCCCCGCCGCGAGCAGATCGAGCCGCTTCCGAGGGCCTTCGAGTCCTTCGATCATCCGCCGGCCGGAACTCACATCGAGTTTCGCTTCGGAGGGGCACCGCTGCCCCGCACGCGGTTCATCAGCACGGACGAGCAGACCCTTCTCCAACTGCAGGCCGACCGCTTCCTCTTCAACTGGCGTCGTGTCAGCGCTGACGATGCATACCCACGTTACGAGACGCTGCGCCCTCGCTTTGATGCCCTCCGCCAGCGCTTGATTGAGGTACTCGACGGACTTGGCCGACCAACGCCGGTGGTCGACCACGTTGAGGTGAGCTACATCAACGAGCTGAGCTTCCCAGGCCACCCGAGCGCCCGAACCCATGCTTCGTTGTCCGCTCTTGTGTCGACGGTTTCCGACCTACCTCGAGGTGGGTTTCTATCTGAGCCAGAAGACGTCGGATACTCAGCCCGGTTCCGCATACCCCGCGCCGACGGCACCGGTCCGATGGGTCGGCTCATAGCCAGGACGGAGCCGGCATATCGCTCTGCGGACGGGCGTCCCATCCACCTGCTGACACTTACCGCGAATCTCGTTGGTAGCTTTGCGAGCGACACGGCGGTCATCGATGCGCTCGATCTGGGTCGTCGCTGGGTCGTGAACGGCTTCCTCGAGATGACCACCCCCGAGCTCCACGCCAACTGGAGACGACTATGACCTTGCTACTCCCGGAGCCCACGACCACGCCGACCATCGCTGCGGGGACGATGCGCCACAAGGCCTCGAGTCCGGCCTCCAGCCCCTACATCGCGACGTCGCGACGCATCTTGATCGAGGCGGAGATCGCACCGCCGTGGATCGCCGCCGTGGAGCGCCGGATCAACGAACTGCTCTTGTTACCGCCCGGATGGGACACCTACGGTGCGCAGCCAATCACCGTAGAGAACGTGCTTCTGGCACTGAGCCTGCTCGAAAGGCTGGTCGACCTGGACTCCCCGGCGCCGATCATCGTTCCTACGGTGGCTGGTGGCATCCAGATGGAGTGGGAGTTCGATCGCACTGCGGTTGAGGTTCGTGTCGATGAAGGGGGCGCTTGGTTCTTCGTTGGCGATGACTCGGGTGAGCACGAAGGCCCGGCCAGCGCGGACCTCTCCGCCCGAGCCGCACGCGTGATAGCTGCGGTGCCGTACTCGACGTGAATGCCGAGCCCGGGGCGCCGGATCCGATCGGTGACGACGTTCGGCTGTTTCGCCGGATCACCCAGCACCATCTCGTCGACGCGCCGTCCGAACCGCTGGGCAAGCGCATCTCGAGCGCCGCGTTCCAACCTTCGAGCGCCGACGAAGGCATCTCTGTCTCGCTCGAGGACACTATGGATGAGCTCGGCATCACTTCAACAGACCTCATGACTCTCGCACCCCCCTCGATCGGGCTGAGCTTCGTCACTGCCCGACAGGTCCGGGCACCGCCGGTCGGCAAGGACGTCGAGCGCGCGCCTACAGGCGATGATCCTTCGCACGGCAACATCGTGGGACCCGACTCCACAGCAAGGCGGAGGCACCTCGCCCGGTTAGCACAGGTGCAGTGGGTGATCGAGCCGACCTGAGAGCTGACGCCCAGTTCACCCCGGGGGATCGGCCCTCGTCGCGCTCACGTCCTCACGACTGTCTCGGTTCCAAGCTCCTCGGAGATGGCAACGTCGATCGAGTAGTCGATGGGCAGCACGATCACCGAGGGGCGGTCGAGCGTCAGCGCGTGGCGCAGGTGCCTGGCGAAGTCGTCGACCTCCTCGCAGCGCCAGGCCGCGCAGCCGAAGGCCTCGGCCAGCTTGACGAAGTCGGGGTTGGTGAAGTCGGTGCCGAAGTGGGCGCCGAACCGCTTGTCCTGCTTCCAGACGATCGAGCCGTACTGGCGGTTCTCCCAGATCACGTTGACGACGGGCGTGCCCAGCCGCGTGGCGGTCTCCAGCTCCTGGACGTTCATGAGGAAGCCGCCGTCGCCGTTGACGGTGACCACCTTGCGCTCGGGGTGCACCAGCTTGGCGGCGACCGCGCAGGGCAGGGCGAAGCCCATCCCGGCCAGGCCGTTGGCGATCAGCACGGTGTTGGGCTCGTGCGCGGGGAACATGCGCCCGATCCACAGCTTGTGCAGCCCGACGTCGGAGATGAGCATGTCCTCGCGGCCCAGCGCCTTGCGGATCTCCCACAGCGCGCGCGGGGGCTGCATGGGGAAGTGGTCGTCCTCCTTCGCGGCTTCGAAGCGGCCCAGCACCACGTCGCGCAGGCGGGCGCTGCCGCCGGAGTGGGGGACGTCGCGGCACTCCTCGGCCAGCCGCGTGAGCACGTGGTAGACGTCGCCGATCAGCTCGACCTCGGGCACGAAGTTCTGGTCGGTTTCCGCGGGCACGGAGTCGATGACCACGATCTTCTTGTCGCGGCCGGGGTTCCAGTGGTCGGGGGAGTGCTCGACGAGGTCGTAGCCGACGGCGATGACCACGTCGGCGTCCTCGAAGCCGGCCATGGCGTAGTCGCGGCTCTGCAGGCCGACGGTGCCCAGGGCCTTGGGGTCGTGGGCGTCGAGCAGGCCCTTGCCCATGAACGTCTCGGCGACGGCGATGCCCGTCGCGCGGGAGAACTCGCGCAGCGCGGGGGCGGCGCCGGCGCGCACCGCGCCGTTGCCGGCCAGCGCGACCGGGTTGATGGCGTTGCGGATGACGTCGGCGGCCTTGAGCAGCTCGCGTGCGCCGGGCTCGGGGCGAACGGGACGGCGGCGGGGCAGCGGCCCGGGCGCTCCCTCCGCCACCGGGGCGGCCATCACGTCCTCGGGCAGCTCGATGTGCGTGGAGCCCGGCTTCTCGGACTCGGCCACCTTGAAGGCCTTGCGCACGACCTCGGGGATGATCTCCGGGCCGGTCACGCGGGTGTTCCACTTGGTGATGGGCGCCAGCACCTCGACGAGGTCGATGAACTGGTGGCTCTCCTTGTGCATGCGCTCGAGGTCGGCCTGGCCCGTGAGGGCGACCAGCGGCGCGCGGTCCAGGTACGCGTCGGCGATGGCCGTGGTGAGGTTCAGCGCGCCCGGGCCCAGCGTGCCCAGGCACACGCCCGCGCGACCGGTGAGGCGGCCGTACATGTCGGCCATGTAGGCCCCGCCCTGCTCGTGGCGGACGGGCACGAAGGACACCGAGGAGTGGGCCAGCGACTCGTTGAGGTCGAGCGTCTCCTCGCCCGGGATGCCGAAGACGTGGCGCACCCCCTCGGACTCCAGGCACTCGACGAAGAGGTCGCTGGCGCGGCGGCGGGTCATGGAGCTCTATTCTCGGGCACGCCGGAGGCGTCCTACCCCGGGGGGAGCGATCGCTCACGGCACCGCAACTCCCTTTCGAGATCGCTGTTACGAGACCGCCCCATGCCCCTGAGCCAGTTCGTCGCCTCCGCCGCCGCCATGGCCATCGCCGCCACCGGGCCCGCCGTGACGGGCACCGACACCGACGAGCGCTTCGTCTTCCGCGGCGCGGGCTTCGGCCACGGCGTGGGCATGAGCCAGTACGGGGCCAAGGGCTTCGCCGAGCGCGGACGCAGCCACGGCGAGATCCTGCGCCACTACTACTCGAACACGGTGCTCGGCAACCTCGACGGCGAGGGCGGCACACGCGTCCTGCTGCTCAGCCGGCCCGAGGTGCGCTTCGACGGCGCCTCGAGCATCGGCGACCGGGCGCTGCAGCCCGACCGCACCTACACCGCGCGCCTGCGAGGGGGTGTCCTGGAGCTCCTCTCCCCCTCCGGGCGGCCGCTCGCGCGCTTCCGTGGCGCGCCGACCGTGCGCGGCCCCGGCTCCTTCCGCCTCTACGGGAGCACGAGCGGCGGCATCACCGACGGCGCCTACCGCGGAGAGCTGGAGCTGCGCCCGTCCGGCGACCAGATCCAGGCCATCAACGTCGTCGGGCTGGAGGACTACGTCCGTGGCGTGGTCGCCGCCGAGATGCCCTCCGGCTGGCACCCCGAGGCGCTGAAGGCCCAGGCGGTGGCCGCGCGCACCTACGCGATCACCACCTCCAAGTCGGGGACCTTCGACCACTACGCCGACATCCGCTCGCAGGTCTACCAGGGCATCGCGGGCGAGGTGGCCAGCACCAGCGCCGCGGTGGCCGCCACCGCGGGCCAGGTGGTCACCTACGACGGCCGCCCGGCCACCACGTACTTCTTCTCCACCTCCGGCGGGCGGACCGAGGACAACGAGAGCGCGTTCCTGGGCGGCGGACCGTCGCCATGGTTGCGCAGCGTGCGCGACCCCTTCGACGACGGCGGCGACAGGCACCGGTGGGGTCCGACGAGCTGGTCGCTGGAGCGCGCGCAGGACGAGCTGGGCGACTGGGTGCGCGGCGAGCTGCGCACGATCGAGGTGGCCGACCGCGGCAGCTCCCCGCGCGTCGTGCGCGCCTTCGTGACCGGCACCGGCGGGCGTACCGAGGTGACCGGCCCGCAGATCCGCAAGCGGCTGGGCCTGGACGACACCTGGGCCTACTTCACGACCATCCGCACCACCGCGACGTCGCTGGAGCGCACCGACGACCCCGACGACCCGCGCGGGCGGCTGAGCGGCATCGTGCGCCCGGGCGGCGCTGACAACGGGATCGCCGTCCAGCGCCGCGCGGACGGGCGCTGGCGCGAGGTCACCGGGGCGAAGACCACGGGCGGAGGGCACTACCTCGTCGAGGTGCAGCGCCCGGGGCGCTACCGGATCGTCGAGCGCGGCATGCCCGGGCCGACGGTCAAGGTGCGCTGAGCGGCGGCTCCTCACAGCCCCTCGTTCGGGTTGATCTCCGTGTAGGGCCATACGAGCTCCTGCGAGCTCACGTCGGGCTCGCCGTTGGGGCGCAGTGGGTACACCGCATAGCCCGCGTTGCGCAGGACGGCGCCCCCGGCAGCGTCAGGCGGTGGCTCCGCCCACGCCTCCACGAGCGAGAAGTCGCCCGTGAAGCTGAACGGCGGGTGCGGGAAGAAGCCCACCAGCGGAGCGCTGGCTGACACGGGCCGGTCGTCGAGCATGTACCAGGTCCAGAGCTGGTAGCCGGTGGGCTGGACGTCGATGCGCACGCTGGCTCCCGCGGGCAGGCGCTC
The DNA here is from genome assembly GCA_024330185.1 of Candidatus Siliceabacter maunaloa. Lineage (GTDB taxonomy): Bacteria > Actinomycetota > Thermoleophilia > Solirubrobacterales > Solirubrobacteraceae > Siliceabacter > Siliceabacter maunaloa. The sequence goes on from JANDLV010000035.1 coordinate 38,379, forward strand.
GTCCCACGTGTCGAGCTCGAGCAGCGGCGCGGTGGCGTACTCGTAGGTCTCGCCGATCTCGCGCGCGGCGCCCGCGTTGACGACCGCCACGAGCAGGACGGCGCCCGTCACGGCGGCCGTCCGGCGCGCGAACCCGCGGGCCTCGCGCAGCAGGCCGACCAGGCCCACCACGGCGAAGGTGAGCACCAGCGGGCCCAGGAAGCCCAGGATCTTGAACCAGAACAGCTCCCCGTCCTCGCGCAGGCGGAACGACAGCGCGAAGGCCAGCGCGCCCGCGGCCGTGACCCCCATGGCCACCGCCACGTCGCGGCGCATCCGCCGCGCCGCGTGCACGGCGAGCGCGACGACGCCCAGCGTGAGCGCCAGCGGGACAAGGCCGGTGCCGTCTATGCCGAAGAAGCGGGCGAAGGGCAGGTAGTCCAGCGCGGGGCCCGACCAGCCCGACAGGTCGCCCCCGGGCATGATGGCGTTGGCGGCGCTGAACATCTTCTCGATCACGCCGCGCAGCAGCACGGCCACGAAGGGCAGCGACACCAGAGCAAGGACCCCGAAGGCCACCTTGTGGTCGCGCACGCGGGGCAGGCGCAGCGCGGCGATCCACCCCGGCGAGCGGCCCTCGGCCCGCGCGCGGCGCCACTGCAGGAGGGCGCACACCCCCAGGAAGGCCGCGGGGAAGGGCAGCAGCAGCGGATAGGCGAAGACCCCCAGCAGGGCGAACAGGGCCAGAGGGGCCAACGTGCGCCGGCCGGGTTCCTGCAGGAAGCGCCAGCCGAACAGCAGCGTGAAGGGCAGCGTGAACAGTCCCCAGAGCTGGTTGTAGAACGGATGGATGGCCAGGTGGACGACGATGCGGTCCAACGGCACGAGGAAGGTCACCGCCAGGGCCGCGGACAGCGAGGCGGCCAGGACCACGCGGGTCAGGAGGAACAGCCCCAGGGCCACGAGGCCCAACATCACCGCCATCACGGTGGGGAAGGCGGTGACCGGATCCTGCCCGGCGAGCGAGGCCACCGCGGCGAGCGCGTAGTAGATCGGCAGCTTCGAGCGCCAGACGATGGGTACCTCGTCGACGGCCAGCTCGGGGCGGTTGGCGGTCGGCGGCGCGCTGCGGAGGAACTCGGCGGTGCCCACGGCCAGCACGGCATCGCCGTTCTGGCCGATGACCGTGGCGAAGCCGGTGCGAAGGACGGGGACCAGGGCCACCGCGGCCACCAGGGCGGCCAGCAGCAGGGGCATGGCGATGGCCAGCGTGCGCCGGCCGTCGAAGGCCGGCAGGCGCGGCCGCCCCGCCTGCGCGTGCACGGCCACAGCGGCGAGCGTGCTGCCGACCAGCACGAGGGGCAGCGACCACGTGAAGGGCACGCGCAGCAGGCCGAGCACGGTCAGCTCCAGGGCGACGCACGCGGCGCCGAAGGGCAGCACGTAGAGCGGAAGGTCTGCCCGCAGGGCGCAGGGGAGCAGCAGGCGAGCGGGCGCGTAGCCGCACACGGCGAAGAGCACGACGGCGGCCAGCGCCGTGCGCGCGAGAGCGGGCCACGCGCCGATGCCCAGTACGCCGCCGGCCTGGGCCTGCATCAGGACCAGGGCGCCCGCGCCCACCAGCGCGGCGAGGGCGAGCGCGGGCCCGCGACGGCTGCCCACGCGCGTCTCCATGGGCTGGAAGGCTAGTGGCCCGCCCCGGGGACGACCACTCACTAGTGCCGTCGCTGCGGCGGGCGGTCGGTCCGCCCGGCCCGGGCCTGGGCCATGACCCGGGTGAGGAACTGGGGATTGCCCACCAGGTAGCGGCGCCACATGCGCTGGGGCTCCACGGCCAGGCGGAAGATCCACTCCAGCCCATTGTCGGCCAGCCACGCGGGCGCGCGCGGCACCCGGCCCGAGACGTAGTCGAACAGTGCGCCGACCGTCCACACGACCCCGGCGTCCAGGCGCGCCGCGGTGCCGCGCACCCACAGCTCCTGCTTGGGGCTGCCCATGCCAACGAGCACGATGTCGGGCCGTCGCGCGTTGACGTCCTCCACCACGCGGTCGGAGTGGGGAGAGCCCGGGTCGAAGTAGCCGTGGTGGCTGCCGGCCACGCGCAGGCGGGGGAAGCGCGCGCGCAGGCGCTGCGCGGCGCGCTGGGACACCATCGGCTCGGACCCCAGCAGGTAGATCGAGGCGCCCTGGGCCTCGCACAGCGCAGCCAGGTCCCACACCCAGTCGGCTCCGGTCATGCGGTGGGGCACCGGGGCGTCCAGGGCCCGGGCGGCGAGGCGTACGCCGTAGCCGTCGCAGTAGACGAGGTCGGCCGCCTCCAGCGCGTCGCGCAGGTGTGGGTCCTCGCGCGACTGGTTGAGCACGTGCGCGTTGACGTACATGACCTGGCGGGGCCCGTCGGGGGAACGGTCCTCCCGCACCCAGCCGGTGATGCGCTCGAGTAGGTCGCGCGGCGGATCGAGCTCGACCGGGATGTCGAAGATGCGCGCCTGGCGCTGCCCGCGCCGCGGCGCGGTCCCTACCTCCATCGTCATCTGCACGTCTGCGACCTCCACGCTGCGCCACCCTCTCTCCCGCGGGCATGGTACGCCGTGGAAGGGGCGGGCGTCGCAGGTGACCCGAAAGGGGGCCCGCCTCGGGCAGCCACCTGACGGCCCTTGGGCACCCCTACGCTCCGCGCGTGCCCACCGTCCTGCTCGACGCCCGCGAGGCGGTCGACCCCGCGCCGCGCGGCGTGGGTCGCTACGTGCGCGGCCTGCTCGGCGGCCTGGCCGGGGTGGAGGGCTGGCGCGTGCGGGCGCCCGTGCGGGGGCTCCCGGGGCCGGAGGTGGTCCACGAGCAGCTCGGGCTCGACGTGGCGGCGGCGCGGGCCGGAGCCCACGTGCTCCATGCGCCCAATTGCTTTCTCCCCCTGCTTCGTCGCATCCCGGGCGTGGTCACGGTGCACGACCTCGCCTTCGAGGCCCACCCGCGGGACTTCGCGCCGCGCGCGGGAGCGAAGTACCGCGCCTTCACGCCGCGGGCGGTGCGCTCGGCCCAGCGGGTGGTGTGCGTGTCGGCGTGGACGGCGGGCGACGTGGCCCGCCGCTACGGCGTCGACGGGGAGCGCCTGCGCGTGGTGCCCAACGCGCCCTCGCTGCCCGTGGGCGACCGCGAGCCGCCGCCCGGCGGGCCCTACGTGCTGGCCCTGGGCGACCTGCGGGCCAAGAAGAACCTCGTGCGCCTCGTGCGCGCGTTCCGCGCCCTGCGCGCACAGGGGCTGGAGCACCGCCTGGTGCTGGCCGGGCCCGACGCGGGGGAGGGCACGCGGCTGCGCGCCGAGGCCGGCGACGCGCCGGTGCAGTTCACCGGGTGGCTGGACGACGGCGCTCTCGACGCGCTCCTGCGCGGGGCCGACGCGCTCGTGCACCCCAGCCTCTACGAGGGCTTCGGCATCGTGCTGGTGGAGGCGATGGCCCGCGGCGTGCCCGTGGTCTGCTCCAACGCGACGGCGCTGCCCGAGACCGCCGGCGACGCGGCGGCCTACTTCGACCCGCTCGACGAGGCCGCGCTGGCCGCCGCGCTGCGCGGCGTGCTGGAGGACCGCGCGCTGCGCGAGCGCCTCGGGGCGGCCGGGCGCGAGCGCGCGGCGGGGTACACGTGGGCGCGCACGGCGCGGGAGACGGCGGCCGTCTACGCGGAGGCGCTGAACGGATGAGGACGACGATCGTGATGCTCTCTGTCGACGAGGTACACCGGCTCGAGCACTCCCTGCCGGCCGCGCTGGCCCAGCCCGACGCCGAGGTGCTCGTCGTCGACAACGCGTGCACTGACGTGACGGCGGCGCTGGCCGGCGCCGCCGGCGCTCAGGTCCTGTCGCTGCCCGACCGGCTCAGCTACGCGGCCGCGATCAACGCGGGCCTGCGTGCGGTGGGCATCGCGCGAGGGCCTCGAGCGCAGGGCGCCACGGTTTCTCACGACGCAGCGGGGCACACCGGCGCGGTGCTCCTGCTCAACGCCGACTGCGTCCTGGCTCCCGGCTTCCTGGCCGCCGCCGGCCCGCGGCTGGCCGAGCCCGGCGTGGGCAGCGTCGCCCCGCGGCTGCTGCGCGCCACCGGCATGGAGGAGGCCGACCGCCTGGCGGTGCTCGACACCGCGGGCATGACCATCGACCGCCGGCGCAAGAACGGCCTCGTGGGACACGGCGCGCCGGCGGAGGCCTACGCCCGGGCGGGGGAGGCCTTCGGGCCCGACGGCGCCTGCGCCCTGTACCGCCGCGCGGCGCTGGACGTTGTCGCCGTCGAGGGCGAGGCCCTGGACGAGTCGATGGCCCTGTGGGCATCGGACGCCGACCTGGCCTGGCGGGTGCGCCTGGCCGGCTGGCGCTGCGTCTACGAGCCGGCGGCCACGGCCTGGCACGTGCGCTTCTACTCGCCCAGCGCGCGCGCCGCGCTGCCGCCCGACCACCGCGCCCTGCAGTTCCGCAACCGCCTGTTGATGCTGGCCAAGAACACCACCTGGGCCGACCTGCGCGGCGACCTGCACCGCGTGCTGGGCTACGAGGTACTGGCCCTGGGCCACGCCCTCCTGCGCGAGCGCACCCTGCTGCCCGCCTACCGCGACGCCCTCGCCCTGCTGCCGGCGACCCGCCGGCGCCGGGCAGCCGGCGCCGCCGCCCGGCGTGTCAGGCCGCCGTTCGGACTACGGCCATCCGGGTAGAGCCGCCGAGGGATGTTCCTCTTCTTCACCAACCGGCTGGGCTGTATGGGGTCGCTGCTGATCTCGGCCATCGGCACGCTGATCCTGCTGCTCGTGCTGGGGATCATCTAAGGAAGCGTCAATCAATAACCCTGAGGCTTGATGATGTAGTTCCACTCGCCG
>JANDLV010000036.1 GCA_024330185.1 Candidatus Siliceabacter maunaloa
ATCGCGGCGGGCGCGGCGGCGACGGCCCCGGGCGCGCCGGCGGCCCCGGGCGCGGTGGCGACCGCGGCCGCCCAGGGCGCGGCGACCGCGTCAGCCGCGAGGAGCTCGAGGCCTTTGCCCGCGGTGGGACGCTGACCAGCAAGGTCCGCATCGTGGACCCCGCGGCCGAGAAGCGGGAGCGCGAGAACCAGCGCAAGGAGGAGCGCGAACGCAAGCGCCAGGCAGAGCGCGACCGCCTCGCCCGCCTGGGCTACTGAGCCTGCCTCCCCCGCGGGGGGCCTCCAGTCTGCCTCGTGATACGCGCCTCGCTCAGATGGAGACCGCGGCCGGCGGGTAGCCTCGGGCCCGATGACCGTCACCAGCCTGTACGACGAGACCGGCGCCTTCCGCCGCCCGCCCTCGGCCTTCCGCGGCTGGATCGAGCCGGGCGGCGAGCACCCGCCCGAGGCCGGCCGCTACCACCTCTACGTCAGCCTGGCCTGTCCCTGGGCCCACCGCACGATCATCGCGCGGCGGCTCAAGGGCCTGGAGGAAGTCATCTCCATGTCGCTGGTCGACCCGATCCGCGACGACGACGGTTGGGCCTTCACCGGCGGGCGGTTCACCGACCCGGTCAACGGCTTCGGCCTGCTCGCCCAGGCCTACGACGCGACCGACACCGCCTACACCGGGCGCATCAGCGTGCCCGTACTGTGGGACCGCGAGCGCGGCGTGATCGGCGAGATCGTGAATAACGAGTCGGCCGACATCCTGCGCATCCTCGATGCGGCCTTCGGGGACCAGGCCGACAACGGCGTCGTTCTCTGCCCGCCCGAGCTGCGCGAGGAGATCGACGCGGTCAACGAGCGCGTGTACGAGACGCTCAACAACGGCGTCTACGCCAGCGGGTTCGCGCGCACCCAGGAGGCCTACGAGGCGGCGGTGGTGCCGCTGTTCGAGACGTTGGACTGGCTCGAGGAGCGCCTGACCGACCGCCGCCGCCTCGTCGGCGAGGTGACCACCGAGGCCGACTGGCGCCTGTTCACCACGCTCGTGCGCTTCGACGCCGTCTACCACGGCCACTTCAAGTGCAACCTGCGGCGCATCGTGGACCACCCGGCGCTGACCCGCTACCTGGGCGAGCTCCTGGCCGAGCCGGGGGTGGCCGACACGGTCGACCTCGACCAGATCAAGCGCCACTACTACGGGACCCACCCGTCGATCAACCCGACGCGGATCGTGCCGCTTGGCCCGGCGAATCCGCTGCCCGCGCCAGCGTCCTAGCTAGTCGCGCATCGCGCGCCACACCGCGGCGATGAAGACGAGCTGTAGGGGCAGGCGCGCCCACAGCGCCGCCGGGGGGAACTGCGGGTAGCGCTCGGCGCGCACGGCCATGTGGACGTTGGCCGGGAAGACGGCGACGAGCGTGGCGATCAGCCACCAACCGGCCCAGCGGCGCGTGCGCGGATGGAGCAGCCCCAGGCCGCCTGTTATCTCGGCCACGCCGGAGGCGTAGACCAGCTCCCGCTGCGCGGGCAACTGGTCGGGCATGATCGACTCGTAGGTGTCGGGGCGCACGAAGTGCAGCAGGCCGGCCACGGTGAAGACTGCGCCCAGGAGGGGTGCCGAAAGCCCGTTGAGCACCCGCCTGAGGCGGGCCCCCGGGCGTTCTCCCGTGGACCAGCGCTGCTTCACCGCGCGCGCAGCCCGTCGATCACGATGGTCAGGTAGCGCTGCCAGGGCATGGGGACGGGGCAGTGCCGCCCCACCGACTGCACCTGACCCAGCCCGCACATGAGGACCCCGAGATCCTGCGCCGTCGCGTCGGCGCGCATGGCGCCCTGGGCGACGGCCCGCCCCATCAGCGTGTCGCTGACCTCGTGGAGCTGCGCGTGCAGCGCGTCGGCCTCGGGCAGGCCGCCTTGGAAGGCCTGGGCGGCGATCTCGGTCATGGCCAGGTCGCGCTCGCGCTCCTCCGCTGCCGCCCAGAGCAGCGCCTCGAAGGCGCTCCAGGCGTCCACGGCGCCGACGGCCTCCTGCGTGCGCGCCACCAGGTGGCGCAGGTGCTCGACGGCCAGGGCGCCGATCAGCGCCTCCTTGGTGGGGAAGTGACGGTAGATCGTGCCCACGCCCACGCCGGCGTGGCGCGCGATCTCCTCCATCCCGGCCTCGATCCCGTGCTGGGCGAACACGAGACGGGCTGCCTCGAGAACCTTCGCGTGGTTGCGCCGAGCGTCGGCGCGGAGGGGGCGGTCTGGGGATTGCGTGGTCATGCGGGGGACCGGATGGCGGGTTCAGGCAGCGACGGCGTTGCCCTCGCCACCCTAGACCTCCAGCGCGAAGGCCTCGTCGCCGAGCATCACGGCGACGGCCTCGCCGTGACGGGCGACGAGGCCCAGCGGGGTGTCAGGGTCGGTGGACTCGAACTCGGCCGCGACGGCCGTGCGCCCGCCAAGGATCTCGGCGAGGGCACGCAGGGCGCCGGCGAGGTGCTCGAGGCCACCGAGCACGCCGGTGACCTGGCCCGTCTCGGCGTTCACATCCATGGCCGGGAGCTGGCGGACCTCGGGCAGGGCGGGGAGGGCGACGGCCACCTCCTGAGTGTGGGACATGCGCCGCACGCGCTGTGCCTCGGTGGCCAGCACCGGGGCGAGGCGGCCGGTCTCCACCACGGCGGGCGGCGTGTCCTCCCCGCGGTCCAGCAGCGCGCTGACGCGCAGGGCGCCCGAGCGGTGGACGAACTCGCGCAGGACGGCCGCCGGGAGGTCGAGCTCGTCCAGCGTGGCCACGTCCTCGATCTCGGAGTTGGGTTCGTACTCGTGCGGGGGGTCGGTCATTCGGCCATGGTGCCAAGCGGACGGGCGATCCGCGGTGCACGCGAGCGCCGAACGGGTACCTTGCTGTCCATGATCAATCGCATTCGCAGTCTCGTCACCGGCGCCGCCCGAGGTGGCGCCCCCGCTCGTGGCCGCCCGCGCCCCGCAGGCCGTCGCGGCCCCGCCTCTCCCGGCCCCCGCGGCGGCCAGGGTGCCGGCGGACTGGCCTCCAAGGCCACCCGCCTGCTGCGCCGCCGGTAGCGCCCGCGCCGGCGTACGGCCCGCGTCGGCCGTCGCTCAGCCTGCGTCCACGCGCGCCTGCTCGATCCGGGCGGCGACGGTAACGGCCCAGGCGGCCTGCGGATGCTCGGTGCGCAGGAGGGCGACGGCGGCCGCGTGGTCGTAGGGGACGCGACGGTGCTGGACCTCGCCTCCGGGGCCCAGCAGGGCGTAGGCAGCGCGCGGGTCGTGGTCGAAGGGCATGCCCACGCTGCCGGGGTTGATGAGCTCGATGCCGTGCTGCGTGGTGGTGCGGCGGAAGGGCAGGTGGGTGTGGCCGAAGACCAGGCGGGTCTCGGTGACGCCCTCCAGCAGCTCGGCCTCGTCGTCGCCGGCCTGCGGGAGGAAAGAGCGCACGTCACTCACCGGCGAGCCGTGCCACGCGCGGGTGCCGCCGTCGATCACCGCGCTCTCGGGCAGCGCGGCCAGCTCGAGCACGAGGTGGTGGCCGAGGCCCGCGCGCGCGAAGGCGATGGCGCCCCGCACCGGATCCCCTTCCGGCGCATCGCCGGGCGCGTCGGTCCAGCGCTCGCCGTTGCCGCGGATCCACGTCGCGCCCTGGAGCTCGCGCAGTCGGGCGACGGTCTCGACCGGCCGCGGGCCGAACAGGGCGACGTCGCCGCCGATCAGGTACCCCGTCGCGCCCTGATCGCGGGCGTCGGCCAGCACCGCCTCCAGGGCGGCGAGGTTGCCGTGCACGTCGTAGATCAGCGCGAGCACGCGCGTAGGATCGCGCTTCTGGCCGACTTCGCCCTGTGGGGCCCCAGCCTGACCCTGCGCATGCCGCGAGACGACGACGCGGTGGCGCTCTTCCTCCACGCGAGCGACCCCGCGGTGACGGCGAGCTTCTCGTGGGGGCCCTACGCCCACGCGGCCGAGGCGCTGGCCTGGCTGCGGACATTGCCCGCCGCGCGTGAGCGGGGCGAGCAACTCGAGCTGGCCATCGCCCATCACGATGGAGGCCTCATCGGCATCATCGCCCTGAGCGAGCTCTCACGGCGCGACCGGCGCGCGATGGTCGGCACCTGGCTGGGCCGCCCCCACTGGGGGACGGGCGCCAACGCGGAGGCCAAGGCGCTGGTCTTTCACCTGGCTTTCGCGCTGCTGGGGCTCGAGCGCCTGGGCGCCTACGCGGCGGTGGGCCACGAGCGCTCCCAGCGCGCACTGGAGAAGGTCGGGTTCCGGCGCGAGGGGGTCCTGCGCCACTGGCACCGCCACGGCGACACCGTCCACGACGTGGTGGTCTACGGCCTGCTGGCCAGCGAGTGGCGCAGGGGCGCGGTGCCCGTCGCCGTGGACGGCGAGCCGCCCGCGCCCTTCGTGGTCGCCTGAGCGGCCTGCGCCGCCCCGGTGCCGCGGCGGCGCAGCCCGGGCGTCAGTCGCGGTCGGCCTCCCAGCGCCATCCGCGGACGGCGAGCGCGATGCCGGCCGCCGCCCACAGCGCGATGACCGCGAGGTCGGAGAGGTGGTCGCCCAGCGGCGCGCCGGTGACCATCGCTGCGGAGAGGCCGTCGATGAGGTGGGTGAGCGGCAGGGCCTGGGCGATGTCGGCCAGGAACGCCGGCGCCGACTCGGCGTCGTAGAATACGCCCGAGACCACGACCACCGGCAGGAAGATGGCGTTGACGTACGCGGGGGCGGAGTCGAAGTTGGGGATCGCGTGGGCCAGCGCGACGCCCAGCGCGGCGAAGCACACGACGCCGGCGACGGTGAAGACGAGCAGCTCGAGGGGCAGCGGTGGCCAGCCGATGCCGAAGAACAGCCGCCCGGCGGCGACCACGAGGGCGATCTGCAGGGCGGTGTTGGTCACCGCGTGCAGCGCCAGGGCCCCGAGGTAGGCGCCGCTGGGCAGCGGCGTACCGCGCAGGCGCTTCAACACCCCCTGCTCGCGCAGGAAGGTCACGTTCATGGCCAGAGCGACGAACGTCGTGGACATCACGCTCATGCCGGCGATCCCGGGGACGATCACGTCGAGGTCGGCCTGCGAGCCGGCGAAGATCGCGCCGAACAGGGCGAGGAACAGCAGCGGCAGCAGGAAGTTGAAGAAGGCCGCGCTGGGGTTGCGCCAGAACATCCGCCGCTCGAGGCGGTACTGGCGCCAGGTGAGGGCCAGGGCGTCGCTCACCGCACGTCGGTCCCTCCGCCGGCGCCGGCCGCCGGCACGTCATCGGTCCCCTCGGCGGTCAGCTCGATGTAGACGTCCTCCAGCGAGGGGCGGGTGACCGCGAGATCCTCCAGCCGCTCGCCGCGGGCCAGCGCCGCGCTGGTGAGCTGGTGGAGCAGACCGGTGGGGTCGTCGGTCTCGCGCTCCTGCGCCTCGCCGTCGTCGCCGCGCCAGGCCACGCGGTAGCGCGAGGCGGTGCCGACCCCGAGCGCCGCGGGCGCGCCGACGGCCAGGGCCCGGCCGTGCTTGACGATGGCCACCCGGTCGCACAGCGCCTGGGCCTCGTCGAGGTAGTGGGTGGTCAGCAGGACCGTCTTGCCCAGGCCCTGCAGGCGGCGCACGGTCTGCCATGCCGCGCGGCGGGCGGCCGGGTCGAAGCCGGTGGTGGGCTCGTCGAGAAAGATCAGCTCGGGGTCGCCGACCAGCGCCAGCGCGAAGTCCAGCCGGCGCATCTGGCCGCCCGACAGGCGCCGCGTGCGCTCGCCCGCCTTCTCCTCCAGGCCGGCCAGGGCGATGGTGTCCTGCACGTCGCGGGGTCGGGGATACAGCGCGGCCCAGTGCTCGAGGGCCTCGCGCACCGTGAGGTGGCGGTACATGCCACAGCTCTGCAGCACGATGCCCACGCGGCGGCGCAGAGCGGCGGGGCGCTGGCCGGGGTCCATGCCCAGCACGGACACGATGCCGCCGGTGCGCTCGCGGTAGCCCTCGAGGATCTCGACGGTCGTGGTCTTGCCCGCCCCGTTGGGCCCAAGGAGGCCGAAGACCTCGCCCCGCGCGACCTCGAAGTCCAGCCCCCGGACGGCCTCCACCGCGCCGTAGGCCTTGTGCAGATCGCGCACGAGGATGGCCGGAGCGTCGGTCACGAGATGATTGTGGCCGATGCGCTGCGCCCGCATCGACGTGGGAGCGGGTTGCGAGAGGGCGTCGTGCTCGCCGAGCTCGCCCGCGTGGGAGGATGTGTCGGACAGTGAGCGCCACCGACCCCCTCACCGCGCAGGACCGCATCCGTGCCGTCGCGGCCATCGAGCCCGAGCCCGAGCCGCCGTCCGACCTCCACGACCCCTCCCTGTACACCAACCGCGAGCTGTCGTGGCTGGACTTCAACGACCGCGTCCTGCAGCTCGTGGAGGACCGCGACGCGCCGCTCATGGAGCGCGTGAAGTTCGCCGCGATCTGGACGAGCAACCTCGACGAGTTCTTCATGATCCGCGTCGCCGGCGTGCACGACCAGGTTGCGGCCGGTCTGCAGGACCGCGGCGCCGACGGCCTCACGCCCTCGGAGGTCATCGACGCGGTGGCCGAGCGGGTCGCCGGCCAGTACGCGCGCCTGGCGCGCTGCCTGGAGCGCGAGCTGCGCCCCGATCTGGCCGGGCACGACATCCACATCCTGCGCTTCGCCGAGGTGCCCGCCGCCAGGTGCGAGGAGCTCACGCAGCGCTTCCGCCGCCTGGTCTTCCCGGTGCTCACGCCACTGGCCGTGGGCCTGGGGCGGCCGTTCCCCTACATCTCCAACCTCTCGTTGAGCCTTGCCGTGCTGGTGCGCGATCCGCAGTCCAAGGTCACCACCTTCGCGCGGGTCAAGGTGCCCAAGGAGCTGCTGGGCCGCCTGCACCCCGTCGAGGGGCTGGACAGGAGAACGCCGGGGGGCCCGCCGGAGGCAGCCACGCCGACGGCCTCCGGCACCCCCAGGGCCTTCGTCCTGCTCGAGGACCTCATCGCCGCCCACCTGGGCGACCTGTTCCCCGGCATGGAGATCCTCCAGCACGGCGCCTTCCGGGTGACCCGGGACGCCGACTTCGAGATCTCCGACGAGGCCGACGACCTCCTGCGCGCAGTGGAGGCCCAACTGCGCCGCCGGCGCTTCGGCGAGACGGTGCGCGTCGAGGTGGCCGCCGACATGGACCCGGTGCTGCGCACGGAGCTGACCCGCGCGCTCGGCGTCGAGGAGCGCCAGGTCTACGCCGTCGACGGCCTGGTCGACGGCGGCGACCTGTGGCAGGTCGTCAAGCTCCCCGGCTTCAACGAGCTGCGCGACCCGCCCTGGACGGCGGTCACCCAGCCGCGCCTGCAGGCCGGCTCGGACGGCCGTTGCGACCTCCTCGCCGAGATGCGCCGTGGCGACGTCCTCGTCCACCACCCCTACGACTCGTTCGCCACGTCGGTGGAGCGCTTTGTCGAGCAGGCGGTCGCCGACCCCGACGTGCTGGCCATCAAGATGACGGTGTACCGCACGTCGGACGACACGCCGCTCATCCCCGCGCTCATCCGCGCGACCGAGCGCGGCAAGCAGGCCGTGGCCCTCGTGGAGCTCAAGGCGCGCTTCGACGAGCAGGCCAACATCGGCTGGGCCCGCGCCCTGGAGCAGGCCGGGGTGCACGTGGTCTACGGCCATCCCGCGCTCAAGACCCACGCCAAGGCCATCCTGGTGGTGCGCAGGGAGGGCGACGGCGTGCGCCACTACGTCCATGTGGGCACGGGCAACTACCACCCGACCAACGCCCGCCTCTACACCGACCTGGGCCTGTTCACCTGTGACGGGGAGCTGGCCGCCGACGTGGCCGACATGTTCAACTTCCTCACGGGCTTTGCCCGCGCGGGGCGCCACCGCAAGGTGCTCATGGCCCCAGAGACGCTGCGCGACGGGATCATCGAGGAGATCGAGCGCACCGCCCAAGCCGTCCGCGAGGGCCGCGAGGGGCGCATCCGCATGAAGCTCAACGCGCTGGTGGACCGCCGCTGCATCCGCGCGCTCTACCGCGCCTCCCAGGCCGGCGTCGAGATCGCACTCAACGTGCGCGGCATCTGCTGCCTGCGCACCGGCGTGCCCGGGATCAGCGAGACCATCACCGTGACCTCGGTGCTCGGACGCTTCCTCGAGCACACGCGCATCCTGTCCTTCGAGCGCGAGGGCGAGCAGCCGCGCGTGCTGTGCGGCTCGGCCGACCTGATGCCCCGCAACCTCGACGCCCGCGTCGAGCTCATGTTCCCCGTCGAGGACGACGCCCTGCGCGACGACGTGCTGGACACCCTCGACCGCTCGCTGGCCGACGACGTCGGCGCCTGGCGCATGGAGCCCGACGGCGCCTGGGCCAAGGTGGCGACGGGCGACGAGCCCCGTAGCGTGCACCGCGAGCTCATGCGCAAGCACGCCGCGCGCGCGCAGGCCGACAAGGAGCTGGCCCCTTCGACGTGAGCCCGCGCGCAAGGCCCAATCGTCAGCCGGCGAGGGCCTCGTAGCGCGCGTAGAGCTCGGCCACCAAGCGCTTGGCATCGTCGTGGCGCGCGGAGGACTCGGCGCTGCGCCGGGGCGAGGACCACGCCTCGGGCCCGGCGATCCCGTCCTCCACTCGTGCGAGGGAGGCCTCGGCCTCCTCGATGCGCCGCTCGAGCTTCGCCGCCTCGCGCTGACGGTTCTTCGAGGGCTTCGCGCCTGCCGCGCCGCCGCCGCCGCCGGCGCCGGCGCCGGCGGTCTCGAGGTTTGCCACACCGTTGGCGGCCCCCCGCCCCTTCACCGCTGCCGTCCGCTTCGCTCCCTCTCCCTTCCCGCTCGCCGGCTTCCCATTCCCGGCCCCCTCACCCCGCGAAGCCGCCACCTCGACAGCGCGCCGCTCCTCGCGCTCGCGCACGTAGTCCTCCCACCCGCCCAGATAGGAGCGCAGCGTGCCGTCCTCCACCGCGACGGTGCGTGAGCCGACGGCCGACAGCAGCGCCCGGTCGTGGCTGATCAGGATGAGCGTGCCGTCGTAGGACAGCAGGGCGTCCTCCAGGGCCTCGCGGCTCTCGAGGTCGAGGTGGTTGGTGGGCTCGTCGATGATGAGCAGGTTGGCGCCGGAGGCGACAAGGATGGCCAGCGAGAGCCGCCGGCGCTCGCCGCCGCTGAGCCCCTCGATCGGCTTCTGGGCCTCGGCGCCGCTGAACATGAACCGCCCCAGCAGCGCCCGGGCCTGGTTGGGCTTGAGCGTGGTGGCGCGCTGGCAGGCCTCCAGCACGGTGCGGGCGTCGGGGTGGGTGGGGTCGGATTTTGGGTCGAATTCGTCGGCGTGCTGGGACAGGTAGCCGAGCTTCACGTTGTGCCCGCGGCGCAGCTTGCCCGCCGCCAGCTCGCGCTGGCCGGCCAGCGTGGCGATGAGGGTGGTCTTGCCCGCGCCGTTGGGGCCCACGAGGGTCACGTGCTCGCCGCGCTCCACCCACAGCTCGGCGTCCTCGAGCAGGGTCCGGGGCGGGTCTGCCCCCACCTCGACCCGTCCGCCCTCGAGCTCCAGCACCACGCGCCCGCTGCGCTCGGGTGGCTTGAAGGAGAAGCCCAGGGCCCGCGTGTCGCGCGGATCGCCTTCGATGCGCTCCATCTTGTCCAGGCGCTTGACGCGCGACTGGGCCTGGCGCGCCTTGGTGGCCTTCGCGCGGAAGCGCTCGACGAAGCGCTCGAGGCGCGCGATCTCGGCCCGCTGCTTGTCGATCGCGCGGCCCAGGGCAAGCTCGCGGGCGGCGACCTCCTTGCGCCACGCGGTCCAGGTGCCGGAGAAGAACCGTGAACGGCCGGCCTCCAGCTCGAGCACCGCCGTGCCCACCGCCTCTATGAACCACCGGTCGTGGGCCACCAGCACCACGGCGGTGTCCAGCGCGGTGAGGGTCTTCTCCAGCCACTCCAGGGCGGTGATGTCGAGGTGGTTGGTGGGCTCGTCGAGCAGCAGCAGGTCGGGCTGGGCGGCCAGCGCGCGGGCCAGGGAGCAGCGGGTCAGCTCGCCGCCGGAGAAGGTGCTCAGCTCGCGGTCGAGGTCGGCCTCGGCGAAGCCCAGGCCGCGCACGAAGTCCAGCGCGCGGTCGCGCCAGTTCCAGCCGCCGGCGTGCTCCAGGCGCGCCTCGGCGCGGGAGTAGGCGTCGTAGGCGCGCTCGTCGCCCTCGGCCATGCGTTGAGCCAGCGCGGCCAGCTCCTCCTCCAGGTCCACCAGGTCGCCACACCCACCCAGTACGTAGTCGCGCAGGCTCAGCGCGCGCTCCCGCGGCGGGCGCTGGTCGTGCAGCGCGACGCGCACCCCCTTGGCGAAGGAGAGGTCACCACCGTCGACCGAGGTCTCGCCCGCCAGCATGCGCAGCAGGGTCGTCTTGCCCGCGCCGTTGCGCCCGGCGATGGTCAGCCGGTCGCGTCGCTCGAGCTTGAACGAGACGCCGCGCAGGAGCGGCTCCCCCGCCATGTCCTTGGCGAGGTCGGAGGCGATGACGACGGCCATGCCGGGTTGAGGCTAGTGGGGGCTCTCGAGCCCGCCGCCGCCGCGCTGGGCGTCGACGAGGAGGACGTTCTCGGTGGCGACGTGGGCGGCGCTGTCGGTCAGCTCGCGGAACAGCGCCTTGAGTGCTCGGACCCCTCGTGCGCGTGCTCGACGACCTCGTGGGCGAGCGTGAGCGCAGCCGCCTCGGCCTCGGCGGCGGGCGCCGTGCGGTGCAACAGGCCCAAGGTGCGGGCCTCGTCCATGCCGATGGTGCGCCCGGTGAGGATGAGGTCCTTGGCGGTGGCCAGGCCGGTGAGCGGGACGAGCCGTGCAGAGCCGACGGGCACGCCCATGCGAGCACCCGCCCACCCGAGCTTGAGGTTGTCGCCGCCCACCCGCAGGTCGCAGCCGGCGGCCAGCTCGGCTCCCGCGCCCACGCAGTTGCCCACGCACACCGCGACCGTGGGGGCCGGGAAGGCCGAACGTCCAGGAGCTCGGCCAGTAGTGCGGAGTCCATGGCGTTGCGCCGCTCGGGGCGGTTCAGGCGCAGAACCTCCACGGCCCCGAGGCGCTGGCGCTCGACCGACGACACGGGGCGCGACCGTACTAGAATGGATGGCCTGTGAAGCGCCTGACGACAAGTGTCTCGCTCGCCGCGCTGCTCCTGCTCGCCGCCGCCCCGCTCGCGGCTGCCCACGACGGCGGCGAGGGCTGGATCGGCGAGACCAACGACCTCCTCGTCACCGAGTTCGGCTTCCTCGTCATCGCCTTCTTCCCGCTGTTCATCCTGATGATGACCCTGATCCAGTGGAAGCTCGAGAAGCGCAAGGACGAGCGCAAGGCCGCGAGCAAGGCCCGCGCCGCCGACCCCCACGGGGCCGGCGGCTGGTAGCTGCGGCCACCGACCGTGCCCGGCCACTACGAGCGTCGGGGGGCGCCGCCGTGCTGCTCGCTATCGACCGACCGGCGCGGCGCAACGCCGTGGACGGCCCGGCGGCGCAGGCGCTGGCGCTGGGATCACGAGCGCTTCGAGGCCGACGACAAGGCCCGTGTCCTCGTGCTCACCGGCTCAGGCGAGGAGGCCTTCAGCGCGGGCGCCGACCTCAACGCCATCGAGACCCTCGGGCCACGGCTGGACGACCCTGGCGGTCCGCTGGGCTCCACACGGCGCATCGCCACCAAGCCGAGGGCCTGGAGCGCGAGGCCCGCAGCGGCGGGCGCCTTCTGCGCCTCAATCCTTGAGCCGCTCGCAAACGTCCCAGGAGCCCGATCCCCGATCCGGCGGCGCTTCGTGTCCCGGGTATTGGGGACACTTCCTCCATGGAGGGTTCCGAGCGCGGTCCGAGACTCCTGGTCGCCGACGATCACGCACCGTTCGTGGAAGGCATCATCCGCGTCGTGCCAGAGCGATGCGGCGCCATAGTCGTCGCGGTCTGCTCGGACGGTGATCAGGCGTTGCGGGAGATCGAGCACCTCCAACCCGATGTGGCCATGCTCGACCTGCGCATGCCCGGTCTCGACGGCCGCCAGGTGCTCCGAGCTGTCAACGAGAGGGGACTCACGACTCGCATCCTGCTGTGCTCGGCCAGTCTCGAGCCCCCGTTGGTCCATGCCGCGCTGGGCGAAGGCGCCACCGGCTATCTCGCCAAGACGGCTTCGTGGGACGAGATCTGCGGGGCGGTCCTCGCGGTGGCCCGCGGCCAGATCTGGCTCTCACCGTCGCTACAGGCTGGACTCAATCGGCAGGTGGGCCTGCGAAATAGGCCGCTGAGCGACAGGGAGCGTCAGGTGATCACGCTGGCTGCCGACGGCTTGACGGATGACCAGATCGCCCGGCGCCTCTTCGTGAGCCGCGAGACGGTGCGCACCAACCTGAAGCGCAGCTCGAACAAGCTCGGCGTGTCCGGCCGCACCGCACTCGTCGCGACGGCGATCCGGCAGGGGTTGCTCGAGTGACCCTGAGTGAGGGCGGCGGAGCAGACCCCAAACTGACGCTTCGCGCCCTGGCCACCTTCCGCCTGGGACTCATACCGGCGGCGCTGGTCGCCCAGCGCCTCATTCCCCGAGACGGTACGGACAGCGGCCTCTTCGACCTCGTCCTGGCCGGTGGCCTGGCCTACGCGCTGTTGGGGATGCTGTTCGCCTGGCATGCCGAAGATCCTGCGGGCCCACTGCGCTGGTGGTCCGCCTGCGACCTCGCGTTCGTCGGGGCCCTCACGTTCTTCTCCGGCGGGGCCTCGTCCCCCGTCCGTTTCGCCTTCTTCGCGGTGCCCTTTGCAGCTGCTTTCCTCGCTCGGCCTCGCGGCGCGGCGTGCTGGTGTGTCACCGCGTTGTCGACCTACGCTCTGGTGGCCATCGCGCGACCCGTCGGCGGCGCCGAGCCGGCTCTGAGCTACACTCTCGCGCAGCTCGGCTTCCTGGCTTGGGCGTCGGTCGCCGCGGTGACCTTTGCCGCGGCGTTGGGCCGTCGGACCGAGGAGCTGGGGGCAGAACGCGATCGGGCGCGCCGGCTCGCCGCGCAGGCCGTGGATACTGAGAGCCGCGAACGGCAGCGACTCGCCGACGCGCTCCACGATCACGCCGTCCAGCACCTGTCGGTCGCGTCTCGCGACATCGGCTCAGCACTCGAGGGCGATCCTGGGCAGCTCGTCGACGCCAAGTCGGCTGTGGAGGAGGCGCTGCGCCAGCTCAGAGGCGAGATCTTCGACCTCTGCCCGCACGTGCTCGACCACGCGGGCCTGGACGGCGCCCTGGCGGAGCTCGTCGGACGTGAATCCCACCACGGCGGCTTTGTCCCCGATCTGACCGTCGATCCCGGCGTGGAAGGGGTCGCGGATTTGATCGTCCTCTCGACCGCGCGAGAGCTCCTGAGCAATGCGGCCAAGCACGCTCACGCACACCGGGTGACGATCCGGGTCGGGCAGGAGGATGGGTTCCTGATCCTGCGCGTCCTCGACGATGGTCGCGGCTTCCGGGCGGAACGTCGTGAGGAGGCCATTCGGGAACTGCACTACGGCCTGATGGCCACCACGGAACGGATCGAGGCCCTCGGAGGCACCCTCGTGGTGGTCAGCGCGCCGGGCGCGGGAACCGCCGCAACGGCACGTATCCCAGTCGCCGCGGGACGGCTGCTCGCCGCCAGCGGTGCGCAGCGAGGGGAGCAGAGCGTGATCGCAGAGACCCTATGAACGCACCACGCACCGGCGAGCCGGCGAGGACGTCGGTTGCCAGCCGAAGCCTTGTGTCCCCATTTCAGGGGACGGCATTTGCACCTCTTGCAGGGACAGACGGGGACTCCGGCTCCGCCGAGAATGCTTCCGTCGCGTTCACCACTGGAGGGAAGTCGCATGGGCCGGATCAGCATCACCGCCGCTTCAAGCTGGCGCGCTCGCCTGCTCGCCGCCGGGCTTGCGGGAGGTCTTACCCTACTAGTCGCGCCAGCGCCCCAAGCGTCGGTGCAATCAGGGCAGGTAGCCTGCTTTGCGCCCGGCGGCCCCAGCAGCGCCGACCGCACCAACGGCCGCAGCCCTCAAGGGGGCCCGGAGACTACCGAGGTCTTTGAGCGCGGCTACCAAGTCAATCGCTGCGACCGTGACGGACGTCTCATCGAGAGCGTGACGGCACGTTACATCACCGTGCCAGGCGCGCCGAGCGGCTACGTGCCGATCAGTAGGACCGTCCCGTGGGGTGACGGCTTTGCCAGCGACGCCGTCACCTACGGCGACTTCGTGAGTGACCCTGTCGCGGCCGCAGCCTGGCGAGGCGCCGAGGGCGAGCGACTTCGCGCTAGCGTAACTCCACCCACGCTGGGTGCTGACACGAGCCGCAATCGCAAGGCCGACAATGGCGAGGCGACCACCGACGAGGGCGCCCGGCAGGGCGGTCGAATTCGCGCTGCGGTGGTCGGTCCGTGCGACGACTACACGTACACGCTGTTCGGCGGTAGCTGGACCGGCCGCTACTACAACTATTACACCCGTAACGCCACGTTCCCGGCTGGCGACACGACACGCGTCGAGATCACGCGCGGCCACCATCCATGGGACTACACGCAGAACGACTGCGGATTCAACGACATCACCAACCTCACGTCTCAATGGGCGGGAACCACATCGACGGCGTTTAATGTAACCTTCGACAACATCAGCGTGATCGACTTTGGTGACATGGCGGAGATTGGAAAGAGCAACTCGACTACGGTTGGCCACGCGAGGGTCTGGAGCAACGGTAGCGGAAGCTATGTCGGTTCCGATCAGCGCTACAATAAGTACAAGGTGTGGGTTCACAGCGGGCAGGCCAGTGGCTACGACGTGTGGAACGTCGCCACCCATGAAACCGGGCACTCGATCGGACTCAAGGGTGACTTCACGGGAAGCAGCGATACGGAGCTGACCATGTTCGGCCGGACCGACTACGGCGAGACCAAGAGGCGCACGCTCGCGCGCGGCGACATCCTCGGCATGCGCGCGCTGTACCCGTAGCATGCGCATCCGCTGGCTTGCCTTCCTGCTGGCCAACTGCGTCCTTGCGCAGTTGGCCAGCACGACCACCGCTCACGCGGACGAGATCATCGCCCGCGAGCAGCGCCCTACGCCCATCAGCTCGTACGGAGACCGGGCGGCCTGGAGCAGCTACGACTCCTCCTCGGACGCCTTCCGACTCATGACCCGCGTCGGCGGGGTCACCAGCATGGCGCCGATCTCAGCTCGGTCACAAGCGTTCGACGTCGATCTAGGGGAGAACTCCAGCGGCGAAGCGGTAGCGGCCTACTCTCGTTGCCAGAACGCGTTCCCAATGCCCTTGGGGCAGGCTCAACGCCGGCCATCCGAGGGTTGCGACATCTATGTCCTCAACCTCGCCACCGGCACGGAGTCGAAACTGGAGGGACCGAGCACCCATGAATCCTCCGAGTACCTTCCCACGATCGCCGGTGATCAGGTCGCCTTCGTGCGTGTGTACGAGCGCCGGCCGGGACGACGCGGGCAACTGCCCTATCTCTACCTTCGCGACCTGGTGGGAGAACGGCCCTCCAGCCGCCTACCCGGCGGGGCACGGGGGCTCACCGACCGGCCCGGCCCCACTTCGCTGAACCTCAACGCCGAGTACCTCGTATTCGCGTGGGATCGCCTGCTCGACCGCAACACTTATCGCTCGCAGGTGCGTGTCGACGAGGTGAACGCAGACGAGCATCGGATGCTCCTTCAGACGACTCGTGACGACCAGCCCGGCGGACTCATCTCACCGTCCTTTGCGGGCTCCTGGGTGCTGTTCGGTGAGTGGGGCGCTCCCACAGGCTCACGAGACGAGCTGTATCGGGTGGACCCCCAGACGGGTGGCGGGCTCTTTGCGTCGGCGCCCCCGTTGCTGAGCTCGGTGGCGGCCACCGATAACGGCGATGGCTACTTTTACGTCAAGGCGGTGTCGCTGCGCGAGGACGGCAGCCAGAGCTGCCAAGGCGGTGGCTGCGAGATCGGACGCATCGACCAGATTCCCTCGGAAGGATTCTTCGCTGAATAGCTCACTCTGGGCCCGATCGTGGTCTAGGTGCCCACCGCCACGCCCAGCGGGTTGGGGTTGCCTTGCAGCACCTCGACCTGGAGCCGGTCGCGGGGCACGCGGAAGCGGGCGAGGGTCGCGGTGGGGGACTGGTCGACCATCACCGAGGCCGGCCCGCGGTAGGTGCACAGCAGCTCTTCGGGGCGGCACTCGAGCACTCCGTAGCCACGGAAGGCGTGGTTGTTGAACTTGATGTGGGGGTTCTGGGTCTCCAGGCGCTCGGTGAGCAGCGCGGCGTCGCGCGCCTGGTCTCCCGGCAGGAAGCCCAGCGTCTCGGGCACCCCCAGCGAGGTGATCGAGCCCCCGACGAACTCGGTCGCCGCCGGCCTGCCGCCCACGCGCCCGGTGGTGGTGACCAGGCCGGCGAAGAACGTGTGGATGTCGCCGGTGATCGCTGTGACGTTGGCGATCTCGTTGTCGGCGACGAACTGCATGAGCTCCGCCCGCTCGGCGGCGTAGCCGTCCCACTGGTCGGGGTTGATGGGGTTGCCCAGGGGGAGGTCCAGCGCCATGAGCATGATCTGGTTGGCCAGCACCTTCCAGGTGGCGTCCGAGGCGGCCAGTCGGTCCTTCAGCCACGCCTTCTGGCGCTCGCCCAGCATCGTACGCCCCGGTTGGAACGACTCGCCACACGGCACGGAGGACCGGTCCCCGCACGGCTGGTCGTCACGGTACTGGCGCGTGTCGAGCAGGAACAGCTCGGCATTGGCGCCCAGGCGCAGATGGCGGTAGAAGCGGTTGGGCTCGGGGCAGTCGACGCGTCCGAAGGGCATCCACTCGCGGTAGGCCAGGAAGGCGTTGCGTCGCCGGTCCAGGAAGCCGACGCGCGGATCCAGCGTGGCCTCGCCGGGTTGCTGCGCGGCCCAGTTGTCCTCGACCTCATGGTCGTCCATGATGGCCATGAAGGGCGCGGCGGCGTGCATGGCCTGCATATGAGGATCACTGCGGTAGAGCGCGTACTTGGCCCGGTACTCGGGCAGCGTCTGTACCTCGGCGTCGCCGTTGGCGCCGGTGGCGTCGCGGCGCGCGTCGGGGCCCTGGTAGAAGGTGCGCTCGTAGATGTAGTCGCCCAGCGAGACGATCAGGTCGAGGTCGGGCTCCCGGGCGAGGCCGGCGTGGGCGGTGTAGAAGCCCGCCTGGTAGTCCTGGCAGGAGAAGAAGCCGATGCGCACCGGCTCGTGCGAGTCGCGCGGGCGCGCGGTGACGAAGCGCCCGACCGGCGAGTCGGCCCCCCGGGTGGCGAAGCGGTAGAAGTACTGCTCGCCGGGGCGCAGGCCCTCGCCGACGCGGGCGCGCACCACGTAGTCGCGGACCTCGGCGGCTCGCACCCGCTGCGTGTGCACGACGTCGCTGAAGCCCGGGTCGCGCGCGATCTCCAGGGCCAGGCGCCCCGAGCGCTCGATGCCGTCGACGCGGCTCCACAGCGTCACCGCCCGCTGCGTCGGGTGGCCGCTGGCCACGCCGTGACGAAACGCACCGCCCTGGACCAGCCGGTCGCGCGAGCGCTGCGGGGTCTTGGGACAGGCGGGCTCCTCGCAGGCCGCCTCCGCGCCGGGCACGCGGCCCAGCGCCAGCCCGCCGGCCCCCGCGAGGGCCCCGGCGACGACTGTGCGGCGGGAGAGGAGGTTCCCGTGCAAGGAGCGCGGCAGTATGATCGGCGCCGCGAGAAAGGAACGTCAACGTTCGGTGAACCGGGAGGCCGTCCACGGTCAGGAGCCCTCACCGTGGGCGGCCGTCAGATCTGCGAGATCCTGTTGATCCTGAGCTCGTCCGGCCGCCCGCTTCATCGTGAGCAGATCGCCGAGGGAGCACACCATGATCGCGATGCCGTCCAGCTCGACCTCGATCGCCCGTTTTGCGAGCGTTGCATAGGCGTGGTCAGCTTCGATGCCGGAGACCCACTGCATGATGTCGATGTCCCCCGCCGCAGTTGACAGTCTGAAGTTGCCGCCAAGGGCCAGATCCTCCGGGCGGGTCGGGTCGTAGGGCATCTCGTCCTCAGCGAAGTCACCGACGCCCGCCTGGCGCGCGTCCAGCCGGCGCAGCAGCGCTGCGAGGCGCCTGAGGTTCTCGGCCGCGGGAGACGGGCAGATGTCGAGATCCTTGGTGGCACGGACGACGCCGTGCGCGATCACGGCGAAGCCGCCGATGACGACGTAGTCGACGCGCTCCTCAGCCAGGAGCCGGAAGAGCGTGCGGGCGTCCAGCGGCGTGCTCAACGACGGTCCACGCGGGCAGCGCCCAGAAGGCGCTGGGCGAGCTCGGTGAGTGCGATGCCCTCGGCGAGATTGGCAGCCGGCCCTCGTCTGGCGTCGCGGCGCATCCGTGCGTGTCGCACGCGTTCGTTGTGCTTCAGGTCGCGAGCGCGGTCCTCCCGCGTGGGAAGCGGTCTGCCGTCGGTCGTCACGGCCGGGATTGTTGCGCACGCCGAACCCGCGCGCCACCGTTGGGCAAGCCGTCCTGTCCTAGGTGGGGCAACCGTCCTGCTCTGGTGTGGCAGAGCAACACCCAGGCAGGACACTTCAGTCGACGACGCGCGTGGCGACCTCGCGGTCGGGCTCCACCGACCAGCGCCCGCGCACCCACCGCACGCGCGACCCGTCGGCCAGGCGCGCGGCGGCGCGGCCGCAGGCCGGCTCGCCCCACAACGTCGCCTCGAGCGGGCGCTCGTGCTCGGGCGTGTCGCCCAGGCCGCTTGCCACGTGGCCCTCGGGCAGCGTCACTACGACGGAGCCGGCGCGTACCCACACGGGGATGCGCTCCAGCGGCGCGGGGGCGACGACCTCGCGCCCGCCGGCGACCTCGCGCCCGCTCCAGGTCTCGATCCAGCGCCCGCGCGGCAGGACGACCTCGCGCTCGCACGCGCCCTCCTCGACCACCGGCGCCACCCAGAGCGCCGGGCCGAAGCCGAACGCGTCGCCCACCGACCACGCGCCCGCGTCGTCGGGCTGGAGCAGCGACAGCGGGCGGACGATCGGCAGCCCGCTGCGCGCCGCCGTGGCCGCCGCCGCCCGGATGTAGGGTACGAGGCGCTCGTGCAGGAGGACGTAGGAGCGGTACAGGTCGAGCGTGCGGTAGTCGTAGGTCCACGGCTCCTGACGCATGCGCGCGTGGGCGTGCATGAGCGGCGTGAAGCAGCCGTACTGGGCCCAGCGCACCAGCAGCTCGGCCGGGCAGCGCTCCACGAGGCGATGGCCCAGGTAGCCGCCGACGTCATGCGACCAGTTGGAGAAGCCCGTCGAGGCGGCGGAGATCCCGGCCGCGATGAGCACCTGCAGCGCCCACGGGTCGCTGGACTGGTCGCCGCCCCACAGGTGGCCCAGCGCCTGCTGGCCCGTCCATCCGCTGCGCCCGAAGAGCACGCCGCGGCCGGGGTGGACGTCGTCCAGCGCGCGCTGCATCGCGCGCCGGTAGGCGGTCCCGTGCGCCCAGGCCGCGTTCGCGCCGGTGCGGCCGTCGGCGAACCGGACGTGCTCGGGCAGGTAGTAGCCCTCGCCGTCGTCGGCCTTGATCCCCTCCACGCCGCGCGCCAGCAGCGCGCGGGCCTGGCCGCACCACCAGGCCTCCGCGGGCGGGCTGGCCAGGTCGACCGGTGAGCCCGTCCCCATCCACCAGCGCGCGACGAACGGCTCGCCGCCGACGTCGCACAGGAAGTGGCCGTCGCGCTCCCCCTCGGCGTAGGTTGGCGCGGGCCGGGAGTGAAGCGCCTGGGAGCCCGGGTCGGGCGGGATCTGCCCCTCGCTGGAGTCGAGGTTGACCCACGGCGTGATCCACACCACCGTGCGCACCCCCTGCATCCGGAAGGCGGCCACCATCCCGTCGAAGTCGGGGAGCTGGTGGGGGTTGGGCTCCCAGGTGTTGTACTGCGTCTCCCAGGGGGAGTCGAGCACGATCGCGTCAAGCGGGATGCCCTCGCGCGCGCATCCGTGGACGTCGTCCTCCACGTCGTCGCGGTGCTCGTGGACGTCGCGGCTCTTCCAGAAGCCATAGCCCCACTCGGGCAGCACCGCGGGCCGGCCGACGTGGGCCAGCCAGCGGCGCAGGCGGGCGGTGGGGGAGGAGGCGGTGTACAGGACGACGCGCAGCGGGCCGGCGCTCGCTCGCGCCGAGAGGGTCGTGCGCTCGCCCAGCTCGACGCGGATCCCGTTGCCCGCGCCGTCCACCCAGGCCGACCAACCGTGGCTGGAGGCCAGCCAGGGCGCGGGCGCGCAGTCGCCCTGGGGGATCCCCCCGCCGGCCAGCAGGTCGGGCGGGCAGTCCGGGCCGGTGTAGCGGCGGTCGGCGCCGAGCTGGATCTCGCGCCCCGCGTGGTCCACGGACGGGTGGTGGCGCGCGCCCAGGCCGGCGAAGGCCTCGCCCGCCTCGCCATGCCAGTCCAGCGCGAGGCGCAGGGGATCGTCGTGCGCGCTCAGCTCCAGCGCGACGATCCCGGCCGTCGGCAC
Organism: Candidatus Siliceabacter maunaloa; assembly: GCA_024330185.1. Lineage (GTDB taxonomy): Bacteria > Actinomycetota > Thermoleophilia > Solirubrobacterales > Solirubrobacteraceae > Siliceabacter > Siliceabacter maunaloa. The sequence goes on from JANDLV010000036.1 coordinate 20,444, forward strand.
GGTGACCCGCAGCCGCGCCTGGCGCCCGCCCTCCAGGCGCAGTCCCAGTTCGGCGCCGTCGGCCAGAAGCTCCACCGGCGTGGCGGAGGCCGCCACCTCGGGCGGCTCGCGGTCCTCGTGGGCGATCACACCCTCGGTGAGGGGGATGAGCTGGTCGTGCACCACGCCTTCCCACACCCGGACGCCACCCTCGCGCACGACGCGCCGGCCATCCCGGCGCACCGAGAAGGCGAAGGGCGCAAGGCGCACCCGGACCTCCAGCCCACCGCGGAGCAGGCGCAGCTCCCCAGCGGCCAGCGAGACGTCGGTGGGCACGTCGCTCTCCTTCCACGCGGCTGTGGCCGCGCGGCATCGGTTCACCGGATGGTCACCGCCCGGCCACACCACGTTCACCAAAGGCGCGGATTTGCAGGGGAGACTGCATCGCGACAAGGCAAGAAGGAACCGAGTGAGGAGGCATCGATGACTCCCAGGACGACCAGCCGGGTCGATCTCCACGTCCACTCCACGGCGTCGCAGCTCTCGAAGCTGGGCGTGCAGCGGGCCCTGGGCCTGCCCGAGTGCGCAACGCCGCCCGAGGAGGTCTACGCGCTGGCCAAGCGCCGCGGCATGGACTTCGTGACGATAACCGACCACGACACCATCGACGGGGCGCTGGAGCTGACAGACCGCTACGACGACGCGTTCGTCTCCGTCGAGCTGACCTGCGCGTTCCGCGCCGAGCCCCAGCATGTCCACGTGCTGTGCTGGGGCATCGACCCAGACCAGTTCGCCCGCCTGCGCGAGCGCAGCGGCGACGTCGAGGCGGTGGCCGAGGAGCTGCGCGAGCAGGACATCGCCTGCGCGCTGGCCCACCCCTTCTACGCGGTCGAGGCCCCGCTGCTGCCCCGCCACCGCCGCCGCCTCGCGCGGCTGTTCCCGGTGTGGGAGACGCGCAACGGCTCGCGCGCCCGGGAGCTCAACGCCCCCGCCGCGGTCTACATCGAGACCCACGGCGGCACCGGCGTCGCGGGCAGCGACGACCACGCCGGCGTGGACATCGGGCGCACGTACACCGAGACGCCGCTGGCCTCCGACTGGCGCAGCTTCCTGGGCTGGGTGCACGACGGTCAGGCCACCGCGCGCGGTGACCAGGGCAGCGCGGCCAAGTGGGCCCACAGCGCGATGGCCCTGGCCGCCAGGGTCTACGGCGGGGCGGGCGACGGCAGCGACGCCGCGCCCGAGCCGACCGCGGTGCTGAGCATGGTCGAGCGCGTCATGCGCGAGGGCGACGCGCGGCGCGGTGCCATCGGCGCCGACCTGGGCCCCGACGACGCCCGCGCGCTGCTGCGCTCCTGGCTGAGCGCGGTCGAGCTCGACCTCGACGAACGCGAGCTGCTGGACATGTTCCAGGACGAGAGCTTCCACCACGCCGCGCTCTTCCGCCGCGCGCGGCGCTGCCACGAGCGCAAGCTGTCCGGCGCCGTGGACGCGGCGCTGGCGGCCGCGGTGCAGGGCGGCGCCGCCCTCCCGGGTGCCGCGAGCGCCCTGTTCGACGCCTGCGTTGCCGCCATCCCCTACGCGCCCGCCGCGGCCTTCCTGGGCCGCGAGAAGGCCAAGCTGGTCACGCACGACGGGGAGCCCGTGCGCGTCGCCCTGGTGGCCGATGCGGTCGGGGGGATGCACGGCGTCACCCACACGCTGGACGAGCTGCGCGAGCGCGGGGTGCCCGGCTTCGACGTCGAGGTCGTCGGCACCGATCACAACGTCGACCGCCGCCTGAGCGCGGTGGCCGAGGTCGACATCCCCTTCTACAGCGGGCTCAAGGTCGGCGTGCCCTCGCTGCCGGCGGTGGTCGAGGCGCTGGCCGAGGGCCGCTACGACCTGGTGCACCTCTGCTCGCCCGGCCCGGCCGGGGTGGCCGCCGGGCTGGTCGCGCGGATCATGGACCTGCCGGTCATCGGCAGCTACCACACCGAGCTGGCCGTCTACACGGGCCTGCGCACCGCGGACCCGATGATGGAGGCGGCGGCCCGCGCGGCCATCGCGGCCTTCTACGGCCAGTGCGCGACGGTGCTCTCGCCCAGCCCCTCCTCCGACGCGGTGCTCGAGGGCATGGGCATCGCCCCGCAGCGCGTCGGGCGCTGGGACCGCGGGGTGGACGTCGGGCGCTTCTCGCCCGCGACGGGCGACCCGGCCTCGCTGCCGGGCGAGGTCAGCGTCCTCTACGTGGGGCGCCTGACGCGCGAGAAGGGCGCCGACCTGCTGGCCGACGCCTTCCTGGCCGCCCGGGAGCGCGAACCGCGCCTGCACCTCGTGCTGGCCGGCGGTGGGCCGGAGGAGGAGGCGCTGCGCGAGCGCCTGGGGGAGCACGCGACGTTCCTGGGCTGGCTGGAGGGCGAGGCGCTGGCCCGGGCCTACGCGAGCGCCGACCTGTTCCTCTTCGCCAGCCGCACCGACACCTTCGGCCAGGTGCTGCTCGAGGCCCAGGCCTCGGGGACGCCGGTGATCGCGGTGGCCGAGGGCGGGCCGACCTCCATCGTCGAGGACGGCGTGACCGGCCGCCTGTGCCCGGCTGACGCCGAAGCGCTGGCCGGCGCGGTGCTCGAGCTGGCGAGCGATGAGGCCCAGCGCGACCGTCTCGCCGCCGCGGCGTTGGACGCCGTGCGGGGGCGCACCTGGGAGCGCGCGCTCGAGCAGCTCGCCGCGGGCTACCACCGGGCGCTGGCTGCCGGCGCCGACGTGCAGCGCGCGGAGGGCGTGGCCCGTGTCGCCTGAGGGCGCAACCGCCACCTCACCGCCTCCCCGCCGCGGCCACCTCCACCTCGTCGATCGCGCCGCCCCGGTGCAGCCGCTGCGGGTCGTCGACGTGGCCATGTTCTACGGGGAGCGCAGCGGTGGCATCCGCACCTACCTCGACGCGAAGCTGCGCTGGTCGCGCGGGGAGCGGGGGATCGACCACCACGTCGTCGTGCCCGGCCCGGCCGCCGCCGGCACCAAGGCCGCAGGCTCCGCCTCGGCTGGCACATGCCTGCGCGAGGTACGCAGCCTGCGCGTGGCCGCCGCCAACGGCTACCGGCTCCCGCTGGGGGCAGGGGCGCTGAGGCGGGAGCTCTGCGCGCTGGCCCCGGATGTGGTGCTGCTGCACGACCCGTTCTGGGCGCCGCTGGGCGTGGCCCGCACGGCGCACGCGCTGGGCGCGCAGGTGGTCGTCGTCCATCACGGCTCGGTCGCCCTCGACGCAGCGGGCCTGCCCGGCCCCGACCGCGCCTGGGCGCCGGTGCTGCGCCGCTGGATGCACCACGCCTATCGGGACGCCGACGCGGTCATGGCCGCACTGCCCACGTGCGACGACACGGGCCGGGAGGCCGACGTGCGCCTGCGCTTCGGCCTGCACCCCGCCTTCCGGCCCCGGGACGGGGTGCGCCGCGGCGACCACGTGCTCTACGTCGGGCGTCTCGCGCGCGAGAAGGGGGTCTTCGAGCTCCTGCACGCCGCCGCGCGCGCCGCCGACCCCTGGCCGCTGCGCCTGGTCGGCAGCGGTCCCGCGGAGACCCGCCTGCGTGCGCTGGCCGACCGCCTGGGCATCGCCCACCGCGTGCGCTGGCGCCCCTACGTCAGCGACCCGGTGCGCCTCGGGCACGCCTACCAGTCGGCTCGCGCGGTCGTGATGCCCGGCGCCCACGAGACCTTCGGCCTTGTCGGCTTCGAGGCCGCGGCCAGCGGGGCGAGCGTGGTGGCCTGCGACACGGCGCCCGCGACGGCGGTCATGGAGGGCCTTGCGCGCACCTACCGCCCCTACGACGTCGACGACCTGGCGGCGCAGATCGACGCCGCCCGCGCCGCGCCGCCCGATCTGATCGCGGCGCGCGCGCTGGCCACCCGCTCGACCTGGGACGCCGCCTTCGCCGCCGAGCTGGCGGACCTGCGTACGCTGAGCGTGTGAGGTCGGGAGAGGGCGGCCGCGCCCGGGTGGAGAGCGACCCGTGCGCGCCGGCGGCCGGCAGGGATGTGGCGTCGTCCTGTGCCAGCCGAGGCGGCACTGGTGAAGCCCGCGACGCGGCCATCCTGGCCGCCGCCCACGCCACCCTCAAGGCCAACTGGCGCGAGGGCCGCCGGCGCACCGGCGAGCACTACGCGTTCACCTGCCCGGGCCCGCCGCGCTACCGCCACCTGTGGCACTGGGACTCCTGCTTCCACGCCATCGCCTGGCGGCACTTCGACCCTGCGCGGGCCCGCGCAGAGTTGCGCACGGTGCTGCGCGCCGGTCGCTCGGACGGCTTCCTGCCCCACACCGTCTTCTGGGACAGCCCGGCCCGCTGGCGGCGCGCGCCGCTGTACGCCACGCGGCGGGTGCGCGGCGACTGGATGACGGCGACCATCGGCCCGCCGCTGCTGCCCTTCGCCTGGGAGATCGTGGCGGCCGCCTCGCCCGACGACCCCGGCTTCGCCACCGAGGCGCTCGCGCCGCTGGCCCGCCACCTCGACTGGCTCGAGCACCACCGCGACCCCGACGGCGACGGGCTGCTCACCATCATCGCGCCCGACGAGAGCGGGCTCGACGACAGCCCGAAGTACGACCCCGTCTTCGGCCGCCTGTCCCACGACCGCGCGGGCTACTTCTGGCTCATGGAGCGAAGCCGCCGCCTGGGCTGGGACTCTCACGCGATCATCGCTCGCCATCGGGAGCACGTCGAGGACGTCTGGGTCTCCGTCGCCTACGCGATGTCGTGCGCCGCGCTGGGCCGCCTGCGCGGCGAGGATCCCGACGGGCGCTACACCACCCGTGCCGCGCGCACCGCCGCGGCCCTGGTCGACCGCTGCTGGGACGAGCGCCGCGGGCTGTTCCTCGACCTCGCGGGGCCGGGGGAGCGACCGGTGCCGGTCTCCACCTGGACCGCCCTCACCCCGCTGTGCCTGGGTGAGCTGATCCCCGCCGCCCTACGCACGCGCCTGGTCGAGGAGCACCTGCTCCATCCGCGCCGCTACGCCGCCCCCGTGGGCATTCCCAGCGTGGCCATGGACGAGCCGGCCTTCCGACCGGGCTTCGACCGCTGGCGGGCCTGGCGCGGCCCCTCCTGGATGAACACCGCCTGGCTGCTGGTGCCCCACATCGCCGCCGCGGGCCACGAGGCCGCCGCCCGGCGCATCGCCGACCGCCTGGCCGCCGCCGTCCTGCGTGAGGGCTTTCGTGAGTACTACGACCCCCGCCATGGCGGCGGCCTGGGCGTCCGCGGCTTCGGGTGGTCGACACTCGTGACTGACCTGCTTCTGCCAGGCTGAGCGTCATGACAGCACTGCTGGTGGCCGTGGCCGGCGGACTGGGTGTGCTGGCCCGCCACCTGCTCTCCTCGGCCGTTCAGGGTCCATGGACGATCGTGGCGATCAACGTCGCCGGGTCCTTCCTGCTCGGTCTCCTCGTCGCCGCCGCATGGGCCTCGCCCCAGGCGCGCACTGTTGCGGGAGCTGGGTTCCTCGGCGGCTTCACGACCTTCTCCACGTTCTCGGTGCAGGTGGTCAGCGACCTCGACGCGGGCCGCCCGGGCCACGCGCTGGCCTACCTGCTCGTGTCGGTCGTGCTCGGCGTCCTCGCCGCGGCGGCGGGCTTCTGGCTGGCGCGCGAGTCCTGGGGCTGAGGGGAGAGCGCGGTGAAGGACAGGACGGCGGCGGCGATCAGGCCGGCGATGACCAGGCCGCCGTAGGCGCCGCGGCGGACTGACGGGGTGTCGATCCTCGCTCGTCTGGCCAGCTCCACAGCGGCGACCATGGAGGCGATCGCCAGGAGCTGGCCGAGCTCGACGCCGACGTTGAACGCGATCACGCGGGCCAGCAGTCCCTCCTCGGGGAGGCCGAGGGCCTGCAGGCGAGTGGACAGCCCCAGTCCGTGCACGAGCCCGAACGCGAAGATCGACGCGCCGATCGCCGTCCAGCGTTCAGGCCGCAGGCGCAATCCCACCACGCCGACGAAGACGATGCTCAGCGCGATGGTCACGTCGACGAGGGTTGCGTCGAGCCGCCAGCCGACCAGCGTGGCGACGATGAGGGTGAGGCTGTGCCCGGCCACGAACAGCGAGATCAGCTTGGCGGCCCGCCCGATCGTGCCGGCCAGCAGGACGACGCCGGCGATGAACAGCAGGTGGTCCCAGCCCAGCATCATGTGTTCCATGCCGAGGATCCCGAAGGACGGCACGGACTCGTCGGCGGCCGTGGCGCCGATGCTGTGGGCCAGAGGCATGGCCTCCGGGAGCGCCGCGACCATGGCGCCGTGCGGGCCGTGACTCACCTGCTGCACGTTACCTGACCGTATGCTCAGGTCCGGCACCGTCTATCGCCAACGCGTGCGGCAAGCCTTAGGATGATGGCGTGCGTGATCGGCGCTTGGTGACCAGGACGGCGGCGCTCCTCATGCTCGGGGGCCTGGCGGTCCACGAGTTGCGCTACGTGCTGGCCTTCGGCGACCAGGCGGACGCGGTCCTGGCCCACCATGGCCACGGCTACCTGGCGATGGCCGGTCCTCTGCTGGCCGTGCTGACCGCGGTGGTGCTGGCGGGAGGGCTTGTCGTGGCGGCTTCCAGGCCGGCGCTGCGCACGCCCGGGCTGCGGGTCGTGGTCCTCTGGCCGCTGGCCACCCTCGGACTCCTTGGGCTGTACTCCAGCCAGGAGCTGATCGAGGGTCTCGCCGCTCCGGGCCATCCGGCGGGCTGGGCCGGGGTGTTCGGTGCGGGCGGCTGGATCGCCATTCCATTGTCGCTGGTCTTCGGCGGGCTTGCCGCCGCCGCGGTACGTATCGCCGACCTGGCCGAGGACCGCGTGCGCGGACTCCTGCCCAGCCTGCCGTCCATCGCCGTCGCGACCGATTGCGCCGGGCGCCTGCTCGGGGAAGAGGACGTGGCCTCTACACGGCGAGCGGGCCTCGCCGACCATCTCGCCGGACGGGCTCCTCCGGTGGGCTGCGCTTCCTGAACGCCAGCCCGTCCGGGCGCCTCGCGATCGGGGTGCCCCGCCCGTTCCACCGATGAAGGAGCAAGCATGTCCACGCGCCAGCGCGTCGGGCTCGTGACGCTCGCGGTGACCGTGCTCGCCGTCGCCTTCGTGGCCCTGCGCCCCGCCGACGACGACGAGCGACCGGCTTCCGCGGCCACGCCCGCGCCCACCAGCCCCACCGCCACACCAGACACCGACACGCCCACCGAGCCACCCACCGCCACCGAGCCTGCGCAACCCTCCGCCCCGCTGCTCACCGCCGATGGAACGCCGCGGTCCATCGAGGTCATCCAGGGCGAGGACGTCCGCTTCCGCGTGCGCTCCTCGGAAGGTGAGCGCCTCCACGTCCACGGCTACGACATCTTCCGCGAGCTCGCGCCCGAGAAGACCGTGGAGCTCAGCTTCCCCGCCGAGCTCGAGGGCATCTTCGAGATCGAGCTGGAGCGCTCGGGCACCCTGCTGGCCGAGCTGGAGGTCTACCCATGATGCGACTCCCGCCCGTGGCCGTGGCCGTGGTCGCCGCGGCGCTGGCCTGGCCGACCGCCGCGCTGGCCCACGGCCTCGCCGGCCGCCAGGACCTTCCCATCCCGCGCTGGCTGTTCGTGTGGGGAGCCACCGTGGTGCTGATCATCTCCTTCGTCGGGCTGGCCGCCCTGTGGCGCAGCCCCCGGCTGGAGGACCAGGGCCTGCGCCGGGTGACCCCCATCCCGCGTGGCCTCGAGGCGATGTGCGGCGCCGTCGGGGTGGCGGTGTTCTGCCTGCTGATCTACGCGGGGCTCGCAGGCTCCCAGAGGCCGACCGAGAACGTGGTGCCGACGTTCGTGTACGTGCTGCTCTGGGTCGGCGTTCCCGTCCTGAGCGTCCTCCTCGGCGATGTGTTTCGCCCGTTCAACCCGTGGCGCGCTATCGGGCGTGGCGCCGGATGGCTCGGCGGTCGGCTGACCGGCGGGGCGGCGCCAGCGCCGCTGAGCTACCCCGAGCGCCTCGGGCGCTGGCCGGCCGTGATCGGCCTCGTCGCCTTCGGGTGGTTAGAGCTGGTGGCGGCCAACGGGGACGACCCCGGCACGATGGCGGTGCTCGCCCTCGTCTACGCCGCGGTCCAGCTGGTGGGAATGACGCTCTTCGGCGTCGAGCGCTGGCTCGAGCGCGGCGACGCCTTCGCCGTGTACTTCGGCCTGTTCGCCCGGATGGCGCCGGTGACGGTGGACGACGGCCACCTCGCCTTGCGCCGTCCCCTGAGCGGGCTGTCGCAGGAGCGCTGGCTGCCGGGCACGGTCGCACTGTTGTGCGCGGCGATCGGCATCACCGCCTTTGACGGCGTGGCCGAGGGCCCGGTGTGGCTGGGCGCCGTGGAACCGTTGCAGACGATCTTCGAAAGCCTGGGGTTCGCCGTCGACACGGCGCTCACGCTCACGTTCACCATCGGGCTGATCGTCTCGGTGCTCCTCGTGGGCGTCGTGTACTGGATCGGTGTGCTGGGCATGCGCACGGCGGCCGGTGCCGCATCCGCGCGGCGGCTCGGTCGCAGCTTCGTCGTGTCGCTGGTGCCCATCGCGTTCGCCTACGTCCTGGCTCACTACTTCTCGCTGCTGGTCTTCCAAGGCCAGGCGACGGCCTATCTCGCCTCCGACCCGCTGGGCACCGGGGCGAACCTGTTCGGGACCGCCTCGGCCACCATCGACTACACGGTGTTATCGGCCAACGCGGTTTGGTACTTCCAGGTCGGTGCCCTGGTCATCGGACACGCCGCCGGTCTCGCGGTCGCCCACGACCGGGCACTCGTCCTCTTCGGCGACGGCAGGCAGGCGACCCGCTCCCAGACCTGGATGCTCGCCGTCATGATCGCCTTCACCTGCCTGGGCCTGTTCCTGCTCTCCGCGGGTAACGCATGACGCCGCAGCTCGCCCACAGCGGCCACTGGCTCGCTCAGGTGGCGTACGTCGCTCCGGTGACCGGCTACCTGATCTTCCTCGCCGTCCGGGGCTGGCGCGACCGCCGCCGTGGACGAGGCCCGCGCTCCGAGCGGGAGCCGGTGGACGACGAGACGCAGACATGACAGCCTGGACTGCGAAGCCTCCGCAGTCGCCGCTGACTCGCCGCGGCGATGGCCGGATCGCCCTGGTCGCGGTGGCGATCGTCGCTGCCGCAACGGGCTACCTGCTGCACCACCTGCCCGCCATGGCAGGCCACGCCGTGGAGATCGTGGCGTTCGCCGTGATCACGGCGGCGGCGCTCGCCGCTGCCCCTGCCGTCGTGGCCCATGGCCGGCGTCACGCGCCGCTGCCGCGCGTCATCGCGCCCGGCAAGGCCTGCGCCGCGGTGGAGTCGGCCCGCGGCGAGCACGTCGACTTCATGGCCGCCCTGCACGCTCACACCCTCGACCACGGCTTCTTCGTGGCCCTCGGGCCCCGATTCCTACGCGACTACTACCGCTCCTACAGCGACTCGCCCCACGCCGTGGCGCTTCTGGCCACGCTCGGGGACGACCCCGTCGGAGCGCTCGTGGGCACCGTCCACCCGCGCGCCCACAAGCGCTGGGTGGTGCGCCGGCGAGGACCGCGGCTCCTGCTGGTGGGTGCCGTTGCCCTGCTCGGACGTCCCCGCCTTGCGCTGCGCTTTGCTCGCACCCGGTCGCGGCGCTACACGCAGGCACTGCTCGACCACCGCCGCACCACGCCGCGGGCACCGGGTGCTCACGACGAGGACGCGACCGCCGTGCTCAACCACGTGGCCGTCCTCGACGGAGCGCGCGGCACCGGTGCGGGCACCACGCTGGTCCACGCGTTCGAGGACCGGGCCCGTTCGCACGGGGCGTGCCGAGCGGTGCTGGTCACCCGCAGCGGGTCCGAGGGCGCCGGCCCCTTCTACGAGCGACTCGGGTGGCGGCGCACGGACGACCAGCGCACCGTGGATGGCCTGCCCATGACTCACTACGCGCGAAGGCTGGATCGAGGAAGCACAGCGTGAGTCCACGACTGCACGCCATGGTCGTCGTGGCCGCTTTCGGATGATCGCCGTCGCCCAACGCTGGGCCTGGGACATCCAGCCCCTGACGCTGGCCGCCGAGGTGGCCCCGCTCCTGGTGGTCGCGCTCGCCTATCAGCGCCGCTGCCGCACCCTCGCGCAGCAAGAGCGACGGGTTGCGCGGTGGCGCCAACGCAGCTTCTACGGCGGGCTGGTGCTGATCCTGCTGGCCGTCGCAAGCCCCTCGCCCACGTCTCCGAGCAGCTGTTCTCCGCGCACATGGTGCAGCACATCCTGCTGGGGGACCTCGGCGCTCTCGGGCTCGTCCTCGGTCTCACCGGCCCCCTACTGGCCCCTGTGCTGCGCCCTCGCATGGCCCGCGTCGTCCGCCCGCTTGCCCATCCGGCTCTCGCGCTCCCCCTGTGGATGGTCAATCTCTACGGCTGGCATCTCTCAGCGCTGTACCAGGCCTCGCTCGAGCACCCGGTCGTGCACGCGCTCATGCACGCGGGCTTCGTGGGCCTTGGCATCGCCATGTGGATGCCCCTGTTCGGCCCGCTGCCCACCCCACGTTGGTTCACCGACTGGGTCATGCTCCTCTACGTCTTCGTGGTCCGCCTCGCCGGAGCCCTCCTGGCCAACTTCTTCATCTGGACCCAGAGCGCCGTCTATCCCGACTACGCCGAGGGCCAGCGGCTCTGGGCCATAGAGCCCCTGGCCGACCAAGGGCTGGCCGGGGGCATCCTGATGATCGAGGGAAGCGTCGTCACGCTCGGCGCGCTGCTGTGGCTCTTCCTCCGTGCAGCTCAGCGCCAGGAGGACACCCAGCAGCTCCTGGACTTCGCCGCTGACCACGACATCGAGCTCAGCCCAGAGCGCGCCGCGCGAGCCGTGCACGCGGGCCGAGCGGATGCCCTTCGCGCTCGGCTCGCAGATCCCGAGCGACAGTGAGACGTTCCTCGGGGTCGCGAGATCGCGCAGATGCGCAGATGCGCGCTCGATGGAACGGCAGTTCACTTGCCGCGAGCGCGCCGAGTTCGCGTGGTGGGCCAGCGCGGATGGTGGAGGTCGATGTGGACGGTGTGCGCGTGGACTTGGTGGGGGTGGCGGTGGGGGTGGGAGTGTGCGTGGGCGCCCGCGGCCTCGCCGGGCGGGTGATCGTGGCGGTGGTGGTCGTCGTGCACGTGTGTGTGGTCGTGCTCGTGGGGCTCGTGCGTGTGCTCCATCACGTCGGCCTCGTGGGCCGGCCAGGCTCGTGTCGCGACGAGCAGCGCCACGGCGGCCACCGCGCCCAGCAGCGCGGAGGTCACGGGGAGACCCAGCGCGACCCCCACGAGCCCGGCGAACGGGTAGGTGACAAGCCAGCAGGCGTGCGAGAGCGAGAACTGCGCCGCGAACAGCGCGGGCCGGTCCGTAGAGCCGGCCGACCGCTGCAGCAGTCGGCCGGCGGGGGTCTGCACGAGCGACAGGCCGACGCCCAGCACGAACCAGACGGCGAGCAATGCACCGAAGCTCGGCGTCAGCGCACCCAGCGCGAGCCCGGCGCCGATCAGCCCTCCGCCGGTGAGCATGACGGGACGGTCGTTCACCCGGTCAAGCACCGCGGGCAAGGCAAGCGCGGCGATCATCGCCCCGGCGCCCGAGGCCCCGAACGCCACGGCCACCTCGCTGCCGCCGCGCCCGAACAGGTCCCGCACGTAGACCACCGTGTTGACGATGATCATCGCGCTGGCGGCGGCCACGGCGAGGTTCAACGCCAGCAGTCCGCGTAGCCGGGGGGTGGCGAGGTAGGCGCGCGTTCCGAAGGTCAGCTTTGCGAGCGGGCCTCCCGTCCTCTCGGACGCCGCAGCGTGAGGGAGCGTCACCGAGATCACCAGCAGCGCAGAGATCAGGAACCCTGCGCCGTTGGCCACGAACAGTCCGTCGTAGCTGATCACCGCCAGAGCCAGCGCGGCCAGCGCCGGGCTGAGCAGGTTCTCCAGCTCGTACGCCAGCCGCGACAACGACAACGCGCGGGTGTAGGACTGCTCGTCTTCCAGGATGTCGGGGATGGTCGCCTGGAAGGTCGGCGTGAAGCCGGCCGAGCAGGCGTTGAGGACGAAGATCAGCACGTAGACCTGCCAGACCTGGTCGACGAAGGGCATCAGGAGCACCACGCCGGCTCGCAGCAGATCGAGCGAGACCAGAAGGGGCCTACGCGGAAGGCGGTGGGCGAAGCTGGTGATGATCGGCGAGACCACCACGTAGGCCACCATCTTCAGGGCCAGCGCGATGCCGATCACAGCCCCCGCGTTGTCGCCCGCGAGGTCGTAGGCCAGCAGGGTGAGAGCGACCGTGGTCAGGCCCGTGCCGATCAGCGCGACGACCTGCGCTGCGAACAGCCGGCGATAGGTCGCATGCGCGAGGGGGCTCAGCATGCCGGTCGCGTCAGGTCGCGCGGCGACGGATGAGTCTGGCGGAGTTGGCGATGACCGGGATGGAGGACAGCTCGTGCAGCAGCGCGCCGGTGACCGGTGTGAGGATGCCGGGAATGGTCAGTCCGACCGCGATGCCCAGCACGCCGAGCGAGAAGACGAGGTTCTGGCGTATGGCCTTCAGGGCGGCGCGGGAGAGGCCGAGCAGGTGGGGGAGGCGCGCGAGCTCGTCGGCGAGCAGGCTCACGTCGGCGGTTTCGATGGCCAGGTCGGTGCCCCCGCCGCCCATTGCCACGCCGACGTCGGCGACTGCGAGCGCGGGGCCGTCGTTGACGCCGTCGCCGACGAAGGCCACCCGCCGCCCCTCGGCCTGGAGCCCGCGCACGATCTCGGCCTTCTGGGCAGGCAGCACCTCGGCGTGGACCTCGGCGATCCCGAGCTGGGCCGCGATGCGCTGCGCGGTGGCCCGGTTGTCGCCGGTGATCAGCACGGTGCGCACCGCGAGCTCGGCGAGGCGGGCGATGACCGTCTCGGCATCGGGACGCAGCCCGTCCTGGAGGACGAGCAGGCCCGCGGGCCGCTCGTCCACGGCCACGGCGACCACGGTGGCGCCGGGCGCGGCAAGCTCGTCGGCCCGGGCGCGCAGCCGCGCGTCGAGCCCTATGCCCTGCTCGGCCAGCAGTTCCGGGCGGCCGACGACGATGCTCCGGCCGCCACTTTGTGCGCGCACGCCGAGCCCGGGCAGGGCGTCGAAGTCCTCAGGCTCCGCGACGGTCAGCTCGCGCGCTCGGGCGCCGCGAACGATGGCCTGGCCCAGCGGGTGCTCGGAGAACGTCTCGGCGCTCGCCGCGTGGCGCAGCAGCTCAGTGTCGGCGAGCCCGTCGAGGACCACGGTCTGCACGAGCCGCGGCTCGCCGAGGGTGAGCGTGCCGGTCTTGTCGAAGCAGACGGTGTCCACCTTCTCGAGGGCCTCGATCGTGGCCCCCTTCTTGACCAGGCTCCCGCGGAGCGCTGCGTTGCCGATCGAGGCGACCAGCGCCGTCGGGGTGGCGAGCACCATCACGCAGGGGCAGAAGACGATGAGCATCGTGATCGCACGGGTGGGTTCGCCGGTGACCTGCCAGAGCACGAACGCGAGCACGAGCGCAACCGGGGTGTAGAGCTTTGCGTAGCGGTCCAGCACGCGCTCTATCGGTGCCTTGGACTGCTGGGCGTCCTCGACCATCCGGCGGATCCGCCCCAGGGTCGTCTGTGCCCCGACCTTCGTGGCGCGGACCTCCAGCGTGCCCAGCGACGCGAGCGTGCCGGCGAACACGCCGTCGCCGGGACCGCGCTCGACGGGCATGCTCTCACCCGTGATCGCCGCCTGGTCGACCGAGGCGTTGCCGGCCACGACCTCACCATCGACCGCGATGCGCTCGCCGGGGCGCACACGCAGCACGTCGCCCACGAGCACCTCCTCCAGCGCGACGGCCCGTTCGCTTCCGTCGCGGCGCACGAGCACCCGGTCGGGCAGCAGGCCCGCCAGCGCGTCCAGGGCGCGGTCGGCCCGCGCGGCGACGAACTCCTCCAGCAGCCCGCCGGCGAGCAGCAGCACCGCGACGACCGCCGCGGCCGAGTACTGCTCGATCGCGATCGCCGCGATCGTCGCGAAGCTGACCGGGATGTCGGCGGTGAAGTCGCGCTCGCGGATCCCTTGGATCGCCGACCACCAGATGTACGCCGAGCCCACCAACGCGGAGGCCAGGTAGGGCAGCGAACCGGTGTCGGCGGGGTCCTCGCTGGCGATCACGCCGCCGGGTCGATCGATGACCGCCACGATGAGGATCAGGAAGGCGGCCAGCGTGAACAGCGTCCCCGGCGCGAGCAGGAACTCGCGGTAGCGCCCGGAGAAGCTGCGCGCCCCGCGCGCGCAGGTCGCACACGCGGCTCCGACCCGGGTGAGGGCAGTGACGTGACTAATGAGCGTCCGTTCAAGCTAGCAGCTCAGCCGATCAGGCTAGGATTTCCGGCATGGCGCACGGGGTCGAAGGAAAGCCGCCCCGGCCGGGGCACATCGACCCGGCGACCGCCGACGCGGTCGCCGTCACCATGCAGGCGCTCGCGACACCCAGCCGGGTGCGCATCCTCGGCCGCCTGCGCGAGGGAGCCTGCTCGGTCGGCGAGCTCGCCGCCTCGGTAGAGCTGGAGCCCTCCGCCGCCTCCCATCAACTCCGCTTGCTCCGCCATCTCGGGCTCGTGGTCGGCCAGCGCACCGGCCGCCAGGTCATCTACACGCTTCACGACGACCACGTCGGCGCACTTCTAGACGAGGCGATCTTTCACACCGAGCACCTGCGCCTGGGCACGTCCCAACTCCCTCGGAGGTGGCAAGAGGGATCCGCCTGAGCTAGTGCGGATCGCCGGCGCTACCGTCGGCGGTGTTGTGGCCTGAGCATCAAGGGTGGCTCGTGACTTACCGGCCTGCCAGTCGCAGCAGCAGGCGCAGCGAAGGCTCGGGTCCGGGCCAGTGCTGGTGTATCAGGTCCGGCGACCGACCTCGTAGCAGCAGGCGCAGCACCAGCGCGACCGCGATGGCGTCGTCGAGCTGGCCCACCACCGGGATGAAGTCCGGTACCAGGTCGATCGGGGAGGCGAGGTAGAGACTAAGGACTCCGACCAGCGCCTTGCTGCGTCGCGGTACGCGATCGTCGCGCAGCAGACGCCCGAACAGCACCACGCAGTCCGGGACGAACCCCGCCACCGCCCGGGCGTCGGTGCGCCGGCCCATGAGGCAGAGCCCGGCGACGAACACGAGGTACAAGGCCACGACGGCTGCCGCGGTCACGAGAAGCCAACCCGTGGTGCTCATACCGCTCGATGGTAGGTCTGGGGATGAGGGCCTGCTGAGGACGGGCGCGGTCGCGGCTCAGCGGCGATCGAGGCGTTCGGTGAGCTCGGCCACGTGGCGGGTGAGCTTGAGGTTCTCCTCGAGGAGCAGGTTGTAGTGCTCCGCGAGCGCGTCGCGATGGTGCTCGTCGAGCTCGGCCTGCGCGCGGTCGCGATCGGCCTGGCGGGTCTGTGCCAGCAGGATGAGCGGCGCGGCGTAGGCGGCCTGGGTGGAGAACAGGAGGTTGAGCAGGATGAACGGATAGGGGTCCCAGCGAAGGCTTACCGCCAGCCCGTTGAGTGCGATCCACACCACGACGAGCAGGGTCTGGCCCGCCAGGAAGCCAGGCGTTCCGAAGACGCGGGCGAAGCGCTCGGCCGCCAGGCCGAAGCGGTCGCTGCCAAACACCCCGTGGGGACCGGATCGGTGGCGCGGTGGAGCGCTCTGCTGTGGAGCGCTCGGGTCGGGATGGTCGTCGCGCGTGGGCATGCCTCGGCGCCATCATCGCCCAAGCCGGCTCCGCCCGTCGCTGCCGCGCGGTGCGTGGCCGTCAGGCTCGCGCCGCGCGCGCTCATCATGCTCTCATCCGCGCAACGCAGGGTGCACGTCATGAGAGTCCTGATCGTCGAAGACGAGGTGAAGATGGCCAGCCTGATCCGGCGCGGCCTGCGCGACGACGGCATGGCCGCGGACGTCGCGATCAGGGGCAAGGACGCTCTGTGGATGGCCGGCTCCACCGAGTACGACGTGATCGTGCTCGATGTGATGCTGCCCGACATGGATGGGTTCGAGGTCTGCCGGCGCCTGCGCGAGGACGGCGTCTGGTCGCCGGTGCTGATGCTCACCGCGCGTGACGCGATCGACGATCGCGTGCGAGGCCTGGACACCGGCGCCGACGACTACCTGACCAAGCCCTTCTCCTTCGCCGAGCTGGCCGCTCGGTTGCGCGCGCTCGCGCGTCGCGGCCCGGTGGAGCGACCCACCGTGCTACGGCTCGGCGACCTGCACCTGGACCCCTCCTCCAAGCGTGTCTGGCGGGGCGAGACGGACATCAGCCTGTCGGCGAAGGAGTTCTCGCTGCTTGAGACCTTCATGCGCCGTCCCGGTGCCGTCCTCGACCGCTTCCAGCTCCTCGAGCACGCCTGGGACGACGAGTACGAGAACCGCTCGAACGTCATCGACGTCTACGTGCGCTACCTGCGCGAGAAGGTCGATCGGCCCTTCGGCGTGGAGTCCATCGAGACCGTGCGCGGCGCCGGCTACCGGATGCGTGTCAAAGGCGGCCGCGGAGAGTCATGAGCGCGTGACGGGCACCGCGGCGGGCTCGCGGGGGAGGTTGAGCCAGACGTCGGCGCCGCCTTCGGTGGGGTTGCACGCTCCGACCGAGCCGTGATGGGCTTGGGCGACCGCGGCGACGATCGCCAGGCCGAGCCCCGCGCCTCCCCGTCCCCGCGCGGCGTCCCCGCGGGTGAAGCGCTCGAAGGCCGACTCGATGAAGTCGTCGGGGAAGCCGGGGCCGTCATCACGGACGTGCAGCTCGATGGCCTGGCCAATGGTGCGGGCGCTCAGCTCGATCGCGGTGCCCCCGTGGCGCAGGGCGTTGTCGACGAGGTTGCCCAGCGCCTGCTCGAGGCGTAGGGGATCGGCGCAAAGATCGACGTCGCCGGCCGCGACCACCCTCAGCTCGGCGCCGCGCTCGCCGGCGCGCCGCGCGAAGCGCTCGCGGACGCCGTCGAGCACATCGTCGATCTGAACCTCCCCGGGTCGGATCGGAAGGCGACCCTGATCCGAGCGTGCTATGACGAGCAGGTCCTCGGCGAGCTGGACCAGGCGGTCGGTCTCCTCCCCCGCCGATCGCAGCGCGTCCTCGAGCTCGCCGGTCGAGCGGCCCCCGCGCAGCGCGAGCTCCAGCTCGGTCTTGAGGATCGCCAGCGGCGTGCGCAGCTCGTGGCTGGCGTCGGCGACGAAGGCCCGCTCCCGGTCGAAGGCGGCCTCCAGGCGTTCGAGCATGCCGTTGAGCGTCGTGCCCAGCCGGCCGATCTCGTCGTCCGCCGGGGAGACCGGCAGCCGCGCGCGAGGGTCGGCGGCCTGGATCGCCGCCGCCCGGCGGCGCATGCTGTCCACCGGACGCAGGGCAGCGGCCACCGCCAGGTACCCGGTCAGGCAGGCCAGCAGCAACGCGACCGGCCCGCCGACCAGCAGGAGGCCGCCGAGGTTGCGCAGCGCCTCCTCGCGCTCCTCAAGCGTGGCGCCCACGACCACGATCAGCCGGCGATCCTGCGCCCGTACCGGCGTGGCCAGCAACCGGACGGCCTCGTCCTCACCGGCGATCGCCTCCCGGTCGACGATCACCGTCTCACCGACCTCGTCCGGGACTTGGCCGCCGGCGAGCAGCGCACGCCCCCGCACCCCCGGCGTGGCGTCCACGACCGCCCCGGACCTGTCGAGGATCTGTGCGAAGCTCTCTCCCTGCTCGGTGAGGGCGTCGTCTCCGGCCTCCTCGAGCCCGCTGTCGGCCTGCTCGATCAGCGCCGTCACGTCGCCGGCGCGCGAGCGCAGGCTCTGCTCGATGGTCGCGTCGAGCTCTGCGCCCAGGCGCAGGAAGAGGAACAGCCCCGTCGCCGTCAGCACGACCGCCATCACCCCCGCGAAGGCGAGGGTGACGCGCATGCGGACGGTCAGACGGCTCCAACGAGACATCGTGGTCGGACGCTACCGCCCCGGGGATGAGCCCACGATGAGCCAGCTCAGCGGGAGGCTGGGCGCCTCACGGCCAGCGCGGCGACTCGCACATCAGCAGAAGGTTGCACTAGTGATACAGCCGCGCGGTCGCCACGTATCCTGTTGACATGAACCGCATAATCCACCCAATCCGCACGCTGGCTCTGGCCGCCGCACTGGTCCTCTCGCTGGGTGCGCTGGCTGCCTGCGGCGGGGACGACACGCAGGCCAACGGGACCGACCGCTACTTCGCGGAGATGATGATCCCCCACCATCAGGGGGCCGTCGACATGGCGGAGATCGCCCTGGAGCGCTCCGAGCGCCCGGAGCTGCGCGAGCTGTCCGAGCAGATCATCACGTCGCAGAAGGCCGAGATCGCCGAGCTCGAGGAGGCGCTGGACGGCGACCTGGAGGGCGTCGAGCCCGAGGGCATGGGGATGTCCATGGACATGATGGGCATGGGCATGGACCACGGGATGCTGCGCTCCGCGCAGCAGTTCGACCTGGCCTTCATCGACATGATGATCCCCCACCACGAGGGCGCCATCGTGATGTCTGACGTCGAGCTGGAGCGCGGCGAGAACCCCGGCATGCAGGACCTGGCCCGCGAGATCACTTCCGCCCAGGAGCGCGAGATCGCGCAGATGCGCGAGTGGCGCACGGCCTGGGCGCAGGAGGGCTGACAGCCCCACGGCTGACCGTGGGGCGGGCTTGCGGCCCGCCCCAGGCCGGCCGCGCTGCACATCGCCGCAAGGGCCAGTCGCTCGAACTGTTCGGGCTCGACCGTGTCGGCGTGAGCTGGTGCAGGCGGCCGTCGCTGAGCAGGTAGGCACGGCTGTCCCCCGCATGCGCGATCGTCAGCGTGCCGGCACCGAGGGAGCGCGACGACGATCGTGGTCGCCATGCCCTCCCGGCCGTTGTCGGCAGCGGCGTGGCGCACGTCGCGGTTGGCGCTGCCCAGCGCGGCGCAGCTCCGTCTCGGGATCCGCCGGACACGCTCGCACCTCGCGGCGCAGGACGTCGAGGACGAGCGCCGAGGCATCCTCGCCGGCGCACTGTCCGCCGACCCCGTCGACGACGGCCAGCACGGGCGCGGCCACGAGCACGGCGTCCTCGTTGACCGGTCGGCGCGCGCCGCGATCCGTGCGCGCCGCGCAGGCCACGACGCGGAGCGCGACGGCCGGCTGTGTCGCGGCGAGATCGGCGGTGTCGTGGGAGGCGGTCGCTGTGGTCATGGACAGATCGTCGGCCCGCTGGATGAGGGGGCGATGAGGAGTGGCCCGCGTGGCGCCGGCTTCTCACGGTCGGCTCATCGGTGCTGCCTAGCTTGCCGGTGGACGGGATCCCCCGTCGACCACACCGACAAGGAGGACGAATCACCATGAACGAGAAGCTCAAGAAGATCCTGGCCGCCATCGGCATTCTGGGGGCCTTCGGCCTGGGCGGCACTGCCATCGCCGGCGCGCAGAGCGACAAGCCCGCCGACAAGCCGGCGACCTCGCAGTCCGGCGAGCAGGAGGAGGCCGGCGAGCAGGAGGAGGCCGTCACGGGCGCCCCCGCCGACCGCGCCGGGCAGGCGGCCCTGCGGGCCGTGGGCGGTGGCAAGGTGCTGGAGGTCGAGAAGGAGACGCCCGAGCAGGAGGTCGAGCGTCCGGAGGCGGGTGAGAAGCCCGATTCGGCCCAGGAGCAGGCGATCGATCAGAAGACCGCCTACGAGGTGGAGGTGCGCACGAGCGACGGCAAGACGGTCGAGGTCGCGCTCGACGACGCCTTCAGCGTCCTGGGCACCGAGCAGGACGGCGACGACGAGGAGACGGAGAGCTCGTCCGAGCCGGCCGCCGAGGCGCCTGCGCAGCGCTAGAAGCCGCGGCGTGACCATCGGCGTAACGGGGCCCGGGCCGCATGGCTCGGGCCCCGCGCCGTGGCGCCAGCTGCTGTCCTGCGAGCGATGAACGCCGTATTGACCGCACTGGCCGCCGCTGTCGCGGTGTGGCTCGAGCTGCTCGAGGCGATGGCGATCGTGCTGGCCGTCGGCGCGAGCCGGGGGTGGCGCGACGCGGTCTGGGGGGCTGGGGCAGGCGTGGCGGTGTGCGCGGTCCTCGCGGTGACTCTCGGCCCGCTGCTGGCCGATCTGCCGCTGGACGTGCTGCGTCTGGTCATCGGGACGCTGCTGTTGCTGTTTGGCCTGGAGTGGCTGCGCAAGGGCACGTTGCGACTGGCGGGGCGACGGCGGCGGTCGTCTGCGGTGCACGAGTTCGAGGAGGCGCGCGAGGAGCTCGACGAGGCGCCGCTGCCCGCCGCCGGTCGGGCCGACTGGGCGGCTCGGCTGGTGGCCTTCAAGGGGGTGTTGGTAGAAGGCGTCGAGATCGTCGTCATCGTCAGTGCCCTGGCCGCCCGTCCCTCGGGGGCCGTTCCCGCCATCGCCGGCGCGGCCGTTGCGGCGGTCGCGGTCACCGCGGCCGGTGCGTGGCTGCGCGCGCCGCTCTCCCGCCTTCCCGAGACCGAGCTCAAGTACGGCGTCGGCGTGCTGCTGACGACGTTCGGGATCTTCTTCGCCGCCGAAGGCCTGGGTGTCGAGTGGCCCGGGGGCGACCTCGCGCTGCTGTACCTCGCCGCCGCGCTGCTCGCCGCGACGCGCCTGCAGATTCGCACGCAGCGCCCACGCGAAGCCGGCGCATGAGCCTCCTGCGGGCCCTCAGGCTGCTGCTTCTCGGTGAGACCTGGACGCTGCCGGCCGGGGTGCTCGCGGTCATGCTCGCGGGCGTCGGGCTGCGAGCGGTCGCCCCGGATCTCTGGCGCGACGCGGGCGGCTTCGTGCTGCTGGCCGGCGTCATCGCGGTCCTCGCCGTCGCCGTCGCACGCGAGTAGGTGGGGCGAAGATGAGCGTCTCACCTGTGGCTCATCGGCGCCGCCTACGGTCCGCGCACTCCGTCCCCGACCCCAAGGAGACACGTACACGTGACGGACAAGATGAAGAAGGTCGCGATGGCCATCGCCGCGCTCGCGGCGCTCGCGCTCGTCGGAGCGGCGCTCGCCGGCGCCGCCTCGGACGGCAACGAGCCCCCTGCGTCCCAGCGCAGCGACACGGCCGCCGGCCCCGAGACCGAGGAGACCGAGAACAGCGCCGCCGACCCCGACGACCTCCAGGAAGAGGACGGCGACGACGACGGCGAGCAGGGCGAGCAGGAATCCGACGTGACGGTCACCGTCGAGGCGGCCACGCGCGCCAGGGAGGCCGCCTCCAAGTAGACACGCGGCCGTCCGGGTGAAGTCGAGCGCGACGACGAGAAGGG
>JANDLV010000037.1 GCA_024330185.1 Candidatus Siliceabacter maunaloa
TCAGCCGCAACCCCTGACGTTCACGAGCCTCTCGCACACGAATCGGCATAACGCGAGAGTCGGCATAGTGCACCTTATGCCGACGTCGGCATAACCGCCACAAGGAACGCAACGTGCTCGACTACCTGCCCGAGCGCGACCGCCCGGCGGTCATGCGCCGCCTGCGCGCGGCCTGGAAGCTCGACGACCACGCCACCGCGCGCGAGCGAGCGCCTGATCGCGCTGTCGACGAACTGGAGCACCCCCACCCCGGCGCGGCCGCCTCGCTGCGCGAGGGCCTGGAGGAGACGCTCACCGTGACCCGCCTCGGGGTGCGCGGCGCGCTGAAGCGCACGCTGGCCTCGACCAACCCGTGCGAGTCGATGATCGAGTGCGTGCGGCGCACCAGCCGCAACGTCAAGCGCTGGCAGTCAGGCGAAATGTGCCTGCGCTGGACGGCCGCCGGGATGCTCGAAGCCGAGCGCCAGTTCCGACGCATCATCGGCCACGCCGACATCGCCAAGCTCGCCAACGCCGTCGAGCGCGACATCGCCCGTCACACCATCACCGACACCCCGGCGCCGGAGGTCGCCGCTTCACCCGTGTGAGATAATGCAAGCAGACCGCCGCCGAAGTTCCACGGCGAACGGGACATCCTCTCCTCGACGTCCCTAGCGGGGCTGAGACTTGCCACAAAGGGCGTTCCCCGTGTAGGGGCGAGCGCGCTGGAGCAAGCCTCCGAGGCGAGCTTTGGCGTGGCCCCGTAGGTTCGGTCCGGTGCTTGTGAGAGTTCTACCCGCCTACGATTGTGGGCGAGGAAGGACGCGCGATGAAGGCACGCAGGCATACTCCGGAGCAGGTGATCCGCAAGTTGCGGGAGGGCGAGCGGCTGTTGGGGCAGGGCAAGGAGGTCGGCGAGGTCTGTCGGCACTTGGAGATCAGCGAGGCGACGTATCATCGCTGGCAGCGCCAGTTTGGCGGGATGAAGGGCGACGACGTCAAGCGGCTGAAGCAGCTGGAGCGCGAGAACCAGCGGTTGAAGGCGATCGTGGCCGACCAGGCGCTGGAGAATCGCGCCCTGAAGGAGGTCGCCAAGGGAAACTGGTGAGCCCGGCCCGCCGGCGTCAGGCGGTCGCGATGGTGCGCGACCGCTTGGCGCTGAGCGAGCGCCGGGCGTGTCGGTATGTCGGCCAGCACCGCTCCACCCAGCGGCGGGCGGCCGTGGTCGTCCACGATGACCAGGCGCTGCGCGCGGAGCTGCGCGGGGTCGCCGCGCAGCGGCCCCGCTGGGGCTACCGTCGCGCGCACTATGAGCTGTGCCAGCGGGGCTGGAGCGTGAACCGCAAGCGGGTGCAGCGCCTGTGGCGCGAGGAAGGGCTGCGTGTGCCGGCGCGGGCGCGCAAGCGCCGCCGGGCGGCCGGTCAGCCTGATCGCAGCGCGTTGCGCGCCAGCGGGCCTGATGAGGTGTGGGCGCTGGACTTCCAGGCTGACATGACCGCCGACGGGCGGGCGTTGCGCCTGGTCAACGTCGTCGACGAGTTCACCCGCGAGGCGCTGGTCATGGACGTGGGGCGCTCTGTCACCGCCGATCAGACCGTGGCCGCGCTGGAGGCGCTAGTCGCCCAGCGCGGGCGCGCCCCGGTGTTCCTGCGCTGCGACAACGGCCCCGAGCTGACGTCGCATGCGCTGCGCGACTGGTGCAGGTTCGAGCACGCCGAGACGGCGTTCATCGAGCCCGGCGCGCCGTGGCAGAACCCGTTCGTGGAGTCCTTCCACTCCCGCGTCAGGGACGAGTTGCTCAACACAGAGCAGTTCGCGTGTCTGGCCGAGGCCCGCGTCGTCGTCAGCGACTGGCAGGAGGACTACAACACGCGCCGACCGCACTCCGCGCTGGGCATGCGCACCCCGGCCGCCTTCGCCGCCGACTGCGCCCAGCCGACCGGATGACCGCCGGGGCCGTCACCGCGACGCGCGGACGGATCGCCCCGCCGCTCGGTCCTACACACTCGACTCTCACAGTCAGTGGACCGAAGAACGGGGTCCTTCCAGCTTCAAGGCTGCGAAAGGTCCGATCAACATCTCGCGCAAGCACTTGCCGGGGGCAGGCGGTAGGTACAACAAGTTCGGGAAGCGCGTCGATGTCGACAGCGTCGTTCGAGAGGCGCTGCGGTCTCCGAGCGCGAAGTTCCGGCCAAACCCTGCGGGTGGATACCGAGTCGACACGAACCTCGGTCGCTCGATCGGGGAGGCGGTCGCTCGACAGTGCGGACGATCGTGTCGCCCGACGGAAGGGTCATCACCGCGTTCCCCTATGGACCGAAGGCTCCATGAACGCTTCGTTGGGGTTTCGCTTCACGGGCTTGCATCCCGATGTGCCGGAGCTTTGTGGCGACCTTGACTGGTTAATGCGTTTCGTCGCTTCCCAGTTCGAGGTTCGGGTTGGCGAAGACCTCTTGTACGACGAGGTTGAGTTTCCGGTGCTAGAACTCGCCCATGTTCTCGACCTGTGGGTAAGGCGGGACATGACTGGACGGAGTGGGCTTGACTACGAGGCGACCGGCAGCGAAGGCAGCATGCTTCGCTTTACGTACGACGAAGACGACTGGCTGGTGGACTCCGACCATCGGCCGGGCACCGCGTCAGCTCCAATGCGGATCACGGAACGAGCGATCCGTATCGGCATCGATTCGTTCATCGCCGCCTTGTCGCACGAGGTCCGACGAAACTACGGCTACGAGGTTGAGTCTCTGCTTGAACGTCTTCGTGCCGCGGCGTCTCATTAGCGCGCTCGGCGTTTCGTGTCTCACGACTCTTCTGCTCGTGGCGTCGCACCGACATCGGCCACCTACGGCTTGCACGAGACGGCCGCCGCGAAGTGATGAGCCGGGGGGTGGGTTTCACGAAGACCGGGTTAGTTCGGTGTGATGATTATCTATGGGAAGGAGCCAGCGCAGCCGGGCCGGTGAAGCTTGCGAGGCTGCGAGGTGCTCGGGAGGGAGCGCTCATGCGCGAACTAGTCCAGGGTCCGCACGGTAAGGCGGCGATCTCCTCGAGCACCTCTTCGCAGAAGTGCTCGTAGATCTCACGAGCCTCGGCGACGTGGCGCTCACGGTTCTCGCGGACGCGCTTGATGATGATCTCTGTGGCTCCTCTCTATGGCGAACCACCACGGTCGCGGAGGATCCGCGCACCGCGTCCCCGGGGGTGTGGTCGAGCGCCGCGTGGGTAGCGTCAGGCGGGTGCCGGTCGAGATACTTCCTTGGGAGCGCCCGCTGGGGGCGCACCCGCTGGGCGACGGCCGCGCGCGCTTCCGGGTGTGGGCGCCCCGCGCGGAGGACGTGCGCCTGCGGCTGCGTGGCGAGGAGCTGGCGCTGGAGGACGAGGGCCACGGGGTGCTCGGCGTGACGGCGCCGGCCGGGCACGGCGACGACTACGCCTATGTCCTGGACGGCGGCGACGCCCTTCCCGACCCGTGCTCGCGCTGGCAGCCCGAGGGGCTGCGCGGCCCCTCGCGGATGGTGGACCCGGCGCGGTTCACGTGGACCGACGCGGGCTGGCGCGGCGTCCCCCTGGCCGAGCTGGTGCTATACGAGCTGCACGTGGGGACGTTCAGCGAGGAGGGCACGTTCGGGGGCGCCATCCCCCACCTGCGCGCCCTGCGCGAGCTGGGAGTGACCGCCATCGAGCTGATGCCCGTGGCCGCTATGCCCGGCGAGCGCGGTTGGGGCTACGACGGCGTCTACCACTGGGCGGTGCACGAGCCCTACGGGGGGCCGGAGGGCCTTGCCGCGCTGGTCGACGCCGCGCATGCCGAGGGCCTGGGCGTGTTCCTCGACGTCGTCTACAACCACGTCGGCGCCTCGGGTGACCAGGCGCTGACCGCCTTTGGGCCCTACTTCACCGACCGCTACGCCACGCCCTGGGGCGAGGCGATCAACTTCGACGGGGAGGGCTCGGAGCCCGTGCGCGAGTGGGTGCTGCAGGGCGCGGAGGGCCTGGTGCGCGACTACCACCTCGACGGTCTGCGCCTGGACGCCATCCACGCGATCTACGACTCCGGTGCCCGGCCGCTGCTCCAAGAGCTGGGCCGCCGCGTGCGCCAGGCGCGGCCCGGCGCGCTGGTCATCGCCGAGTCGGGGCTCAACGACCCGATGGTCATCAGGCCCGCCGAGGTCGGCGGCCTGGGCCTGGACGCCGCCTGGGCCGACGACTTCCACCACGCGCTGCGCACGCTGCTCACCGACGAGCGCGAGGGCTACTACGCCGAGTTCGGCGACATCGCAGACCTGGGCAAGGCGCTGCCTCGTCCCCATGTGCACGACGGAACCTTCTCGACCTTCCGCGAGCGTCGCCACGGCGCGTCCGCCGACGACCGCCCGGTGGAGCAGTTCGTGGTCTTCGCCCAGAACCACGACCAGGTGGGCAACCGCGCCTTCGGCGACCGCCTGCCCCCGGCCACCCGGCGCCTGGCCGCCTTCGCCACCCTGCTCAGCCCGTTCACCCCCATGCTCTTCATGGGCGAGGAGTACGGCGAGCCCAACCCGTTCCTGTTCTTCGCCGACCACATCGACGAGGAGATCGTGGTGGCCACCCGTGAGGGCCGCCGCCGCGAGTTCGCGTCGTTCGCCGCCTTCGCGGGCGAGGAGGTGCCCGACCCCATGGCCTTGGAGACGTTCGAGCGCTCGAAGCTCTCCCGCGAGGAGGAACCGGGGCTCCGGGAGCTGTACCGGCGGCTGCTGACCCTGCGTCGCGAGCTGCGCGGCCACGAGGTCGAGGACATCGCGGCGCACGGGGCGCGCGGCCTGGTGGCCAGGCGCGGCGCACACACCCTGGTCATGAACTTCGGCGACCGCCCGCTCGACCTCCCGGAGGGCGAGGTCGTCCTCTCGACCCACGCCGTCGACGGCGGCGCCCTCCCCTCGCTCGCGGGTGCGGTCCTCTACTCATGGAGGCAGGTGTAGGCGCGGCGGAGGTGTAGCGCCGGGTGGCCTCGGGCAAGCTCGCCCGGTGGC
Source organism: Candidatus Siliceabacter maunaloa (assembly GCA_024330185.1). GTDB lineage: Bacteria > Actinomycetota > Thermoleophilia > Solirubrobacterales > Solirubrobacteraceae > Siliceabacter > Siliceabacter maunaloa. Next base: position 4,992 of record JANDLV010000037.1, read on the forward strand.
CGACGCCAACACCACCAGCCGCGAGGTCTGGCCCGGCGATCCGTTCCCCCTGGGACCCACCTGGGACGGGGAGGGCACGAACTTCTCGCTGTTCTCCGAGCACGCCCAGCGCGTCGAGCTGTGCCTGTTCGACGCCGACGACACCGAGGAGCGCGTCGACGTGCCCGAGGTCACCGCGCACTGCTGGCACTGCTACCTGCCCGGCGTCGCGCCCGGCCAGCGCTACGGCTACCGCGTGCACGGCCCCTACGAGCCCGACGAGGGGCACCGCTTCAACGCCCAGAAGCTCCTGATCGACCCCTACGCCAAGGCGATCGAGGGCCACGTGCGCTGGGAGCGCGCCAACGTGCTGCCCTACACGCCCGACGGCACCGACGAGGCCGACCTCGAGCCCGACGACGAGGACAGCGCCGAGGCCATCCCCAAGTGCATGGTCACCGACCCGGGCTTCGACTGGGACGGCGACCGCCACCCGCGCACCCCGTGGAACGCCACGGTGATCTACGAGACCCACGTGCGCGGGTACACCGTGCGCCACCCCGAGGTCCGCGAGGAGCTGCGCGGCACCTACGCCGGCCTGGCCTCCGAGGGCGCCATCGCCCACTTCCAAGAGCTGGGCGTGACCGCCGTCGAGCTGCTGCCCGTGCACCACATCATCGACGAGAGCTTCCTGCCCGAGCGCGGGCTGTCCAACTACTGGGGCTACTCCTCCATCGGCTACCTGGCCCCCCACGCCGGCTACGCCCACAACGCCGACACCGGCGAGCAGGTGCGCGAGTTCAAGGGCATGGTCAAGGCGCTGCACCAAGCGGGCATAGAGGTGATCCTCGACGTGGTCTACAACCACACCGCCGAGGGCAACCACCTCGGCCCGATGCTGTCCTTCCGCGGGGTCGACAACGCCTCCTACTACCGCCTGATGGAGGACGACCCGCGCTTCTACATGGACTTCACGGGCACGGGCAACTCGCTCAACCCCACCCACTCGTCGGTGATCCGCCTGATCATGGACTCGCTGCGCTACTTCGTCACCGAGTGCCACGTCGACGGCTTCCGCTTCGACCTCGCCTCGGCGCTCGCGCGCGGCTTCTACGACGTCGATCGCCTGTCGGCCTTCTTCGAGACCATCCACCAGGACCCGGTCCTCTCCCAGGTCAAGCTCATCGCCGAGCCGTGGGACGTCGGGCCCGGCGGCTACCAGGTGGGCAACTTCCCGGTCCTGTGGACGGAGTGGAACGGTTACTACCGCGACGTGATGCGCGACTTCTGGCGCGGGGAGGCCAACGTCGGGGAGTTCGCGCGGCGCTTCACCGGGTCCAGCGACCTCTACGAGTCCGACGGCCGCCGGCCGTCCGCCTCGATCAACTTCATCACCGCCCACGACGGCTTCACGCTGGCCGACCTCGTCGCCTACAACGAGAAGCACAACGAGGCCAACCAGGAGGGCGGCCAGGACGGCACCGACGACAACCGCTCGTGGAACTGCGGGGTCGAGGGCGAGACCGACGACCCCGAGATCAACGCGCTGCGCGCCCGCCAGCAGCGCAACCTTCTGGCCACGCTCCTGCTCAGCCACGGCGTGCCGATGCTGCTTGGCGGCGACGAGTTCGGCCGCACCCAGGACGGCAACAACAACACGTGGTGCCAGGACAACGAGATCTCCTGGTTCGACTGGTCGCTGCCCGAGGCCAACGCCGACCTGCACGCCTTCACCCGGCGGCTCATCGCCCTGCGCACCGCCGAGCCGGTCTTCCACCGCGCGACGTTCCTTCGCGGTGACAGCGAAGGGGACGGCGGGCTGCCCGACGCCTGGTGGTTTCGTCCCGACGGGCGGCGCATGACCCGCCGCGGCTGGGAGCGCGCCGACACCAACGTGCTGGGGCTGTTCCTCAACGGCCAGGACACCGGCAACCACGACCGTCGCGGCGTGCCGGTCACCGGGGATTCCTTCGTGCTGCTGTTCAACGCCGGACACGAGGACGTGACGTTCCGCCTGCCCGCGCGGCGTCTGGGCGCACGCTGGGCGCTGGAGCTGCGCACCGACGAGCCCGACGCGGCGCCGGGCAGCCAGCGGTTCGCCGCCCTGGAGCAGATCCCGGTGGTGAGCCGGTCGGTGGTCGTGCTGCGCCGCGACGAGACCGCCTCGTGAGGGCGCCGCTGCGTGCCACCTACCGCCTGCAGCTCGGCCCCGGGCTGGACTTCGCCGCCGTCGGCGCGCTGGTGCCCTATCTGCGCGACCTGGGCATCAGTCACCTGTATCTCTCCCCGGTCTTCGCGGCGCGCGAGGGCTCGACGCACGGTTACGACATCGTGAACCCGCGGCAGGTCAACGACGACCTGGGCGGCGAGAAGAGTCTGCGCACGCTCGCGAGCCAGGGCCTCGGCCTCGTCCTGGACATCGTGCCCAACCACATGGCCACCGACGACGCCAACCCGTTCTGGGCCGACGAGGAGACGCGGGCGCGGTTCTTCGACATCGACCCGATCACCGGCCGACACCGGCGCTTCTTCGACATCGACCACCTGGCCGGGGTGCGCCAGGAGGACCCCGAGGTCTTCGCCGCGACGCACGAGCTGATCCTGCGCCTGCTGCGCGAGGGCGTGGTGGACGGCGTGCGGGTCGACCATCCAGACGGGCTGGCCGACCCGGCCGGCTACCTGGCGCGTCTGGCCGAGGGCGGCGCGCGCCACGTGTGGGTGGAGAAGATCCTGAATACGACCCACCCACCCGAGCCGCTGCGCGACTGGCCCGTGGAGGGCACGACGGGCTACGAGTTCTGCGTCGACGTGCAGGCGCTGTTCGTCGACCCGGCCGGCGAGGCGGCGTTGGCCGCGGCCCACCGCGAGCTGACCGGCGAGACACGCTCGTTCGCCGAGGTGGCCTTCGCGGCCAAGCTCGAGCAGGCCCGGACCACGTTCGCCGGGGAGGTCGAGCGCCTGCGCCGCGAAGCCGGCGTGGACGAGGGGCTCGACCTGGAGCGCGCGCTGGCGGGCATGGACGTCTACCGCTCCTACGTCTGGCCGCCGCGCGGGGAGATCGAGCCGGCCGACCGCGAGGCGCTGGCCGGCCTGGACCAGGCGCTGGTCGACAACGAGGCGTTCATCACGCGCTTCCAGCAGACCACGCCGCCGGTGATGGCCAAGGGCGTGGAGGACACCGCCTTCTACCGCTGGACGCGGCTGCTCGCCCTCAACGAGGTCGGCGGCGACCCGGGCCGCTGGAGCATGGCGGTCGAAGCGTTCCACGAAGGCAACCTCGAGCGCGCGCGGCGCTTCCCGCGTGGGCTGCTGGTGACCCAGACCCACGACACCAAGCGCTCGGGCGACACCCGGGCGCGCATCGGCGCGCTTAGCGGCATGGCCTCCGACTGGGCCGTGGCGGTGCGCCAGTGGCGCGAGATCAACGCGCCGCTGCGCACGTCGTCCAGCGCGCCAACGCCCGACGAGGAGTACCTCCTCTACCAGACCCTCGTGGGCACGTGGCCCATCTCGGCCCAGCGGCTGGCCGGCTACCTGGAGAAGGCCGTGCGCGAGGCCAAGGTCGACTCCAACTGGATGTCGCCCGACACCGAGCACGAGGCCGCCGTACAGCACTTCGCTGCCGCTGTCATCGAGCACGGCCCGTTCCTGTACGCCTTCGAGGGCTTCACGGCCCGCGTGGCCGAGGCCGGCGAGCGCTCGGCGCTGGGCCAGCTCCTGCTCAAGCTCACCTCACCGGGCATCCCCGACGTCTACCAGGGCGACGAGCTGTGGGCCCTGGCCCTCGTGGATCCCGACAACCGGCGCGAGGTCGACTGGGAGCACCGCCGTGCGCTGCTGGACGAGCTGCGCGCCGGTGCCCAGCCCACCCGCGAGACCGCCAAGCTGCACCTCATCTGGCGCGCGCTCGAGCTGCGCGCGCGGCGCCCCGAGGCCTTCGCGGGCGCCTACGTGCCGATCCCGGCCGGCGACGACGTCTGCGCGTTCCTGCGCGACGACGAAGTGCTGGTCGCGGTGGCCGTGCGCGACGGCGCGGTCGGAGGCGCCTGGGAGCCCCCGCCCGCCGCCGACGGGCGCTGGCGCGACGTACTCACCGGCGCCGAGCACGAGCTGCCCGGCCGCGCCACCCTCCCCGGCGTGCTGGGCCCCAGCGGGCGGGCGCTGCTGGAGCGGGTTGGCTACTCGTAGGTACGCAGCACCGCGGTGGCGGCCTCGTCGCCGCCCGGGCCGCCCGCCTCCTCGAAGGGCATGACGAAGACGTTGCCGTTGGTGTCGAGGTCCTCGACGGTGTTCTCGGGGATGTCGAAGGTCACCGTGCCGGTGCGCTCCTCGTCCGGCTCGATCGCGGTCGTGCCGACCGCGTCGCTGAAGTATCGGTCGCCACCGACCTCGAGCTCCACCTGGCGACCCGGGTCGAACTCGACGGGCTCCTCCAGACGGTTACCCACCCGTAGGGTCAGCAGCACGAAGACGCCGCCGGCGCGGCGACTGGCCCGGCCGTCCTCACCCTCACGACCCAGGGAGCGCCGGATCTCCACGTCCTCCAACGTGACCTCCATCCCCGACGTGGTCGCCGTGCTGCCCCGGTCGGCCACCGTGACGCGCCGGCCATCCGCGGCGACGCAGGTGCCCTCCTCCCCCTCGTCGACGTTGATGCCCTGGGCGTCGCAGTCGAAGGGCTCCCCGGCGCCGCCCGGGGGCGACTCATCGCCCTCCACGCCCGTGGCGACGGCCAGGCGCCGCACCGTCGCCGAGGAGGCGCAGCCACGGTCCAGCAGCTCGAGTGCCTCGCGTACGGCGTCCTGCGCCGTTGCGCGATCGTCCACCAGGTAGAAGGCCCGGATCAGGTCGTCGACCATGATCTCCGTGGCCGCCGGCGTCTGCTCCTCCTCCTCGAGCATCGGCCCGGTCAGGCACGCCTCGCTGAGCTGCTCGCCGACCGCGCGCAGGCCGTCGGCGGGCGACTCGCTCTCCGCCGCCTCGGGCGCCGGCCCCGGACCGGTGACCACCTGGGGCTCGCCTGCGCCACACGCCCCTAACGCAAGGCTCGCCAGTCCGACCGCTGCGGTCGACGTCCACCGTCCCGTGCTCGCTTCGCCTCGCAAGGTGGCCGGAGGCTATCGGCCGGGCGACCGGCGCGCACCCATCAAGCGCCTCCGATCACCAGTGGTGCCCGACGAACACGGGCTCGGGGTGCAGCTCGACGCCGAAGGCCTCGCGCACGCCGGCGGCGATCTCGCGGGCCAGGACGACCAGGTCGGTCGTGGTGCCCGCCCCGCGGTTGGTCAGCGCGAGGGTGTGCTTGGCGGAGATGGCGATGGTGAGGGGGTCGCCGTGGCCGCGGGCGAAGCCGGCGTGCTCGATGAGCCAGGCCGCCGAGGTCTTGACGGCCCCGTCGGGCTGGGGGAAGGCGGGAAGGCCGGGCCCGGCACGCTCGCGCAGGCGCGCGAAGGCCGCCTCGTCGAGGACCGGGTTGGTGAAGAACGAGCCCGCGGAGACCGAGTCGGGATCGGCCTCGTCGATGACCATGCCCTTGTCGCGGCGCAGCGCGAGGACCGCCGCGCGGACGTCACGCAGCGGCGCGGTCGCGCCGGGCTCGACCCCAAGCGACCGGGCCAGCTCGAGGTAGTGGATGGGCCGGCTGTGCGGTGAGGCCTCCAGCACGAAGGTCACCGACAGGACGACCCAGCGGCCGGGCGTGCGCTTGAAGGCGCTGGAGCGGTAGGCGAAGCCGCACGCCTGCGGGGGGAGGTCGTCCACGCGGTCGTGCTCGCGGTCCAGGGCACGGACGGAGGCGATGGTCTCGCTGACCTCCTGGCCGTAGGCGCCGACGTTCTGGATCGGCGTGGCGCCGGTGGAGCCGGGGATGCCCGAGAGGCACTCCACGCCCGCCAGGCCCTCGGCGACGCAGCGGGCCACGAACGGGTCCCACGGCTCGCCGGCCTGCACGGTGAGGCGTGCGCCGTCGCGCTGCGTGCCGCGCGTGGCGATCAGGACGACGGTGCCCGGCCAGCCCTCGTCGGCCACCACGACGTTGCTGCCGCCCGCCAGGACCAGCAGCGGCTCGTCGCCCTCGCGAACCGCGGCGACGACCTCCTCCTCGGTCGTGGCCTCGACCAGCCGCGCCGCGGGGCCCCCGAGGCGCAGCGTGGTCAGCTCGGCCAGCGGGCGGGGCACGTCGCGAAAGGGTAGTCAGGGGACCGGCGGCACGACACCCTCGGCGGACGAGGGCAGGGGAGCGAGCCCTCCGGCGGTCGGCCTCTCGGGCAGGCGGACGTCCACGTAGACGGCGCCGCGCGAGCCGGGGTCGGCCAGCACGGCAGAGGCTGCTGCCCACTTGGCGGCCAGGCGATCCGCCGAGCCCAGGTGCACCACCGGGCCGTCGCGCAGCGCCACCGCCCACCCGCGCTCGGCCCGCGCCGCCCGCCCGGCGCCATCGCGCAACGGCCGTGGCATGGCCGCCAGCACGCTGACGGCCGTGCGCGCCGGGCCGCGGCGCAGCCGGTCACCAGTCGGCATGTTCTCGGCCCCGACCGTCGCCAGGCCGCCGGTCGGATGGCCGGGCAGCAGGGTCCCGTCCCCCGCGACGGCAACCGCGCGCTCGCCGACGGTCAGGGCCGCCACCGCCCCGCGCTGCACCACGGTGATGGTCAGGGCGTCGGGGAACTCGCGGTCCACGCTCAGGTCGTCCACGATCGGGTGGGGCTGCGCCGCGTCGCGCAGGTCGTCCATGCGCACATGGAGGATGGTCATGTCCCGGGCAGCCTCGGTGAGCGCGATGCGCAGCACGTCGGCCCGCGGCCCGGTGGCGCCCTCCACCCGGACGTCGGCGATCGCGACCACCGATGAATCGCGCAGCCACAGGAACAGGCCGCCGAACAGCGACACGGCGACCAGCGCGAGCCCGACGATACGCGGGCCGGGCCGCGGCAGGCGCACCCGCGGGCCGGATGTGCGCAGGCGCGACAGCAGCGGGAGGCGCGCCACGACCCTTTCTTCGCCAGGCGGCGGCGCGCTCCTTCCGGCGCGACGCGTCGCTCACCGCTCACCGCTCGGCGCGCGGGAGGGCGGTGGACGCTCCTCCACGCGAGCCCGCCACCACGAGGGCGCGCGCCCTCAGGCCGCAGGCTCTGCCACGAGCGCGCGCCCGAGCGCGTCGACGTCGCCGGCGCCCAGCACGAGGCACAGGTCCCCCTCGCGCAGGCGGGGCTCGAGCACGCGCCGCGCGGCGTCGTGGTCGGGCAGCCACAGGACCTGGCGCCCGGGCGCCGCGTCGGCCGCCGCCGCCGCGACGAGGCGGCCGGTGACGCCCGGGTGGTCCTCCGCCCGCTCCCGCGCCGGGTAGACGTCGAGGACGCCCACCACGTCGGCGGCGGCCAGGGCGACGCCGAACTCCCGATACAGGCGCTCGGTGCGCGAGAACAGGTGGGGCTGGAAGACGGCCACGAGGCGCGCCGGCTCCAGCGTGCGCGCCGCGGCCAGCGTAGCGGCGACCTCCGTGGGGTGGTGGGCGTAGTCGTCGACCACCTCGGCGCCCGAGGCGGTGCGCCCCAGGCGCTCGAAGCGCCGCCCGGCGCCGCGGAAGTCCTCCAGCGCCCCGGCCAGGCGGTCGGCGGGCGCGCCGGCCAGCGCGCAGGCGGTGAGCGCCGCGGCGGCGTTGGCCACGTTATGGGCCCCCGGGACGCTGAGGCGCACGCGCTGCTGGGCCCACGTGAACGTCGACCCGCCCGGACCCAGCTCCACGTCGTCGGCGCGAAAGAACGCGGCCTCGCCGATGTCGCCGCGGTCCAGCAGCGCCTCGGCGTCGGGCGCGTCCCACAGGATCGGCCGGTGAGCACGGTGCAGGAAGGCCAGGAAGGCGTCCTCCACCTCGGCCCGGGAGGCGTAGGTGGCGTGGTGGTCGAGCTCGACGTTGGTGACCACGGCCAGCTCGGGCGCCAGGCGCAGGAACGAGCGGTCGGACTCGTCGGCCTCCACCACCACCCACTCCCCCGTCCCCCACGCGGCGTTGGTCCCGGTCGACCGCAGCTCACCGCCGATGAGGTAGCCCGGGTCCATGTCGCAGCGCAACAGCGCGTGGGCGGCCATCGACGCCGTCGTGGTCTTCCCGTGCGTCCCCGCCACGGCGATGCAGCGCTTGAGCGCGGCGAGCTCGGCCAGCAGCTCGCCGCGGTGGCGCTCGACCAGCCCACGTTCACGGGCGAGGGCCAGCTCGGGGTTGTCGGCGGGGATCGCGGTCGAGATCACCACCTCGACGTCGTCGCCGGCGGGCAGGTTGGCCGCGTCATGGCCGATCCTCGGCGTGATCCCGGCCGCCCGCACGCGCTCCAGGTAGGGCGAGTCGCCCCGATCGCTGCCGGTCACCTGCGCGCCCAGGGCGTGGGCGACCAGCGCGAGGCCGCTCATGCCCGCCCCGCCGATCCCGACGAAGTGCAGTCGCCGTCCGTTCAACGTCACCGCGCGCTCCCCGCCGCGTCGAGCACCTCGCGGGCGATCACGGCCGCTGCGTCGGGGCGCGCCAGCGCGGCCGAGGCCCGGGCCATGGCCTCCAGGCGCGGCGGGTCGCCCAGCAGGCCGTCGACCTCGGCGCGCAGCCTGGTCGCGTCGAGCTCTGAGTCGGGCACCACCACCGCGGCGCCGGCGCGCTCCATCCAGCGGGCGTTGGCCGTCTGGTGGTCGGCGGTGGCGTGGGGATAGGGCACGAGGATGGCCGGCCGCCCGTGGGCGGCGATCTCGAAGATGGAGCCACCGGCCCGTGCCACGCACAGGTCGCAGGCCGCGAGCGCCTCGCCGAAGCGCTCGAGGTACTCGTGCAGGTCGTACCCCGGCCGCCCGCCGACGCGCTCGCGCAGGGTCGCGAAGTCGCGCACCCCGGCCGCGTGCAGGACGCGGAACCCGACATCGCGGAAGGCCTGCTCGGCCGCCTCGTTGATCGACCGCGCGCCCAGCGAGCCGCCGAAGACCAGCACGCACGTCTCCCCGTCGCCCAGGGCGAAGCGTGAGCGGGCCGCCGCGCGGTCGGTAACCGGCGGGCCGACCGGCCGGCCCGTGACCAGGTAGCGCCCGTCCTCGCGACCCTCGATCGGGAAGGCCAGGCACACCCGCCGCGCGGCCCGGGCCAGCAGCCGGTTGGCGATGCCCAGGTGGCTGTCGGCCTCGGTCAGCACGAGCGGTATGCGCGCGGTGGCCGCGGCCAGGCCGACCGGCCCGGCGACGTAGCCGCCGCCGCCCATGACGGCGTCGGGGCCAAAGGCGCGCAGGACGCGCCGCGCCGCCCCCACCGCGCCGCCCGCGCGCACGACGGCCCGTGCCGCCTTCAAGGGGTTCGTGCGGCTCAGGCCCTCCACCCGGATCGGGTGCAGCTCGTAGCCGGCGGCGGGGACCAGCTCGGCTTCGGCGCGCTGACCGCCCACGAAGGCGACCCGCGCGCCCTCAGCCCGCAGCGCGTCGGCGACCGCCAGCGCGGGCACCACGTGCCCGGCCGTCCCGCCCGTCGCTATGAGCACGCGCGCCATGGGGGGATGTTCGCGAACTGGGCGCCGGGACGGCCTGCAGCCTGGTGTGCGGGCCGCTGGCCACGTTTAGCAGCAGGCCGACGGCGGCCAGCAGGGTGAGCAGGCTGGACGAGCCCGAGGAGATGAACGGCAGCGGCACGCCGGTCAGGGGCACCACCCCCAGCACCGCGAACACGTTGAGCAGCGCCTGGCTGAGGATGAGCGAGGTCAGCCCCGCGGCCAGGAGCTGGGTGTAGGCCTCACGGGCCGCCTTGGCGGCCCGCAGCCCCGCGTAGGCGATGAGCCCGTAGAGGAACAGCAGACCCACGATGCCCGTGACGCCCAGCTCCTCCCCGATCACGGCCAGGATGAAGTCGGTGTGGGCCTCGGGCAGGTAGAAGATCTTCTGCACCGACTGCCCCGGCCCGAGGCCGAACAGGCCGCCCGAGCCCACCGCGATCTGGCCCTGCACGATCTGGAAGCCCTCGTCGCCGGCACGCGACCAGGGATCGAGGAAGGTGAGCAGCCGCTCGACGCGGTAGGGCGCCGACAGGGCGAAGGCCATCACCGCGACGACCCCGGCGGCGCACAGGGCGCCGATGTGGCGCAGCGGGGTTCCCGCCGCCACCAGCAGGGCCAGCATCGTGAAGCAGATGACCAGCGCGGTGCCCAGGTCGGGCTGGAGCATGACCAGGCCCGCCGCCGCGCCTGCGACGAGCAGGATCGGGCTGATCACCCCGCCCAGGGTCCGCAGGCGCTTCGGGCGCTCCGCGAGCAGCCCGGCGGCGTAGAGGACCAGGGCGATCTTGACCAGCTCGGAGGGCTGGAACTGCGCGGGCCCCACGCCCAGCCAGCGGGTCGCGCCGTTGACCGTGACGCCCAGGCCCGGGATCTCCACGGCCAGCAGCGCCGCGAAGGAGGCCACGAGCAGGAGCACCGTGAACCGGCGGGCCAGGGCGATGCCGTGGCGGGCCAGCACGAACATCACCCCGAGGCCGACGGCGCCGAAGGCCACGTACTTGAGCAGCAGCGCGGCGCCGTCGCCGTTGCCCTCCAGGAGCGTGCGCGCCGAGGAGGCGCTGTAGACCATGACTGCGCCGGCGGCCAGCAGGCACAGCGTCGCGGTGACGAGGATGTTGTACTCCAGCGGCTGGTCGGGCCGCTTCGTCCGCGCGCGGAGTCCTGACCGGCCGCCAGCGGCCGCCCACGGAAATACGCACCGTTCCGGCGGCCGCCGATCACCGTCCCTGGGCATCGGGCCTCAGTTCGACACCAGCGCCCGGAACGCCTCCCCCCTGGCCTCGAAGTCGGCGAACTGGTCGAAGGAGGCGCAGGCCGGAGAGAGGAGCACGACCTCGCCCGGCGCCGCGGCGGCGCGCGCGGCGGCCACCGCGCCCTCCAGGTCCCCGCTGGGCCTCCCGGTTGCGATGGCCTCGCCGATGCGCCCGGCGTCCTCGCCGATGAGGTAGGCGTCCGCGCAGCGCCGGGCCACGGGCGCGCGCAGCGGCGCGAAGTCCTGCCCCTTGCCCTGGCCGCCCAGGATCAGGTGCACGGGCGCGTCGAAGGAGGCCAGGGCGACCAGCGTGGAGGCCACGTTGGTGGCCTTGGAGTCGTTGACGTAGAGCACGCCGTCGCGGCGCGCGATCTCCTCCAGGCGGTGGGCGACGCCGGCGAAGGTGGCCAGGCCGGCCCGGACGGCCTCCGGGTCCATGTCCCGCGCCAGGCAGGCAGCCGCCGCGGCCGCGGCGTTCTGGGCGTTGTGGGCGCCGCGCAGGGCGAGCTGCGCGTGGGCGATGAGCCGCTCCCCCCGCCACCACAGCGCGCCGTCGCGGTCGTCCAGCTCGCCGCCGGGGCCGAAGCGCACGCGCAGCGCGCGTCCCGCGGGGTCGGGGAAGCCCTCGGGCAGGACGGCCACGTCGCCGGGGCCCTGGCGGACGAAGGCCTCGAGCTTGGCGGTGGTGTACTGCGCGAGCGTGCCGTGGCGGTCGAGGTGGTCGGCCTCGACGTTGAGCAGGATCGCCGCCTCGGGCGCGAAGGCCACCGTGTCCTCGAGCTGGAAGGACGACGTCTCGCAGACTACGACGCCGCCGGGCTCGACCTCCAGGCCCGTCACCGCGGTGCCCACGTTGCCTGCCACGGCCACCGGGACGCCCGCCCGGCGGTGCAGGTGGCCCAGCAGCTCGACGGTCGTCGTCTTGCCGTTGGTGCCCGTGACCGCGATGAACTCACGGTCGAGCAGGCGCCAGCCCAGCTCGAGCTCGCCCAGCACCGCCACGCCACGCTCCCGCGCGGCGGCGATCACTGCGGCCTGCGCGGGGACGCCCGGGCTCTTGACCACCGCACCGGCGCGATCCAGCAGCTCGAGGCCCTCCGAGGCTGTGTGCACCTCGACCCCGTCGAGGCCCTCGATGTCGGGCAGCCCCGCGTCGACGGCGATAACCTCCTCCCCCCGTGCGGCCAGCGTGCGCGCCGCGGCCAGCCCGGAGCGCTTGAGCCCCACGACGAGGAACGGACCCTCGGGGAGGGGTGGCCTCAAATGGTCACCTCCGCGGGGCGTCCGGCCCCGCGACTGAAAACCTGTTCGGCCTCCGGCCTCACGTGATCACGTGATCGACGACTGATACAGCGTGAAGCCGATCGCGCTGCAGATCGCGGCCACGATCCAGAAGCGCAGGATGATCTTGGTCTCCGACCATGCCTGGAGCTCGAAGTGGTGGTGGATGGGCGCCATCAGGAACACCCGCTTGCGGAAGGCCTGGAAGGAGGCGACCTGGATCAGCACGCTGAGCGCCTCGACGACGAAGATGCCGCCCAGCAGCACGAGCAGCACCTCGGTCTTGGTCATGATCGCCAGTCCCGCGATCGCTCCGCCCAGCCCCAGCGAGCCGGTGTCCCCCATGAAGATCGTGGCCGGGAACGCGTTGAACCACAGGAAGCCCACGCACGCGCCCACCAGGGCCGCAGCCAGGATGGCCAGGTCCTCCTGGCCGGTGGTGATGAACGTGATGCCGATGTAGGCCAGGACCACGATGGCCGCACAGCCCGCGGCCAGGCCGTCGAGCCCGTCGGTGAGGTTGACCGCACTGGTGGTCCCCGCCAGGACCAGGAAGATGAAGATGAGGAACGGGACGCCGCCCAGGAAGCTCAGGTCGATCTGGAAGTCGACGAAGCGCAGGCGCACCGTCTCGGCGATTCCCGCCTGCTGGGTGGCCACGTACCACAGCGCGATGGCGATGAGGATCGTCGCGCCCAGCTTCGTGCGTGCGCGCAGCCCGAGCGAGCGGCGCTTGATGATCTTCGTGTAGTCGTCGGCGAAGCCCAGAAGGGCGCAGGCCATGGCCACGCCGTAGACCCCCACCGCCCGCCAGTCGTAGCTGGACAGGATCAGGAACGGCAGCGAGATCGCCGTGAAGATGATGATCCCGCCCATGGTCGGCGTGCCCGCCTTGGCGTGGTGGCCCTCGGGCCCCTCCTCGCGGATGTTCTGGCCGAACTCGCGGGCGCGCAGCAGCGCGATGAACTGCGGCGACAGGAAGATGCAGATGAGCAGCGCCGTCGTGCCGGCGATGAGGACCTCGCCCACGGCGCTCAGCCCTGCTGGTCGCCGGCCAGCGTCCGCGCGACGACCTCCAGCCCGACGCCCCGCGAGCCCTTGACCAGGACGGTGTCACCGGGCTCGACGAGCTCGCGCACCAGCTCGGCGGCCCGTGCGGCGTCGCCCGTCGCGTGCAGGGTCGCCCCGTCGCCCAGCCCCTCGCCCATGACCGCGGCCAGCGGGCCCACGGTGACCAGCACCCCCACACCACGCTCCCGCGCGTGCCGGCCGATCGCGCGGTGGAAGGAGGCCTCGTCGCCGCCCAGCTCGAGCATGTCGCCCAGCACCGCGACGCGGCGGCCGGGCGCGGTCGCGGCCAGGTCGTCGAGGGCGGCGCGCATGGACATCGGGTTGGCGTTGTAGCAGTCGTCGATGACGACGACGCCTCCGGCCACCTCGCGCCGCTGGCCGCGCAGGGCGCTCAGCGCGACGTCGACGCGGCCGTGCGGCTCCACCCCGACGGCCCGCGCGGCGGCCAGCGCGGCCAGCGCGTTGAGGCGCATGTGGGCGCTGGCGAAGCCCAGTTCGAGGCCCTCCGGGAGCTGGTCCACGTCGCCGCCGGGCCCGAAGGTCACCGTCGTCACGCCCTGGGCCGTGCGCGCCTCCAGCAGCGCCTCGCCGGCGGGGACCACCGCGGTCCCGCCCGGGAGCAGGGCAGCCAGCAGCGCGGACTTCTCGTCGGCCACGCCCTCGATGGAGCCCATCTGCTCGAGGTGGACCGGCCCGACGTTGACCACCACGCCCACGTCCGGCTGGGCGATGGCGGCCAGCTCGGCGATCTGGCCCGCCCCGCGCATGGCCATCTCCAGGATCAGCACCTCGGTGGCCGGTGGGGCCTCCAGCACGGTCAGCGGCAGCCCGATCTCGGTGTTGTAGTTGGCCCGCGTGGCCGTCACCACGCGGTGCGGCGCGAGCATCCCGGCCAGGATGTCCTTGGTCGAGGTCTTGCCGGTCGAGCCGGTGATCCCGATGACCCGCGCACCCAGCGCGCGCCGCCAGGCGGTGGCCAGGCGCTGGAGGGCGGCGAGAGGGTCGTCGGTGGCCAGGAGGGCGACACCGTCCCGTCCGCCCGCAGCGCAGCGGGCGGCCTCGGCGTGCTCGGGCGCCACGAGCACGCCCCACGCGCCGTCGGCCAGCGCCTGGGCGGCGAAGCGCCCGCCGTCGACGTTGGCGCCCGGCAGGCCCACGAAGAGGTCGCCCGCCTCGACGGCGCGCGAGTCGATGACCGCGCGCAGAGGCCCGGGCGCCGAGCGCTCGGGCGCGGTGTGTGCCTTCCTCGTGGTCGCGAGCGGGCGATCGGTCGATCGGCGTCGCTGAGCGGCGCCAATCGACCGATCGTCGTCGGGCGCGGGCTGCACGAGCCGCGCGCCGGCGGCACGGGCCACCTCCCGGGCGGTCCACTCACGCATGGGCCGGCCGCGCCCGCAGGGCCTCGCGGGCCACCGCGACGTCGTCGAAGGGCACCTTGACCCCGCCGGCCAGCTCCTGGCCCTGCTCGTGGCCCTTGCCGGCGATGACCACCACGTCGCCCTCGCCCGCGCCCTCCAGCGCCCGGGCGATGGCCGCGCGGCGGTCGGGCACGGCCTCGAGATCCGTCCGCCCCACCCCGGCGCCGGCCAGGATCTGGTCGATGATGGCCTGAGGATCCTCCGAGCGCGGGTTGTCAGAGGTCACGATCACGCGGTCGGCCTCGCGGGAGGCAACCGCCCCCATGAGCGGCCGCTTCTCGCGGTCGCGATCCCCGCCGCAGCCGAACACGCACCAGACCGCCCCGCGGGCCAGCGGCCGGGCGGCGCGCAGCACGTTGTCCAGCGAGTCGGGGGTGTGGGCGTAGTCCACGAGGACCGCGAAGGGCTGGCCCTCGTCCACGGGTTCGAAGCGCCCGGGCACCCGTCCCGCGCCCGGCAGCGCCGCGGCGATGGCAGCGTCGTCCACGCCCAGGGCGCGCACCGCGGCCACCGCGCAGAGGACGTTGAGCACGTTGAAGCGCCCGGGCAGCGGCGAGCTCAGCTCCACGCCGTCGAGGCGGAAGGTCGAGCCGTGCAGGTCGAAGCGCACGTCGGTGGCGCGCACCTGCGCCTCCGCGTCGTCCAGGCCCACGGTCACCACGCCCTCGCCCAGCTCGCGGGCCAGGCGGGCGCCGTAGGGGTCGTCGACGTTGACCACCGCCACGCCGGGCCCCGCGGAGCTCGTACCGCTGCCGCCGGAGACGGCCGCGGTGAAGAGGCGGCGCTTGGCCGCGAAGTAGGCCTCCATGTCGGGATGGAAGTCCAGGTGGTCCTGCGTGAGGTTGGTGAACACCGCCACCGCCCAGTGGATCGCGTCGGCGCGGTGCAACTCCAAGGCGTGGGAGGAGACCTCCATCACGCAGTGGGTGTCCCCGGCGGCAAGCATGCGCGCGAAGGTGCCCTGCAGGTCGATGGCCTCGGGGGTCGTGCGGATCGCCGGCGCCTCGACCCCGCCCACGACCGAGGTGACGGTGCCCAGCAGGCCCGTCGCGTGAGCCGCACCGGCCAGCAGCGCACGCACGAGGTAGGCGGTGGTGGTCTTGCCGTTGGTCCCCGTGATGCCGACCACGCGTAGCGCCGCGGTCGGGTCGCCGTGCAGGCGCGCCGCCGCCGGGGCCATGGCCGCGCGCACGTCGTCGACCACCACCTCGGGCACGCCCAGGCCCAATGGATGGTCGACGACCAGCGCGCCCGCGCCCGCGGCCACCGCGTCGGGCGCCAGATCGTGGCCGTCGCGGGTGAAGCCGCGCACGCAGAAGAACGCGTCGCCCGGGCGCACCTGCCGGCTGTCGTAGGCCAGGCCCGCGACCTCGACGGGCGGCGCGCCCTGCCAGACCTCGTCGAGCCGCATCGTGCGAAGGATAGTTTCGCCACCCGCCGCCGGAACCGCGCTCGAGACGCTGCGCGGATGGCCCCGCCGTCGCAGCGGCCTGTCGCTGGACGGCGACGACCACGTTGTCGCGCTCTCGAGCCGCCAACGCGGCCCCGTCACGAAGACGCCGAAACCCGACCAACTGGAGGCGTTGTGTCCGACGACCGACTGGAGTGATGTCGTTGATCGGCTTGACCTACTGATCTCCGCCGTCGAGCGTGTCGCCGACGCCTCGGAGTCGATGAAAGCGGACCTCCGCGACATCGAGGACAACATGTCCAGCTTGAGGTTCGACGTGGCCAGCATCGAGGCCGACGTGACGCTGATCCAGCTGGCCATGCCATAGCCAGTTAGCCCTGACGACGGCCCACGAGGGCGCGCCGAGCATGGCGGCGGCGCAACCTCACGACCTCGGTGCGATCGAGATCGGTCAGCTGCGAGACCTTCTCGTCGCTCATGCCATGTTCCGAGCTCAGTCGGACGGCCGCCTCCTGAGGCTTGTTCGCCTCCGCCATCACTCGGCGCAGTTCGCGCGAGCGTTGGAACGCGTCGTCGGACGCTTCGGCGGCAAGCGCCATCTGGCGCACGTCTTTGTGACGCTTCCGAGGATCCTTGACCAAGGCGGTGTCGACCGCCTTGACCACGGCCGGTGAGAGGTGCGGCGCGACATCCGCGAGTGAAGGAGCTTGCTGCTCTACGTGGGCCTCGCGCAGCGTCACAGCATCACCGTCGAACGGCGGGGCACCCGAGAGGAGTTCGTAGGCCATGCAGCCCAGCGAGTACTGGTCGCATGCCGGGGTGGCCAACTGGCCGAGGCAGACCTCCGGTGCCATGTAGGCCGGCGTCCCGAGCGCGGTCAAGCCGGTGATGCTCTGCGTGTCGTCTAGTGCCTTGGCTATGCCGAAGTCGGTCAGCATTGCATGCTCTTCCGACGAGCCGGCGCCCCAAAGGAGGACGTTGTGGGGCTTGATGTCACGGTGAACGAGGCCCTTGTCGTGGACAGCGTGCAGGGCACTCGCCACCTGCCCAAGGATCCGTAGGGCCCGTATCTCATCGAGCGGCCCGTCATCGCGGACGATCCTGGCCAGATCCGGGCCCGGCACGAGCCTCATGGCCAGGTAGAAGTGGGGGCGTTCGTAGCCGGCCGCATAGATCGGAACCACATGCGGATGCTCCATCGCCACGGCGTGTTCGATCTCTCGCTGGAAGCGGGCCCGAGCACGCGCGTCCTCGGCGAACCTCGAAAGCAGCACCTTGAGCGCAACCCGTCGGCTCAACGCGAGATCCTCAGCCTCGTAGACGGCGCCCATCCCGCCCTGTCCCAGCAGAGCGACGGGACGGAAGTCGCCCAGCTCTGCACCGATGAGCGGGTCAGCCGAGCTCACGTGGCCTCACTGGTGACGGCGGCTGGCCCTCTCGGCAGCCAGCCGCTCCTCGAGAGCCGTACGGATGCGCCCTCCCGTCCGGTCGAAGCCAAACACCCTGGCCACCTGGGACAGCAGCTGCTCGTCGTCGAGGCCGGCACTCGCCTCCCGCAGCCGTGCGATCGCCAGGTCAAGCTCTTCGGGGGCTATGTCCTCTATCTCACGGCGCCGATCGAGCCGCTCAGGATCGGGCACGCGGACGCGCGAGAGGGTCTGCCCGGGCCGCCACAGAAACTCACTTCGGATCTCAGCCGCCTCACGACGGACGGCCTGGCTCACGGCCTGACGACCGGCGCTCACGACGCGGTGACCTGCACGCTGCAGCCCCCAGGCTTCAGCGAGCCGACGGATGGCGTAATCGATGCTGACGGGTGCTTCAACCGCGAGCAGGTCCACGAGCATGTCGGTCTGCACGCGGCGGTTGACCGACTCGTGGAACTCGTAGTAGCTCCCGGCCGATCCGAGGGTCGTTCGCTCGTAGAGCTCGGTCCACGGCAAGGCCGCGGCCGCGGTGGATGTCCCAAGCTCATGAACCACGCGCTCGACACGGTCGCGCGGCTGGTCAACCTCATCAGCCGGTGACGGTCGCTCGTCCCGGACCTCCACCACGCTCGCGTCTGGGCTCACCGCCTGTCGGGCCTCCGCGATACTCAACGCTTCGCGCACGCGGGCGATCTCACCGAATCGGTTGCGTACCCAGTCGAGCGACCAGATGCGATGGATCGGGCCCCAGCCCAGGCCATCGAGGACCTCATGGCGCAGCCGCTCGCGGTCGCGAGCGGTGGCCGTTTGAGCGTAGCCCTGACCGTCGCACTCGATGCCCAGCAGGTAGCGGTGATCCCCGCCGGGGGCCCGCACCCCGAGGTCGATGCGGAAGCTGCCGACACCGACGCTCGGCACGACGTGATAGCCCAGCTCGATGATCGCCTCGGCGACCTGCTCCTCGAGGGGCGAGGGGAACCCGACGACGACCTCCTCGGCCTGCTCGTCGCTCTCAATCTCACCATGGGCCTCCGCGTATGCGACGTAGTCGCGCAGCATCCGCGCTCCCGCGCTCGCGCTGTCTGACAGCTGGAAGTCATGAGATCGAACCGACGAGACGAGCTCCAGCCGCTCTCGCGCACGCGTCACAGCGACGTTGAGCCGCCGCTGGCCCCCATCCTTGTTCAAGGGGCCGAAGTTGGTGGTGAACTTCCCGGAAGCATCGGGCCCATAGCCGACGCTGAATACGATCACGTCACGTTCATCTCCCTGCACGGCCTCCAGGTGCTTCACGAAGACCCCGTCGAGCCGGTCCCCGCGGAAGTGGCGCTCGAGCTCGGGATGGCGCACCTTCAAGAGGTCGAGCTCCTCGCCTATCGCGTTCGCCTGCGCGCTGTTGAAGGCGATGACTCCCACGGAGCGACGCGTGCCGTCGGTCAGGTGGTGCATGACCCTGCTCGCCGCCACCTGGGCTTCGCGGCGGTTGCTGGCCGACCGCCCGCGGTCATAGACACCATCCGCGACGTGAACAAACCCGATGCCCATCCGTTCTGTGCTCTGCTCGGCGGATGGAAAGGTCACCAGCGAGCCGTCATAGATCTGGCGGTTGGAGAACGCGATGAGCGGCTCAGAACGGCTGCGATAGTGCCAGCGCAATCCGTGGCTGGGTAGAAGCGCCTCACACGAGTCGAGGATGCTCTCCATGTCCTCCTGCGTGCTGTCGTCCTCCTCCTCCGGGGCCAGCTCGTCGAGTTCGGCGATCTGGAAGAACGGGGTCGGCGGGAGCTGCTTGCTGTCGCCGGCCACCACGAGTTGAGCGCCGCGGTAGATGCAGTTCACCGCGTCCTGGGGCGGCACCTGAGAGGCCTCGTCGAAGACCACGAGGTCGAACGTGTGCTCCGGCGAGAGAAAGTGGCTGACGGTCAACGGGCTCATCATCAGGCAGGGCTTGAGATCAGAGAGCAACGTGGGAATACGTGACAGGAGCACCCGGACCGGGAGGTGCCGGCGCTTCTTGCGCGCCTCACGGCGCAGGAGGTCAATCTCGGAGCCGGGTGTCGACACATGGCTCGTGCGGTCTCGCTCGCGCCGGGCGATGAGACGATCAGCGCCCGTACGGACGAGCTTGCGATCCAGGTGGCGGAACTCATCGACCCAGCGCTGGAAGGCCCCGCCGCGGAGGTCCTCCGCGAGTTCGGGCTCCTCGGCGAACAGGGTCTCCAAGCGACGGTTCCAGTAGGAGCGTCCGAAGGCCGCCATCACCTTCGCAGCAGCGACCCCTGCGTCGACCAGCGCGTCGACGAAGTTCCCCCAGCCGTGACGTTCCGCGCGCTGGCGCCACGCTCGCCATTCCGTCCAGTCACGCAGCTCGTCGACCCGCTCGGCCAGCCGCTCCACCAGCTGCCTGACCTCGACGAACGTTCCCTCCTTGCAGACCTTCCCGAGGGCCGTGGCGCGATCCTGCTCGAACAGGGAGGTCAGCTGCTCTATTGCCCGGCGCATGCGGTCACAGCCGGCCTCCACGGTCGAGAACGCCGGCCACGTCCGCGTGGTCAGCCGGAGCCGGCGTCGGACCTCCGAGGGGATCGCGCCACCGGTGAGGGTGTTCAAGCGCTCGATCCAGCGTGCCGCCCCTCGGATGGCCTCCCAATCGGTCGCCTCTGCAGCGAAGGAAGGGCCGACCACCTCGCGCCACTCTGCGCTCTGCGTCTGCACACGCTCCCGCTCACGGTGAACTCGGTCGACGAGTGCGGCACGGTGGCGGATCTCCTCCAGTTCACTCGCCTGAGTCGAAGCTCCTGTGTTCAGGTCGTCGATGGCTCGGGCCAGCTCCCGAAGGGCAGGCCCCACGTCCTCGATCGCCTGCTCGAGCTCGTCGAGGTGCCCTCCGAACAGACCACTCGAGATGTCGACGAAGCGCTCGAGATCGCGCAGCCGGTCGAGGAGCGCTCGCTTGGCGTGACGCAGTTGGTCGGCGGCCTGTGCGAGCGCCGGCTGTGGCGGTGAGCCCACGGCGACGTGGTCAGCCAGTGCACTGAGGGCGGCGTCGGCCGAGGTCAGCTCACCAACGCGCTCAGCTGTCGCGATGGCACGTGCGATCGCTTGCGGGTCACTGTCGCGACCAGCGGCGTACGAGCCCAGAGCGGGGGCAAGACGCTGGATCTTGCCGTCGATGCGCTCACCAACCTCGCGCGCAAAGGCGATGATCGTGAGGTCCTCGGTAGGCCGCTCCGGTAACTTGCCATCTTTGCGTGTGGCCTTGATGGCCTTCGCGTCCCGCCGGTAGCTGCTCGACAGCTTGGAGAACGCCGAGGTGTACTGCCTCGAGAAGCGCTCGGCCATCGCCGCCGCGTCGAGTTCCAGCGCCTGGGGCACGTAGTGCTCGAGCAGTTCTTCTCGCCTGCGCTGGTAGCTCGTCAGGTCGTCGGTGATCTCTGATAGCGCCCGACGAGCCCTTTCGAGCCCTGCCCGTACGAGCCATTCCGACTCAGGGCGCTCTTCGGCTTTAAAGGAGAGCTCCGCGAGCTCCGCGAGTTCGTCGATGCGACGCGCCGTAAGCCGAGCGCTGGGCTGCCCGAGTTCTTGGGCCGTCGAGGATGCCCGCTGTCGCAGAGCAGCGATGAGCTCGGGCAGGTCGTCCAGGCAGCGGAGGGCGGCGGGAAGCGCGGCGAGGTCACCCTCCCATGCGGGCGCCCAGCCCGCCCGACGGCGCACCTCGTCGCAGCGCTCGCGCAGATGAGCCTCCGTATCGGGGCTGAAGTCATCGATTCGACGAGCGGGAAAGGCCCTCGCGAATGCCTCGCTCGATCCAGCGAGTTGCTCGAAGGACTCTTGACCAGCATTGACTACCTCGAGGAGCTCCCCGGATGGGAGATCGAGCCATTCCTCCTCCAGGGGCGGCGCATGCTCGAGGTGGTCGCCCAACTCGACGAGGCGCTGCGCGGCGCCGAGCAAGCCGGGTAGCGGCGATCCGATCGCCGTCGCGGTCTCAGCGGCCTGTGGCTCCAGGGCGTCAACCGCATCGCGAAGGTCGCGCAAGACGGCGAGGACCCGACCATGGTCATCTGCCGTGAAGCGCTCCCCCGCGTACCCGCGCCACAGGTAGTCGCTGGGACTGACGTGCCACCGTTCCGAGAGCCGCTGGAAGACCTCATTGAGCACCTGGTACTCGTCGAGCACCTCTTCGCCCTCCAGCGCGTCGGCTGGTGGCGCTCCGGCTATCGAGGGTGCGTCGTGCCACCGAGCGAGCTGCTCGTGGACCTCCCGCAGACTGCGGCCACCGAGTAGAGGTTGGGGCAGGTGCAGCAACTCCGCCGAGTCGTTGAGCACCGTCCGGAGATGGCGCAGGCGCTCAATCTCATCGGAGCGCATCCCCGGCCGCGGCTGGAGGGACGAGACGAGGCTGCGGTCGAGGGCTTGGACGACCTCCCGGCGACCGGCGTGCTCGCCGTGGAGCATGAGGCAATACTCATCGAGACCACTCACGGATAACCGCTTGAAGACCACGTCCAGAGCCGCTGCCTTCTCCGAGACGAAGAGCACGCGCTTGCCTTGACCGATGGCCTCAGCGATGACGTTGGCGATGGTCTGGCTCTTGCCCGTGCCCGGGGGGCCCTGCATGACGAAGGATCGCCCGCGCTTGGCGGCCTCCACGCACTGACGCTGACTCGCGTCGGCGTCCAGGATCGACAAGGCGTCTTCGGGCGCCTGCACCTCGTCCAGCTGCTCTGGCTCGGGAACATCCGGATCGGCGCCACGCAGCTCGGGCGACCAGGTGCCGTGAGCCAGAGACCGCACGATCGGATGAGCGGCGACTCGATCCTCGTGGTCGAGGAGGTCGCGGTACATCACGTACTTCTGGAAGCTGAAGAGACCGATTGCCGCCTCCTCGCGAACCGTCCAGCCCTTCGGGCGCACTGCTTCTCGGATCTCCTCGAGCTCTTGACCGATCGGCTTGTCCTCCCACGTCCAGTCGCCCGGCATGTCCAGCCCGGCGTCGCGCCTGAGCTTCTCGGTTAGCGAGGGGTTGACCACGATCTCCTCGTCGTCAACGAAGAAGAGTCGGTACGGATCGCGAGTCGACTCACGACGCAGCTCCACCGGCACCAGCACCAGCGGCGAGCTGATCGCCTTGTCGCGCTGGGCGTCGTGCCAGTCCAGGAAGCCGGCGGCGATGTAGAGAATGCGCAGCGCCTTGTCCTGGAACTCGCTGTTCGAGCGCTTGGCCAAATTGTCGAGGATGCGCGCGATGCGCTTGGGGTTGGCCTCGGTGACCTCGATCTCGTTTGGCCGTCGCAGACGCTCGCGGTCCTGCGAGGCCACGAGCAGGCGATCGACGGCGGCCGCCGCGTCACTCTCAGCAGTTGCGTCCTCTTCTTCCGGCTCCGGGGGGAGGTAGAAGTCCCAAGGCTCGCTCCGATCAGGATCGGCGAGCACCTCATGGATACTCGGCGCCGCGATCTCGAGGGTAGTGGCCTTGGTGGCCTTGTAGGCGATCAGCCGGTTGCGATTCGACAGGTCGATCAGCCGACGTCGCCAGTCCTCGATGCGTCGTTCGACCAGATCGGGGCTTCCCGTCGGCAGCGCGCTCACCGCCGCGCTCGGTCGAGCGTAGGTGGACACCTCGGAATCATCGGCACCTGAGGCAGCTGGCTCGACCCCCGCGCTAACGACTGCTCCTCGGACGTCACGTCGGGAGCCTAGATACCCACGCAGATCTCAACGTGCCTGGCACTCGTCGAGGGTCCTCAGGAACCGTTCGTAGCTCTCGCTCGTTCCCGTGCGTTGGCTGAGTCGCGATGCGATCTGGGCCGCGACCTCTGGCGCGTGCTTCTCCTGGTACCGTAGCTGCGGCGGCTTCCCGACGGCGAGCCGGGTTTCCAGCTCCCTCTTCGGATCGGTGATCTGGCCGACATTGCGCCCACGCAGCCTTCTCGGTACCACCCATGCTCGACGTGTGGCTTCGATGGCATCCGGCCACATCAAGAACCACGCCTCGAGTTCCCATGCGCACGCGACAGCATGCCCCGGACACCCGGCGCTCCGCAAGCTGCTCTCGATGCGAGCGGCGAGGGGAACGTGCGACGGCTCGACATCGTCGGTGTCCTCATGGTTGTAGAGGCAATCCACCCGTCGGACCGCGCCCTCCTGCCTCCACAGGCTTGCGAGTCGCTCGGCGCTGGCGGCAAGTTTCCTTCGGTCGCCTGTCTTGGCGAGCAGGGGCGGCTTCTTGCGCGGATGCACCGTCCAGTCAGGACGCAGACCACTGATGAGCGTCGCAACGGCCTTCGCATCGTAGTCGTCGCTGGATTGCCCGCTCTCGCCGACGACCAGAATCCGACGACTCACGCAGGTACGCCTCCGAGCGACCCACTGAACCAGAGCTCGCCGAGCTCCAGCTCCCCGGCGTCGGCCATCGTCCGAACGTCCTGCGGGTTGATGGCGGGAATCCGTGAGGCACCGGTGCGCGAGTCACGCTCACAGACGATGAGCTCATCGGCGCTCAGCCGATTCACGAGTACAGGCGAATGAGTGGCGATCAGGAACTGGGTCCGCTGGGACGCGGATCGCAGAAGCGCGACGATACGGTCGAGCGCGTACGGATGCAGACCATGATCGATCTCCTCGATGCAGGTGATGCGCGGCGGGGCAGGGTCGTAGAGGAGTGCAAGCAGCGCGAGGCCGCGGATGGTTCCGAACGAGGCTTCAGCCAGGACCGTCCGGCCGCGCAAGCCACTCTCGCGCAACTCGATGAAGACGCCCTCGTCCGCGCCGCCTAGCGCGACGAACTCGATATCCACAAGTCCGGGCACGACCGCGCGCGCGTCGGACATGAACTCCTCCCAGAGGTCGGCATCCGACTCTGCGAGATCGGCCAGGAAGGTCGAGAGGTTGCTCGCGTCCGGGGCCAGCGGAGCTCCACGCTGTCGACCTGCGGGCTGCCGGGCGGCCGCGACGTCGACCTCGAACACGCGAAAGGACTCGAGTGCATCCGTGAGTTCAATGACCTGGTCGCGTCCAGTGTCTGGTCCCAATCGCTTGAGCGTGGCTAGACCGAGGACACTGGCATCGAGCGTGGCCTCACGTGTGCCGGCCCTCTCGTCGTCGACCTCGACACGCGTTCCCGAAACCGTTATCCGCCGTCCGCGACCCTGCGTGCGCTTGAACTGGAAGCTCTCCTCTCTCACGACCGTGGCTCCATGCACGCGGAACTCCATCGCATACTCGTCAGGCGCGTTGGCCGAAGCGAATTTCGTCAGGATGGCCGTGAGCTTGACCTCCACCTTGCTCGGCGATCGCTTCCCACCACGAAAGCGCAGGCGTTCGTACCCTCCACGTTTTGCCAGGGCAGGCAGCAGATCTGTGCGCGCAGCGTCTCCGAGGAATCCGAGCACATCAAGGAGGTTCGACTTACCCGCGGCGTTCGGACCGACGAGCACGTTGAGCGGTCCGAGGTCGACGTCAACCCTCGCGAGCGACCGAAAGTTACGAACAGAGAATGATTTCAGTGCGGGCTCGCCTATTTCGCTCACCACCCGTTGCTTTTCGCCGACAGCGGTCCTCCCCCTGCCCTGGCGCCTACATCCCCCGGCTTGGGATGCTGCGCTCGCGCGTCGGCGCAGCCGAGGGCCTCAAGACTTCCGCGGAGGTCTCGACCATTCATGCGGCAAGCTCCTCCGGTGCATCGGCCTCGAGGGGATCGGCTTCGTACTGGGAGTCGGCGTCGCCCGGTGCAACGTCGTCATCGATGACCTCCTTGCCCATCGCCTCCGAGATAATGCGCTTCAGCGCCTCCGTGCGGGCGGCGAAAAACCCCTCGAAGTCATCGTCATCAAGCGCCGCGACGTCGATCTCGTGCCGCGCGAAGAGCTCTTCCAGCGCGTCGTCGGAGAGATCGGTTCGAGTCCTGATCGTCCCCATGTAGCTGCTGGGCGCCCTTCCACCGAGGCTGCGGTTCGTGTCGTAGGAGAGCGGTGTCTTGTTGACGATGCTGTCGCAGCGGTTCGTCTCGACCCCTTTGGCCGCGCACCATGCCCTCGGGAACACGTGATGGATGTCGATGCTCTGGCTGAAGAAGGAAGCCGTGTCCACGTCAAGGTTCTTGAGCCAGTCCTTGCCTCCCTTGCGCATGAGGAGCGCGTGCACGCCCTTGTAGGCAGCGCTGTTCCGGGTACGCATCGTGAACAGTCGGGAGGTCTCGAATGCCGCGTCGCCGACCGTGCGGGGCTCAAGTCCCCCGTCAAGCCACGCCGGTACCTCCTCGACGTCACGAGCGAAGCGCGTCTCGGTCGCTCCTCCGTAGAGCTCGCCGAGCACCCCGCACCAGTACCACCTCTCGATGCTCGCCGACGCGCGCAGGTTCTCCAACGATGGTCCCACGAGCGCCCGCAGCGCTGCCAGCGGCACGAGCTGGGTCCGGTAGGGAATGTCGTCGGCACGGAAAACCTTCTGCTGCGCCAGGAATCTCGCCGTCCATACGAAGCCATTTGTGACCTCGTCGACGACGGTCCGGTAGTCCTCGAGGCTGAGCTTCAGGATCTCCTTCCGTCTGCACGAGACTGCCGGTACGGCATCGGCGCCGTGGCTCAGGGCGGCTGCGCGCCGGCGGGCGGTCACGACAAGCGACACGGCCTGAAGGAAGTCCGTGCTCTCCACGCCGCGGAGCACCCTGTGCTCACGAAGCCGCTGTCGCCGCGCGGCCCAGTCGTCATTGAGCCGGAAGTCGTCAGCGGCGAAGGTCGCGGTCAGCAGCTCGAACACGTTCAGGGCAACGCTGCCTGTGTTCACCTTCTCGAAGACCGTGCACACCGCTTCCTTCGGGGTGTCCATCTTGAGCACGATGGCGGGCACGGTGTAGGACATGAACTGCCCGATCACCTCACTGAGCAGGCGGTTCCAGCACTCCGTCGCGAATGCGTGGTCGTGATGAGCACTCTGCGTGTAGGCAGCGCCCCATTCGAACACCTTGACGTTGTCGAGCACCCGCCATAGCGGGAAGACGCCGGAGGCGATCTCAGCGTCGAGCGATCGGTAGTCGGCTTCGACCTTGCGTCCGAAGTCGGTACGTATCACGCGATCCTCAGGTATCGCGATGATCGCGTCCTCGCGGTCGATCTCCGGATCGAGAGCACCTTCGATGTCCAGGTAGAACCAGCGCTTGAGCTGCTTCTTTCCCCGCGGATCGTAGGTGTCGACTACCCGGCCGGACTGGAGTGCCTGGTAGAGCGAGGTGAGCCGCTGCTGACCGTCGAGGACGAGCTCCTCCGGCTCCTGCGCCACGCTTGCGTCGACTCCCGCGAGGAGGCGCGGCTTGAAGCGGACATCCTCGCCTCCGACCTCGAGCTGCATGACCACACCGATCGGATGGCCGAGCGAGATGCTGGCGATCAGGCTTGCGATCCGATCAACGTCCCACTTCCAAGCGCGCTGGAAGTCGGGCAGCTGGACCTTGCCTTGGTCGATACGGGTTAGGAGGCCACCTAGCGAGAGTTGGGGATTGTCAAAGGGCACGGCGCTACCACCTCTTCTCGAACGTCACGTCGGAGTCCTCGTCCAGGTGCTGGCGCACCCGGTTCGGGTACTGCGCGCGATCAATGTCTCCGTCGTCCGTTCCGCCTGCACGGTCAACGTGATGCGCAGTTCATTCCCGCGCACCAGCGCACCGGCGGCGCCCAAGGGCTCGATGACTTCCTGGTCGAGGCCCTGCTCGGAGAGCCACGTCTCCTCAAGCGTGTCGTCCTCGGGGCGGACGCGAACCTGGGCGAGGCCGTTATCGCGTTCGAGGACCTCCTGGCACACGATGCCGGGGAAGTCGCCCTCCAGGCGGACGCGCTGGCCGTTGAGAATCTCAGCGGTCATGCGCTCACGAGGGTAGGGTCGCGGCGATCAACCGGTATCTGACGACAGTCGCCCGGTTTGACGGGGTTCTCGAGCCTCTCATCCCAGCGAGGGATATCACGGAGCAGAGGGCGCCGCGGAACACTCGACCGGCGCGTCGGCTTCAGGGCCCCGCCCCCGGCGAGCGGCCCTCAGCGCGGCGGGATCTTGAGGTAGGGCAGCGCGAAGGCCGCGATCTCCTGGAAGGCCGGCGCGGCGACCTCCGCCCCGTAGAAGGCGCCCCGGGGCTCGTCGACCATCACGGTGATGAGCAGCTCGGGCTCGTCGGCGGGGGCGAAGCCGGCGAAGGAGGCGACGTAGCGCGACTGGGAGTACTCGCCGGTCTCCTCGTCGATCTTGTTGGCCGTGCCCGTCTTGCCGGCCAGCGGATAGCCCTCGATGGCCGCCTCGGGCGCAGTTCCGCCGGGGGCCAGAACGCCCTTGAGCATCGTGCGCACCTGCGCGGCGGTCCGGGGGGAGATCACGCGCTCGCCGCGCGGCGTGGGGACCTCCTCGCCGTCGACGGCGGCCACGACGT
Source organism: Candidatus Siliceabacter maunaloa (assembly GCA_024330185.1). GTDB lineage: Bacteria > Actinomycetota > Thermoleophilia > Solirubrobacterales > Solirubrobacteraceae > Siliceabacter > Siliceabacter maunaloa. The sequence continues at coordinate 32,760 of JANDLV010000037.1, forward strand.
GGGGCGGGCGCAGGACTCCGCCGTTGGCGATGGCGGCGTACCCGGAGGCGAGCTGCATCGGCGTCACCGCGACGCCCTGGCCGATGGGCAGGTTGCCCATGGACGAGCCCGAGTACCGGTCGAGGTCGAGAACCAGTCCGGCCTCCTCCCCGGGCAGGTCGACGCCGGTCGGCGCGCCGAAGCCGAAGCGCCGCACCCACTGGTCGAAGCGGGGGGCGCCCAGCTCCTGGCCGATCTTGATCGTGCCCACGTTGGAGGACTGGGCCAGGATCTCGGTCGTGCTCAGGGTCACGGCCCCACGGGGGTGGGATTCCTCGATGACGCGGTCGGCCACCTGGATGCTGGGCGGCAGGTCGAACATCGTGCCCGGCTCCACCGCGCCGGCCTCCAGCGCGCCGGCCACGGTGAAGGCCTTGAAGGTCGAGCCGGGCTCGTAGACGCTGCTCAGCGCGCGATTGTTGCGCGCGAAGTCCGGGGCGCCCTCCCAGTCGTTGGCGTCCACGCGCGGCCAGTTGGCCATGGCCAGCAGCTCGCCGGTCTGCGGGCGCATGACCAGCGCGGTCGCGCCCTTGGGCGAATAGCGCTCGCCGACGCGGGCCAGCACGTCCTCGACCTTGCCCTGGATGGCCGCGTCTATGGTCAGGCGCACCGTCTCGCCCGGCTGGGCCACCTCCTCCTCGCGCACGGAGATCGGGTCGCCCAGGGCGTCGCTCACGACACGGCGCTGCCCGTCGTCGCCGCCCAGGCCCTCCTCGCGGGCCATCTCCAGCCCGAACAGCCCCTCGCCGTCGATGCCCACGCCACCAAGGAGCTGGGAGGCCAGCGTGTCGCGGGGGTAGACGCGGCGGCTGGTGTCGGTGATGGTCAGCCCGGCGGCGGCGAGGGCCCCGATGTCGCGCGCGCGCTGCGCCGGGAGACGGCGCGCGAGGTAGACGAAGCCGGTGTCCTCCTTGGTCAGGTCCTCGAGCACCTCTGGCTCGGGGCGGCCCAGCAGCGGCGCGAGCTGCCCGGCGAGCACCACGGCCTCCTCCACCTGGTAGGGGTTGGCGATCACGTCGACGGCCGGCGCGGAGACCGCCAGCTCGGTGCCGTTGCGATCGATGATGGCCCCACGAGGCGCCGGTACTTCGAGCTCGTCCACCTGCTGGCTGAGCGCGGCGGCCTCGAGGTCGTCGGCACGCACGACGCCCAGCCACACGGCGCGCAGGGCGCCGACGGTCAGCAGGACGAGGAACGCCGCGAAGAGGAGCCCGATCCGCCGCTGGGGCAGCGTCACGGCGTGGCGGCGCCGGCCGCCGGATCGACGGGGGCGGCGACCGGGTCGACAAGTGCCGGGTCGGCAGGTACCTGATCGACCGGCGCCGGGTCGACGGGCGCCTGCGCGGCTGAGGTCGCCGCCGCCCGGGCGGGCGCGGTGACCGGCCCCTCGACGGACGCGCCGGTGGCGGGGGTGGTGCCCGGCGGCGCGTCGGCGCTGGCGGCGGCCGCGGCGCGGGTCTCGGGGCTGACTCCCTCCTGCGCGGTGGCCAGCGCCTGCGCCGAGGGGGCGGCCATGACATGCGCTGCCCGATCGCCCAGCAGCGTGCGGTCGACGCCCCGGACGTCGAGGTAACGCACGTCGCCGGCGGGAGCCATGAGCATGCCCAGCCCGCCGGCGACCTCCTCGATGCGCGGGCCGGCCGACAGGCCGGAGACATCGGCGCGCAGCGCGGCGTTCTGTCGCTCCAGGTTGGCCTGGCGCTCGAGGGACTCCCCGATACCCGCGTTGAGGCGCAGCAGCGAGACCTGCATGAAGACGATGCCGATGAGCGCGATCGCAACGACCGCCACCCACATGCGGCCGGCCAGGAGACGGTCGATGAAGGGGCTGTCGGGCAGGCCGCGCGCGGCGTGGGCAAGGCGCAGACGTGCCGGCATCGCCACCCGGGCGGGCGCCGCGGGCGCGACGGCGGCAGCCCCCGAAAGGGCCGTCGGCCTCGTGGTGCGCGGGGGACGCGGCGCCTGACGGGCAGCCGGCGTGGCCGGGCGCGGGCGGGTGGCGGTGGTCATGGCGCCTCCCTCAGCTTGCGGGCGGCCCGCAGTCGGGCGGGCCTGGCGCGCGGGTTGGAGGCGATCTCGCCGGGCGTCGGCGCCACGGCGCGGCGGCCCAGCAGCTCGGCCTCGGGCTCACGCCCGCAGGCGCACACCGGGAGGTCGGGCGGGCAGATGCACCCGCGGGCGCGCCCGACGAGGAAGCGCTTCACGCGGCGGTCTTCCAGCGAGTGAAAGGAGATCCCTGCGAAGCGGCCCCTTTCGCGCAGCAGCGCCCAGGCCAGCGGCAGGGCGGCGTCGAGCTGGCCCAGCTCGTCGTTGACCGCGATGCGGATGGCCTGGAAGACCCGCTTGGCCGGGTGCCCCCCCGCGAAGCGCGCGGGCGCGGGCACCGCCGCGGCCACGACGTCGACGAGCTCGCCGGTGGTCTCGATCTCGCCAGCCGCGCGGGCGCGCGCGATGCCGCGAGCGATCCGCGCCGCGTGGCGCTCCTCGCCCAGCTCACGGAACAGGCGGCCGAGGCGGCGTTCGTCCCATCCGTTGACGATCGTCCGAGCGCTGAGCTCCTGCCCGGGGTCCATGCGCATGTCCAGCGGCGCGTCGTAGCTGTAGGAGAACCCGCGCGCGCGGGTGTCGACCTGCATGGAGGACATCCCCAGGTCCATGAGCACCAGATCGGCCCGCAGCCCCTCGTCGCGCAGCGTCTCGAGGGCCTCGACGAACGCCGCGCGCACGAAGCGCGTGCGTGAGGTGGCCTCCTGGGCGAAGGCCGCGAAGCGCTGCGCCGCGGCCGGGTCGCGGTCCACGGCCACGACGGTCCCCTGCGGGCCGACGCGGTCGGCCAGCAGACGCGCGTGACCACCGCCGCCGAAGGTGCAGTCGACGGCGACCTCGCCGGGACGGGGACCGAGCAGGTCGATCGCCTCGCCCGCCAGGACGGGCACGTGCGCGGAGGGCATATCAAGCAGCAGTGTTGCCAAGGAGCTCTGAGATGTCGGAGATTTCGCCGGCGAGCTGATCGTTGTAGGCCGCCCAGGCGGCGCGATCCCAGATCTCCAGGCGGTCGTCGACGCCGGTGATGACGACCTCCTTGCCCAGACCGGCGTGGTCGATCAGGAAGCTCGGCACCATCACCCGGCCCGCGCCGTCGATCTCGGTGTCCTGGGAGTTGGCCGAGAAGTAGCGCTGGAGCTTCTCGCGCTGCTTGGACATGGGCGCGAACTGCGAGGTGACGCCCTGGACGTAGGCGTCGTAGTCCTCGGACCGCCACACGGCGACGCAGCGCTCCACGCCCTGGGCAAGGACCACGCTCTCTCCGAGCACGTTGCGGAACTTGGCGGGCACGGTCAGGCGGTTCTTGGCGTCGAGGGAGTAGTCGAAGGTGCCGCGGAAGGCCAAGGCGTGGATCCGGTGCGAAGGAAGGTGATGGAGCCGGGGTGGAGGAGTGGGAGGTGCCCCTCCACCCCGGCTCGCAGTGCGACTGTATCCCACTTTCCCCCACCAGACAACACCAGCTGCACACTATTTCCCACAGAACGCCACGCGCTCGGCCACGACGGGTCATAAATGGCGTCTGTGCAGGCATTTCGTGGTGGGGCAGCGCTCCCTGCTCCCTGCACGACCCGTTGCAGATCGGCCACCCCGGCCCCTCGAGCTCCTGGTGGGGGCCGGTTCCGACCGGCCGGTGTGCATCGACCGGTCGGCGTGCGAGACTCCCGCGCACGTTGATTGTCGAGTAGGGGACCGATCCCGCATGCCATCTTCACCGCGCCGCCTGCGCGCACTGCCATCACTGCCGTTTCTCGTCGCCGTGCTCTGCGCGCTCTTCCTCGCGGCCTGCGGGAGCACCGGCGACCCCGACGCGGAGCCGGCCTCGGTCGTCCCCGCCTCGGCGCCCCTCTACTTCGAGGTCACCGTGCGACCGGAGGGCGACGTGCGGGCCGATGCCGAGGCCGCCGCGCGGAAGATCTTCCGCCAGGACCAGCCCGTCGCCGAACTGCGCCGGCTGATCGACCAGGCGCTGGCCGAGGAGCAGCGGTCCTTCGAGGAGGACATCGAGCCGTGGCTCGGGAAACGGATCGGCTTCTTCGCGACGAGCCTGACCCAGGACGAGCCCGATGTCGCCTTCGTCGCGGCCGTCGAGGACACCCAGGAGGCGATCGACGCGATCGCCGGCGCGAACGACAACGAGGCCGAGCTCGAGGAGCGCGACTACAACGGCACCGACTACCTCTTCGACGCCGAGGAGGGCTCGGGGCTGGCGGAGGTGGGCGAGTTCGTCGTGCTCGCCAGCGAGCCGCTGCTGGGCGAACTCATCGACGCCCAGGAGGACGGCGAGGTGCTGACCGACGACGAACGCTTCTCCCAGGCACGGGAGGCAGTCGGTGAGGAGGGCCTCGGGTTCGGCTACCTCAACCTGCAGGCACTGCTCGACCTCGCCGGACAGGACGGGTCCGTCCCGCCGCAGACGCTGGAGCCGCTACGACAGCTCATCGGCGAGAGCGCCGCACTCTCCCTCACGGCACAGGAGTCCGCCGTTGCCCTGGACGTCGTCTCCGTGGGGACCGAGCCTCAGCCGGGTACGGACCCGGCAGCGGTCACGGAGGCGGTGCGGGCCCTGCCGGCCGGCTCGCTGGTCGGGCTCGGGCTGGGCGACGTCGGCGACCAGATCGAGACGCAGTTGACGGCCAGCGGACTGGGCCCCAACGTCCTGGGCCAGGTCGAGCAGTCCACCGGGCTGAACATCCGGGAGGACCTTCTGAGCTGGATGGGCCAGGGCTCGGCCTTCGTGCAGGGTACGGGCATCGGCGACGTCGGCGGCGCGCTCATCGTGGAGACCGACGACCCCCAGGCGACCCTCGACGCGCTGGAGAAGATCCAGCCGCTGCTCGAGGCGCAGGACGCCACGGTCGAGGAGGTTGACGAGGGCGGGCTCCAGGGCCTGGAGGCCCGGTTCGAGGGCCTCCCGGTGCCGGTGTATCTCGTGGTCGCCGAGGAGCGCTTCCTCGTGGCCATCGGTGATGCGGCGCTGGACTCCGCGGTACGCCCGGAGGGCGCGCTCGGCGATGACCAGGGCTTCACCCAGGCAGCGGGCGCCCTGGGCGAGGGCCTGCAGCCGAGCTTCTACGCCTCGGTGCCCGGTCTCGTGACGCTGGCCGAGTCGTTCGGGCTCGCCCAGGACCCGTCGTTCCAGCAGGCAAGCCCCTACCTCGACGCCTTCACCGCCCTCGTGGGCGGTAGCCGGCGGGACGGCGAGGTCTCGCGCAACCGCGTCGTGCTGGGCCTGGCCGAGTAGGAGATCTGTCCTGCGCCGGCCCGCTGGTCCGGGCCGGCGCCTACAGGCTCACAGCGCCGGGAGGAAGGCCTGGGCCAGCGCGGCGGCGAGGATGAGCATGACCGCGGGCACGAGGACGGTGGCCACCACGAGCTGGATCTTGGGCCCCGCCCGCGCAGCACCGTCGCGAATGCGGCGGGCCGACTCCGCGCGCGCCTCGAGGGCCAGGGCCGTCAGGGCCGGGGCCAGCGGCGCACCGTGGCGCTCGGCGCGGGTGATCGCGGTGGCCAGGTCGCCCACCGCGCTGACCGGGCAGCGGGCGGCCAGCTCCTCGAGCACCTGTCCGCGGGGGACGCCCAGCGCGTTGCGCCGCGACGCGCGCGTGAGCTCACCACCCAGCGCGCCGCCGCGACGGCGACCGACCTCCTCCAGCGCGCGCGGCACCGCCAGGCCCGCCTCCACGGTGACACGCAGCAGGTCGAGGACGTCGGCCACCTCGAGCGCCATGACCTCGCCGCGGCGGCGGGCGCGGCGGGCGAGCCACACGTCGGGTGCCAGGAAGCCGGCCAGCGGGGCCGCGATGACCACGAGCACCCCCAGGCGCCCGGGCGCCGACGCGCCCAGGGCCAGGCCGGCGGGCACGCCGGCCAGCGTGGCGGCCGCCTTGACGGCCATGAGGTCGGCGACCCGTAGGCCCAGGGGCTCCCCCGCGCGCGCCAGGCGCCCGGCCAGGTCGTGGGGCGCCGTGAGCGCGCCGAGGCGCCGGCCCGCGCGCGCCAGCGCCGCCTGCGCGATGCGGCGTGCGAGCGGGAACGGATCGCGCGCGAGCTCCTCGAGGCCCTCGGCCGAGCGCTGGAGTCCGGCGAGCCCCCAGAGTGCCGCACGGCTTGCCGGAGGCGGTACCGGCGAGGGCCCCGGCGGCGAGGAGCGGCACGAGGACCGACCACCAGCGCCGGAGGTCGACCTCACGGCGGGCGACGCCGGCGGCGAGGAGCGCCGCCGTCGCCA
>JANDLV010000038.1 GCA_024330185.1 Candidatus Siliceabacter maunaloa
CGGACAGGGCGGGAGGGACCGCCGTTCAAAGTTCTACGAGACTTCGGACAACCTCAGCGATTGCGTCGATCCCTCCCACGCAGACGCAAGTTCGTCGCCCCTTGCGCTTGTCGCTCCGGGTCGCGACCTCCGCAAGACTCCCCGGACGAAGTCCGACGTGTGGTTGCCGATGACGCCGTCCAGCCGGGTAGCGCCCCTCTGGGGCCTGTCGCCGAGCCAGGTAGCGGGCGCACCGAGGCCGGCCAACAGCCCGGCCGCGACCCGCACATCGTCCTGTTCAGCTTGGTCGAGAAGCCGTTCGCGCTTGGGGAGGGCATCCGCTGCTCGGCTGACATCAGTCGCGCGGGCCCAGATGACCGGGCGGCGGGCGTTCCCTGTTTGGCCGGGGTGGAGGTCTGCCTCGACGAAGGGCTCGCACGCGCTGGCAGACTGCTGGATTAGCTCGACAGCCCGTCCGATGCTTACCGAGGTCGTCACTTGTGGCTCCATATCGAGCGAGAGAGGCTCGTGCCCGACAAGGCAGTCCTCTCCAGCGTTGGCGAGGAGACAGCCCAAGCCGTAAGCAGCCAGATGGGCGATGAGGAGATGTCCCGACAGCGGGATTGTCCAGGTCTCCACGCGTCAACCTCCCTCTCGAGACACCTGGATGTCTGCGCAGCGCAGAAGCGCCTCAAGCAGCGCGAGCCTGTGAACTCCAAGCCGCTGCTCGACCCGCGCTCGCTCGTCCTCGTACCTGCCGCTCGGGCCAAACAAACGGTCGACCCAAACCCGTACCTCGTCCGGGCATTCCGACCAGCCGTCGAGTAGGTCGCCGCCCCCGCGATCGAAGATCGGCCGCCCGCGGCCGTGATGGGCCGCCACGAGCGTGATGACCAGCGGATCGCCACCGCTGGCGTACGCGGCGTACGCGGCGCTGAGCTGCTCGTGGCGCCAGCCGTCTCCCCGATCGGGCCGGTGTCCTGGTCGCGGCTTGGCCAGCTCGACGCCCGTGGCACCCATCCGGCGCTGAAAGCGCGGATGGCGCTTGCCCTCATCGTGCGTATGAGCCGCGAGCTCCAGCCGGCCGCAGTCCGCCCCGAGGCCCTCGGGCGCTAGGGCACGGAGGATCTCGCCCATCCGACGCTCCACAGCGGCCTGATGGCCGTCGACCGTCACCGCCTCGGCCGTCACCAGAGGAGTCTGCTCGGCCCGGCGCTCCAGTTCGCGCACGACCATGACGCCTGTCCGAGAGTCACCACCGCACCAGTGCAGCTCCAGATCTGTCAGGCGCCGGTGATGGCGCAGCCGGCGCGCGAGATCGGGACGGATGTCTTCCAGCACATCAGCGAGCGCCGTCCGACTTGCGCGTCCGCCAAGCGCGGGATCCTGCTCGACCAGCGGGTGGACATTCTCGGCAGACACCACGACGATGTGATCGGATCGCTCGCCGTCGGAGACCTCCGAGAGCACGTCGTCCAACGCGCCGCCCACACCCGGACCCTCGCGGAGCCCGACCACTCCTGCCGTACAGATGCGCGCGCCGTCGGGCACGACGAGCGTGTCCCCTGAACCGAGCGGCTGGGCATCTGCCAGCTTCATCGGCTCCGTCTGACCGTCGCGTGTGCGGACGACCCACGACGCCACCTCACCGTGGTCCACCGCGCCGACGATCCGTTCCAGCGTCTTGCCCAGACGCACGGTAGCCACCTCGTGCGCGCGCGGGGGACAGGCCATCAGCACGCCGCGGACCACTCCCGCATCGAGCTCGAGATGCCGACGGGCGACGATTCCCACATCGGGGAGCACACGTTCGGGATCGTCCAGATAGAGCGCTACATCTGGGTCGGCGCCGAGCACGTCACTCGTCATAGCGAGGGTCTCTAGGTCGACTCCCCGCAACGCGGGCAGAGGCGGGCGATCGGGCAGAGGCAGCGTGGACGCGGCGACCTCCTCGGGCGAGATGCTGCCGCCGAGTCCGTCGAGCCAGCGAGCGGCGGCGATCAGCTCCTCCTGCTCGTAGGGCCCGATGTTTCGCGGCAGCCCATCCGCGCCCGCGGTGCGCAGCAAGCCTTCGGGGCTGACGACGACGAAGGTCGAGGAGGCCAAGCGTCCGGAACGATTGAGGCGCCCGGCGCGTTGGGCGAGCGCAGACGCCGACGCGATCGTACTGACCATGGCCGGCAGATCGAGATCGACGCCGACCTCGAGTGACTGGGTTGATACGAGGAAGTCGACGTCGTCGTTGCCGGCGGCCGTCAGCAGTCCAGGTCGGCGCGCGCGCAGCCGGCTAACGTCGGCTCGCCGCAGGCGCCCGCAGACAAGCTCCACCTTCTGACCATCGCGGTCGCCGAGCGCTGCGGCGACATCCAGGGCCATCGGCACGTCGTTGACAAACACTCCGACAGTGCCCTGTCCAGCGGCCAGGCGCGCGTGTTCGACGACGGCCTTCGTCGCGTCTTTACGCCAGTCGTCCACCTCGACCACTTCGATCCTCTTCACTGCTTGGACCCTGCGCGCCAACCTCCCGTCCTGGAGATCCTCCGCGCTCAGGCCAGCCTGGCTCGCCGCTGGTGACCGGGTGGCGCTCATGGCCACCACTTGGAGTCCCATGGCGGTGGGCGATCGAGCGGCGACGTTTCTCGCCGTCTCGACCAAGCGCTCATGCAGATGCGCCTCGTCGATGACGACGACTGCGTCCTGGCCGACCATCCCCGCCTCGTGGTTGCGCGAAGCACGTGACGCGCCATAGCCGCGAAGCAGCAGGCGTGACCCCCACATCTGCGGAGTGGCGCAGATGACCTGACAGGCGGCCGGCTCCAGCCGCCACCCATCTTCGAGCTGCACACCACCACGAAGACGCCAGGCCGCGAGCGGAGCGGCCTCGCCTTCGGTGGGAGACGACGTGACGAGCCTCAGAAGGGCACCGGCCACCTCGGCGTCGAGGGAGCCATCCTCCTTCCGTACCGCCGCCCCGCTGAGGATCCGCGCCAAGACCGTGGCGCGGTCGTACTGGTCGTCGACGAGGACACGCCGGGGGGCGACGAGCACGAGCCGGCGCGGCGGTCGTTCGGCAAGCCGGCCCGCGGCATGCTCGGCAACAAGAAAGACGTGGGCGTCGATCACCGAAGACTTCCCGAGCCGGTGGGCGCCGCGATGTCCGGCCACCGGCCGCTGCGGGCGACCTGCTCCACCAGCGCCCGCTGCCAGGGGTAGGGTCGCTGACCGTCGTTCACCGCGGCGAAGAAGTCTGCGAAGCGCTCCCCGATGCTCACGGTGCACCATCCTCGACGGGTACGAGCAGCCCGCCGCCCAGGTGGCGGGCCCGTCCCAGCGCGAGCAGCCCACCTGGCGCCGGCGCCAGGTCACCGAGCGTCACGCGGGCGTCGACGGCGACCATGAGGTCGCCAGGCGGGGCGCGGTGGACGAACTGCGATGCGCTCCCGGCCACACGACGACCTCGTGCCTGCACATCACGATCGCGCAGCTCGGTCACGAGCCCCTGGCGAAAACCCCAGCCCCTCCCCCACGCCACGCCCTGGTCTTCGAGGACGCCGCGCAGCGCGTAGCCGACCGAGCAGAGGACCGCGTCGTCGAGACTCCACAGCCCGCGCCGCGGCGTACCGGCCGTGTCGAGAACCATGGGCACCACCGTGGCCAGATCGGTTCCCTCAGCGGACCAGAAGGGCATGGCGGGGCCGATCGCCGGTGGCTCCAGGTGTAGCTCGCGTCGACCCAGGCCGACCGTCGGCCTGCTGTCGAGCGCATCGAGCAGCGTGGCCCTGTCGGCTTCGGGCACGCCGGCCGGAAGACCCAACACCAATCCGGGCGTCTCACCGGCGGCACCTGGGAGGAGATGAATGGCCAGGTGCCCCGGTCCCCGCAGCGGCCCGTCGCCGTCGCGGCCGCTGACGAACGCGGGCACATCCGTCCCGATCGCCGCCACGATCGCGCGATGAACCGCCACGGCGACGGCCACCCGACGGTCGAGCCGCAGCGCCCAGCGCGGCAACCGAGCGCTGAACTTCACCTGCCAGGCCTCTGCGAACGGCCAGGAGCCGGCGATCGGCGCGCGCGCGAAGCGCCGCAGCTCGGTGGCCTCCTCGCCGGCGCTCTCGACCGGCTGGTCAGCGGCCTGCTTGCTCTGGGGGCCCGATACGTGGCGGCCGGCTCTGAGAGCGCGTCGATGCGCCGTGGCCAGTGCGTCGAACCGCCCCGCAGTCGCTATCCGCAGGGGGCGTCCGGGTCCACGACCCGGAAGGCGCACGAGAACACCCGGAGCCTCAGCATCCATGTCGCCGAGCGAAACGGTCACGATCGCCGTACTGTCCGCGCGCCCCACGTGCGTGACCTCGGGCGCAAGCTCCTGCAGGCTCTCGAGAACGGCCCGCCCCGGAGCGGGCCACCCGTACGTGATCGGGCCGTCGAGTGCGCAGAGCGGCTCGAAGTCCGTCTCGTTCGCATGATTCACCGCGGCGCGAAGCCGGTAGCGGCGCGCGCGGTAGGCCACCGAGCGCGTCCCCGGCGGGATGATCCCGAGCGGCTCGTGTTCCTCGAGCCAGCGCACCGCGCCGCGGTGCGCTTTTTGGGCTTCGAGCACACGGCCCTCGACGGTCGCATACGGGCCACCGGCCGCCGCAGCTACGAACGCGGCGTGAAGCCGGGCGGGTGACGGCAGTTCCTCCGGCGCCCCAAGCTCACCTCCACTGTAGGCACCGCGCGGGAACGCCACGCGAATGAGCAGCGCTTCGGACATCTCGGCTATCCGACGGCGTCGTCCGCGGTGGCGTCGTCCGCGCCGCGGTTGAGTGCAGGGTCACCCGTCACCGCCTGGATCTGCCCCGTCCATTCGAGCCGGGCGGGAAGACGGTCGATCGCCTCGCGCAGGTGCGCCCCACAGGCATCGATGGAGAGGTCCAGCTCGATCTCCTGGTCGTCGAGGATCACCCGTGCTCGGGGGGCTGCCACGTCGCAGTACGCACGCAGGTCGGGGTCGGCATCGGCATAGGCATTGCCGAGCAGCAGCAGCGCCAGGAGGGCCCCGCGGCCCGCCACGTCGTCCTCCTCATTGCCACCGAAGCGCAGGCGCCGCAGTCCCGCCAGTGAAAGCGTGCGCGCCCGGTGAACGGCCGGTACCGACACGCCGTGGGGGGTCTCCGTCCCGGGTGGGATCCCACCGAGATTGAGTTTGGAGGCCGAGAGCGTCTCCGCCTTCTTCTTTCGCGCTGCATCCGCATCCTTCTCGACCTGCTCGACCAGTTTCGGACTGAGATGCTCCCGCTGGCGGTCGACCAGGGCGTCGAGTTCGTCCGGCGTGACATAAAAGTCCTGTCCCAGGGGATCCAGGCGCGCGCCCGAGCGCCGCGACACCGGATCGACGCCAGCTACGACCCCGAACAGCTCAGACACGAGCAGGCCGCGCAACCTTAGTTGCCCTGTCTTGCGACTCGAGTCCCAGCCGCCGAACGCCAACGTGGCAGGCGACGTCACGAACACGGGCGAGAGGTCCGCGTGTGTCGCATCCCGTAGCGCCCGGTACCACGATCCGTCGACCACGGGACTGCCGTCCTGCCTTGCGAAACGGATGTGCGCATCGAAGGCGCGATGGGGCAACCGCAGGTCGCTGAGCGCTTCGCGTCCCTCGTAGGCTACCTCGATGATGGGGACTCTTGCCGCCGCCTCGCTGGAACGCCGTGCCGTGGCAAGTCCCTCCTCAGCGCGGTTGCTCTGCGACTGCTTGGAGTCAATCAGCGCGGTGCGCCGAAACTCCCCGTCCACGTATCTGGTTTCGAACACGAACTCGGATCCGTTGCGCCCCGCGTAGCGGGCCGGCGCGATGACCGCGCCGTCGACGACGGCGTAGGTCGCCGGGTGGTTGAGCGTGGCCGCTCCTCCCCGGCGCAGGTGGTCGTATAGCTCTGTGAGTTCCAACTGGGCTCCTCTCGAATGCCGCTGGTAGCAAGTTGCTGAGGAACGGTCGTTCTGACCCGCCAGATCCTGACAAGCTCACTTTCGGCGAAGTAGAATCCATACCTCCGTGGCCCACGCCCACTCCGCTCTGCGCGTAACGACAGTCACGCTGGCTTTCCGCTCACGAACCCGGCGCGATATCCTTCCGGGGACCTCTATGTAGAAGCTGGTTGGCCAGTGTCCCGAGGCCTTGACGGCGGCTCCCTCGACGAACCCGCCGTCGCCGGCTCTTCGGACCCGGTGATGTGGTGCGAGCGGAGCTCGAGGCGCAGCCCTCGACGAACCCGCCGTCGCCGGCTCTTCGGACCGGCTCCGATGACTACCATTGGACGCGCAGATGTCCGCACATGACCTCCTCCTGTCTGCGTCCGCGCAGCTTCCCGGCGCGGACATCGTCGCGCAAGGGGTCGACGACCTCGGTCGCGGAGTCGAGAGCATCGCGGGTCTGGTAGTCGCAACTGCGGCGCCTCGCCTCATGGATGTCGGGGTCTCCGTTCCGGAGATCGCACTGCCGCTCCCCTCTCACCGGCTCTACGAACTCCTCTCTTCCGAGGACCCCGCCTCGGCGCACAGCCGCTACAACGCGCTCCTGCGCAGAGTCGTCAGCTTTGCTCGTGCGGCCGAGCATGCGGCCGCCGGTTGACGCGGATCGCGTACACGCCTTCGCCCGCGCACTCGGTCGCGAGGCCCGCGTCCATATGACGATGTACCTGACCGGTGGCGCCACCGCGGTGCTCTCGGGGTGGCGGGCGATGACCGTCGACGTCGACATTCGCCTCGAGCCGGACCGTGAGTCAGACGTGCTGCTCCGTCATGTGCCGGCGTTGAAGGAGCGACTCGGAGTGAATGTGGAGCTTGTGTCGCCGCCCGATTTCATTCCCGAGCTGCCGGCTTGGCGCGAACGAAGCCCATACCTCTTCACCGAAGGTCTCCTCGACGTACGCCACTTCGACCCCTACTCCCAGGCGCTCTGCAAGCTCGAGCGAGCGTTCGCGCATGACTTGGCCGACGTGGAGGCGATGGTCGGTGCTGGCATGGTCGAACCGTCCCGTGCTCTCGCGCTGTTCGAGACGATCGAGCCGCTGCTGTTTCGCTACCCCGCTATCGACCCCGGTGCCTTTCGAGCCCGCGTCGAGCGCGTGCTCGCGTAGGCCGCCCCTCAAGCCGCCGCAGCGGCCGACCGCTCAGCGGCCACCGCCACGAACACCCGACCCGCCCGGACCTCCACCTCGTGCGCCGTCGCAGCCTCGTCGTCGGAGGTCAGCGCGTCGCCTGTGGCAAGCGCGAAGCGCCGCTCGTGCAGGGGGCAGATGACCGCGTGGTCGCAGACGATGCCGTCGGCGAGTGGGCCGCCGGAGTGGGGGCAGGCGTCGTCGAGGGCGAACCAGCCCTCGAAGGAGCGAAACAGGGCGATGCGCCGCCCGTCGAGGGTCAGCGCGCGGCCCTCGCCGAGCGGGACGTCCTCGACGTCGCAGGCGTAGGTCAGGGCCGGGGGGGCGAGCGGCGGTGCGGCGGCGGGGGTCATCGGGCTCCTTCGGGGGGTGGGCCGACCAGGGCGAGCTCGGGCTCCTGCTCGCCGGGCTCGTCGAGGTCTGAGAACTGGGACGGGTGGTAGGGGTCGTCGCGCTCCAGCCACGGGTCGCTGGTGGCGGCCTTGGCGATCTTCAGGCGCTGGCGCAGGGCCGCGCCGGACTCCTCGCCCAGCACGACCTCGCGGACGGTCTCGAGGCCCACCCGCGGGACGAAGTCGTACGTGCGCTCCTTGTAGTCCGCGTTCTCGCGGTAGTACTGCAGGAATGTCGTGGTCACCCGCAGCGCCTCGGCGCGCGTCTCGACGGTGCACAGCACGTCGGCCTCGCGGACGTTGCCGCCCGCCGCGCCGCCCAGGCGCACCTGCCAGCCGCCCTCCACGGCGACGCAGCCGATGTCCTTGACCGTGGCCTCCGCGCAGTTGCGCGGGCAGCCCGAGACGCCGGACTTGACCTTCGCAGGGGTGTGCAGCCCCTCCCACGCCTTCTCCATCTCGGTGCCCAGGCCGATCGCGTCACCCAGCCCGAAGCGGCAGAAGTCGGTTCCCACGCAGGTCTTCACCGTGCGCACCGCCTTGGCGTAGGCGTGGCCGGAGGGCATGCCCAGCTCGGCCCAGATCGCGGGCAGGTCCTGCTTGCGCACGCCCAGCAGGTCCAGCCGCTGGCCGCCGGTGACCTTGACCATCGGCACCTCGTAGCGATCGGCGACGTCGGCGATGCGCCGCAACTCGTCGGGCGTGGTCACGCCGCCGTACATGCGGGGCACGACGGAGAACGTGCCGTCGCGCTGGATGTTGGCGTGCACGCGGTCGTTGATGTAGCGCGCGTCGCGCTCCTCGCGGTGCTGGTTGGCCCGCACCTCGCTGACCAGGTAGGCCAGCGCGGGCTTGCAGGTGCCGCACTCGCGGCCGGTGCCGCAGGCGGCGGCCACGTCGCTGACCGACTCGTGGCCGTCGGCGCGGATCGTCTCGGCGAGCTGCTCGCGGGTCTGCTTGCGACACGGGCAGAGGTAGGCGGGCTCCTCGTTGAGCCCGCCGGTGGCGGCGGCGACGATCTCGATCACCGCCGGCTTGCACGAGCCGCAGCCCGTGCCCGCGCGCGTGCGGGCCATGACCTCGCGGGGGGTGGCGCAGCCCTCGTCGGCCACGGCGGCCACGAGGTCGCTCTTGCAGACCCCGTTGCAGTCGCAGATCTGCGCCGTGTCGGGAAGGTCGGCCGGGCCCAGCGCGCTCGCGTCGGCCAGCGCCTGCAGCGGGTCGTCGACCGGCTCGCCGCTGCGTACGGCGGCCACGAGCGCCTCGGCGCCGCGGGTGTCGCCCAGTAGCACGGCGCCCACGGCGCGCCCGCCGGAGACCGCCAGCTTGCGGTACACGCCGGCGTCCGGGTCGGCCACGATGGCCTCCCGCTCGCCGCCGGCCTCGCCGGCGGTGACGAGGTCGATCCCGGCCACCTTGAGCTTGGCGGTCAGGACCGAGCCGGGGTACAGCGCGTCCTCGCCGGCGATCGCCTCGGCGGCCACGCGGGCCTGCTCGAAGATCGGCGCGACAAGGCCGTAGATCCTCCCGCGGTGCTGGGCGCACTCCCCCACCGCGTAGATGCCGTCGTGGTCGGTGCCCATCGCGTCGTCGACGACGATGCCGCGCTCGCAGGCCACGCCGATCTCCCGGGCCAGCGTGGTCTCGGGACGGATCCCGACCGACACGACGACCAGATCGGCGGCCAGCTCGTCGCCGCCGGCGAAGCGCAGGCCGCGGGCCCGGTCGGGGCCCATGATGCATTCGGTGCTGCGCTCCAGGAGCACGTCGATGCCCAGCTCGGCCAGGGCGGGGACGAGCAGCGCCGCCGCGCCCGCGTCGACCTGGCGCTCCATCAGCCGGTCGACCAGGTGCACGACGGTGACCGTGGTGCCCTGCGCGGCGATCCCCCGCGCGGCCTCCAGGCCCAGCAGCCCGCCGCCGATGACCGCCGCGTGCTGCGTTCCGTTCGCGGCGGCGGCGTGGATCGCGGCGCAGTCCGCCGGCGTGCGAAACGGGTGGACGCCGGGCAGGTCGATGCCGGGTATGGGCGGCATGAGCGGCTGGGAGCCCGTGGCGAGCACGAGCGCGTCGTAGGCCAGCGCCGTGTCGTCGTCGAGCGTCGCCTCCCGCGCCGCGGTGTCCACGGCGGTCACCCACCGCCCGCAGCGCACGTCCACCCGCTGGTCGGCGAACCACTCCGCGGGGCGCAGCTCCAGCGTCTTGGGATCCTCGCCGGAGACGAGGATCTCCGACAGGCGCACGCGGTCGTAGGGGGGCGAGACCTCGCCGCAGACGAGCGTGATCGTCGCCTCGCGGTCGCGCTCGCGCACCTGCTCGCACACCGCCTGGCCGGCGATCCCGCCGCCGACGATCACCACCGATCGGCTCATCGCGAGCACCTCCGTTGCGGCTCGACGCAGACCTGGGTCGAGCGATGACGCGCCGTCATGCGCCCATCCTGGACGGTTGCGGTTTCCCGGCCGCGTCGGCCGTGTTTCGACTCCGTGAAGCCAGGATGGACTCGACCTCCTCGGTGCAGCCACCGCAGCCGGTCGTCGCGCGCGTGACGCGGCCGACCTGTGCGACGGTGCGCAGGCCTCGCGAGGCGATCGCGCGCTCCAGTTCGCCGCGGGTGACCGCGTTGCACGAGCAGATCGTCTCGGCGGGGTCCGGTTCGCCCGCCGCGTCGCCGGCACCGGGCAGGAGCAGCTCCTCGGGGACGTCGAGCCCGTCGCGCAGCAGCCCCGAGAGGCGGCGCGCGTCGGTGGTGTCGCCCACCAGCGAGACGCCGACGAGCCTGCCGTCCTCGAGCACGAGCCGCCTGTGGACTCCCGCCCGCGTGTCGGAGACGAGGATCTCCTCCGCCCCGTCGGGCAGCGGCCCGGTCGACGCGCCGCCGGCGAACACGCCGACGCCGGAGACCTTGAGCGTGGTCGCGGTGATCGCGCCGTGGAAGCCCGCGGGATCCCCGGCGATCCGAGCGCCCGCGACCCGCGCCTGCTCGGCGACCGGCGCCCACAGTCCGTAGACCGTCCCACGGTGCTCGGCGCACTCCCCGACCGCCCAGACGTCGGGAGCACTGGTGCGCAGCTCGTCGTCGACGAGGATGCCGCGGTCGCACGCCAGGCCGGCCGCACGGGCGAGCGCGACCTGGGGGCGCACGCCGGCGGCCATGACCACTGCGCCGGCCTCGAGCTCGTCGCCGTCGTCGAGCACCACCCGGCCCGGTTCGATCTGCGCCGCGGCACGGCCCAGGCGCAGCGCGATGCCCTGGGCACCCAGCCCGCGGGCGAGCATGGCCCCGCCGCCGGCCTCGAGCTGCTGGGCCATCAGGTGCCCCGCGAGCTCGACCACGGTCACCGCCGCGCCACGGGCGCGCAGGCCCGCGGCCGCCTCCAGGCCCAGCAGGCCGCCGCCGATCACCACGACCCGTGTCCCCGGCGGGGTGGCGGCCAGATGGTCGGCGTCGCGCCGCGTGCGGAAGGCGCCGACGTGGGGAAGCTCGGTGCCCGGCACCGGCGGGACGAACGGCCGCGATCCGGTGGCCAGGACCAGCGCGTCGTAGGGGTGGCGCTGGCCGTCGGCGTCGGTGACCTCGCGCGCGGCGGTGTCGATGGCGCCGGCGGGCCCGTGCAGCGCCACGCCGTGCTCGGCGAACCAGGCGGCCGGGCGCAGCTCGAGCTCCGCGGCGCCGCAGGTGCGCGCGAGCAGCTTGGACAGCAGGATGCGGTTGTAGGGCAGGCCGCCCTCCTCGCCCAGCATGCTGATCCGCCAGTGCTCGCCGGGGCGACGGCGCAGCGCCTCCTCGGCCACCGCGAGACCGGCCATGCCGGCCCCCACGACCACCAGGCGCCGGGGGCGCGGCGGGGCGCTTCGACGCACCGGCGTGTCGGGCTGCGCCACGCGCTCCAGGCGTACCGCGACGGCCTTGAGCTCGGGCTGGCCGGAGTCGGGGTCGGTGGCGCCGATGGTCAGCGCGTTCAGCGAGCCCGCGCCCGGCTCGGCGTGCAGGTCGCCCCAGTGGAAGGGCGCGAAGGCCACGCCGCGTGGCAGCGTCTCGTCGCAGCGCAGGGTCAGGCGGGTCTCGCCGCGGCGCGAGACCACGCGGACGGCCCTGCCGCCGTCCAGGCCGGCCGCCTGCGCGTCGGCCGGGTGGCAGGCAACCTCCGGACGTCCGGCCGCCGCGCGCAGCGTGGGCGAGTGTCCGGTGCGGGTCATGGTGTGCCACTGGTCGGCGACCCGTCCGGTGGTCAGCAGCAGCGGGAACGCGGCGTCCGGCACCTCGGCGGGGTCGGCGTGCGGGGTGGGCGCGAAGCGGGCGCGCCCGTCGGGCGTGGCGAACTGCAGCCGCGTGTACAGGCGCTGCGTCCCGGGATGGTCGCGGATGCGCCCCGGGCACGGCCACTGGAGGCTGCCCTCGCGCAGCAGCCGCTCGTGGCTCATGCCGCTCTGGTCGCAGGGCGTGGCGGCCGTGGTGGCGGCGAACTCGGCGAACACCGCGGCGGCGTCGGGCCAGGCGAAGGCGTCGCCGTGGCCGAGGTGGCGGGCCACGCCGGCGACGATCTCCCAGTCCGGACGCGCCGCGCCGGGCGGAGGCAGCGCGCGGCGCACGAGCGCCACGCGGCGCTCGGAGTTCGTCATGGCGCCCTGCTTCTCGGGCCAGGCGGCGGCGGGCAGCACGACGTCGGCGTGGGTCGAGGTCTCGGTGGGGTGGTGGGCGTCGGAGACCACGACGAGCTCGGCGCGCTCCAGCGCGCGGCGTGCGCGCAGCCCGTCGGGCAGCGAGACCAGCGGGTTGGTGGCCATGATCCACACCGCCTTGACGCGTCCGTCCTCCAGCGCGTCGAAGAGCTCGACGGCGGGCAGGCCCGGCTGCGGGGAGATGCTGCCCTCCGCCAGGCCCCAGTGGGCCTCCATCGCCGCGCGGTCGGGCGCCTCGGCGACCTTGCGATAGCCCGGCAGCATGTGCGCCAGCCCCCCGGTCTCCCGGCCGCCCATCGCGTTGGGCTGGCCGGTCAGCGACAGCGGACCCGCGCCGGGGCGCCCGATCTGGCCGGCGGCCAGGCAGAGGTTGATCAGCGCGCGGTTCTTGAGCGTCCCGACGGTCGACTGGTTGGCCCCCATCGACCACAGCGCCATCGCACCGGCCGCACCGGCGAAGCGCCGCGCCGCGGTCTCGATGTCGGCGGCAGGTACGCCGCAGACCTCCGCGGCGCGCTGGGGCGGCCACTGCGCCGCGACCCCCCGCGCCTCCTCCCAGCCGGTCGTGTGGCGCTCCACGAAGGCGGTGTCCACCAACCCGTCGCGGTCGATGACGTGGAGCATCGCGCTCAGCAGCGCAAGGTCGGTCCCGGGGCGCACCGGCAGGTGCAGGTCGGCCCCGGTCGCCGTCGGCGTGGCGCGCGGGTCGGCGCAGATCACGAACGCGCCCTCGGCCTGGCGGTCGCGGATGCGCGACCAGACGATGGGATGGCAGGCCGCGGTGTTGGTGCCCAGAAGCAGCAGGCAGTCGGTCAGGGCGAGGTCGGCGTAGGCGGGCGGGGGGCCGTCGGCGCCCAGCGACTGCGTGTAGCCGGCCACCGCCGAGGACATGCACAAGCGGGAGTTCGAGTCGACGTTGTTGGTGCCCAGGAACCCCTTGGCGAGCTTGTTGACCGCGTAGTAGTCCTCGGTCAGGAGCTGGCCCGAGATGTAGAAGGCGATCGCCTCGGGGCCGTGCTGCGCGGCGAGGTCGCGCATTCCGCCGGCCACCCGGGCGTAGGCCTCCTCCCAGCCGGCGGGCGCGAGGCGTCCGTCCGCGTCGCGCAAGAGCGGCGTGGTCGCACGGTCGGACGCGTGCACGGCGCTGGACAGCTCGAGCGGCTTGCGACACGTGCGCCCGCGGTTGACGGGGTGCAGCGGGTCGCCGCGCACCGCGCGCAGACGCCTGCCGTCGGTGTCCGCGAGCAGGCCGCAGCCCACCCCGCAGTAGGGGCACTGGGTCCGCGTGGTCGGCACGGACACCATGCTGAGTTCCGGGGATTTCCCTCGGGCGTCCGGTCGATGAACGCTCGATGAACGGGCGTTGCCGATGGACAACGCGCTTGGGACGTGGGGACAAAGACAGCGGGCGATCGGCCTCGTAGCGTGGCGACGCAATGGCAACCGGCCACCACGAGTTCGTCCTGCGCACGGTCGAGGAGCGCGGCGTGCGCTTCGTGCGACTGTGGTTCGTCGACGTCCTGGGCCTGCTCAAGAGCTTCGCCATCCCGGTCTCCGAGCTGGAGGGCGCGCTGACGGAGGGCGTCGGCCTGGACGGCTCCTCGCTGGAGGGGCGCACGCGCCTGCGCGAGCACGACGTCATCGCCCATCCGGACCCACGCACGTTCCAGGTGCTGCCGTGGCGGCCCGACTCGCTGGTGGCGCGCATGTTCTGCGAGGTGCGCATGCCCGACGGCGACCCGTTCGGCGCCGACTCGCGCACGATCCTGCGCCGCGTGCTCGAGCAGGCCGCGGGCCTCGGGTACACCATGCAGGTCGGTTGCGAGATGGAGTTCTTCCTCTTCGCCGCGCTGGGCGAGGACGGCGCCGCGCCACGCCTGCTGGACAGCGGCGCGTACTTCGATCTGACTCCGCTGGACGCCGGCAGCGACTTTCGCAAGCGCACCATCGACTACCTGGAGGCGATGGGCATCCCTGTGAAGGCCTCCCACCACGAGGTCGCGCCCTCCCAGCACGAGATCTCCCTCGCGCACGCCGACGCGCTGTCGATGGCCGACGCGGTGACGACCTTCCGCCTGGCCGTCAAGGAGGCCGCCGACGAGCTGGGCGCCTACGCGACGTTCATGCCCAAGCCGCTGGCCGAGCATCCGGGGTCGGGCATGCACCTACACGTCTCGCTGTTCGAGGGCGAGCGCAACGCGTTCCACGACCCGGCGCCCGGCGTGCCGCTGTCGCCCACCGGCCGAGCCTTCGTCGCGGGTGTCCTCGCGCACGCCCGGGAACTGACCGCGGTGACCAACCAGTGGGTGAACTCCTACCGGCGGCTGGCCTGCGGCTTCGAGGCGCCGGCGTCCGTGAGCTGGACGCTGCGCGGCGCCGCCGCGCTCGTGCGGGTGCCCCAGCGCCGCCCGGGCCGGGCCGAGGCGGCGCGCTTCGAGCTGCGCTCCCCCGACCCGGCGTGCAACCCCTACGTGGTGCTCGCCCTGATCCTGGCCGCGGGGCTGCGCGGCATCGAGCGCGGCTACGAGCTGCAGGCCGAGTCCGTCGACGACGAGCCCACACCGGGCGACGGGCACCTGCCCCGCGACCTGCGCGAGGCGACCGACCTGTTCGACGCGTCCGAGCTTGCCCGCGAGACCCTCGGTGACCACCTGTGCGACGCGTTCGTGCGCAACAAGCGCCGCGAGGTCGACGACGAGCGGCGCACCGTCACCGAGTTCGACCGGTCGCGCTACCTGCGGCTGCTCTAGCGATGGCCCCGACCGCCGACACGATGGTCCAGACCGGCGACCCGCCACCGTGACCGCCGCCTGGATCTACGGCACGCGCGACGCCGAGGCCGCGGCCCAACTGCTTGCCGAGCTGGGCTTCAGCCCGCACCGCGTCGCCACCAACGGCACGCTGCGCCCCGCCGAGGGAGCCGACCGGGCACCGAGCCTGGCACTCATCCTCGTGGGCGACGACCCCGAGGATCCGGGCGAGCCCGCGTGCGCGGAGCTCTGCGCGCGGCTCGCGGCCGAGGAGGAGCTCGGGGAGGTGCCGGTGATCATCGCCGTCGAGGCCGGCGAGCTCGCGGGCGCCGAGGTGGCGGAGGGTCACGAGCTGCTGGTGGCGCCGTTCTCCCTGGAGGAGCTGCGCGCGCGGATCGGCCGCGCGCGGCGGGCGGTCCACGGCGTCGACCACGACGACGTCGTGCGCGTCGGCGGCCTGGAGCTCGACCTGGCGACCTATCAGGTGACCGTGCACGGCAGGCCGGCGGACTTCACCTACATGGAGTACGAGCTGCTGAAGTTCCTGGCCACCCACCCGCGCCGAGTGTTCACGCGCGAGGCGCTGCTGGCCCGGGTGTGGGGCTACGACTACTACGGCGGCGCGCGGACGGTCGACGTCCACGTGCGCCGCGTGCGCGCCAAGCTGGGCTCCGAGCTGGCCGGGCGGATCAAGACGGTACGCAGTGTCGGCTATCGCTGGGAGGACGGATGAACGCATCCCTGACTGCTGCGCCCGCCACGCGCGGGCGCAGCTCCTACGAGGGTTTCAGGGCCGTGATCAAGGCGGTGGGCACCGGCAAGCGGGGCAGCCGCTCGCTGACCCGCGAGGAGGCCCACGCGGCGACGGCGCAACTGCTCGCCGGGGAGGTGTCGCCCGCGCAGGCCGGCGCGTTCCTGATCGCCATGCGCATCAAGGGCGAGACCCCCGACGAGCTCGCCGGCATGGCCCAGGCGCTGGGCGACGGGCGGACGGGGCCCGACGCGCCGGCGGGCGCTCCGCTCGTCGCCTGCGCAGGCGCCTACGACGGCATGGTCGACGCGCCGCACCTCTCGCTGGCCGCCGCGGTGCTCGCGGCCGCCGCGGGCGCGCGGATCGTCGTGCACTGCGGCGATCCGCTGGGGCCCAAGCACGGCACGAGGCCTGCGCAGGTGCTCGCCGCGCTCGGCGGCCCCGAGCGGCCTTGCGTCGAGGAGTCGCTGGCCATGCTCGAGCGCTCGGGCGTCGCACTCGTGCACGCGGGCGAGGCGATGTCCGGGTGGGAGGCGCTGACCGCGCTGCGCGACGAGATCGGCCTGCGCAGCCCGCTGCACACCGCCGAGAAGCTCGTCGGCCACCTCGGCGCGACGCGCTTCGTCGTCGGCCACACGCACAGCTCCTACCGCGAGCGCATCCTCGGCGCGCTCGAGCTGCTCGGCGCCCGCGCCGCGGTCACGGTGCGCGGCATGGAGGGCTCGGACGTCGTGCGCCCCGCCCGACCGGTCGCCACCGAGCCGGGTCGGGTGCTCGAGCTGCCCCAGACCCCGGGGAGCCTGGTGCGCGGCGACGGCGATCCCGCCGTGGCCGCGCGCCTGACCCACGCGATCGCCACCGGCGCCGAGCACGGCGCCGCGGAGACTGCGGCGGTCCTGTCGGCCGCCGTGCGCGTGTACGCGGCCGGGCTGTGCCCCTCCCCGCGCGACGGCGTGACGCTGGTGATCGACGCGGTCGCCGACGGGCGCGCGGAGGCAGCGCTCGAAGCGCTGGTGGTGTAGTCGCCTGATCGACCCCGTCTCGTGACAGAGCCGAAACACGGCGCGCACCGGACCGAAACCGACCGCTGAAAGGCTCGCCGCAGCACCGAGACGACCTGGGAGATCACATGGCAGCGGTCAGCGCAGCACCGAGTCGCAGGGGCAGGTGGATCGACGACTGGGAACCCGAGAACGAGGAGTTCTGGGAGTCCACCGGCAAGCGGATCGCCCGCAAGAACCTGGCGTTCTCGATCTTCGCCGAGCACCTGGGCTTCTCCATCTGGGTGATCTGGACGATCGTCGTCATCAACCTGGGCAACGCCGGCCTCACGCTGTCGCTGTCCGAGCAGTTCATCCTGATCGCGGTCCCCAACCTGATCGGGTCGTTCCTGCGCATTCCCTACACGTTCGCCGTGCCGTACTTCGGCGGTCGTGCGTGGACGGCGATCAGCGCGAGCCTACTCCTCATCCCGGTCGCGCTGCTGGCCTTCGTCGTGCCCAGCGGCTGGCTGGCCGCCCAGAGCCCCGACACGCAGCTCTGGGTCCTGCTGGTCTGCGCGGCGACGGCGGGCTTCGGAGGCGGCAACTTCTCCTCGAGCATGTCGAACATCTCGTTCTTCTACCCGGAGGGCAAGAAGGGGCTGGCGCTGGGACTCAACGCCGCGGGTGGCAACCTCGGGGTGGCGGTGGCCCAGCTCCTGGTACCGCTGGTGATCATCATCGGGGTCTCGGGTGCAGCGGTGAGCGCACCGGTTCACGAGGTGAACCTGCAGTACGCCGGTTACCTGTTCATGCCGTTCATCGCGCTCGCCGTCTTCTGCGCCTGGCGCTACATGGACAGCCTCACCCAGGCGAAGGCCGACAAGTCCTCCTACGTCAAGGCGCTGACCGAGCCGCAGACGTGGGTCATGTCGCTGCTCTACATCGGCACCTTCGGCTCGTTCATCGGCTACTCGTTCGCGCTGCCGCTGCTGATCAAGAACACGTTCCCCGAGTTCCTGGCCGCCAACCCGTTCATCGCGACCTACCTGGCGGGCCTGGGCTTCGTGGGCGCGCTCATCGGCTCGGTGGCCCGACCACTGGGCGGCTGGCTGTCGGACCGGTGGGGCGGCGCGCGGGTGACCCTCGCCTGCTTCGTGGGCATGGCCGTCTTCACCGGGGTCGCGATCGTCGGCGTCAACACCCGTGACTTCGCGCTGTTCTTCGGCTCGTTCATGGTGATCTTCGTCCTGTCGGGCGCGGGCAACGGCTCGACCTACCGGATGATCCCGAGCATCTTCGGAGCGCTGGGGCGCAAGGAGGCCGCGGAGCAGGGGCTGGACCGCAAGGCCACCACGGTGGAGTTCAAGCGCCGGGCGGCGGCGGTGATCGGCATCGCCGGCGCCATCGGGGCCTTCGGCGGCTTCCTCATCCAGGTCGCGCTGCGGCAGGCCAGCCTCGGTGTCTCGGCCGCGGTGACGGCCGCCGAAGGGACGGCGGCCAAGGCGCAGGTGGCCTTCGAGCAGTCCGACTGGTCGGTGCCGGCGCTGTGGCTGTTCTTCGGCGCCTACGTCGTGTTCGCCGGGATGACGTGGTTCTTCTACCTACGCCGCTCCTTTGCCACCAAGCGCGTACCGAGCCTGGCCTCCGCCTCGATCTAACGACTTGCGCCACCCGTCAGAAGTCGACGTAGTAGTCGAACGGTCGCGTGTCGGGGATCTCGGCGGTGCGAAGGACGACCCACTGGTGGAAATCGTCCGGCGCTGACACTTCTTCGATCGTCCAGCCGAGATTCGTCAGGAAGAAGGACGTGGCGCGCGCGACCGCCGGCAGCTGGTAATCGTCGACGAACACAATTCCTCCCGTGCGCACGAGACGTCCGAGGTAGACGAGGTCCAGGAAGACTCCGTCGAAGCGGTGGTTGCCGTCGATGAACGCGAGGTCGAAGCGCCGGCCTTCGCTGACGAATCGTGGGAGTTGCACCTGAGACGCTTCGGCGTAGTACTCGACCACCCCGGTGAGTCGCGCCTCCGCGAGCACCTGCAGCCCACAGCCGGCGAATCGCGTCTCCTGGTACGGGTCGACGACCACGTGTCTCGCGGCCGGGTTGCCGTTGGCGAGCAGGCCGTCGCAGACGAACAGCGCCGAGATGCCGTATCCAAGACCGATCTCGATCGTCTGCGTTGCACCTTCGCGCAAGACCCACGCCCGCAGCGCCTCCCCCTCGGCAGCGCCCACCGCGACGGGGAAGACGCTATGAACCGTGCCGTCGGAACGCGCGACGACAGTGCCGTCGCGGACCAGACGCTCGATCACATGGCGCACCTGTGGCGCCGCCGCCCCATGACCAGTGCCTTCACGGGGCTCACCTGACAAGGTTCACAAATGGCCGGCTCGCGAGACAGGACAGTAGCGTGCGCGGCAAGCCCCTACACCTCGTACTCCGCGCCCTCGACGGCCACTTCGAGCGGGCCGTCGTAGGCGCGACGGGCCTCGCGCACTGCCCAGTTGGGGTCGGCCTCGTCGGTGAGGTGGGTGAGGACGAGGCGCTTCGCGCCCGCGCGGGCGGCGTGGTCGCCGGCCTCGGCCGGGGTGAGATGGCCGCGGGGCTCCTCGTCGGGCTCAGCGATGGTCGACTCGAGCATGAGCAGCTCGGTGTCGCGGGCGAAGGCGACGAGGTCATCGGAGGGGCCGGTGTCGGCGCCGAAGGTGAACCGTCCGCCGGTCGCCGCGCCTCGCAGCTCGACAGCGTGGGTGGCGGTGAAATGGGGAACGCGCTGGAAGCGCACGCGCAGGGGTCCGACGCGCAGCTCCTCGTCGGGGTCGTACTCGCGCAGGGCGAAGGCGTTCTCGACGAGCTCCTCGCTCCCCCACGTCCCGACGACCCGGCGCAGGCCTTCCCGCGCGCCGGGGGGCACGTGTAGCGCGGGCCGGGCGCCGGCGGCGCCCGGCCCGTAGGACAGCGCGTAGGAGAAGGGGATGAGGTCGAGGAAGTGGTCGGCGTGCAGGTGGCTGATGACCACCGCGTCCACTTGCGCGTAACGGAGGCGCTCGCGCAGCTTGGCGAACACGCCGTTGCCGCAGTCCAGGAGGAGCGTTGTCCCGCCCTCCTCCACCAGGTAGCCGCTGCACGCGCCGCCGGCATCGGGCCAAGACGGCGACTTGCCCAGGACGGTGACGCGCACGGGCGCGAACAGTAGTCGCTCAATCGAGCGTGCCGCGCGGGGCGATCCAGAGGCTCTGGTTGCCCAAGACCTCACAGAGCAGATCGAAGTGCCTGTCGTAGTGCAGGACACCGAAGCCTCGCTGCGCGGCCGCCGCTGCGATCAGGTAGTCGGCTGCCGGCAGGCGACGACTCGCTCCCAGCGACCGCAGCGCGGCGCGGGCAGCCGCTCCGACCCCTTCGGTGACCGGCGCCTGTGGCGTCAGCGACGCGAGGCCGTCTTCGAGGCCCATCAGCTCAGCCTCGTCGCGGGCGGCGGCGCAGAGCTCAAGTGCCACCACAGGGCAGACGGCGAGACGGTCGGCGTCGAGCAGCTCGAGCCAGAGCTCGCGCGCTCCCGGCGCTCGCTGGCGCAGCCAGGCCGAGGTGTCGAACACCAGTGGGGGGACCGTGACCGCTGGCGCGGATGCTCACCGCCGGAGGTGATCCTGTCGCGTGGCGTGGATCTCGGCCAGTGCCTCGAAGTCGTAGTCCACGGCGCCGGTGGCTATCTCACGCAGATAGGCGCGCCCCTCCACCCTGCGCGCCCCTGCGTCGAGCTCCGCGCGGGCACCCGCCAGCGCGAGATCACGGATGAGCCGCGCCCGGCTCCCCCCGCGCTCGCCCCCGAAGCGCTCCAGGGCCTCTCCGAGCTCCGGGTCGATCGTCACCTGGGTACGCGGGTGTGCAGTGGGCACACCCAGCAATGTACCACCGGGGTGGTACGCCGTCCCCCCCTCACGCGTGCAGCGCGGCCTGCTCCTGCGCGGTGGGAAACGCCCAGGCTGAGCGCGAGGCGCGCTCCTGGCGGAAGGTGAAGCGCAGCTGGCGCGGCGGGCGCAGGCCGTCAGGATGGTCCGGGCGAAAGGTCGTGCAGGGCTCGTCGAGCTGCAGCGAGCAGAGCAGGTTGGAGCGGAAGTAGCACTGCTCGCAGGTGACCTTCTTGGTCGCGGTCCGTGCCTTGGCCATTCCGATGTGCCCTCCCGTTGAACTCGATTGCGTTGCCGCAGCGAGGCGCATGGAACCGTGCACGACGGGCGCGTGCAAGGGCTGTTGCGAGGGCCATCTCGCAAATGGCGACAAACCCGATATGGGCACGTCGCAAATGGCGGAGATTTCGGCGGGGGGTCACCGCAAGAGGGTCCGCGCATGCACAGTTCGCCCCCCACGAGCCCGGACGAAGCCGCATCCTCCGTTCTTTTCGCCGCCGTCACCTCACCAGAGCGCAGCGCGCACGTGGTCGCGGGTGATCGCGGCGAGGCTCGGGCACCCGGCCAGGGCCATGGCCAGCTCGAGGTCGCCGGTCAGGGCCTCGAGCGCCTCGCGCGCCCCGTCCTGGCCGCCCGCGGCCAGCCCCCACGCGTAGGGCCGGCCGACCAGCACGGCGCGAGCCCCCAGCGCCAGCGCGCGCAGGACGTCCCCGCCGTCGCGGATCCCGCCGTCGACCAGCACGGGCACCGCACCGCCCACCGCCCCCGCGACCTCCTCCAGGGCGACCGCGGTGGGCACGCAGCCGTCGAGCTGGCGCCCGCCGTGGTTGGAGACCACGACCGCCGCGGCGCCGTGCTCCACCGCGGCGCGCGCGTCCTGCGCGGTCAGCACGCCCTTGACGGCCACCGGGAGCCCGCACGCCTCACGGATCCAGGCCAGGTCGGCCCAGGTGAGCGTGGGGTCCCACCCGGCCAGCGGCTTGGTCCCCTCGCCGCCGGCACCGCCCAGGTGGTCGGCCAGGCGCACGCCGTCGGGCAGCGGGAGCTCGCCGTTGCGCAGCTCGCGCTCGCGCCGGCCCGCCACGGGGAGGTCGACGGTCAGCACCACCGCGCCGACGCCGTGCTCGCGGGCGCCGGCCAGCACGCGCAGGGTGCGCTCGCGGTCGCGATCCACGTAGACCTGCAGCCACAGAGGGCCGTCCGCCGCCGCCGCGACATCGGCCAGGTCGGTCGTCGCACGGGTGGAGAGCGTGAACAACGAGCCCGCGGCGCCGGCGGCGCGGGCGCCTGCGCGCTCCCCGTCGTGATGCAGCAGCGCGTGCGCGGCCACGGGGGCGACCAGGATCGGCGTGCGCAGGCGCGCGCCCAGCACCTCGACCGCGGTGTCCACCGCGCCCACGTCGACCAGCCCGCGCGGGCGGATCCACCAACGCCGCCAGGCACGCTCGTTGTCGGCCAGCGTCTGCTCGTCGCCCGCGCCGCCGGCGAAGTAGTCGTGGACGGCCGGATCCAGGCGCTCGCGGGCGAGCGCCTCCTGGCGCCGCAGGAGGTCCATGACGTGGGAGCCTATGCGCCACATGCGCATCCTGGTAACCGGCATCACCGGCTTCGTCGGCACGGCGCTCGCGCGCCGCCTGGCCGGCCACGGCCACGAGCTCGTCGGGATGTCACGCGATCCCGCGCGCATCGCGACGGCGGGCGTGGAGGCGGTCGCGGGCGATGCGACGAGCGGCGCTGGACTGGAGGAGGCGCTGGCCGGCGTCGACGTCGCCTACTACCTCATCCACTCCATGGAGCGCTCGGTCAACGGGAGCTTCGCCGACACCGAGCTGCAGGGCGCACGCAACTTCGCCGCCGCCGCGCGCCGGGCGGGCGTGCGGCGCATCGCCTACCTGGGCGGACTGGTGCCACTCGACGCCCCGGTCTCGCCCCACCTGGCCAGCCGCCTGGCCGTCGAGGAGGCCCTGCTGGACGCCGTGCCCGACTCGGTCGCGTTGCGGGCGTCGATCGTCATCGGCGCCCGGTCGCGCTCCTTCCGCTTCCTGGTTCGCCTGGTCGAGCGCCTGCCCGTGATGGCCCTGCCGCCCTGGGCGCAGTTCCGCACGCGGCCCATCGACGGGCGCGACATGGTCGAGCTGCTGGCCGCGGCCGCCAGCGCTCCCGGCGTCGCGGGGCGCTCCCTGGACGCGGTCGGGCCCGATACCCTCTCCTACGGCGGCATGATCGACCGCATCCGCCACCACATGCTGGTCGGGCGGGGCTCGCTGCGCCTGCCGGTCACCCTTCCAACCGTCTCCAGCCGCGTGGCCGCGGTGATCGCCGGCGAGGACCCGGGGCTGATCGAGCCGCTCATGGGCTCCCTGGGCTCCGACCTGCTGCCCCGCGACGAGCAGGCCGCCCCGCTGCTGGGGGTGCGCACGCGCAGCTTCGATCGCGCGGTCGAGCGCGCCCTGCGCGACTGGGAGGCGCAGGAGGAGCTCGCCGCCCGCTGAGCCCGGTGGATCCAGGCTGAGCGGGTAGGGTCACCCACGCCGTGTCCGTCGTCGTCGCCACCATCCACATCGACGCACCGCCCCAGGCGGTCTGGGACATGGTGATGGACCCGGCCCGGACCCTGGAGTGGGTCACCATCGCACGGAAGGTCGAGCATATAGACGACGGCCCTCTGCGCGACGGCTTTCGCATGGATCAGACCCTGTGTCTGCGCGGTGTCAACTTCAAGGTGAAGTGGTCGCTGGAGGAGCTCGACGAGCCGTGGATGGCCAGGTGGGAGGGTCGCGGCCCCGCCCGCTCCACCGCGCGCATAGAGAACCGCCTGTCCGAGCGCGACGGCGGCACGCACTTCGACTACCGCAACGAGTTCAAGGCGCCGATGGGCCCCCTGGGCGCCGTCGCGTCCAGGGCGGTCGTGGGTGGTATCCCCGACCGCGAGGCCAACACCTCGCTGCAACGTCTGAAGCAGATCCTGGAGCAGTGAACAGTTACGTTGTACTGTCACTGCCATGACTGACTTCCTCGACGACAAGAAGCGTGAGATCAACGACCGGCTCAAGGAGCTCAAGCCGCTGGTGGACGAGTACCAGCGCCTGGTGGCCGCCAAGGCCGCCCTGGACGGCGTCGGCGCCGAGTCGGCCACCCCGCGTCGCAGCCGCCGTGCCGCCGCCTCCTCCGGCGCCTCGGGCAACGGACGCCGCCGTCGCGGCCGCCCCCGCGGCAGCGGCACCCGCGCCACCCAGGCCCTCGACCTGGTCAAGGCCAACCCCGGCATCTCGATCCCCGAGATCGCCGAGAAGATGGACATCCAGCAGAACTACCTCTACCGCGTCCTCCCCGGCCTGGCCCAGGACGGGCTGGTCGAGAAGCAGGGGCGGGGTTGGCACCCCAAGGAAGCTGCGTAGGCGTCGACGCGGGGCCGGCGTCGGGCGCCGGCCCCACGTGCCGGATCAATCGGCCTTCGGCAGCGTCGCACCGACGGTCCGCAACAGTTCGTCGGCGGCTCCGCGAAGCTCTCCGACGAACCCGTTCCTCTCGCCGTCATCGCTGTCATCGAGCGAGTTGGCTACCTGCAGGTCCCACTGGCACATCACGCACGCCGGGGCCACGAGCTTCCATCGGGAGTACGCGTACCCGTCCAGGAGCACTGGAGGGCGCGCTTGTCCCCACTTGGCTCGCTTCGGCTCTCCCGGGGCCAGACGACACGGCTGGTGTGCCAAGCTGTGTGCATGCGATTGCACATAAGTCTCGAGGACGACCTCGTGCGTGAGCTCGACCAGCGGGTCGGCCGCCGACGGCGCAGTGCGTTCATTGCCGGGACCGTTCGCCGAGCGCTCGAGGACGGGCGGCGGTGGGATGACATCGAGACGGCGCTGGGCGCGGTCTCCGACGAGGACCACGACTGGGACGACGACCCGGCGTCGTGGGTCCGCTCGGTGCGGCGGGGCGACGACCGACGGCTCGGGTGACCGGGCAGTTGTGGCTGCTGCTCGACACCACGGTTCTCATCGATGCCCTGCGCGGCCGCGCCGCGGCCGGCCGGCTACGGGACCTGCGCCATGGCGAGGTGCCCTTGATCTGCGCGGTGAACGTCGAGGAGATCGCGCGGGGGGTGCGCGGCGGAGAGGAGGCCGCCGTCGGTCGGCTTCTCAACGCGTTGCGGATCGCGCCGCTCGGGCGCGCCGAGGGCGAGCTCGCCGGTCGTTGGCGTCGCGAGCACGCCGCGCGAGGCGTCACGCTTGCTCAGGCCGACTGCCTGATCGCCGCTGCCGCTGTTGGCGTCGGCGCCCGCCTCGCGACCGGCAATCCCAAGGACTTCCCCATGCCCGAGCTCTCGGTCGAGCACTGGCCCATTGGCTGAGCGGTCCGCATCACTCGCTCCCATAGCCGTTCCACGATCCAGGACGAGAGGTCACGGCGTAGCGCCTGCCCGTCGGTCGCGACCCGGGAGGGTCAGCCGGGGTTCGCGTGGGCGTCCCTCCACGCGGCGAGTGGCCGGACGGACTTGGCCCGCTGTCCAATCTCTCGCGGGCGCCGCTCCCTTAGCCTGCCCGGCCATGGCGAAGATCAAGGTGACCAACCCCGTCGTCGAGCTCGACGGGGACGAGATGACCCGGATCATCTGGCACTTCATCAAGGACCAGCTCATCCTTCCCTACCTCGACGTGGCGCTCGAGTACTACGACCTCGGGGTCGAGGTCCGCGACGCTACCGACGACCAGGTCACGGTCGACGCGGCCAACGCGATCAAGCAGCACGGGGTCGGGGTGAAGTGCGCGACCATCACTCCGGACGAGGCCCGCGTGGAGGAGTTCGGCCTCAAGCGGATGTGGCGCTCGCCCAACGGGACGATCCGCAACATCCTGGGCGGGGTCATCTTCCGCGAGCCGATCGTCATCTCCAACGTGCCGCGCCTGGTTCCGGGGTGGACCCAGCCCATCATCATCGGCCGCCACGCCTACGGGGACCAGTACCGCGCGACCGACACGAGGATCCCCGGCGCCGGAAAGCTGATGCTGACCTTCACGCCCAGCAACGGTGACGAGCCCATCGAGCTGGAGGTCTTCGACTTCCCCGAGGGCGGCGGGGTGGCAATGGCCATGTACAACCTCGACGCGTCCATCCGCGACTTCGCGCGCGCCTCCCTGCGCTACGGCCTGGACCGCGACCTCCCGGTCTACATGTCGACGAAGAACACGATCCTCAAGACCTACGACGGGCGCTTCAAGGACCTGTTCCAGGAGGTGTTCGACGACGAGTTCAAGGAGGAGTTCCACGCCGCCGGGCTCACCTACGAGCACCGGCTGATCGACGACATGGTGGCCGCCGCGCTGAAGTGGGAGGGTGGCTACGTGTGGGCGTGCAAGAACTACGATGGCGACGTGCAGTCCGACACCGTCGCGCAGGGCTTCGGCTCCCTGGGCCTGATGACCAGCGTGCTCATGACCCCCGACGGCCAGACCGTCGAGGCCGAGGCCGCCCACGGCACGGTCACCCGCCACTTCCGCCGCCACCAGCAGGGCAGGGAGACCTCCACCAACCCGATCGCGTCGATCTTCGCCTGGACACGCGGTATAGGCCACCGGGGACGGATGGACGGCACGCCCGCGGTGGCGCAGTTCGCCCAGACGCTGGAGCGCGTGTGCGTGGAGACCGTCGAGAGCGGAAAGATGACCAAGGACCTTGCCCTGTTGGTGGGCGGCGACCAGGGGTGGCTGACCACCCAGGACTTCCTGGCCGCGATCGACGAGAAATTCGAAAGGGAGATGAGTTCAGGGAGATGAACGTCTGATGGCAACCCGTGTGACGGTCACCGGCGCCGCCGGCCAGATCGGCTATGCCCTGCTGTTTCGCATCGCCTCCGGGCAGATGCTCGGCCCCGACGAGGAGATCGAGCTGCGCCTGCTGGAGATCCCCGACGCGGTCAAGGCCGCGCAGGGCACTGCGCTCGAGCTGTTCGACTGCGCCTTCCCGCTGCTGAGGTCCGTCGACGTCCACGATGATCCCAAGCAGGCCCTCGACGGCGTCGACATCGCGCTGCTGGTCGGCGCGCGCCCGCGCTCCAAGGGCATGGAGCGCGCCGACCTGCTGGAGGCCAACGGCGCCATCTTCAAGCCCCAGGGGGAGGCGCTCAACGCCGGCGCAGCCGACGGCGTGCGCGTCCTGGTCGTCGGCAACCCGGCCAACACCAACGCGCTGATCGCCTCCGCGAACGCACCCGACATCCCCGGCGAGCGCATCACGGCCATGACGCGCCTGGACGAGAACCGCGCCGTGGCCCAGCTCGCCCAGAAGCTCGGCGTCGGCGTGGCCGACGTGCAGGACCTCGTGGTGTGGGGCAACCACTCGCCCACGATGTTCCCCGACCTGTTCAACGCCAAGGTCGGCGACGAGCGCGCCGTGGACCAGGTCGACATGGACTGGTACGAGTCCGAGTACATCCCCCGCGTGGGCAAGCGCGGGGCGGAGATCATCGACGCCCGCGGGGCCTCCAGTGCGGCCAGCGCGGCCAACGCGGCGGTCGACCATGTGCGCGACTGGGTCCTGGGCGCCGACGGGCTGCGCTCGATGGCCGTGCCCTCCGACGGCTCCTACGGCGTGGCGCAGGGCATCGTCTCCTCGTTCCCGGTGCGCTGCTCGGGCGGCTCCTACGAGATCGAGCAGGGGCTGGAGGTCGAGGAGTTCGCGCAGGCGAAGATCGACGCCACGGTCAAGGAGCTCACCGACGAGCGCGATGCGGTCAAGGGGCTGGGACTGGTCTAGCCATGGCGGGCCTGGTTGCCGCGCGGGAGGAGCTGCGCGGCTTCTGAGCGGCCGGGCGTCCCGTCGGCCGCCTGACGGGTAGGAGATGAAGGATGCGTCCATTCCGCCGCGCCGGCGCCGCCGCCGAGGGGGCGCTCAGCGAGTTCTTCGCCAAGGGCTGTCCCAAGTTCGCGGCGGCCATCTCCTACTACGCCCTGCTGGCGCTGTTCCCCCTCGCGATCATCGTCGTGGCGGTGGCCGGGCTGGTCATCGACAACGACTCCGCGCGCGCCCGGGTCATCGAAGCGATCCTCGACCGGGTGCCGCTCAGCGCCGACGCGGGGCGGATCGAGCTGGAGGACCTCCTGGCCACCGTAACGTCCAGCTCGGGCGCCACGGGCGCCTTCGGCGTGGCCTTCCTGCTCGTGGCGGCCAGCGGGGTGATGGGCGCTCTGCGCTTCGCGCTCAACACCGTGTGGGAGGTCGAGGACCCGCGGCCGCCCCTGCGCGGGAAGGTCCTTGACGTGCTGCTCGTGCTCGGCGCCGGGCTCCTGGTCGCCGTCTCGCTGACCCTGACCTTCGTCGTGCGCCTGGTGTCGGACGCCAGCGAGGAGGAGCTGGGCGCGGTGGGCGGGCCGGTGGCCGATGTGGTGCTGGCCACCGGGCGGCTGCTGCCGGCCGCCCTGGCGCTGGGGGTGTTCACCGCCATGCTCCGCTTCCTCCCCTCGGCGCCGGTGCGCTGGCGCCATGCGCTGGTGGGCGGCCTGGTCGCCGCGGTGGGCTACGAGGGCACGAAGACGTTGTTCGCCCTCTACCTGGAGAACGTGGCCAACCTGAGCGCCGTCTACGCCTCGCTGGGCACGGTGGTGGCCTTCCTGGTCTTCGTCTGGCTGACGGCGAACCTGTTCCTCTTCGGCGCGGAGCTGGCCCGTCTCCTGCCCGAGGTGACCGGCGAGCCCGATCCCGACGCCGAGCCGTTCCTGCGCCGGGTGGGCGGCGCGATCCGTGGGCTCGCGCTCCATCCGCCGGCGCGGCGACGGGAGGAACTCGATCGTTGACGCCGGCGGTCCTCACCCGGCCCTCCCCGCCCTGCGATGATCAGCAGACGATGATGATGGGCCGCTCGATCAAGCTCGTGAACCTCTTCGGGATCCGGATCGGCGTCAACCCGACCTGGTTCATCATCCTGTTCCTGGTCATCTTCTCGCTGTCAGGCTACTTCGAGGACATCCTCGGCGGCTCGCAGACCCAGGCCTACGTCGTCGCGGTGGCCAGCGCGCTGCTGTTCTTCGTCTCGCTCATCGCCCACGAGATGGGACACGCACTGGTCGCCCGGCGCCTGGGCATCGGCATCAGCGGCATCGACCTCTGGCTGCTGGGCGGCGTGGCCAAGATGACACGCGACACGCGCACCGCGGGCGAGGAGTTCAAGGTCGCCGCCGCGGGCCCCGCGGTGACGCTGGTCATCGTCCTCCTGTGCGCCCTGGGCGGCCTGCTCGCCGGGCGCGGCGACTCGGTCCTGGAGGCGGCCACCTTCAGAAGCGACGTCAGCGCCTCCCCCGCGCTCGCACTCGTGGCCTTCCTGGGCCTGATGAACGCGGTGCTGCTCGTGTTCAACCTGGTGCCCGCCTTCCCGCTGGACGGCGGGCGCATCGCCAAGGCGCTGGCCTGGCGATTGACAGGCGACCGGATCAAGGCCACCCGTGTGGCGGCGTGCCTGGGCCAGGCCTTCGGCGTGGGGCTCATGGGCCTGGGCGCCTTCCTGCTCGTGACCAGCGACAGCGCCCTGGACAGCTTCTGGTGGCTGCTGCTGGGCTTCTTCATCTTCCAGGGCGCCCGGGCCGCGGTGACCTCGACGCAGTTCGCCCAGCGCCTGGAGGGCGTCACCGTGGCCGACGTGATGGACCGCGAGCCGGTGGCCATGCCCGCCGCCACCCGGGCCATCGACGCGCAGGAGGCGTGGTTCCTGCGCTACGGCTGGGACTTCTTCCCCGCCGTGGACGAGGCCGGACGCCTCGTCGGGCTCGCGCGCCAGGCGCAGGTGGACCAGGAGGTCGCCGCGGGCCGCCCGGCGACACCGGTGGGCGAGCTGGTCGACGGCAGCGCCGAGGACTGGGGGATCCTGGCCGACGAGCCGATCGAGTCGCTGCTGGGCCAGGAGCGACTGCGCGACCAGGGCGCCCTCATGGCCGTCGACGCCGACGGGATCCTGCGCGGCGTGGTGACCGTAGAACAGGTGCGCAGAGCCGTCGCGGCTGCGCTTCCCGCCGGCTAGTGCCGGTGTTCGGAAGTACGCGCCGTCGCCGGTGGTCGGCGGCGCCGACTGGCGCCGCACGGTGATCCGGGAGTGTGCCTCTGGCACATGACCGATCGTCGGGTGGCGCCAGGCGGTGATCGGCGGCAACCGGAACGGTGCGTACTGCCGAATGCCGGTACTGGATAGAGTCGAGATCCATGCCCTCACACGACGTCCTCATCATCGGCGCCGGCCTCGCGGGCCAGCGGGCTGCGCTGGCCGCCGCCGATGCCGGAGCGTCCGTGGCCATCCTCAGCAAGGTCCACCCCGTGCGCTCCCACTCGGTGGCCGCGGCGGGCGGCATCAACGCCGCGCTCAAGCCGCAGGACACCTGGGAGTCCCACGCCTACGACACCGTCAAGGGCTCGGACTTCCTGGGCGACCAGGACGCCATCGAGATCATGTGCCGCGAGGCGCCCGACGAGCTGTTGCACCTCGAGCACATCGGCGTCACCTTCCACCGCAACGACGCCGGGGAGCTGGGCACCCGCGCCTTCGGCGGCGCCAGCGCCGCGCGCACCTACTACGTGGCCGACATCACCGGCCAGGCCATCCTGCACGTGCTCTACGAGCAGATCACGAAGTACCACGAGACGGTGGACTCCTACGAGGAGTGGTTCACCACCTCGCTCGTCCAGGACGACGAGGGCACCTGCGTGGGCTGCGTCGCGCGCGACATCCGCACGGGCGAGATGGAGCTTTTCAACGCCAAGTCGGTGATCCTCGCCTCGGGTGGCAACGGGCAGACCTTCAAGCCGACGACCAACGCCCTCATCTGCACCGGGGACGGCATCGCGCAGGCCTACGCCATCGGCGCGCCGCTGATGGACATGGAGATGGTCCAGTACCACCCCACGACGCTGACCGAGAACGGCTTCCTGATCACCGAGGGCGCCCGCGGGGAGGGCGCGCACCTGCTCAACAGCGACGGCGAGCGCTTCATGGAGAAGTACGCGCCCAACAAGATGGAGCTGGCCTCGCGCGACGTGGTCAGCCGCGCCGAGCAGACCGAGATCAACGAGGGCCGGGGCATCGGCCCCGACGGCGGGGGCCTCTACCTCGACGTCACCGTCGTGCCCCGCAAGCGCACGCTCGAGGCGCTGCGCGAGATCGTCAACATCGGCAAGGACTTCGCGGGCACCGACATCACGCGCGAGCCGATATCCATCCGCCCCGGCCAGCACTACATCATGGGCGGGGTCAAGACCGACGTCCACGGCCAGGTGCCCACGGTGGCCGGCCTCTACGCAGCCGGCGAGGTGGCCTGCGTCTCGGTCCACGGCGGCAACCGGCTGGGGGCCAACTCCCTGCTGGACACGCTGATCTTCGGCCGCCGCGCCGGCCAGCACGCCGCGCAGCGTTCCAGGGCGATGCCGATGCCCACCACCCCGACCAGCCGCCTGCGTCAGGACCTCGAGCACATCGATGCGATCATCGCCCGCGACCGCAGCGGCCGGCGCATCTCCGAGATCAAGGACGAGCTGGGCACGATGATGAACCGCAACGTCGCCGTCTACCGCGACGCCGACGGCCTGGCCACCGCCCACGAGACGGTGCGCCGCCTCAAGGAGGACGCCACGACCGCCTACATCGACGACCGTGGCACCGTGTTCAACCAGGACGTGCTGGGCGCCATCGAGCTGGGCTACATGCTCGACACCGCCCAGGCCACCGTCGTGGCCGCCATCGAGCGCAAGGAGTCGCGTGGAGCGCAGTTCCGCACCGACTTCCCCGAGCGCAACGACGACGAGTGGCTCAAGCACATCGACATCTCCCGCAACGGCGACGACGAGCCCCACGTGACCCACTCGCCGGTGACCATGACCCAGTGGGAGCCCGAAGAGAGGAAGTACTGAGCACCCCGGGGCTCCGCCCCCGGGAACCCTCGCATGAAGGACCAACCATGGCTGAATTCACCTTGAGACTCCGCCGCTACGACCCCGAATCGGGCGAGGCCGCCTACTGGGACGAGCACACCATCGACCTCGAGCCCCACCGCTCCGTCCTCGAGGGCATCCTCCAGGCCAGGGCGCGCTTCGACGGCTCGATCGGCATCCGCTGCTCGTGTCGCGCCGCGATCTGCGGGTCGTGCGGCGTGCGCATCAACGGCCAGCCCGCCCTGGCCTGCCACACCCACCTCGACCAGGCCATGAAGGGCGCGCGCGACGGGGTCATCGAGATTGAGCCGATGGGCAACATGCCCGTGCTCAAGGACCTGATCGTGGACATGGACGCCGTCCACTGGAAGAAGGTCCGCCGCGTCACGCCGTGGCTCATCAACAAGGAGCCCATCCCCGAGCGCGAGTACATCGTGCCTCACGAGGCGATGGTCGACGTCACGCAGTCGATGGCCTGCATCCAGTGCGGCGCCTGCGTGTCGGACTGCCTGTCCATGGAGGTCGACCCGCTCTTCATCGGCCCGGCCGCGCTGGCCAAGGCCTACCGCTTCGTCGGCGACCCCCGCGACGCCCAGCACAGCGAGCGCCTCAACGACCTCGCGCAGGATCCCCACGGCATCTACGACTGCACCCACTGCTTCAAGTGCATCGAGGCCTGCCCGAAGGGCGTGGCCCCGATGAGCCAGATCATGCGCCTGCGCCGCATCTCCGGCCGCGACCACGGCATCGTGGACGCCAACAACGGCGAGCGCCACGAGATCGCCTTCACCAACCTGGTGCGCGACCACGGGCTCCTGTGGGAGGCCGAGCTGCTGCCGCGCTCCTACGGCGGCGACTCGTGGCTTGCCAAGTTCGGCCCGGCCGCCGGCCGGGAGCTGCTCAGCTCCCTGCCGGTCATCGGCAAGGCGCTGCTGCGCGGCAAGGTCACCCCGATGGGAGCGCTGAAGGCCCACAAGCTCCCGGACGAGGACCTCCAGCAGGTCAAGCGCATCTACGCGACCGTCGAGGGGCGCGACGAGGCCGAGCGCTACGAGCTCAACCTGTACATCAGCGGCTACGACGAGGACATGGAGGGCGCCGAGGGCCCTCCGCCCGACGCGGCAGCCGCCGGAGCCCAGGGTGGCGACGGCGGCATGGCCGGCGCCGAATCCGGGCAACCCGGCCAGTCGCCCGAGAGGAGCCCGTCCCGATGAAGGTCGCATACTGGCCCGGCTGCGTCAGCCGCGGCTTCACCCCCGAGCTGCACGGCTCCATGGCCAAGGTCGCCCCGCTGCTGGACATCGAGCTGGTCGAGCTCGACCGCGCGTCGTGCTGCGGCGCCGGCGTGATCGCCGAGCACAACCAGGAGCTGGCCGACACCCTCAACGCGCGCACCTTCGCACTGGCCCAGCAGGTCGAGGGCGCCGAGCTGATGATGAACATCTGCTCGACCTGCCAGGGCGCGCAGACCGAGTGCCAGGAGCGCCTGGACGCCAGCGCCGACTACCGCGCGCACGTCAACGAGACGTTGGGCGAGCACGGCCTGCACTACGAGAAGGGGCTGTCCAACAAGAACTTCCTCTGGCTGCTGGTCGAGGAGATGGGGCTGGACGAGCTGCGTTCACGCGTGAAGCAGCCGCTGACCGACCTGCGCGTGGGGCCGTTCTACGGGTGCTACATCGTGCGCCCGACCGACCGGCTGGGCATCGACGACCTCAAGCCCCGCGACACCTACCTCGCGCAGGTCATCGAGGCGCTGGGCGGCACGGTCATCGAGTACGCCGGGGCCTACAAGTGCTGCGGCTTCCCGATC
Source organism: Candidatus Siliceabacter maunaloa (assembly GCA_024330185.1). Classification (GTDB taxonomy): domain Bacteria; phylum Actinomycetota; class Thermoleophilia; order Solirubrobacterales; family Solirubrobacteraceae; genus Siliceabacter; species Siliceabacter maunaloa. Next base: position 33,308 of record JANDLV010000038.1, read on the forward strand.
ATCACCATGAACAAGGAGGTGTCGCTCAAGCAGGCCGGGCGCCACCTGGGCGACGCGGTGGACCAGGGCGCCGACTGCCTGGTGACGCCGTGTCCACTGTGCCACCTCAACCTGGACCTCCAGCAGCCGCTGGCCGAGAAGGCGGTGAACCGCACGCTGAACATGCCTGTGCTGCACCTGCCCCAGCTCGTCGGGCTGGCGCTCGGCCTCGAGCCCAAGGAGCTCGGCCTGCAGCAGCACATCGTCAAGCCCACGTCGGTCATCGACTGGTCGACATCGGTCGTGGCAGGCGTCTAGGAGGAAAACACGCTTGAGCTCTACGCGGCGGCCTCTGTCAGCGTGACGTCGTGTCCGAGGCGTTGGAGCTGACCGCGCCCGATGCAAAAGGGGCGAGCTTGGCCTCGATCGCCTGGGACAGCGCGTCGATCTGGGCGTCGAGGAAGTCCAGATGGGCGCCGATCGACCCGATCGACAGGCCATGCAGTTCCTCGAAGCGGCCCTCCAGCGCGTCTCCAGCTCCCGGGACAGACGAGGGCACGATGCGCGGCGAAGCACCCACGCCGGGCCGCTCCCACTCCAGCGCCGGCTCGCCCGCCTGATCGCCGAAGACGGGCAACTCGCGGGCTGACACCGGCAAACCCCGCCGACGGCTCTGTCCGGTGCTCGTCCTGCCGTTCGATGACCCAATCACCGACAGGAGAGGCGATGCGCGAACTCAGCCGCAGCAACGACGTCATCGTGCAGATCAAGGTCAAGCTGTTGACCGGCTCGTCGTCGGCCGCCCCGCACTCCACCGGCGCTCTGTCGCGTGGCGCGCCTGGTCGCAGCGGGATCGTGCTCGGCGAGGATCTTCAGTGCCTCGCCGTGCTCCGAGACCACGCGGCGCCCGACGGCGCGGATCCTCTCGCGAACCTGCGCGGTGGGCATGATCCGCAGTTCGCCGCCTTCGAGCTCTTCGACCAGCACAGAGGTGCCGGGGGCGTAGCCGCGCGCCTCCAGCTCCCGGGGGATCGAGACGACGTTGCTGTTACCGACGCGACGGACCTTGACGACCCTCATGGACTAGGTATACACAGGGATATCCCAAGAGATCAGGTTTCAGGCATCGGCGCAGTGCAGCGGAGCGAGCGCCCGAGGCGTTGCCCTCTTCGAACGCCGACGGGCCCCGGTGCCTGGGCAGTCGGACATGATCCGCAGCTCGCTACCTTCGAGCACGACCGTGCGTCAGGCGCCTTCGCCGCGTCGCAGGTACACGACGCGATCGTCGAGCGGCTCGCCGACCACCGCGAGCAGCGCGGCGACGAGCGTGGGGCGCCCCGCCGGACGGCGTGAGAAGCGCGACGACAGCGCGATCAGCACGCCGGGGTGATGGCCACCTCGCGTGAGGTGGTCGGCTGCGATGCGGGCGAAATCGCCCACGTTCTCGGTCAGCAGCACTCGCCTCTGCGCGACGGCCCGCCCCAAACACGTCCGGATCGGATCTCCCGGCGAGCCCGAGCTCGGCCACGGTGAGCGCATCGACGCCGGCCGTGCGCAACTCCTGCGCCAGCGCAGGCGGGTACATCTCGTCGAGCGCAGCCTCACCGCGCGTCTGCGACGGCCGTCTCGCGACGGTGAAGCTCGATGCGCGCGGCGATCTCCTCGGGGTAGTCGGCGCGGTAGCCCAGCGCGGCCTCGATCTGGGGCCGGGTCAGCGACCCATCGTCGGCCAGCGTGGCCACCGGGTCGGGCTCTGCGGCCAGGTCCTCGACCCACATCGCGACCTCCCACACGTCGGGGCCGCCGATCAATCCGGCGCGCCGGCCCGTGGGCCCGTCGCGAAACGTCACCAGCGGGTGCTCGTCGCGGCGCGCGCCCTCCTCCGCATACCGGCGAAGGCGGTCGGACAGACTTCCCCCCGCGGCCCGCGCGCGCAGGCGCAACCGCTCGACCAGAGCGTCGTCGAGACGAAGCGACACGTTCACGGACATGTCAGCATTGTCGCATGCTGTCCGCACTGCGGGAGGGGGTGCTCTTGCCTGGTGGATCGCTCGCTCTGTGACAATTCACGCGCGCGGCGACGCTGACGGCCCGCGCGCGGCGATCATCGTGGGCGTGCACCATCTTCGCCTGTCGCTCAACGCCCCGCCCGCCGAGCGCGAGCGGCTGGCTTGCGAGCTGGAGGCTCGCGGCGCGACAAGACTCCAGGCCACCGAGCCGCTGGGCCTGGTGTGGTCGACCGACGGGTCAGCGCCGGTGCTGGAGGAGCTGTCGGCCGGCCATCCCACGGTCGTCGTGGGCGTGGAGCGCTTTGAGTCGCTGGGCGACGAGCTGCTGCGCGCGATCGTGCACGGCGGGGTGGTGACCGTGCTCGAGCGCCGGTCGATCCTCGACGGCCCGCACGGCGAAGGCCCGCTGGAGTGGGGTGTATGCATGGACGAGGACGGCGAGCTGCTCGACGGCGAGCTGCTGCGCGCCACGGCCGAGCTGGTGGCCGCGATGCCGGCTCCGTCGTCGGCGCGCGGCTCGCGCACGCCTCTGCACGGCATGGTGGAGCTGTCGCGCGCGCTGGGTCGCCTGTGCGCGACCACCGAGGACCCGCTCGCCCCCGGCGCCCCTCACCCGGCCACGCTCTCGGCCCTGCTCGAGCTGGCCAACCTCGCGCTCACCCTCGGCGCTCCCACCGCCTCGATGTGCGCGGCCGAGGCCCGGGTCGCGCGCGCCTGGTGCCTGTCCCGCGCGTGCGCGCACGCGGGCGTCGAGACGCTGTGGGACACGCCCGGCGCGGCGAGCTGGCCGGACTGGCTTGCCACGCTGGCCGCCAGCGCAAGCGAGGCCATCGACGCCGGATGCCACCACCCGATCGACCTCGCGCCGCAGGCGGTCCTCCTCGCCAGCGAGCACTGGGCCTCACCCCAGGAACAGTTCGAGGCCGCCGCCGCAACCCTCCTGGTCAGCTGCCTGCAAGCGCTCGCGCTGTTCGGCGCCACCGGCCAGGCCGGGCGGGCCTGACGCCATGCTCTACGCGGACGCGCGCCGGTGACCGGTAGTGCCGGCGGCACCACATCACTGAACCTCGCACACCATCGCTTGCGGCATCGGAGCGCTCGGACCTTCGCCGGTCGCTACGGCAGCGTGCCCTGCGGACGCTTTAGGTTCGAACACTGCGCCGGCGGCGCCTGAGGCTCGGTCATCTCGGCCGGAGACGTCGACACAAGTCCCTGCGGCTCGCCCACCCGGCGGGGCTTGCCGGCCTTGCTTCCTCGTGCCCGAGGAAGACGAGCGTCTCGCGGCATTGCACGGTGAAACTCAGTCCGCCAGTCGATGTCCCCGATGCTGACCTTGAGGAATCCGAACTGGAAGAAGACCGCCAGATAGATCGGTGCGCCTCGGGGCCTACGGATGGTCTCCCTTGCCGGAGCCATCGTCAGTCGATGGTGGCCCCCCGCTCGAAGGCCGGGTTGAGCTGCAGCGGTGGATCCGGCCACAGCAGGCCCGCATCGAGCTCGCGCTTGACGTGCTCCCGGATGCGCTCGTCGCGACTCGTCAGAAAAGACTCGGCGTAGTGCCGGAAGTCGTCGACGAGGGCTTGGCGGAGTGCGAAGACGTCCATGAATGGAGGAGGAGGAGGAGGAGGAGGGGCAGACTAGCGGCGACGGAAAAGTCGACGGGGAGCTGGGCGTCCTGACATAGCGCCTGACTCCGAATAACAAAGCCCCTCGCCCGGTGGCGGCTGATCAAGGCCAGTTGTGGCCGTCCGATATCAGACCCGGCGAGAACCCGACCGCCAGCCGCGCTACCGTCACGGCCACATGAACGCCACGGTCCTGGCTACTAGCCCAACGCTCGCCGGACACCTCCGCATAGGGTGCTCGACCGGGTACTTCGTCGAGTATCGCGGCGACTGGCCCTCCTTGATCGAGCAAGCCACAGCTTTGTCGTTGCGGGCTATCGAGTTGGCGGCACTCTCCGAGGAGGAGCTGCCTGGACTACTTGCCTACCTCGACGACGAACCGAGCCTGCCGTGCGACTACGTCAGCGTCCACGCCCCTTCCAAGGGGAGGCGTATGGCCGAGGAAGAGCTTGTCAGCCTTCTTGATGACCTTCCACCATGGATTGAGACCGTCGTGGCCCATCCGGACACCTTCGAGGTTCCGGAGCGCTGGAACCGTCTCGGACGGCGCCTAGCAGTGGAGAACATGGATCGACGCAAGCCGGCCGGCCGTACCGCGCAAGAGATGGCGACCGTATTCGCAATGCTGCCGGATGCGAGCTTGTGCTTCGACATCGCGCACTCATGGGCGATCGACAGCTCGATGGCGGAAGGCCAAGCAATCCTAGATCGGTTTGGCTGCCGCCTACGCCAGCTGCACGTCAGCTCGCTGGACAGCGCGCAGCACCACGTCCCACTCACGCAGGAAGACGAGGAGCTCTTCAGTTCGCTGCTGGACCGCTGCCGAGACGTGCCGTGGATCCTCGAGGCGGCTCCACGAAGCACTTGAACGCTCCGCACGGCGCCCTGCACGAGCTCGCGGTGGCAGCGAGCACGGAGTTTCCGAACCTCACCAGAGCACGCCAGCGCTCTCAGTCAAAGCTCGAGGACGTTCGCGCTCAACTGGCCGACGCGCCATGTCCGAGCGACGCGAGCGTGGTTGTGTTCGGCTCGCTGGCTCGCGGTGAGCTGACCCGAGGCAGCGATTACGACTGGGCGATTCTCCTCCACGCGGGCGAGTCCGAGCAGCGCCCGGATATCGCGCGCCTGGATGCGGCAGTGCGGGATGTGCTCGGAGCCGATGAGCGCAAGCCAGGTACGCAGGATGTCTTCGGCCAGGTCTTCGGTTGCGACGAGCTCGTTGAGCAAATTGGTCTGGACAAGGACAGCAACACGCTTGCTGACCCGCCGGATGCTCCTACTCCTGGAGTCGGCGGCCGTGCTCGGCCCCGAGGTCCATGGGCGCTGCCGTACCCGTGTGCTCGATACCTACTTGCAGCGCGGTACCAAGGACTTCCGGGTGCCGCGCTTCCTCCTCAACGACCTGGTGCGCTACTGGCGCACCGTATGCGTGGATTTCGAGGGTAAGCACTGGGGCTTTGACGCCGACGACGGTAAATGGGTCACGCGCAATGCCAAGCTACGAACCAGCCGGAAGATTCTGTTCGCCAGCGGTCTGCTCCCGGTGTTGAGCGCCATGCAGTACCGCGCGATTGATCAGCGGGGTTTCTTGCACGATCAACTCGGAGCGCTCGCTACAGACCGGATCGCGTATGCGTTCTTGACACGTGACCAAGGACATAGCATCGAGGTCGGGGCACGAGGTCTGCAGGCCTACGACCGCTTCATCGCGCTCCTGGACACTCCGGAGGTACGCGCGCACCTCAAAGAACTCCAGCCTGCGGAGCGAGACGCTTCACCCACCTGGGCCAAGATTCGAACATGTGGCCGCGAACTCGAGCAAAGCCTCTTGGCCCTGCGGAGCCTGTCAAGCCCAGTGAGACACCTCGCGTGTGAATTTAGTGAGCAACCTC
>JANDLV010000039.1 GCA_024330185.1 Candidatus Siliceabacter maunaloa
GGAAGGACGCCTACCGCGCCTTCTCCACCGACGAGGTATGGACGCGGATCGAGGCCGCCGCGTGGAGGTCCACCGCGTCGTGGAGGGCGAGGCGCTGGCCGTCGATCTCGACGTTCGCTGCGGGCGCCTGCCCCTGCCGCCGGGGCGCGTCCGCGATCCCGTGCTGGGCCTCGACGAGCCCCTGCCCGCGGGGCGCGCCCGGGCGCGCCTACGCACGCAGGTGCGCTTCACGCGGCGCGGCCGTCGGCGGCTGGGGCCGGTGCGCGTCGCGGTGCGCGACCCGCTCGGGCTGGCCGCGCGAGAGCTCGAGGTCGCCGACAGCGCGGGGGAGGAGGTGCTGGTGCTCCCCGGCGTGCACCCCGTGGTGAGCACGCGCGAGGGCGCCCACGGGAAGCGGCGGCGGCGCGCCGGCGCACGCAACGCGGACGCCGCGGCGGCCACCGACCTCGACGGCGTCGGGGCGCTGCAGGAGGGCACGCCGGCCTCGCGGATCTTCTGGCCCTCGGTGGCCCGCGGCGGCGCGCCCCTCGAACGCCGGATGGTCGCCGAGGGCGACGGCCGGCCGCTCGTGGTGCTCGACCCCCGCGGCGGCGACGAGGAGGCGGTCGACGCCGCGGTGCGCGCCACGGCGTCGCTGGCCGTCGCGCTGGCCCGCGCCGGCGGCTGCGCCGTGCTGTTGCCCGGCGACCGCCGGCCCACGCTGCTCGAGCCGTCCCTGTCGGCCTGGCCGCACCTGCACGCACGGCTGGCCGTCGTCGGCGCGATCGCCGGCCCGCGCCCCGGCGCGGCGGCGGGCCGAGGGGGCACCATCATCCACGTCGCCGCCCGTCCCCCCGCTCGCCCGCCCCGCGCGGCAGGAGCCGGGCGGTCAGCCCCCGCGCGGCTCCTCGTGATCCCCGGCACGCCGCCGCCCGCCGCACCCCCCGGCGCCCGGGGGGCCTTCACCGTCGCGGGGTGCACCGGCTACGACCTCACCGCGCGCCGCCCCGTGCGCGGCCGCACGCCGCGGGAGGCCGTCGCGTGAGCACCGCCGCCGCTCCTCGCACGGCGGGGCGGGCCGCCGCCCCCCTCGTGCGTCCCCTCGGCGCCCGCGCCGGCGCCCTTCTGGCGCTGGCCCTGCTGGGAGCGCTCCAGTGGGGTGATCTCGTGGCCCCGGCGCAGCCCGGTCGACTGCTGGGCGGCGTCGTGCTCGGCGTGGGCGTGGCCCTCGCGGTGATCGGCCTGCGCGCGGCGCCCCGAGGGATGCGCGCCGCAGCGCTGGGCGCTGTCGCGCTGGGCGTCGTGGCCCCCGCGCTGCTGCTGGCCGGGGTGCCGGCCGGCTTCCTGCGGCCCGCTGCCTGGGAGGACCTGGTCGCCGGGCTGTCGCAGGGGATCGGCGTCCTCGCGGGGGTGGGCATCCCCTACGACGGGGGTGAGCCCTGGGTGCGCATCGTCATCCTCGCCGGGGGCATCCTGCTCGCGCCGCTGGCCGCCGCGGCGGCCTTCCGCCTGCGTCGCGACGGCGCCGCCGCGTCGCCCCTGCCCGCGCTGCTGGCCCTCGGCGTCCTGTTCGGGGTCCCCGCAGTGCAGCTCGAGTCCGACAGCCCGCACCTGCTCGGCCTCGTGTTCGCCGCGCTGCTGTGTGCGGGCCTGTGGCTGGAGGGCATCCCGCGCGGACAGGCGCGTGGCGCCGGCGCGGTGCTGGCCGTCGGCCTGCTCGCGGCCCTCGCCCTCGCGCCGCGCGTGGACGCCGGGCGCCCGCTGATCGACTACGAGGCCATCGCCCAGGGGATCGGCACCGGGGGCGGCCAGGGGTTCACCTGGGACCACCGCTACGGGCCGCTGGACTGGCCGCGCGAGGGGCGCGAGATGCTGCGCATCCGCGCACAGGAGAGCCAGTACTGGAAGGCGGTGAACCTGACCGAGTTCGACGGGCGCGCGTGGCGGATCGCTGCGCCCTCGGCCGAGCCGGCGCGCCTGCAGACCACGATCGACGAGAGCCGGCCGCAGTGGCGCCGGCGCCTGACCGTCACGGTCCGCGACCTCGCCTCGCCGTGGTTCATCGGTGCCGGGAGCACCCTGCGCATCGAGGGCAGCAGCGCCCGCAGACCGGTGGCGGCGGGGCCCGGGACCTTCCGCACCGTCGACCGCCCGTTGCGCAACGGCCAGACCTACGCCGCCGAGGTCTACGTCCCCGAGCCCGGGGGCGACGACCTCGACCGCAGGCCCGGCGACTACCCCTCGTTCGTCGACGACGCGCTGACCATGCGGCTACCCCCCGCGGTGGGCGGGCCGGTCCTGCCCGACCGGGCCACCGGCGAGCCCGACCTCGGGCGCTCGACGGTCCTGGCCTTCCCCGACTGGAACGAGCAGGCCCGTGGACTCGGGCCCAGGGCGGCCGAGCCGGTGACGTCCGACGCCGAAGAGCTGCTGGAGGAGTCGGCCTACGCGCGGACCCACGCGCTGGCCCAGCGCATGCGCGAGGAGGCCGACACGCCCCACGAGCTGGCCCGCAGCATCATCGAGATGTTCCGGGAGGACTTCGTCTACAGCGAGCGCCCGCCGCCGCGCGACGTGCCGCTGGAGGCGTTCCTGTTCGAGGATCGCCAGGGCTACTGTCAGCAGTTCTCGGGCGCCATGGCCCTCATGCTGCGCATGGCCGGCGTGCCCGCCCGGGTGGCCTCTGGCTTCTCACCCGGCGTGCGCGACGACGTGCGCGAGGAGTGGGTCGTGCGCGACTTCGACGCCCACTCGTGGGTGGAGGCCTACCTGCCCGGCGCGGGGTGGGTGACCTACGATCCCACCCCGTCGGCCTCCCCGGCCCGCGGTCGTGAGCTGCCGCCGACCCTCGACACCGCCGACCGCGAGCCGGCCGACCCGGGCGAGGTGATCGGGGGCCCGGTCGAGCCCCCGCAGACCCCGGCGGCCGACACGGCGCCGGCCGGCGATCGGGGCTCCTCTGGGGCGGCGCTGGTGGGCGGCGCGGTGGCGCTGCTTGCCGTGGCCGGGCTGGCGGCGTGGGCAGTCCGCCGGCGCGCCGCGCGGATCGGCGCCGAGCCCGCCGACGAGTTGCGCCGTGCCCTGCGCCGCGCCGGCCGGCCCGCGGCCCCCGGGACGACGCTGGTCGCGCTGCGCCGCTCGCTGCCCGACGACGCGGGCGGATACGTCGATGCCGTGGCCGCGCAGCGCTTCGGCTACGCCGGCGCCGGCCCCACCCCGGCCCAGCGCGCGGGCCTGCGCCGGGCCCTGGCCGGGGGCGCCGGCCCCCTCGCGCGCCTGCGCGGCTGGTGGGCACTGCCCTCGCGCGGGCGCGCGTAGAATCGGTGGGGATGGACTCCGACAACGTCTACGAGCTGTACACCCAGGGCACGCGCCTGCTCGAGGACGGCGACTTCCACGCCGCCACGGTCCCGCTCAAGCGCGCTCGCGACCTCGAGCCCGAGAAGACGTCGATCCGCGAGGCGCTGGGCCGCGCCCTGTTCAAGGCCCAGCGCTACGAGCAGGCCGCCGCGGAGTTCGAGGCGGTCGTCGACCGGGCGCCGACCGACGACTACGCGCTGTTCTGCCTGGGCCGCTCCCTCCAGCAGCTCGGCCGCCACCAGCAGGCCCGCAAGCCGCTCGCCCTCGCCGCGCAGCTGCGCCCCGACCGCCGCGACTACGCGCTGTACCGCGAACGCTCCCGGCGCCGGGCCGCCTGATGATCCAGCGTCCACGCGTGGGCCCGAGTGGAGGCGGCTGGGGCGGGCGAACGGCAGCATCGAGGGGGCTCCACGGGCGCTGTCAGCGAACTGTCCTGCCTGACTGTTGCACTGCAACACCAGGGCAGGACGGGTTCGCGTTTTCGGACGCCTCGCACGGCCGCCGGTGGGATCCAGCTCGTCGAGGTAACCCTCCACCGTCGTCGTGAGGGTGGTCGCGAGCATCGGCGCGGGCAAGTTCACATGCGCTATCGTGACACGACATCTCGGTGCCGGACCCCACGGGGACCGGCTGCAGGACCGACGTGGGCGACGCCCACGTTTTTCTTTGTCGGAGGAGATTTTCAGCGTGAGCATCCAGAGCGATATCGAGGCCCGTCTCGCGGAGCGCGAGCCCGAGGTCGAGGTGCTGCTCGCGGAGCTGCAGGGCAGTGGCACCGTGCGCCTGTTCATCGACCATCCCGAGGGCGTCACCCTCGCCCTGTGCGAGCAGGTGACCCACCAGCTCCCGGAGGTGCGCGAGCGCTACGCGCTGGAGGTCTCGAGCCCGGGCACGCAGCGCCCGCTGACCAAGCCCGACCACTTCCGTCGTTTCCTGGGCCGCCGGGCCAAGGTGCGCACGCGGGGCGCCCACGAGGGCCGACGATCGTTCACCGGCGAGCTGGTGGGCGCCTCCGAGGCGGAGGTCACCATCGCCGCGGACACCGGCGTCGTGGCCATCCCCTACGCCGAGATCCACCGTTCCAACCTGATGGAGGACTAAGTGGCCCCTCCGGCGAGTCCCGCACCGCTTCGCCGGGCGACAACCGTCGCATGGCGGCGTCCTCGCTCGGGGCCAGGCCTCCGGCCTTGTCCCCTCACTGCGTCCTTGCCCTGCTCGGTTCTCGCCTCGGCGAACCGCCACGCGACTCACCGGAGGAACCACTAGCCATGTCACGCGAGATCCTCGAGGCCATGCACGCCCTCGCCGTGGAGAAGGGCATCTCCTCGGAGAAGCTCGTCTCCGCCATGGAGGACGCCCTCCTGTCGGCCTACAAGAAGCAGCCCGACTCGGCCAAGTACGCGCGCGTGGAGCTCGACCCGGAGTCCGCGGACTTCCGCGTCATCGAGCTGCTCGTGCCCGAGCGCCTCGAGGCCCACCTCATCGTCGAGACCATCGACGAGGGCACGACCTACGACCCCGAGACGGGGGAGATGGTCGAGCCCCAGGACCCGGAGATCGACCCGGCCAAGCTCGCGGCGTACCGCGACCAGATCGACGAGCAGGACGTCACGCCCGGCGACTTCGGGCGCATCGCCGCGCAGACGGCCAAGCAGGTGATCCTGCAGCGCATCCGCGAGGCCGAGCGCGACATGATGTTCGAGGAGTACCGCGACAGGGTCGGTGAGCTGGTCACCGGCCTGGTCCAGCAGAAGGACTCGCGCTACACGCTCGTGCAGTTGCGCGAGCGCGTCGAGGCGCTGCTGCCCAAGTCCGAGCAGGTCGAGGGCGAGCGCTACGAGCACTCCCAGCGCATCAAGGCGGTCATCAAGGAGGTCTCGCCCTCCACCAAGGGCCCGTCGATCATCGTCAGCCGTCGCGACCCCGAGCTGATCAAGCAGCTCTTCGAGCTCGAGGTACCCGAGATCGCCGACGGCCTGGTGGAGATCGCCAACGTCGCGCGCGAGCCCGGCTACCGCTCCAAGATCGCCGTGGTCTCCTACGCCAACGGCGTCGATCCCGTCGGTGCGTGCGTGGGCCCGCGGGGCTCACGGGTGCGCATGGTCGTCTCCGAGCTGCGCGGCGAGAAGATCGACATCATCCCCTACAACGACGAGCCCGCCCGCTTCGTGGCCAAGGCGCTGAGTCCCGCACGCGTGCGGGAGGTGCACGTCGACGACGACGGTCGCCAGGCCACGGTCATCGTCCCCGACGACCAGCTCTCGCTGGCCATCGGGCGCGAGGGCCAGAACGCGCGCCTGGCCGCGCGCCTGACCGGCTGGCGCATCGACATCAAGAGCGAGACCGAGTTCGCCGAGGAGGAGCACGACGACACCTACGAGGAGGAGGAGACCTCCGGGCGCTGCGGCGCCGTCCTCTCCAACGGCCGTCGCTGCCCCAACGCCTCGCTGCCCGGCGTGCACTACTGCGGCCTGGACAGCCACCAGGCGCTGCGTCGCTTCCCCACCAACTCGGTCACCGTGCTCGCGGGGCTTACGCCCGACGATCTGACCGCGCTGGCCGACGGTGAGCGCTCCGACGACGACGTGGCCGACATCGTGGCGCGGGCGGCCACGCCCGCACCGGTGCCCGATGTCGTGGAGGACGCCGAGGAGGGCGAGGCCGAGCGCGACGCCGCCGGCCTGGAGCCCGCGCCCGAGGCCGCCTCGCCCGACGGCGAGCCGGACCCCGCGCCCTCCGAGGAGCGCGCGTCGTAGCCGCCGATCGCTGCACACGTCCCCCATCGCCGCTGCGTGGCCTGCCGCCGCGTGGCACCCAAGACGGCGCTGCGCCGACTCGTCGCCGGCGAGCACGGGGCGCTCGCAGTCGATCCCGCGGGCACGCGGCCCGGTCGGGGCGCGTACGTCTGCGACGCCGCCTGCCACGCGGAGGCGGTGCGCCGCGGCGCCTACGGTCGTGCCCTGCGCCGGCGCGTGACCGTCCCCGCCCGGCTGGTGCCCGACACCGGCGATCCGACCGCCGGAGGCGAGCCCTCCGGGAATCTCTCCTAAACTAGGAACCCAATGGCAAAGAAGCGCGTCCACGAGCTCGCCCGCGAGTACGACATGTCCTCCTCGGACGTCATGACCAAGCTGAAGGCGGCCGGCATCGAGGTCAAGGCCTCGGCCTCGGCAGTCGACGCCAAGGAAGCCGACGCCGCCCTGCGCAACAACGGGCGCGACGCCGCCGCGGCGCGCCAGGCCGCCCGCGAGGCCCAGAAGGCCCGCCAGGCCGCGGCCTCCGCGGCTGAGGGCAAGCAGGGCGACGGCAAGGCCGCCGAGGGCGATCGCAAGGGCCGCCAGCAGCGCCCCAACCGTGGCGACCTGCGCGGCGAGCGCGCCCCCAACGCCGGTCCGGGGGGCCGGCGCCGGGTGGTCATCGACTCCCAGGCCTCCCGCCGTCAGGGCCCGGGCGGCGGCGGCCCCCCGCAGGGCCCGCCGCGCCGCCAGCGCCGCGGCCGCCGCCGTCGGGGCACCTACAACGACACGATCGCCCCGCTGGACACCGCGGCCCAGTCGGCCACCGACATGGTGCGCATCAACTCCGGCTCCACGGTCAAGGACGTGTCGGAGTACTTCGGCGTGCCCGTCCCCGAGGTCATCAAGAAGCTGATGATGCGCGGCGAGATGGCCACCCTCACCCAGACGCTGTCCGACGACGCCATCGGCGTGCTGGCCGAGGAGTTCGGCCGCCAGGTGGAGGTCGTCCACGCCGCCGACGAGGTCGAGCCCGAGCCGGAGTTCGAGGATGCCGACGAGGACCTCGTCGACCGCCCGCCCGTCGTGACCATCATGGGCCACGTCGACCACGGCAAAACCTCCCTGCTGGACGCGATCCGCACCACCGAGGTGGCCGAGGGCGAGGCCGGCGGCATCACCCAGCACATCGGCGCCTACCAGGTCCACCACAACGACAAGCTCGTCACCTTCCTGGACACGCCGGGCCACCAGGCCTTCACGGCCATGCGCGCCCGCGGCGCCCAGGTCACCGACATCGTGGTGATCGTGGTGGCCGCCGACGACGGCGTGAAGCCCCAGACCGACGAGGCGATCGACCACGCCAAGGCGGCCGACGTGCCGATCATCGTCGCCGTCAACAAGATCGACAAGGAGGGCGCCGACCCCACGCGCGTGCGCACCGAGATGACCCAGCGCGCCCTGCAGCCGGCCGAGTGGGGCGGCGAGACCGAGTTCGTCGACGTCTCCGCGCGGACGCACGACGGACTCGAGGATCTGCTGGAGACCATCCAGGTCGTCGCCGAGCTGGAGGACTACAAGGCCAACCCCGCAGCCCAGGCCTCCGGCGTGGTCGTCGAGTCCAAGCTCGATCCCGGCCGCGGTCCGGTCGTGACCCTGCTCGTCCAGCGCGGCACGCTGACGGTCGGCGACGCGCTGGCCGCGGGCTCCCACTGGGGCCGCGTGCGCGCCATGCACGACTTCCTGGGTGCGCGCGTCACGCAGGCCCTGCCGGGCGATCCGGTCGAGGTGCTGGGCTTCGACGGGGTGCCCGAGGCGGGCGAGACCGTCCGCGTCGTCGAGAACGACCGCCGCGCCCGGCAGCTCGCGGAGGAGCGAGGCCTGCGCCTCAAGCAGGAGCAGCAGGCGCGGCGCTCGGGGCGCAAGCGCTCCCTGGAGGACGTCTTCAAGTCCATCCAGACGGGTGAGCTCCAGGAACTGGCCCTGCTGGTCAAGGCCGATGTCGCCGGCTCGGCCGAGGCCATCCAGGACGAGATCGCCAAGCTCCCCCAGGATCAGATCGCGGTCAACATCATCCACACCGGCGTGGGCGGCATCAACGAGTCCGACGTGATGCTGGCCGCCGCGTCGGAGGCCTTCATCATCGGTTTCAACGTCCGCCCGGTGGGCGAGTCGCGCACCGTGGCCGAGCGCGAGGGCGTGGACATCCGCACCTACTCGGTCATCTACAAGGCGCTGGACGAGCTGCGCGCCGCCATGCAGGGCATGCTCGCCCCCGAGGAGGTCGAGGAGGCGCTGGGCAGTGTCGAGGTGCGTGCCACCTTCCGCGCATCGCGCATCGGCGTCATCGCCGGCTCCTACGTCACCGACGGACGGATCGTCCGCGGCGCCCGCACACGCCTGGTGCGTGACGGCACCGTGGTCTACGACGGCGAGATCGAGTCGTTGCGCCGCTTCAACGAGGACGTGCGCGAGGTCGCCACCGGGTACGAGTGCGGGATCGTGCTGCGCAACTTCCAGGACGTCAAGGAGGGCGACGTCCTGGAGGCGTTCGAGACGCGGCAGGTCGAGCGAGCGCTCGCCTGAGCGGGGCGTGGCGGCCTACGTCGCGCTGCTGCGCATCGAGCTGCACTTCCCCGAGGCCGGCAGCCTCAAGGCCAAGCGCAGGGAGCTGTCGTCGGTGAAGGCGCTGTTGCACCAGCGCATGGGCCTGTCGGTCTCCGAGGTCGATCACCACGACCTGTGGCAGCGCGCCACGCTGGCCGGCGCGCTGACGGGCGGCGACCTGGGCCGCCTCGACCATGCGGTAGACAAGGTGGAGCGTTGGCTGGATGACCGCTTCCCGACCGGGGTGCACGTTGAGCGCACGCTGGCCTCCTTCGAGGACATAGGATGACCTCCAGCCGGATGCGGCGGGTCGACGAGGTGATCCGCGCGGTCCTCAGCGACACCCTGGCCCAGGGACTGAAGGACCCCCGCATCGGCTTCGTGACCGTGACCGACGTCTCGACCAGCCCAGATCTGCGCCATTCCCGCGTCTACGTGAGCGTGCTGGGCGACGATGCCGCGCGCGCCGCGTCGCTGGAGGGGCTGAGCTCGGCGCGAGGATTCCTGCAGAGCGCCATCAACGCGGAGCTGCGGCTGAAGCGCACGCCCGAGCTGAGCTTCGTGGACGACGAGACCGTGCGCCGGGCGGCGCGCCTTGAGGAGCTGCTGATCGACGAGGAGGAGGGTTCGCCATGAGCGACGAGGACCGTGCCGCGGTGGTGCACCACCTGCGCGACGACGAGCGCTTCCTCCTGCTCGCCCACGTCGCGCCCGACGGCGACGCGCTGGGCTCCCTGGTGGCCATGGAGGGCGTCCTCACGGCGCTGGGCAAGGACGTGCTGGTCTACGTCGCCGCCGACGACTTCCCGCTTCCCCACGAGTACGCGTTCCTCGAGCTGCGGGGCCTGGTGCACGAGGTGCCCGCCGACCTCGCCGAGCGCACCGTCGTATTCCTGGACTGCGGCAACATCGATCGCAATCCGGTGGCCGCGCTGCGGGAGAAGACCCCTTGCATGCTCAACGTCGACCACCACCACGACAACACCCGCTTCGCCACGATCAACCACGTCGTCCCCGAGGCGTCGTGTACGGCGGAGATCGTGTGGGACCTCATGCACGCGCTGGAAGTGGAGGCGACCCCGGAGGTCGCCGGCGCGCTCTACATCGGGCTGGTCACCGACACCGGGCGCTTCATGTACGAGAACACCGGCACGCGTGCGCACGTGATGGCCGCCGAGCTGATCGAGGCGGGCGTCGACGTGCAGGGCACCTACCGCCGCCTGTACGAGGAGATGCCCTACGGCAAGCTCGCGCTGCTGGGTCTGGCCCTGGAGCGCGTGGAGCGTCACGACGAGGGCAGCCTGACCCTCACGCTGCTGACCCGCGAGGACTACGCGCTGGCCGGGGCAGAGGAGTCCTACTCGGAGGGCGTTGTCGACCACCTGCGCTCGGTGCGCGGCACCAAGGTCGCCGCGCTGGCCCGCGAGCTCCCGGCCGCCGAGGGGCACGTCGAGGGCGTGCGCCGCGTGAAGGTCTCCCTGCGCTCCACCGACGGCTCCGTCGACGTCTCGGCCATCGCGCGCGAGCAGGGCGGGGGCGGCCACCGCCAGGCGGCGGGCTTCACCACCGCCCTGGCCCACGACGAGCTCGTGGCCTTCCTGCGCGGCGCGATCTGCGCGCAGCTCGCGCCGGCCTGAGCCCTTGGCTGACGACTCGCCGACCTTGGTGAGCCCGCCCGGCGACGGGGTCCTGCTGATCGACAAGCCGGCGGGCAAGACGTCGCATGACGTGGTCGCCGCTGTGCGCCGGGAGCTCCCGCGCGGGACGCGGGTGGGCCACGCCGGCACGCTGGACCCGTTCGCGACGGGGCTCCTGCTGGTGCTCGTGGGGCGCGCGACGCGGGTGCAGCGCTGGCTCATGGGGCTGGACAAGGCCTACGAGACCGTGGCGCGGCTGGGGGCGGTGTCGACGACGGGGGACCCCGAGGGAGAGGTCACGGTGACCGGCCGGGTGCCGCCGGCCGGGGCGTCGCTTCCCACCGGGACGATCCGCCAGCGCCCGCCGGCGTTCAGCGCCGTCAAGATCGCCGGTCGACGCGCCTACAGCCTGGCGCGGGCGGGGGAGGAGGTCGAGGTGCCCGAGCGTGAGGTGACCGTGCACGAGTTCGTGGAGCGCTGGCGGGAGGAGGACGAGGCCGTGGCGCGGGCCGCGTTTGACATCCGGTGCTCCTCGGGGACCTACGTGCGCTCGCTGATCGCCGAACTGGGCGACGCGTACTGCCTCGAGCTGCGGCGCACGGCGATCGGTCCCTTCCGCGTGGCGGACGCCGATCCGACGCGGACCGTGCCGCTCGGCGACGCACTGGCAGCGGTGATGGCCGTCGTCGAGCTCGTCGACGAGGACGCGCTGGCCGCCGGCCACGGCCGGGCGGTCGCTGATCCGCGGGCGCCCGCCGATCCCGCCGCGCACGTGCTCCTGCGCGACGCCGCCGGCCCCATCGCCGTGGCCCAGCCGCGGGACGGCCTGCTCAAGCCCGTCGTAGGGTTCCGCGGGTGAGCGCCAAGGTCGTCGCACTGGCCGACACCGCGCGGCGCCCCCGGCGCGTGGCCGTGGGCACGTTCGACGGGGTGCACCGCGGTCACCGTGCGGTCATCGAGGGCGCCGACACGGTGCTGACCTTCGATCCCCATCCCACAGCGATCGTCCATCCGGCCGCTGCGCCGAAGCTGTTGACCACGGTGGCGCGCAAGGCCGAGCTGGTCGGCGGCCTGGGGGTGGCGGAGCTGGTGGTCATCCCCTTCGACGCCACCTTCGCCGGGCAGGAGGCGCGGGCGTTCATCGACGAGATCCTGGTCGACGCGCTGGGCGCGGACCAGGTGGCGGTGGGCGAGAACTTCCGCTTCGGCCACCGTGCCAGGGGCGACTCGGATCTCCTGCGCGCCGACGACCGCTTCGTCACGCGGGAGGTCAAGCTGCTCGAGGTCGACGGGGAGGTGGTCAGCTCCAGCCACATCCGCGGGCTCATCGCCGGCGGCGCCGTGGGCTACGCGGCGACCCTGCTGGGCGAGCCGTTCGTCCTTGACGGCCGGGTGGTCCACGGCGACAAGGTCGGGCGTGACCTGGGCTACCCGACGGCGAATCTCGTCCCCGACGACGCCCACGCCCTGCCGGGCCACGGCATCTACGCGTGCGGCGCTGAGCTCGAGGACGGCAGCGAGCACGCCGCGGCGGTGAGCATCGGCGTGCGCCCGACGTTCGCCAGCGGGCGGGGCGAGCTCGTCGAGGCCTTCCTCCTGGACTGGGAGGGCGACCTCTACGACACCACCCTGCGCCTGTCCTTCCACAAGCGCCTGCGCGGCGAGCGGCGCTTCGCCACGCCCGACGCCCTGGTCGAGCAGATGCACCGCGACGTCGAGGACACGCGCGGCGTGCTAGCGGCGACGCGCCAGCTCACTTGACCCTCACGCTGCGTGAGGACCCACCATGCGTCACGCCATGGACGAGACGCACCGCAGCATCGGCGAGGTCAAGTGCGCGACGGGCCTGACGGTCCGGGCGCTGCGTCACTACGACGCCATCGGTCTCGTGCGCCCATCGCTGCGCACGGGGGCCGGGCACCGCCTGTACAGCGACGACGATCTGGCCCGGCTGGCCCGGGTAGTCGCGCTGCGACAGCTCGGGCTGGGGCTCGAGCAGGTCGCGGCGGCGCTGGACGCCGAGGAGCCCGAGGCGGTCCTACGCCGCCATCTCGCGGCGCTGGAGCGAGAGCTCGAGCTGACCGCGGCGCTGCGCGAGCGTCTCGTCCGGGTGCTCGACACGGTCGGCCGTCAGGGCGACCCGTCGGGCGACCGGTCCATCGCGATCATCGAGGTGATGATGAGCATCGAGCAGCACTACACCCCCGAGCAGCTGGCCACCCTCGAGGCGCGCCGCGAGGCGTTGGGCAAGGAGGGCATGGCCGCGGGCCAGCAGGCCTGGGCCGACCTCCTGGGCGAGCTGAAGGCCGAGCTCGACGCGGGCACCGACCCGGCCGAGCCGCGCCTGGCTGCCCACGTCGACCGCTGGGACGCCCTCCTGGCGCAGTTCACCGACGGAGACCCGGGCATCCGCGCCGGCTTGCAGTCCTACTGGGACGAGCACGGCCCCGAGAAGGCCTCCCGGGGCATGGTCGACACGGAGGTCTTCGCGTACGCCCAGCGCATCCGCGACGCGCAGGGCAAGGGCTGCTGAGCGCCCCCCGAGCGGCCGCCCCACCTGGCGCGGGACGGCCGGCAGGCGGCGCTCACGAGGGCCGCCTGAACGCCGGCACGGTGCGGGCGTCGATCCGCGCGAGCGGGAGCGCAGTGCCCGTCGCTTCGCCGTGACCCACGGTGCGCTCCTCGCGACGGACGGCGATGAGATCCTCACCTCGGACCCCGACGACCTTGCCCGCCTCGCCTCGGCAGCGCAGATCGACGTCAACGTCGTTGCCGTGTAGGCAAGGCGAGCGACCTTGTAACCTCCCGCGCCGCATGACGATGACCCAGGAGCGCAAGGCGGAGATCACCGCCCAGTTCGGCGAGAACCCCCTGGACACGGGCAACACCCGCGTCCAGGTCGCGCTGCTCAGCGAGCGCATCAACGAGCTCACCGAGCACCTGCGCACGCACCACCAGGACCATCACTCGCGCCGCGGTCTGCTCATGCTCGTCGGCCGCCGGCGGCGCTTCCTCGACTACCTGCGCAAGAAGGACGTCGAGGTCTACCGAGCGCTCGTACGCGAGCTCGGCCTCCGTAGGTGACCATCATCGGGCCCGGTACGCCGGCGCCGCAGTTCACCCTCAAGACCGAGGACGGCGAGGACTTCACGCGGGAGGATCTCGCCGGGCGGACGACCGTGCTGGTCTTCTACCCCGCCGCCTTCAGCCCGGTCTGCACCGACCAGCTCCAGGTCTACGAGGAGGCCTTCGACGACCTCAAAGCCCGCGGCGCCCTCCTCTACGGCGTGTCCACCGACGGCTCCGACAGCCAGAAGGCCTTCCGCGAGTCGCTCAACGTCACCATCCCACAGCTCTCGGACTTCGAGCCCAAGGGCGCGGCCTCCCGCGCGTTCGGCGCCTATCTCGAGCCCGCCGGCATCAGCAACCGCGCGCTGGTCATAGTCGGTCCCGACCAGGTCGTCACCTGGTCGCACCTGGCCGACAGCCCGGGCGACCTACCGGGCGTGAACCTGATCTTCGACGGGCTGCAGGCCGCGCCCGCCTGACGCGGCGACCCGGCGGGCGAGCTCGTCGTGACGGAAGCTGAAGATCCCCTCCACGTCGCGGCGCACGAACAGGCGGTGCGCGAGCTCGCCCAGGCGGCCCAGCGGGAGCGCGTAGCGCACGACGTCGCGCATCCGCGTCCCGCCCGCGGCCATCTCCTCGAAGGTGTGCGTGTGGTGCCACAGGGCGTAGGGGCCACGAAGCTGCACGTCGACGAAGCGATGGGGCGGGTCCCACGCCTGGATGGAGGTCAGCCAGCTCACGCCGGCGCCGCGCAGACGAAGGCGGTATTGGATCGTCGTGCCGACCTGCATCTCGATCGGGTCGGGCGTGATGACACGGAAGCCCAGCAGCGGTGGGGTGATCGCCTCCAGGTTGTGCGCGTCGGCGAAGAACGGGAAGACCTCCCCAGGCGACCCGGGCAGCACCTGCTCACGCTCCAGCACATGGATCCGCATGGCCGATGATCTTCGCAGCGCCCCCGTGCCGTCGGTGCGCCAGGACGACCACGTGCGCGGCGGGCCCGAGGCGCCGCTGGTCGTCGTCTACGGCGACTTCACGTGCCCTGCCTGCGCCACTGCCCACGCCCGGCTGGCGGAGCTGCCCGTGCGCCGCGTCTTTCGCCACTTCGCGCTGAAGGCCAAGCACCCGCGCGCCCCCGCGCTGGCCGCTGCCGCCGAGGCCGCCGCGCTCCAGGGCGCGTTCTGGCCCTTCCACGACGACCTCTACGCCGACCAGGGCCGCCTCGACGATCCGCACCTGTGGGCCCGCATCGAAGCGTTGGGCCTCGATCTGGAGCGCTTCGAGCGCGACCGCCGCGACCCCGCCACCCAGGCCCGGGTGCAGCGCGACGTGCGCGACGGCCTGCGCGCCGGCGTCGCCCTGACGCCGACGCTCGTCGTCGACGGCGAGCTCGTCGCTGCGGCACGGACGTCGGCTATCCTCGACGCGTTCGGATTCTGAAGACGAGCACAAACGTGCGCGCACCTACCGAACGGTGCGCAGAAGCAGAAGGGAAACACCCCATATGTCTGAAGCCGTACGGAACGCGTCCTTCGACGTGACCACGGTGTCGGTCGAGATCGCCGGCAACGAGATCTCCTTCGAGACCGGCAAGATGGCCAAGCAGGCCTCCGGCGCCGTCGTCGTCCGCTCGGGCGACACCGTGGTGCTCAGCACCGCGACCGCCGGCAACCCTCGCGACGTCGACTTCCTCCCGCTGACGGTGGACGTCGAGGAGCGCATGTACGCCGCGGGCAAGATCCCCGGCTCCTTCTTCAAGCGCGAGGGGCGCTCCAGCGAGAAGGGCACGCTGACCGCGCGCATGATCGACCGCCCGCTGCGACCGCTCTTCCCCAAGGGGTGGAACCGGGAGACCCAGCTCGTGTCGATACCGCTCAGCGTCGACCACGACCACCCGCACGACATCCTGTCGATGAACGGGGCGTCCGCGGCGCTGATGATCAGCGAGATCCCGTTCCCCATGCCCGTCGGCGCCGTGCGAATCGGCAAGATCGACGGCAACTTCGTGGTCAACCCCTCCGAGGAGACCCTGCTCGAGGGCGCCGAGGGGGCCAGCGACCTCGATCTCATCGTGGCCGGCACCGAGGAGGCCATCCTGATGGTCGAGGCGGGGGCCAACGAGGTCACCGAGGCCGAGATGCTGGACGCGCTGGACATCGCCCATGACGCGATCAAGAAGCTGTGCGCCCTCCAGCACGAGCTACGCGAGAAGGTCGGCAAGGAGAAGCTCGAGATCACGCCGCCGCAGGTCGACGAGGCGGTTCTGCAGGCGATCAGGGACTCACACGGCCCTGCGCTGGACGAGGCCACGATGATCGAGGCCAAGCTCGCGCGTCAGGACGCGATCAAGCGCGTCGAGGAGGAGGCGCTGGCCCAGCACGCCGGCGACACCGAGGCCGACGATCACAAGGAGCGCCGCGCCGCCGCGCAGCTCGCGTTCGATCGCCTCGAGAAGACCACCATCCGCCAGCGCATCGCGGTGGACAAGAAGCGCCCCGACGGGCGCGGGCAGACCGAGATCCGCCCGATCGCCGTCGAGGTCGACGTGGCGCCCCGCGCGCACGGCTCCGGCCTGTTCACCCGCGGCGAGACCCAGATCCTCAGCGTCGCCGCACTGGGCACGATGAAGGAGGAGATGCGCCTCGACACCCTCGGCCTGGAGAAGCACAAGTACTACTTCCACCACTACAACTTCCCGCCGTTCTCGGTGGGCGAGGCGGGCTTCATGCGCGGCCCCAAGCGCCGTGACATCGGGCACGGGGCGCTCGCCGAGCGCGCGCTGATCCCGATGGTGCCCTCGACCGAGGACTTCCCGTACACGATCCGCGTGGTCTCCGACACACTGGAGTCCAACGGGTCGTCGTCCATGGGCTCCGTGTGCGGCTCGACGCTGGCCCTGATGGCCGCGGGCGTGCCGCTCAAGCGGCCGGTGGCCGGCATCGCGATGGGCCTCATCAAGGAGGGCGACGACTACGTCGTGCTCACCGACATCGCGGGCGTCGAGGACCACCTGGGCGACATGGACTTCAAGGTCGCCGGGACCGACCGCGGGATCACCGCGCTGCAGATGGACATCAAGATCACCGGCGTGACCTTCGAGATCCTGACCGACGCGCTCGCCCAGGCCAAGGACGCGCGCCTGGCCATCCTGGACCGGATGAACCAGGTCATCGACGAGCCGCGCGCCGAGCTGTCCAAGCACGCGCCGCGGATCGTCAAGGTGCAGATCGACCCCGACAAGATCGGCCTGCTCATCGGCAAGGGCGGCGAGACCATCCGCGGCCTGTCCGAGGAGTTCGAGTCCCAGATCGACGTCAACGACGAGGGCAACGTGCTCATCTACTCCTCCAACGGGGAGCTGGGCGACGCCCTGGGCGACCGCATCCGCCAGATGACCAAGGAGGTCGAGGTCGGCGACGTGTTCACCGGCAAGGTCGTGAAGACGACGACCTTCGGCGCCTTCGTCGAGCTGCTCAAGGGCACCGACGGCCTGCTGCACATCTCCAACGTCTCGCCCGGTGAGCGGGTCGACACGGTGGAGTCCGTGCTCACCCAGGGCCAGGAGCTCGCCGTGCGCGTGGTCGAGGTCGACCGCGAGCGCGGACGGGTGGGCCTGCGCCTGGCCGAGGACCCGGACGTCGCCGGCAAGACCGTCGAGGAGCTGGCATCCGTCGGCACCGGCGGTGGCGGTGGGGGCGGCGGCCCGCGCGGCCGTGGCGGCGACCGCGGCGGCAATGGCGGCGGCCCGCGCGGGCGCGGTGGCGACCGCGGCGGTCCCCGGCGCGACCGCGATCCCGACCGTCGATGAGATCGGTGGGGGCCCCGCCGGTGGCAGCGGGCACCGACGGCGAAGCCGTTGGTCGATGACGGCCCCCGGCACCCCCAAAGGTCTGACCTCTCACCGCCTCACCACCCTGGACTCCGGCGTCCGGGTCGTCACGGAGGCCATGCCATCCGTGCGATCCGTGGCGCTCGGCTTCTGGATCGCCACCGGCTCGGTGGCCGAGAGCGACGCCGAGGCGGGCCTGTCGCACCTGGTCGAGCACATGCTCTTCCGGGGCACGGCCCGCTACGGCTCGTTGGAGATAGACCAGCTCTTCGACGCACTGGGGGGCGAGCTCAACGCGGGCACCGGCAAGGAGACCACCACCGTCCACGCGCGGGTCCTCGACGAGCGCCTCCCCGAGGCCTTCGACGCGATGGCCGACATGGTGTGGCGCCCGCGCATGGACGTCGACGACCTCGACGCCGAGCGGCGCATCGTCCTCGAGGAGCTCGCCATGTACGAGGACGACCCGCAGGACAAGGTCTTCGACGTGCTGGGCGAGGCCGTCTTCGGCGCCCACCCGCTGGGACGGGCCATCATCGGCAGCCCCGAGGTCATCGGCGGCGTGGCGGCCGGTGATCTGGCCGCCTTCCACGCCGGGCACTACCGGCCGGGCAACGTCGTCATCGCGGCCGCGGGCTCGGTCGACCATGATGCCCTGGTCGAGCTGGCCCGGGCGGCGGATCCCGCCATCGGCTCCGTGAATGGAGGCGCCCTCGGCGTGGCTGGCGCGGTGGGTGCGCCGGGCGAGCACATCGCGCGGGTGCGCTTCGTGCACAAGGCCACCGAGCAGGTCCACGTCTGCCTGGGCGGCCCGGGCATCGACCGCCACGACGAGCGGCGCTTCGCGCTGCGCGTGCTGGACACCATCGTGGGTGGGACGTCGAGCTCGCGCCTGTTCCAGCAGGTGCGCGAGGAGCGCGGCCTGGCCTACGCGGTGCACTCCTTCCACGCGACGTTCGCCGACACCGGCGAGATCGGCCTCTACCTGGGCACCCGGCCCGACAACGTCGCTGCGGCGCTGCAGGTGGTCGGGGACGAGCTGGCGCGGCTGCTCCACGAAGGCGTGGAGGCCGCCGAGCTGGCCCGCGCGCGCGAGCACGTCAAGGGTCGCGTGGTGCTGGGCCTGGAGTCGACGATGGCGCGAATGAGCCGCCTCGGGGTCTCGCTGCTGGGCGAGGTCCCGCTGCTGGAGGTCGACGAGCTGCTCGAGCGCGTGGAGGCCGTGGAGGCCGACGAGGTCGACGCGCTGGCCCGCACGCTGTTGGACCCCACGCGCCTGAGCGCTGCGGGCATCGGCGACGACGAGGCCGCCTTCCGCGCGGCGCTCGCGCCGGTCTCGCCGGCCCTGGCGCAGGCGGCGTGATGGCCCGCGACGCCCTGCGCGTCGCGGTGGCCGGGGCCGCCGGGCGCATGGGGGAGGCCGTGTGCCAGGCCGTCGAGGGCACCGACGACCTCGTCCTGACCGGCCGCGCCGACCCGGCGCTGGGGACCGCCGTGGCCGAGGTGCTGGGCGACGCCGACGTGCTCGTGGACTTCACCCGCCCCGACACGGCGCTGGACAACGTCCGGGCCTGCCTGGACGCAGGCGTCCACGCAGTCGTGGGTACCAGCGGGTGGGATCTCGAGCCGATCCGCGGCCTCACCGCCGACCCCGACGCGCCCAACGTCCTCTTCGCGCCCAACTTCGCCATCGGCGCGGTGCTGATGATGCGCTTCGCCACCGAGGCCTCGAGGCACATGGCCGCGGCACAGATCGTCGAGCTGCACCACGACGGCAAGCTCGACAAGCCGTCCGGCACTGCCGCCCGCACCGCCGAGCTCATGGAGGGCGACGTGCCCATCCACTCCGTCCGTCTCCCCGGTCTGGTCGCCCACCAGGAGGTCATCCTCGGCGACCTCGGCCAGACGCTGACCATCCGCCACGACTCGCTGGACCGCACCTCCTTCATGCCCGGCGTCCTGCTCGCCATCCGCCGTGTACCCACGCTGCCCAAGTCCCCGGTGGTGGGGCTCGAGCACCTGCTCTTCGGCTGAGCGGCGATCGCGTCCGGGCCTCGGTCGAACACACCGGGTGCCGGGCGCACGCCGACACAGGACGCGGCGCATCGATCACGATCTCTCGCGGCTCACGCCTCTCCGCGGTTGGCACGGTCCCACGCTCTTCCCGCGGCGTTCTTCCCCCTCGGAGCCCGTAGAGTCCGCGGTCCTGTGGCGATGTCCGGCGATTCCAAGCGCACTCTCAAGGTTGGCCCCTACATCGTCGATCTGGACAGGCCGCTCGGCAAAGGCGGCTTCGGCACGGTCTATCTGGGCCGCCACGAGACGACCGGCGATGAGGCAGCGGTCAAGCTGTTCTCGCAGCGGCCAGATTTCTCGGAGGGCGAGCTGATGGCGCGGCTCCAGCGCGAGATCGTCATCTCGGCGGCCGTCAAGCACGACCACCTCGTGAGGATTCTCGACGGTGGGCTACATGACGGGCTGCCGTGGACGGCGATGGTGCTCATCGCCGGCGATGAGCTGGCAGCTCGGCTACAGATACACGATGAGGACACCTTCGCGATGGTTCTCGTGCAGGTGGCCAGCGCGCTCGAGGCGCTGCACTCGGCCGGCAGCGGAGACGGCGCACAGCAGACGAACTTCGTCCATCGCGATGTGAAGCCTAAGAACATCATGATCACTGGCAGTGGGCGCGGCGTGTGCGGTGTCCTCGTCGATCTCGGCACCGCCAAGGCGCTCGACGACTCGAAAACCAAGAACCTCGGGACCTCTCCCTGGATGGCCCCGAGCCGTTTCGGCTTGAACGACGAGCGTCGCCGCGACACGCGCATCGGGCTCTCGGCTCAAGAGGACGTCTACGCCCTCGCCGCGGTGGGCTGGGCGATGCTGACGGGGACTCCACCATTCTCCAAGGAGGCCGAGGAGGAGGAGTTGACGTTCGTCCGGCGCGTCGCCCGCAGCCCTCGCCCGGGCCTGCCGACGCATGCGTCCGAGTGGGCGCACCGATATGTCGACAGGGTTCATCAATCACTCGATCCCACCCGCCCAAGCAGGCGAGGATCTGCGCAGGATCTTGCACAGGCGGTCGCGGGCATCGCCTGGCAGGGCCAGGCACCGCCGTCGATCAGGCAGCTGCTGCACCTGAGCGAGGTGCCGGCGGAGCCCGACAAGGGCTACGTATCTATCGACCGGGCTGCTCGATCTGGCGCAGGCGGCCGTAGCACACTTCGCCGACGGCCCTTCGGCCTCAGCGTTTGCGCGCCTGCTGCGCCGCGCCGGCGACGCTCGCGCGGACGACGCGCTGCGAACCGCCGCCAGGAAGAACAGCCTGCCGGCGATCGTCCGGATCGCCGAGGAGCTTCACACGGCCGGACGCGACGCCGACGCCCAGGATCTCTGGCAGCAGGCACACGAGCGGGGCAGCGGCCTGGCCGCCACCCGCTTGGCCCAGGCGCTTCCCGCTGACGCGGACCATCGCCAGCAGCGTCTGGCGCTGCTGGAGCAGGCGGTTCAGCGCGGCGACGCCGAGGGTGCGTGGTTCCTGGCGGAGATGCTCGACGCGGAGAGTGATGCCAAGCGCATCGACGCGCTACGTCGACTGGCCGCCGACGGAAACATGACTCCTGCGCTACTGGCCGCGGCCGAACAGGCGCGCACACGCGGTGCCTACAGCGAGGCTGAGCGGTTGTGGCGTCGAGCCGACGCGCGCGGAAGCGGGTACGCCGCCAAGTGGCTCGCGTGGCTTGAGAGCGAACGGGGGGAGTTCGACCTAGCCGAGCTCGCCTGTCGCCGCGCGGTCGATCGCGGGCGGCGAGAAGCGCTTGTCGACCTTGCGGGCGTGATCAGCGACCGAGGGCGACGCACCGAGGCGATGACGGTGCTGCACGATGGCCTTGAGCAGCTGTCAGCAGCGAGCACGACCCGGGGTGCCAACATCCTGGCGCGGTGGTACCTCGAGGACGATGACCCTGACGCCGCGCTCGGCTGTCTCGAAAGGGTTGGCACGCCGGACGCGCCGACACTGGAGCTGCGCGCGGCCGCAGCGCTGTCGGTCCGCGGCGGCATGGGCGCGCGAGCAATCCTCGACCAGCTCGACACTCAGATATCGGAGTCGTTCGGCCTGACCCTGATACGGGCCGCCATCGCCTTCCCCGTCGACGGTCAGCAGACCGCGCTGGAGATGATCGCCGAACTGCGCGAGGAGTCGCTACCGCCGCACCTTCGTTCCCTCATCCGACCGCTTGCGCTTGCAGCTCGCCGCAGATCGCGCGGGGCAGCGTGGCTATGGGCTGAGATCGTGCGGCACGAGTCCGGGAACCCAAGCCCGGGCACCCCGAAGGCCATCGAGGTCCAGATGGCCTACCGACGTGCTGGGGAGCTCGGGGCCATCGCAGGCGTGATGTGGGACGGCTACTACGAGACCGACGAGCAGCGCAGCGTGCAGAAGTACGAAGAGGCGGCCGCAGGCGGGCAGTCGTGGGCAAGCGAGCGACTAGGTTGGCACTGGACCAGGCGGCGCGACAAGACTCGCGCCTGGCCCTACCTGACCGCCAGCGGCTCTGGGCAGTCCCACTGCAGCATGGGCTGGTGGCTGGAGGAGGAGGGGGATGCCGACGCCGCGATGGATCACTACCGCAAGGGCTCGGACACCAACGCCCTCGCCGCGTGCCGTTACGCCATGCGGCTGAGAAAGAAGCTGGGGGCGCGAGATCCCGACGTCGAAGCTGCCTACAGCCGCGCAGACCTGCGGCGCAGCCTGGACTCCTCGGTCTTTATCGGCAATGCCGCAAAGACCCTCCGCGGCGATGAGTACGAGGCACTTGGTCACCAACAGCGCGCCGACCGTCGAGGCTCCGCGGCTGGTGCGTTCAACGTCGGCGTGGCGCTCCAAGGACTGGATGAGCGGGGGGCTGAGGCCGCGTACCGGCGCTGCATCGAGCGCGGCGATGTCGGCGGTCATGTGGGCTTGGCCCGTCTCCTCAGGCGACAGGAGCACCTCACCGATGGGTTGACCGAGGCGCGCGCCGGATCCGACGACCCGCTCGGCTGGGAGCTTGCCGGCGAGATCCTCGAAGCCCAAGGCGACCGCCCCGCCGCGCTGGTCGAGTTCATCGCCGCCGGGAAGCTCGGCAGCGCGAACGCGGCTTACAACGCTGCACGTCTGTCCGAAGCCGTCGAAGCGCAGCGACATCTGGATCGTGCCCAGCAGCTCCTCGACGACGACCGACACGGACGCTGGCTGACCATCCGCGACCGAGACGGACTCCGACGCCAGATCGAACGGCACCGGCGCGAACTGCCCAAGGTGGGAGGACCCACGGCGCCACCCAGCGTCAACAGATGACGATGTACCCGGACGCGCCGTGCCACCCTCGAGCGCCGGTATTCGCGCTCCGCGTGACGGCCTCAGTGCCCCTCCGACCGCCGAGGCCGCGCGGGTTCGACCGGCTTTGACACGCGTCGCGCACCAGGCCGAGACGGCGCGCCCACGACTCGACGGAGGACGGGGGATGGCTCCGACGAGCCCGCTCAGGCACCTCGCACCAGAGCAAACGGACCTCCCGATCCGACAGCGCAGATTCGGATGGTCGACCATCGCCGCCGGTGAACGGCGTCCACGCCGTCGTGGGAACCAGCGGGTGGGACGTCGAGGCCATCCGCCCCCTGACCGCCGACCCCGACGCGCCCAACGTCCTGTTCGCCCCAACTTCGCCATCGGCGCGATCCTCATGATGCGCTTCGCGGCCGAGGCCTCGCAGCACCTGGCCAGGGCGGAGATCGTCGAGCTCCACCATGACGGCAAGCTCGACGCCCCGAGCGGCACCGCCGCGCGCACCGCCGAGCTCATGGAGGGCGAGGTGCCCATCGACTCCGTGCGCCTGCCCGGCCTGTCGCCCACCAGGAGGTCATCCTCGGCGACCTCGGCCAGACCCTCACCATCCGCCACGATTCCCTGGACCGCAGCTCCTTCATGTCCGGCGTCCTGCTTGCCATCCGCCGCGTCCCAACCCTCCCCGAGTCCCCCGTCGTAGGCCTTGAGCACCTCCTGTTCGCCTGAGGCGCGGGGTCAGATCAGACCGCGACGATGCGCGGTGGATCGGGCAGCGCCGCGGCGAGGACGCTCAGATCGTCGCGGTCGCTGGTCACGATGATGCCGCCGATGCGGTGGGCGAGCAGCGCGACGCCGGCGTCGACGGCGTCGGCCAGCCCTGTCGCGGCGAGCAGCTCCCCGGCCTCCCGAGCCAGCTGCCCGTCATAGCTGACGATGCTGACGGAGCCGCCCAAGAAGCGCGCGAGCCGAGCCTGGCGCGCGCCGCCGCGCCAGGCCTGCGCGATCACGGGCGCGAGCACCGCGGGCGGGCGTCGTCGCCGATCCAGCAGTGCTGTGACTTCTCGGCCTCCCCGCTCGATGGCGATCAGGGCACCGGTGTCGAGGACAAGGGCGGCGTCCGACGCGGTGGCTCACCCCTCAGCTGTGCGTCGATGTCGTCGTAGACCTCCTGCGGGATAGGACCGACCTCCTCGAGCAGCTCGTCGACGAACCGGTTGTAGTTGGCGAGCTTGACCTCGCGCGAGAGCGCGTCGTTGACCAGGCGCGACATGTTCCCATCGGGAGCGATCTTCGCAGCGGCCTCGACGACCTTGGCGTCCAACGTGAAGGAGCGCGTGATCTTGGGCATGATACGACGGTATCATGGCTGCTCGCCGGTAACCAACCCAGCGAGGCGCGTGTGGCGCTGCGCCGCGTCGACGCGGGTGAGCGCGTGGGGGAGGGCACCGGGCTCGGTGACGAGGACGCAGAGACGCTCGGCACGCGTCACGCCGGTATACACGAGGTTGCGGGTGAGCATGTGGCGGTGGGCGCGGGCGAGGAGCACGACGACCGCGGGGCTGCTGGAGCCCTGGAGCTTGTGCACCGAGGCGGCGTAGGCAAGGCGCAGCGTTCCCAGGGCCCCGAAGGGCAGGGTGATGGTGCGCCCGTCGGTGAGGCACAGCAGCGCGCGTTCGCGCTCGGGATCGGCGCTGACCAGGACCCCGACCTCGCCGTTCATCAGTTCGCGTTCGTGGTCGTTGACCGTCTGGAGGACCTTGTCCTGGACGCGCAGCGAGGTGCCGGGGATCGCTGCGCCATCGGGGTTCAGGCGCTCGCGCAGGCGCTCGTTGAGCGCGTCGATGCCGGCCGGGCCGCGGTGCATCGGGGCGAGCACCTGGATGCCGGCGGTCGCGTCGACGCCGAGGTGGCCGGGGAGGCGCTCGACGGCGAGCGAGACCGCCTCGTCGACCATGGCCTGCGCGCCGTCACGCTGGACGACGAAGAAGTCGCGCAGGCCGTCGGCGTCTGGGTGGCGGAGTGGCGGCTCGCCGCCGGCGTTGACGGCGTGCGCAGCGTGGACGATGAGCGAGCGGGCAGCCTGGCGGAAGACCTCGGTCAGGGTGGTGGTGGGGACCGCCTCGGAGGCGATGAGGTCGCCCAGCGGGCGGCCGGCGCCGACCGGCGCGAGCTGGTCGACATCGCCGACGAGCAGCACGTGGGTGCGTGGCCCGACCGCGGCCAGCAGGGCCTCGGCCAGGCGCACGGAGAGCATCGAGGCCTCGTCGACGATGAGGACGTCGCAGCCCTCGATCGGCGCGTCGGCGTCGCGCGCCGGGCCCTCGCCGGGCACCCACTCGAGCAGGCGGTGGATGGTGCTGGCCGGCGCGCCGGTCAGCTCGGTGAGGCGCCGCGCAGCCTTGCCCGTCGGTGCGCACAGGCGCGCCGTGCGGCTCGCGCCACGCACGGCGTCCACCAGCGCGCGCATCGTCTGGGTCTTGCCGGTGCCCGGGCCGCCTGTGAGGATGGACAGCCGCCGCTCGAGGGCCGTGGTCACCGCCCGCCACTGATCGTCGGTGGGGACGAACTCACCGGTGGTGGGTCGGTCCGATGCCTTGCGCAGCTTCAGTTCGGCGCCGCCGTCCAGCAGGCGACGCACGTGGCCTGCCAGCGACTGCTCGACTGCGTGCAGGCCGGCGGCCGCGATGAGGCTCGCGCCGCTCGGCGCCTCGCCCTCGGTCGCCAGAGCGCTGTCGTCGCCTGGTGCCTCGCCCCCGGCGGCTGGCGCGCGAGCCGGCGCCTTCTCCACCACCACCTCCTCGCGCTCCTCCAGCTCGTCGATCGCGTCGCCGGCCTCGGCGCCCAGCAGCCGCCGCGCGCGCTCCTCCAGCTCGCCGCGCGGCAGCACGGTGTGGCCGTCGTCCTCGGCGAGCGCCAGCGCGTGCAGGACGCCCGCCCGCAGGCGCCCGGGCGCGTCGGGGGCCGCGCCCAGCGAGCGGGCCAGCGTGTCCGCGGTGGCGAAGCCGACGCCGGGCAGGGAGCACACCGCGTAGGGGTCCTCGCGCAGGCGCGCCACCGACCGCGTGCCCCATGCGCGCACGATCCGCCCCGCCGCGGCGGCGTCGACGCCGTGCTCGGCCAGCAGCAGGCGCACGCGGCGCAGCGCCGCCTGGTCCTCCCACGAGCGCACGGCCGCGCCTATGCGCGCCCGCCCGATGCCAGGCACCCCGCGCAGCGCCGCGCGCGGGTCGCGGTCGACGACCGCCAGCACCTCGCTGCCGTGGTGGTCCAGCAGCCACGCGGCGCCGCGGGCGCCCACGCCGCG
This sequence comes from Candidatus Siliceabacter maunaloa, assembly GCA_024330185.1. Classification (GTDB taxonomy): domain Bacteria; phylum Actinomycetota; class Thermoleophilia; order Solirubrobacterales; family Solirubrobacteraceae; genus Siliceabacter; species Siliceabacter maunaloa. Next base: position 25,850 of record JANDLV010000039.1, read on the forward strand.
CACCTGCTCCAGCACGGCCAGCAGCGCCGCCTCGGAGGCCGGTTCGAGCACCGCGACGTGGCGCACCTCGAGCTGCTCGCCGTGCTTGGGATGGGCCCGCCAAACCCCCGCGGCGCGTACCCGCTCACCTTCGCGCACGTGGGCCAGCGGGCCGGTGAGCACCGCCTCCTCGCCCTCGTCGGTGAGCCCGACGAGCACGGCGAAGTCGCCGTCGGGGGCGGCGAACTTGACGCCGACGATCTCGGCCTCGACCTCGACGGGCTCCATGGCGCCACCGTACCCCGACCGGCGGCGGGCGCGGGCGGGTGGGGACGAGTTATGACTGACTCGTATGGAACACTGCGCAGAGATGTCACTGGGCACCGTCCTCACCGCCATCGTCACGCCCTTCGACGCCGACCTGCGCGTCGACGAGGAGGCTTTCGTCGCGCTGCACGCGCACCTGTGCGCGCACGGCTCCGACGGGATCGTGGCGGCCGGCACGACCGGTGAGGCCTCGACCCTCAGCGACTCCGAGCACCTGCGGCTCGTCGAGCTGGCCGTGGCCAACCGGCCGCCGGGCACCACCGTCCTTGCCGGCACCGGCTCCAACGACACCCGCCACGCCGTCGAGATGACCCAGCGCGCCACCGAGCTGGGCGTCGACGGGATCCTCTCCGTCACGCCGTACTACAACCGCCCCAACCGCCGCGGGATGCTCGCCCACTTCCGCGAGGTCGCGCGGGCCACCGACAAGCCGATCGTCCTCTACAACATCCCCTCGCGCACGGCTACGGACATGCCCAACGACCTGCTGGCCGAGCTCGCGCAGGTCGAGCGCATCGACTACGTCAAGCAGGCCAACAACGCCAACCTGGCGCTGGTCGACGGCCTCGGCCTCTACGCGGGCAACGACGAGATCTTCGCTCGCACGCTCGACCTGGGCGGGGAGGGCGGCATCCTCGTGGCCAGCCACATCGTGGGCGACGAGATGCGCGCCATGGTCGACGAGCCCGATCGCCGCGCGGAGATCGACGCCGCGCTGCGGCCCGTCTACGAGGGGATCGCGGTGACCACGAACCCCATCGGCGTCAAGGCAGCGCTCAACCTCCTCGGCCACCGCGTCGGTGGCCTGCGGCTGCCTCTGGTGGAGGCCGACGAGCACGAGCTCGCCGTCGTTCGCGCGGCGCTGGAGCGCCACGGGCTGTTGGCGGCCGCACGGTGAGCGCGCCCAAGCTGCGCCTGCTCCCCCTGGGCGGCCTGGGGGAGATCGGCAAGAACATGACCGTGGTCGAGCTGGAGGACCGCATCGTCGTCGTCGACGTCGGGCTGCGCTTCCCCACCGCCGACATGATGGGCATCGACCTCGTGCTGCCCGACTTCGCCTACCTGCGCGAGCGGGTGGACGACATCGAGGCCATCGTCGTAACCCACGGCCACGAGGACCACCTCGGTGCGCTGCCCTGGATCCTGCGCGAGCTGGGCGTGCGCGACATCCCCGTCTACGGGCGCAAGCTGACCACGGCGATGGCCCGCTCCAAGCTCGACGAGCACCGCATGAAGGAGGTGCCCGTCGAGGACGTCGAGCCCGGCGAGCACCTCGAGATCGGCCCGTTCGACCTCGAGCTGGTCCACATGACCCACTCGATCCCCGATGCCGCCGCCGTCGCGCTGCACACCGAGCTGGGCACCGTCCTGATCACCGGCGACTACCGCTTCGACCAGACCCCCGTCGACGGGCGCCCCGCGGACATGGCTCGCCTGGCGGAGCTCGGGCGTGAGGGCGTGCTGCTGCTCTACGGCGACTCCACCAACGCCGACCGCCCGGGGATCGCCACGTCGGAGTCCGACGTCGGCCCGGAGCTCGAGCGGGTCTTCGCTCGCGCCGAGGGGCGCATCGTCGTCACGAGCTTCGCCTCCAACATCCATCGCGTGCAGCAGGTGGTCCACGCGGCGGAGGCCCTGGGGCGCAAGGTCGCGCTGGTCGGGCGCTCCATGCGCAAGAACGTCAACATCGGCCGCTCGCTGGGCCACATCGACGTGCCCGAGGGGATGCTCGTCCAGCCGCGCGAGATGAACGACTTTCCCGACCACAAGCTGGTCATCATCTCCACGGGCTCCCAGGGGGAGCCGCTCAGCGCGCTGCGGCGCATGGCCTACCGTGACCATCCCCAGGTCCAGCTCCACGACGGCGACACCGTGGTGTTCAGCGCGACACCCATCCCGGGCAACGAGCGCGCCGTCAACGACACCATCGACCGCCTCTACCAGATCGGCTGCGGCGTGGTGACGACGCGCGACGCGCCGGTGCACGCCTCGGGGCACGGCCATCGCGAGGAGCTCAAGCTGATGCTCAACCTCACGAAGCCTCGCTACGTGATGCCGGCCCACGGGGACTTCAAGCGCATCCACCTCCACGCGCAGCTCGCCGAGGCCGTCGGCGTGCCCGAGGGCAACATCTTCCGCGGGGAGAACGGGCTGCCGCTGGAGATCGACGCCGCGGGCGCGCGCTTCGGCGAGCGCGAGCGCAGCGGCATGATCTTCGTCGACGGCGTGGACATCGGCGACGTCGCCGACGTCGCGCTACGCGACCGCCGGATGCTCAGCGCCGACGGCATCTTCGTCGTGGTGGCCACCGTCTCCGAGCAGGACGGCTCCTCGGTCGCCGAGCCCGAGGTCATCTTCCGCGGCGTCCCCTTCCGCGAGGAGGCCACCAAGCTCCTGGACGAGCTGCGCGCCACCGTCGAGGCCTCCCTCGCCCGCGCCGCCGGCGAGCAGATCCGCGCGATCGACCTTCTCCAGCAGATCCTCCACGACGACCTCGGGGCGTTCGTGTACGAGCGCCTGCGGCGACGCCCGATGGTGCTGCCGGTCGTCGTCGAGGTGTGAGGTAGCCTCAGCCCATGGCGTCCGAGGTCCAGACGCGCCCGATGACGGCCGATGAGCTCTTCGACCTTCCCGACGACGGCTTCCACCGCCACGAGCTGGTCCGGGGGGAGCTGATCACGATGCCTCCGCCGGGAGCGCAGCACGGAGGGATTGCGGCCACGGTCGTCGAGCTGCTCGCTCCACACGTTCGCAAGCAACGTCTCGGCAAGGTGCTGGGCGAGTCCGGCTTCCGGCTGGAGACCGGTCCCGACACGGTGCGCGGACCGGACGCCGCGTTCATCGCGCGTGAGCGCGTCCCGGCTGACGGCCTGCCCGAGAAGTACTGGCCAGGCGCCCCCGACCTCGCCGTGGAGGTCGTCTCGCCGAGCGACACCTACGACGACGTGCATGAGAAGGCGCTGGACTGGCTGGCCTTCGGCGCCCGCCTCGTGTGGGTGATCGCGCCGCGCAGACGCACGGTCGCGGTCTACCGCTCACCCGACGACATCGTCGTCCTCAGCGCCGACGCGACGCTCGACGCCGGCGACGTGATCCCCGGCTGGTCCGCGCGCGTGGCCGAGCTGTTCGAGTAGATCAGGCGTCAGCTCCCACCAGCGCACGCGTCTCGGCGTGCGCCGGCAGGGTGACGGTGAAGCGCGTGCCGCGGTCGCCGTCGGTGGGGGAGGTGAGGTCGACCTCCCCGCCGTGAGCCTGGGCCACGGCTCGGACGATGGACAGGCCCAGGCCGAAGGATCCGCCGCGATCGCCCTCCCCGCGCACGAAGCGCTCGAAGACCTTCTCGCGCACCTGCGCGGGGATGCCCGGCCCGTCGTCGGAGACGGTCAGGGTGACGTGGCCGTCGGGGGCCTCCACGGCCGCACGCACGTGCGTGCCCTCGGGCGTGTGACGCAGCGCGTTCTCCATCAGGTTGAGCGCCAGGCGGAGCAGCTCGTCGTGCGAGCCCTCCACGATCCCGCGTGCCGGCTCCAGGGTGAGCTCGTGGTCGCCGGCAACGGGCTCGAGCTCGGCGGCGGCCTCGACCAGGACCTGTCCCACGTCCAGCGGGGCGCGCGGGGCCGCGCGGCCCACGTCGGCGCGGGCCAGCAGGAGCAGGTCGGCCACCAGCCGGCCCATGCGCCGGGTGGAGCGCAGGGCCGAGCGGGCGGCGTCCTCGCGATCGCCGTCGAGGGTCTCGGCCAGCAGCTCGAGGTTGGCCAGCACGCTGGTCAGCGGTGTGCGCAGCTCGTGGGAGGCGTCGGCGACGAACTCGCGCTGGCGGCGCAGCATGGCCTCGGTCTCCTCCCGCGAGGCCGCCAGCGCCTGGAGCATCTCGTCCAGCGTCCCGGCCAGCTCGCTGACCTCGTCGTGCGCGGCGGGCCGCGGCACGCACTGGGTGGGGTCGCGCGTGGTGGCGATCTCACGCGTCGTGGCGGTCAGCGCAGCGACGGGCGCCATGGCCCGCCGGGCGACGGCCAGGCCGGCCATGAGGGCGAACACGCCCCCCGCGAGCACGCCGACGACAAGGAAGATCTGCACCCGCGCCGTCGTGGCCTCGACGGCGGCCAGCGGGCGGGCGACCTGGAGGATCGCGCGCACGCCCGAGCTCTCTTCGCTGATCGGGCGGCTCTCGATGCGGTAGCCGCGCGTCTCGACCGTGCGCTGCCGGATGAACGGGCCAAGGCCGGGGGCGCCCTCCGGAGCCTGGTCCACCTCGACCCCCCGAGAGTCGAGCACGCGGACCACCAGGCCCTCGGTCGTGGTCGGGGCGCCCCGGGGGCTGATGCCGGTGGGCCGCTGGAAGAGCGCATCGATCTCCACCTCGACCCGCTCAGCCAGCTCGGAGGCGAGGCTCGCCGTCTCGTTGTTGAAGTCGCTGCGGATGCTCTGGGTGATGAGTGCGCCCACGATCCCCGCGAAGGCGCACAGGATCGCGAGGGTGAGGATCGCCGAGCCGCCCGCCAGCTTCCAGCGGATCGGCAGGCGGTCAAGCGCGGAGAACGTAGCCCGCCCCGCGGATCGTATGGAGGAGCCGGGCTTCGCCATCACTCTCCAGTTTGCGCCTCAGGTTCGAGACGAACACCTCGATCGTGTTCGTGGTCGCGAACGGATCGTAGCCCCAGACCTCCTCCAGCAGGCGCTGGCGGGGGATCACTATGCGTTCGTTGCGCATCAGGTACTCGAGCAGCTCGAACTCCCGCTGGGTCAGCTCGACGGTGCGCTCGCCGCGGCGGACCTCGTGGGTGTCGGGGTTGAGCTGGAGGTCGGCGGCCACCAGCGAGGCCGCGCCGCGCGGTGGCCGGCGGCGCAGCAGCGCGCGCAGGCGGGCCAGCAGTTCCTGGCGCTCGAAGGGCTTGACCAGGTAGTCGTCGGCGCCCGCGTCCAGGCCCTCCACGCGGGAGTCCAGCGCGTCGCGGGCGGTGAGGATGAGGATGGGCACGTCGCCGTCGCCGCGCAGCCGCCGCGCCACCTCGACCCCGTCGAGGGTGGGCAGGCCCAGATCGAGCACGACGAGGTCGGGCGTGAAGGCCTCCGCGTCGCGCAGCGCGGACTCACCGTCCGGGCTGGCCCGCGCCTCGTAGCCCTCCATGCGCAGCGAGCGCAGGAGCACCTGAGCGATCTCCTCGTCGTCCTCGACGACCAGGACGCGGGCGGGACGATCCATTAGGAGGAGGATAGGTTTCGCCCTGCGGTCGCCGCAAGCGTCGACCTCCGGAGATCGGGTTTCGCCCTGCGGTCGCCGCAAGCGTCGACCTCCGGAGATCGGGTTTCGTCCTGCGGTCGCCGCAAGCGTCGACCTCCGGCCGACGTCACCTGACGAACAAGCGCACGTTGCGGTCCTCGCGCTCGCCGCGGTCGCCCCCGGGCCGCCCGCCCTGGGCGTCGAGGTGGGCCAGCTCGCGGGCCTTGCCGGCCAGGCCTTCGCCCTCGACGTCGACCACCCAGGTCTCGATCGCCGCGCCGCCGCCACGGGTCTCCAGCACGCGCAGCATGCGTCCCTGCAGCGGCCAGTCGGTCAGCGAGGCGGTGGAGAGGACCCAGTAGTCGTCGCGTGGAGTGATCTCGTTGGAGTGGGTGTGGCCGTTCACGACGGCCAGCGTGCGGGGATGGGCGTCCAGCAGCTCCAGGACCTCCGGCCCCCCGACGCTGGAGTCCAGGGGCTGGTGGGTGCTGACGATCACCCAGCGGTCACCTGCCGCCTCGAGCTGCTCGGCCAGCCAGGCGCGCTGATCCGGGGTGACTACGCCGCGCGACACGCCCTGGCGGTTCACGACGTCCAGGGCGATGAGCCGCACGCGTGGGCCGATGTCGGCCGTGTAGTCGAGGCGGTCGGGCGCGCCCGCGCGGGCGCGCAGGTCGGCACCCGAGGCAGCCGCGGCGTCGCGCAGGAGGTCGGTGGCCTCCTGCGGGGCCACGAGCGTGCGGGCCGGGTCGGCGGGGATCGTGCGCGTGTCGCCGGGGAGCCGCCCGGCGGCGAGGAGGTTCTGGACGAGCTGCGGTGCGAGGGCGGAGTCGGGAGGGACGTCGAGGCGCTCCAGGCGCTCCTCGTCCAGGCGCTCGACGGCCTCGTCGCCGGTGGCAAGGCCCTCGAGCTCGGGCGTGGGAGGGACCTCGCCCTGGACGAGGATGTCGTGATTGCCCAGCACGGGGAACCACGGCACGCCCAGGCCCCGGGGGGTGAAGGGCTGCTGGGCGTCGGAGAGCAGCCCGGGCTGCTGGGGGGCGTCCACGCCGGGGCGGTAGTAGAAGGGATCGGGGTTGTCGGCGCGCTGCACCCCGTCGTAGCCGGGATCGCCGCTGTCGGGGTCGACCCGCTCGCCGTTCAGTACCGCCGCCGCCCATTCCAGCTCGTTGCGCTGGGCGTTGTCGGCCAGGTCGCCGGGGAGCAGGACGGCCTCGGGCTCCTGCGCGGCGATCGCGTTGACGCCGGCGGCGAAGACCTGCGTGCTGAGCGCCTCGTGAGGGCGGAACGTGGTGGTGAACGGCGCGCCGAGGCGGTCGAGGAACGGCACGCGAGCGGGGGACTCCTCGTCGCGGATCTGCGGGTCGTTGAGGATGCCGATGCGTGCGATCTCGCTTTGGAGTGGTGCCGCGGGCGCGATCTCGGTGCGGTCGAGGAGGAGCTCGCCGGGGCCGGGCTCGGGGAGGCCGTCGTTGTCTTCGTCGACGAGGGTGGCATCTCTCGTCGAGCCACCGGCGCTGGCGCTGTCTTCGCCGCCGCCGCATGCGCTCAGGAGAACGGCAGCGATGAGGGTGAGGAGGAGGGTGGCGAGGCCTCTTGCGCTCATCTCACTCCTCCCTCAGTCCCACCACGACGGGCTCCCGGGTGGTGCGGCGCGCCACCCACCACGACGCGAAGGCGGCGAGGAGGGCCACGCCCACGGCCACCCCGGCGGCCTGGGCGCCCGCGGCGGTGAGCTGCAGGTCGGCGTAGCCCGCGGCGAGGTCGGCGGTGGCCGGGCCGAGCGCCCACCGTTGCAGCGCCAGGCCGGCCACGACGGCGGGGATCGTGGCCGCGGCGACCACGCCGCCCAGCAGCAGCGCCACGTGGCCGCGCCCGGCGCCGGTGGCGCGCAGCACCGCGATGGTGCCGCGGCGCTCGCGTGCGGTGAGGGCGAGGGCCTGCATCAGCGCGTAGAGGCAGACGAGGCCGTTGACCAGCGCGACGGCGCGCAGCAGCGCGGCCAGGGTGGCCAGGAAGGCGGCGTCGTCCGTGGTGGCGGCCTCGGCCTCGCCGGCGTCGGCGGCGCCCAGGTCGATCAGGCCGGCCTGGACGGCGGCCTGTGACGCCCCATCGGTCAGCTTCACCGCGATGGCCGACTCGTCGGCGGCCTGGGAGACCGTGTCGGCGGGCACGTAGGCCACGCGGCCGTCGTTGTCCAGCGCGCGCACCACGCCCACGACGCGGAAGCGCTCCTCGACGCCGTCGGGGAGCTGCACGGCGAGCGTGCTTCCCGGGGCGAGGCCCAGGGCCTCGGCCAGGCCCGCGCCGACCTCGGCCTCCGGGAGGCCGTCGGCGTCCGGGTCCAGCCGCCGCCCGTCGGCCAGGGGCGGGGCCTCGAAGGGCACGTGGTCGCCCTCGAAGCCGATGAGCCGCACGGGCTGACCGAGCTGGAACGAGGCGGTGGCGTCGAGCTCGTAGCGCGGGGTGGCGGCCTCCACGCCGGGCAGGGCGCGCACGTCAGGCGCGCTGTCGGCGTCGAGCTGAGCGGTCAGCTCGTAGCGCTTGCCCAGCGAGGCGGGGTCGTCGCTGAGATCCACCAGCAGTGAGGCCAGCGCGAGCATCAGGGTCACCACGGCCGTGCAGGCGGCCAGCACCAGCGCTGTACCGCCCAGCCGGGCGGGGCGCCCCAGCGCCAGGCGCAGGCCCAGGCCGAACGGTCCGCGCGAAAGCCCGCGGGCGGCGCGCGGACGGGCCACCTCGCTTCCGCGCAGCAGGCCGACGATGGGCCGCCCGGCGGCCCGCCAGGCCGGCCAGCCCGACGCCAGTGCGACGACCGCGACGACGACGAGCCAGGCGAGCAGCAGCGGACCCACCAGGGCACCGCCCGGTGGCAGCTCGTTGAGGGTGAGCAGCAGCGCGCCGGTCGGGCCGGCGGCCACCAGGGTTCCCAGGGCCAGGCCGAGCACCCCCGCGGGCGCGGCCAGCACCGCCCCGCTCGCGGCGAAGCCCACCGCGACCGCCCGGCGGTCCATGCCCACCGCGCGCTGGATGCCGATGGTGCCCAGCCGGCGCTGCACGTCGGCGTGGGCGGCGGTGGCCAGCATGGCGCCCGCCGCGGCCAGCGCCACGATCGAGAAGGCCACCAGCAGCGCGATGACGATCCCGGCCGCCTCGCCGACCGCGACCTCCACGCCCTCGCGCGTGATGAAGCGCAGGTCGCTGAGGCCGTAGCTGTTCGCGCGCGCCTGCTGCAGCAGGACGTCGGTGCGCTCGGGCTCCGTGGACCACAGCAGGGCCATGTTCACCGGCAGGACGAAGTCGAAGGCCTCCTCGAGCGCGGGCCCCGACACGTAGATGCGCAGCGAGGAGGCCAGCGGGTAGGCGACGTTGTCGGGCGAGACGCCGATGCCCACGATCTCCCACGAGATCTGGCTTCCGGAGCTGATCGTGTCGCCCACCTCGAGGTCCCACTCCTGCGCCACGCCACGCTCCACCACGGCGCCGTCCAGGTCGTCGGCGGTCACGTCGCGACCCTCGAGGATGGCGTAGCCGCGGCGTTCGCCGCGCACCGCATGGATGACCCCGTCCTCGCTGGACTCGCCATTGGCGCTCAGCGGGACGCTGGTCTCCTCGTAGCGGTAGGTCCGCTGCTCGAGGTTGGGCAGCGCCGCCACCCGCTCCTCGACCTCTTCGCGCTCCTCGTCGCCGAAGCGCGCGAGCACGTCGGGCAGGTCGGCCTGCTGCGCCGAGCGCTCGAAGCCGGTGGTCAGGCCGTAGCTCACCGTCACCCCGGCGCCGAGCATCGCCGCCGCCGCCACGATCCCGGCAGCGGCGAGCGCAGCCCGGCCGGGTGCGGCGCGCAGGCGTCGCACCGCGTCCGCCAGGGCTGCTCTCATGCGCCCAGGCGCTCGGGGACGGCCCGCAGCGCCGGATCGGCCACGAGCACGCCGTCCTGGAGGCGCACCACGCGGTCGGCGATCGCCGTCGCCGCCGCCTCGTGGGTCACCAGCAGCACCGCGCGGCCCTCGTCAGCTGCCGCGCGCAGCAGGCCCAGGACGATCTGCGCGGCCTGGGGATCCAGGTTCCCGGTCGGCTCGTCGGCCAGGATCACCGGTGGGTCGTGCACCAGGGCGCGCGCCACCGCGAAGCGCTGCTGCTCGCCGCCCGACAGCTCATGGGGGAGGCGGTCGGCCACATGCCCGAGCTCGAGGCGCTCGACGAGCGTGCGGGCGCGGCGCAGCGCGCCCGCGGGCGCCCCCGGCAGCCGCGCGGGCAGCTCGACGTTCTCGGCGCCGCTCAGCTCGGGCACCAGATGGAAGAACTGGAACACGAAGCCCGCCGCGCGGCCGCGCAACCGGGTCAGGTCGCGCTCGCGCAACCGGTCCACGCGCTCCCCGGCAAGGGTGATCTCGCCGGCGTCGGCACGGTCCAGCCCGCCGACCAGGTGCAGGAGGGTCGACTTGCCCGACCCCGAGCGGCCGACCACCGCGACGACCTCGCCGGGAGTGACCGACAGCGAGGCGCCGTCGAGCACACGCCGGGCCGCGCGTCCTCGGCCATGGACCTTGACCAGGCCGCGAGCGCTGAGCACCTCCATCGACCCGAGGCTAGCCCCGGCCGGTGGGCATCCACGGTGCGTGGCGCCCTCGCGCTGGGCGGCAGGACACGTCCGCACCGCGTCGAAGCGGACATCGATCGCGATGCCCCCTGCCCGCGCAGCCAGGACCGCCAAGCGCAAGAAGCCCCCCGCCCGGGCCCGGCGCTCCGGGCTGCGCGCAGCGCTGCCCGTCCTCGAGCAGCACCACGTCGACCTGATCGGCCTCGGCCTGGTGGCCGCGGGGGTCTTCCTGGCCTTCCCGCTCTACCTGGGCTGGGACGGCGGCACGGTGGGGGAGGCGGTGGCCGACGCCCTGGCCCTCCTTGCCGGCGTCGTCGGCCTGGCCGCGCCCGTGGCGTTGGTGGCCACCGGCGCGCTCCTGGTGCTGAGCCCGGTGATCC
>JANDLV010000004.1 GCA_024330185.1 Candidatus Siliceabacter maunaloa
TTCACGAAGCCGCTCACCGTGACCGCCGCCGGCTCGCGCCAGCGCGCCGCGTCCACCGTGGCCGCATCCGGCGCGTAGACCCAGCCACGATTGACGATCACCGCCGTATCGGTGCCGGCCAGGCGCAGCGCGGCGAGCGGGAGCCGCGCGGCGGCGGGCGCGTCGCGGCGCTCGCGGGCGGGCGCGGAGGGGGCGTGGGCTGACCCGTTCGCGGAGCGGGCGGGTGGCTCGGCGGCCGGTGGTGAAGAGGACGGGGAGGGGGACTCGTCCTGGGCGGCGGATGGGTCGTCGGGCGGCTCGTCGCCGGATGCGGAGGAGGCCCCGGCGGACGCGCCGGCGCCGCGGGAGGAGGGCTGCGGGGCACGATCGTCGCCCGGACTCGGGTCGGACGGTGGCGGTGCGCCGCCGTTCCCGCCGCCCTCCGGCGGTTCGGGCTCGCCGTCCAGCGCGCGCTCGAGCTCGCCGTCACCGTCGCCCTGGGCGTCGAGCGGGTCGCGCCGGCGGCGGTGGGCGAGCGCGAGCGCCGCGGCGCGACGCACGTGGTCCTCGCCGACCTCCTCGCAGCCCTCCAGCGCCGCGAGCGCCCGCGCGGCGCGTGCCGAGACGATGTCGCCGCGCACGCCGTCCACGCCCAGGCGCGCGCACGCGCCGGTGATGCGCGCCAGCTCGCGCTCGGTCAGCACGACCCGTGCCAACCGCTCGCGCCCGGCGGCGATGCGCGCGGCGAGCTCACGCTCGGCGTCGGCGAAGCGCGCGGCGAAGGCGGCGGGGTCGGCCTCGAAGGCCAGCCGGCGGCGGACGATCTCGCCCCGCTGGGCGGGATCGGTCGGCGTGCGCACCTCGACGCCCAGCCCGAAGCGGTCCAGGAGCTGGGGACGCAGCTCGCCCTCCTCGGGGTTCATCGTGCCCACGAGCAGGAAGCGCGCGTCGTGCTGCGCGGAGACCGCCTCGCGCTCCACGCGCGCGATGCCGGAGGCCGCCGCGTCGAGGACCGCGTCGACGAGGTGGTCGGGCAGCAGGTTGACCTCGTCGACGTAGAGGATCCCGCGGTGCGCGCGGGCCAGCAGGCCCGGCTCGAAGGCGTGCTCGCCGGCCAGTGCGCGGCCGAGGTCCAGCGCGCCCACGAGGCGGTCGAGCGTTGCGCCGAGGGGCAGCTCGACGAGCACGGCCGAGCGGTCCTGCGTCCCCGCGTCGGTGGGGACCTGCCCGCCGGGCGCCTGCTCGCCGGGGGCGAAGGCGAACGCCTGGCCGGCCGCCGCCGCCACCGGCGGCAGCAGCGGCGCCAGCGCGCGTACGGCGGTCGACTTGGCCGTGCCGCGCTCGCCGCGCACGAGGACGCCGCCGACATCCGGTGCGACCGCGTTGACCAGCAGCGCCTCGATCAGCGCCTCCTGGCCGACGATCGCCGAGAGGGGGTAGGCCGCCGCGACGCGCCCGGCCGGGGCGTCGGTGCCACGGGCGGCCGCGGCGGGGGCGCCGGAGCCTGAGGCGGGCCTGCTCACGCCCCGGCCCCCTCGAGCTCGCCCTCCAGGGCCAGGAAGCGGTCGCGCAGGCCGCTGAGCGTCGCCTCCTCGGGCACCTCCCAGAGCCCCCGGTCGGCGGCCTCGAGCAGGCGCTCGGCGATGGCCCGGCCGGCCCACGGGTTGGAGGCGGCCATGAAGTCGGCGAGGTCGGGGTCGAGGACGTAGCGCTGGGCGACCTGCTCGTACATCCAGTCCTCGGCCACCCCGGTGGTCGCGTCGTAGCCGAACAGGTAGTCGACGGTCGCCGCCAGCTCGGCCGCGCCCTTGTAGCCGTGGCGCACCATCGAAGCGATCCAGCGTGGGTTGGCGACACGCGCGCGGAACACCCGGCGCGTCTCCTCGCCCAGCGTGCGCGTGCGCACCCGCGAGGGGTCCGCGCTGTCGCCCAGGTAGGCGGCCGGCGCGCGGCCCGTCTGCGCCTCCACGGCGGCGACCATCCCGCCGTGGAACTGGAAGTAGTCGTCGGAGTCCAGGATGTCGTGCTCGGCGGAGTCGACGTTCTTGACCGCCGCCTCGATGCGCCCGTGGCACTCGCGCATGGCGTCGCGCGCCGGCGCTCCGGCGAGGCTGCGCCCGTAGGCATAGCCGCCCCAGGCCTCGTAGACCGCGGCGATGTCGCCCCGGTCGCGCCAGTCGCGGGCGTCGACGAGCTGCAGCAGCCCGGCGCCGTAGGTCCCCGGCTTGGAGCCGAAGACGCGCATGGTCGCGCGCCGCCACGCGCCGTCGCCCAGCTCGGCGGCAAGGCGCTGCGCGTCGGCGCGTGCGTGCGCGGCGACGAAGTTGTCGGCGTCGGCCTCGTCCAGCGCGGCGACCGTGGCCACCGCGTCGTCGAGCAGCGCCACCAGATGGGGGAAGGCGTCACGGAAGAACCCGGAGATGCGGACGGTCACGTCGATCCGCGGGCGGCCCAGCTCGGCCAGCGGGATGACCTCCGTACCCATCACCCGCCCGGACTCGGGGTGCCACGTGGGGCGCACGCCCAGCAGCGCGAGGATCTCGGCGACGTCGTCACCCTGGGTGCGCATGGCCGACGTTCCCCACGCGACGAGGCCCACCATGCGCGGGAAGTCGCCGGTGTCGGTGCGGTGGCGCTCCAGCAGCGCGTCGGCCAGGCGCACGCCGACCTCCCACGACAGCCGCGAGGGCAGGGAACGGGGGTCGACGGAGTAGAAGTTGCGCCCGGTAGGCAGCACGTCGACGCGGCCGCGGGTCGGCGCCCCGGACGGGCCGGCCGGCACGTGGCGGCCGTGCAGCGCGGCGAGCACGTTGTCCAGCTCGGCGTGCGTGCCGCGGATGCGCGGCACGACCTCGTCGCAGGCGAAGCGCAGCGCGCGCTGGACACCGTCGTCGCGCCGGCCGAGCACCTCCTCGCACACCGCGCCGGCGGTGTCGGCGACCCAGTCGCGAACGGCGAGCCCGTCGAGCAGGGCCATCTGCGCGGCCTCGAGGCGGTCGACGAGGTCGCCGGCGCTGGCGGCGGGGCCGGGGAAGCGCTCGAGCAGTGCGCCGAGCGCGGCGGCGGTGAGAGCGGGTGCGGGCGGGACGACGGGGCTCGCCTCGAGCGCTGGCTCGAGCCCGCCGGCGCCGGTGGGCGCGCCGGGCGGAGCGGGCGCCGGCGCACCGGGCGCCGCCACCAGCCCCGGCTCGTCGAGCCCGAACGCGGCGCCGACCGCGCGGCGCAGACCGGGCACGCCGGCGGTGCCCAGGCGCAGCATCGCGGAGGTCAGGCCGCGGAGCTGGTCGCCCTCGGGCGCCCGGCCCAGGACGTGCAGCCCGTCCTTGATCTGGACGTCCTTGACCTCGCACAGGTAGCCGTCGATGTGCTCGACCAGCGCGCCGACGTCGTCGGGGCGCTCGTGCACGCCGATGTCGGCCTGCAGGTTGGCGGCCTCGACCGCCGTCCAGATCCGCGCCGCCAGGGCCGGGAGCTTGGGCGGGTCGAGCACCTCCAGGCGCGCGTACTCGTCCAGCAGCGTCTCGAGCTCGGCCATCTCGTCGTAGGTGTCCGCGCGCATCATCGGCGGCACGAGGTGGTCGACGATCACGGCGTGGGCGCGGCGCTTGGCCTGCACGCCCTCCCCCGGGTCGTTGACCACGAAGGGGTAGACGAGCGGCGTGTCGCCCAGCGCGGCGTCGGGCGTGCACGACGAACTCAGCGCGAGCATCTTGCCCGGGGTCCACTCCAGCGTGCCGTGCTTGCCCAGGTGCACGATCGCGTCGGCGCCCCAGTGGTGGGTGAGCCAGCGGTAGCACGCGAGGTAGTGGTGGGTGGCCGGCAGCTCGGGGTCGTGGTAGATGCCGACCGGGTCCTCGCCGTAGCCGCGCGGCGGCTGGATGGCGATCAGCACGTTGCCCAGCTCGAGGCCCGCGATCACGAAGGCGTCGCCGTCGACGTAGTGGTCGCCCGGCGGCGGGCCCCAGCGCGCCTCCATCTTCTCTTGCAGCTCGGCGGGCAGGGTGCGATACCAGTCCAGGTAGTCGCCGACGGGCAGGCGCAGCGGCGCAGCGGCGAGCTGCTCGTCGGTGAGGAACTCGGGGTCGTGGCCGCCGCTGGCGATCAGCTCGGCCATCAGCTCGTCGCCGTGGGCGAACGGGCGCTCGACGTCCATGCCGTCGTCGTGCAGCGCGTCGAGCAGCGTCAGCGCACTGGCCGGCGTGTCCAGGCCGACGGCCATCCCCACGCGCGCGTGCTTGGTCGGGAAGCTGGTCAGGAGGATCGCCACACGCCGCTGCGCGGGTGGAGTCGTGCGCAGCCGCGCGTGGCGCACCGCCAGCCCCGCCACCCGCGCGCAGCGCTCGGGATCGGGGACGTAGCGCGCGACGGGCGTGCCCACCGGCGAGCCGCCGCCGTCGCGCTCCTTGAAGGAGAACACCCCGCCGAGCAGGCGGCCGTCGAACTCGGGGATCGCGACCTGCGTGGCGGCGTCCAGGGGTGACAGCCCGGTGTCCGAGGCCTCCCACGCCGCGCGCGACTGGGTCGCCGCGACGGCCTGGAACACCGGGACGTCGAGCTGCGCGAGGGCCGAGGCGTCCCAGTCCTGCCACAGCTCGTCGTGCTCCGAACGCGCGTCGGCCGCGCCCGAGCCGCCCGTGGCCAGCATCGTGGTCAGCAGCGCGTCGACGTGGCCGTCGAGCAGCGCCAGCGCTGGCACCTCACCGTCGGGTCCGCGGCGCAGGGTGGGGCACCAGACCGCGAGCGCGTTGGCGCCCGCCGCCTCGATCGCCGCGCACAGCCCGTCGACGAACGCCGTGTTGCCGGTCAGGCGGTGGGAGCGGTAGAAGCAGATGCCGATCGTGGGACGTCCCGCATCGTGGAGCGCCAGCGCACGGTCGAGCGGCACGTCACCCTCGTCGGGCACGTAGACACCGAGGTCGGCCACCTCCCTGGGCGGCGCGAAGCCGTGGCCCTCCAGCAGGAACGTGTCGGCCAGGAAGCGCAGCATCTGCTCCACGTTGTCCACGTCGCCGTGGCGCAGGTACTCGCCGGCCTGGGCGACGGCGCCCGACGGGGCGAGCGACAGCGCCGTCATCTCGGCGTCGGGCTCGATCTCGCCGCCCAGCGCGAGCAGCGCGATGCCGCGCTGGGCGCACCGCGCGCGCAGCGCGTCGAAGCCCTCGGGCCAGCCCCTCCGGCCGCCCAGGATCCGACACAACACGACCCGCGCGTCGCCGTCCAGGACGTCGTCGACGAGCTCGACGCCCCCGCCCGGTCCCGGGTTGAAGCAGCGCACGTCGCCGAAGTCGTCGGGCAACTGCGCCACGGCGGCCGCCGTGGCGAGCATCTCGGTGTCGGCGGTGGTCACGAAGCGCAGCACGGATGGACCTCCGTCCGGGTGGCGGGAAGCGGGTCGGCGGCCTTGCCGCCACCGGCGCTGTTGACGCGCGTGACGGTCCAGCGCCCGTCGTGGGCGTGCAGCTCGGTGATGGCCAGCGGGCCGGCGTCGATGCGCCAGAAGGCGTCCAGCGGCGCGCCGAGCGCGTGCACGACCGCCGCCTTGACCACGCCGCCGTGGGTGATGGCGACGGTGCCCCCGTCGCCGTCGGCCTGGCCGTCCAGCCAGCCGGCGACCCGGCGTGCGAACGCCGCGAGGCTCTCCCCGCCGTGCGGGCAGGCGTCGGGGTCGGTCATCCACGCCCGGACGGCGTCGGGCTCGCGCTCGTGGACGTCGGCGAGCGTCCGCCCGGCCCACGCGCCGAAGTCGCACTCGGCCAGGCCCGGGTCCTCGGTCGCCTCCAGGCCCGCCGCGCTCGCCGTCTGGGCGCAGCGCAGTGCCGGGCTGCACAGCACGGTGGCGTGGCGCGGCAGGCGGGCGCCGAGCTGCGCGGCCTGCGCTCGGGCGGCCTCGTCGAGCGGTTCGTCGAGGGGGAAGGCCGCCTCGTGGGTGGCCTGGGTGGGGGCGTGGCGGATGAGGAGAAGCCGCCTCATGGAACCTCCCCGGGATCATGCGTCCCGGTCATCGGAAGGGCGCCGCGGCGGGGAGTTCCTGACTTCCGGAGCGGCGATCTCCGGTCACAGTGGCGCGACCGCGCCGGGCTTGCACCGGCTTCCTCGCACCGCCACGCTGACGCCGGCGATGCTATCGGTCCGAGCGCCGGTCGAGCGGTCAGGCGGACCACTCGGTCACGAGTCCGCTTCGAGGCGCTCCAGATCCTCGCGGTCCTTGGGGCGCCCGGCGGCGCGCTTCATCTCGAGCAGCGCCGCCAGCGAGCACACGCTGATCGACAGGCCCAGCACCTCCGCGCTCAGGGCGTCCGCCGCGAGATCAGCGTACTCGAGCTCGCGGGTCCCTCCGTCGACCCACTGCATGAGATCGAGCACGCCGAGGTCGGTGAGCGTGCGGAAGTTGCTCCCGCCCGCGAGCCCGTCCGCCTCCCGGGGGTCGGCAGGAAGCTCCGCGGGGCTGAACTCCTCGAGCCCGAGCGCTCTGGCGTTGAGCCCACGGAGGAGTGCCGCCAGACGCTCGAGGTTCGCGCGCTCGGGATCGGGACAGATGTCGATGTCGCCCGTGTAGCGGTGATGGCCGTGCGCGTTGACCGCCCAGCCGCCGATGAGGACGTAGCGGACACCGGCCTCGTGGAGGGCTCGGAACAGCGCCTCCGGGTCGTAGCCGCTCACTGCCGGCGACGAACGGAGCCGTGCAGCGCGTCGGCGGCGCGATGGAGGCGCAGTGCGTCCTCGAGGTTCGCACCGACGCCACGCGCCCGGTTGAGCCGGACGATCTCGCGGCGGGCCGCGCGGTCGCGACGCTGCTCCGCGTCGACCGAGCGCTGCGCCTTGTGTGGCTGCGCGGACGCCATCGGTGCATCGTAGACCGGTGGCGGCCCGCTCCGAGCCGCGCACCACTCAGGCCACCAGTCGGCGCACCTGCTCGGCGATCTCCGCCGGCGCGTCCTCCTGGACGAAGTGCTTGCCGGGCAGCCGCACGATCTCGTCGAGGCCCAGCGCCTGCCGCGCGTGCTCGCCCTGGACGTCGACGCGCAGCCACGGGTCCTGCTCGCCCCACACCGCCTGGGCGGGGAACGCGCGGCGGGTCAGCGCGCCCAGGACGCGGGACTCGAAGGCCTCGGTGCGCTCGAAGCCGCGCATGATCCGAAGGAAGGCCCGCCCGCCGTCGCCGCGCTTGAGCAGCGGCACGTAGGCCTGCAGCTCGGCCGCCGGGACCGTCGTGGCCACGCCCTGCAGGCGTATGAGGCGCTCAAGGGCGACCGGGTGCAGCGTGCGCAGGTAAGCCTCGCCGATCCCGCGGCGGGCGAAGGGCTCCATCGCCCAGGGCCGCTTGAACGTCGCGGCGCGGACGATGGAGTTGAGGACGGTCAGCGACGCGACGCGGTCGGGCGCGCGGGAGACGACGTCGAAGCCCACGGGGCCGCCGATGTCGTGCACGACGAGGTGGAAGCGATCGAGCCCCAGGGCGTCGAGCGCGGCGAGCGTCCACGCTCCCAGGCCCGACCAGCGGTAGTCGAAGCGCTGCGGGCGTTGCGCCAGCCCCAGCCCCGGGAGGTCGAAGGCGATGCCGCGCAGGCCGCGTGTCGCCAGCTCGGGCAGGACCTTGCGGTACAGGAACGACGAGGTGGGGACGCCGTGCAGGCACACGACCGGCGCGCCGTCGCCCTCCTCCCAGACCACCGTCGAGGCGCCGGGGACGGCGAGCGGTCGCCCCCGGGCGGCCCAACCGTCGATGATCGCCGCGACGTCTGCACCGGGAGACATTTCCGTCACCTACCCCTTCACGCGAGCCGCTAGCGTGGCCCCGATGCCCCGCCCGCTGATCGCGCTGAGCACATCGGAGCTGCACGAGCCCCACCACACCCGTCAGGTGCAGCAGACGCTCACGCATCGGCGCGACCTGGCCCTGGGCATGGACTACCCGCACACGATCGCACAGGCGGGCGGGGTGCCGGTGGTGGTGCCGCCGAGCGAAGCGGTCGACATCGACGCGCTGGCGGAGCGGGTGGACGGCCTGTGCCTCTCGGGCGGCCCCGACATCGACCCGTCGGTCTACGGCGCGCAGCCCCACCCGGCGCTCGGCCCGACCGACCCGGAGGTCGACCGCTTCGAAGTGGCGCTCCTCCGCGCGGCGCAGGCGCGCGACCTCCCGATCCTCTGTCTGTGTCGCGGCATGCAGACGCTGAACGTGGCACGCGGGGGGACGCTGATCCAGGACCTGCCCAGCCAACGGCCCTCCTCCGTGTCCCACCGCCAGGAGGGATCGGGCACGCAGCCCACGCATCGGGTGCGCATCGAGGCCGGCTCGGTACTCGCGACCGCGCTGCAGGCCGTCGAGGTCGAGGTCAACACGTTCCACCATCAGGCCGTGGACCGCTTGGGCGAGGGCCTGCGTCCGGTCGCCTGGACGCCCGATGACCTGATCGAGGGCATCGAGGACCCCGACCAACGGTTCCTCGTGGGCGTGCAGTGGCACGCCGAGTCGCTGCGCGCGCTGGCCGAGCAGCGGGCGCTGTTCGCGGCCTTCACCGCCGCGGCGGTCCACCGTCCGTCCATGGTCTCGTAGCGTCGACACCTGAGCGGGTACCACGGGAGCCGTGCACATGACGATCGCCCACGACGAGGCCACCGTCCCCGGCGGACCCTCCGAGGCCTACACGGAGCTGCTCACGGAGCTGGGCGACGAGGATCTGTACATGCTGGGCGAGGCAGTCGCCGCCGGGCTGGCCGCCCAGGGCTGCGTGTTCGACGGCCACCCGTTCCGGGTCGACCCCGTGCCGCGCCTCCTGGGCAGCGCCGAATGGGAGGATCTGCACGCCGGCCTGGCCCAGCGTGTGCGTGCGCTGGACGCCTTCGTCGCCGACGCCCACGGCGAGCGTGCGGCGGTCCGCGAGGGCGTCGTGCCGGCACGGCTGCTCGAGGGCTCCGAGCACGTCGACCCCATCCCAGCGCAGCTACCTCCGGCGAGATTCTGCGTCGGGGTTGCCGGCGTGGACCTCGTGCGCGACGGGGACGGTCGCCTGCTCTGCCTCGAGGACAACGTGCGCACGCCGTCGGGGATGGCCTACGCCGTCGCCGCGCGGCGTGCCGTGGGCGAGCAGCGCGAGGGCGGACCGCCGCTCGGCGAGCTGGAGCGGGCGCTGGACGACCTCCTCTCCGGCGTGCTCTGTGCCGCGACGTCCCCGGGCGCGACGGCTGCGGGCCCGTCCATCGCCCTGCTGACCGACGGACCGGCCAACACCGCGTACTGGGAGCACCAGGAGCTCGCGTGGCTCCTGGGCCTCCCCCTGGTCACCCTGGACGACCTGCGGGTGCGCGGCGAGCGCCTGGAGGCGAGCACCGCCGTGGGGTGGCGGCCGATCGACGTCCTCTACCGGCGCACCGAGGAGGAGCACCTGGGCGACGGCCGTGGTGGTCTCACCGCGATCGGCGAGGCGCTCGTCGGGCCGCTGCGCGCCGGCACCCTGGCCCTGGTCAACGCGCCGGGGGCAGGGGTGGCCGACGACAAGCTCACCCACGCCTACGTCGACGACCTGATCCGCTTCTTCTGCGCGCAAGAGCCGCTGCTGCCCTCGGTGGCCACCTACGACCTCGGCGACGCCGGGGTGCTTGCCGAAGTGCTGGGCCGCCTCGACGAGCTGGTCGTCAAGCCGCGCGGGGCGGCGGGCGGCGCCGGTGTACTGGTCGGTCCCCGGGCGACGGCGCAGGAGCTGCGCCGAGCGCGCGAGGCCATCGAGGAGCGCCCGCACGGATGGGTGGCCCAGGAGACCGTCGCGCTCTCCACCCACCCGACCGTGATCGGCGATCGCCTCGCGCCCCGCCACGTCGACCTGCGTCCCTTCACCTTCTTCGACGGCCGCGAGGCGCGCGTGCTCCCCGGCGCCCTGACGCGCGCGGCCTTCGGCGAGGGCGAGATGGTGGTCAACTCCTCGCGCGAAGGCGGCGCGAAGGACACCTGGATCGTCGTGTGACCGTCCCGGCCTGGGCGCGGTGGCCCGACCCCGACCGTCCCGCCTGGACCCTCGGCGTGGAGGAGGAGGTCATGCTCCTGGACGCGGACACGCTCGCGCTGGCGCCCGCCATCGAGGAGGTGCTGGACGCGCTTCCCCAGCACCTGCGCGAGCGCGCCACCTCTGAGACCCACGCCTCGGCCCTGGAGCTGGCCACGGGGGTGCACGCGACCGTGGACGGGGCGGCGACGGAGCTGACCCGCCTGCGCGGCGAGCTCGCGGCCGCCCTGGACGGCCTCGGGCTGCGCGCGGCGAGCGCCGGCACCCACCCGACCGCCATGTGGCAGGACGTCGCCGTCTCGCCCGCGCAGCGCCATCGCGAGGTCGAGGAGGCCATGCGCGCGCTGGCCCGCCGCGAGCCGACCTTCGCGCTGCACGTGCACGTCGGCGTGCCCACGCCCACCGCCGCGATCGGCGCGCTGAACCAGCTTCGCGCGCACCTGCCGCTCCTGCTCGCGCTGTCGGGCAACTCGCCGTTCTGGCAGGGCCGCGACACCGGCCTGGCCAGCGCCCGAACTCCGCTCTTCCAGGCCTTCCCCCGCGTGGGCATCCCCCGCGCCTTCGCCAGCTACGCCGACTGGGCCCACGCGGTCGACCTGCTCGTGCGCTGCGACGCTCTGCCCGATCACACCCACCTGTGGTGGGACGTGCGCCTCAACCCGGCACTGGGCACCGTGGAGGTGCGCGTGATGGACGCCCAGACCAGGATGGCCGACGCCGCGAGCCTCGTCGCGCTGGTGCAGTGCCTCGTGCGCCTGGAGGTCGTGGAGGGCTGGGCCTCGTGGCGCGTGCTGAGCGCCCGCGAGGTGCTGGAGGAGAACCGCTTCCTGGCCGCCCGTGACGGGGTCCGCGCGGAGCTGCTCGACCTCGACCGCGACGGGCTGGTCCCCGTGCGGGAGCTGGCGGAGGAGCTGCTGGCCGCCTGCGCGCCCCACGCCCGGGCGCTGGGCTGCACCGACGAGCTCGAGCGCGTCCACGCCCTCCTCGACCTCCCGGGCGCGCAGCGCCAGCGCGACGCGGCCGGCCCGCAGGGCGACTTCGGCGGCCTCCTGGACTCCCTGGCCGACGCGTTCTGCGTGCGCGACGGCGCCGTCCGCGGTTAGGGTCCGCCGCCGCGATGGCCCCGGCCGACTTCGTCCACCACGAGCGGGTGCGCTTCGGCGACCTGGACGCGATGCGTCACCTCAACAACGTGGTGTTCCTGCGCTACTTCGAGAGCGCCCGGATCGCCTTCATCCGCGAGCTCGTGCCCGAGCACGACCCGGCCGGGCCCGAGCGCGAGGGGGTCGGGTTCATCTTCGCCGAGTGCCACATCGTCTACAGGTCGCCCGTGTACTTCGACGAGGAGATCGCCGTGCACTGCTCGATCGGGGAGGTGCGCCGCTCGGCCTTCCAGATCTGCTTCGCGATGCGCGTCCAGGGGCGGCTGGCCGCCGAGGGCCACGGCTGGCTGGTTGGCTACGACTACGCCGAGCAGCGCTCGGCGCGCCTGCCCGAGGCGCTGCGGGAGCGTCTGGAGGCGGCGGCGCCTTCGGGGGCTGAGTGAGGTCGATGCTCTGCGATGATCGACCTATGCAGTCGCATGCAGGGCGCCTGGAGGCCGTCGCCGTTCAAGCGCGCGCCGCCGAGGCGGGCGCGGCGATGACGCCGCCGTCAACGATGCGTGGCGACGCTACCGCCTCATCGGCGACGCTGCGCGTGACCCGGACGAACTGCTGGCCGAGGGGGATCGCCCTCAGTGCGTTCGCACTCGAGCTCGCGGGCGCCGCTGCACACGAGGAGTGACCGGCTTCGGCCGGATCCTCGAGGCGCTCGATGACGCGGGGTCCGCATAGCGTCGACGCCTCAACCGCCGATGCGCTTGGCCGTCTGGCGCGCTGCGATGAGCAGCGGGTCGTAGACGCCCGAGAACGGCGGCGCGTAGGAGAGGTCGACCAGCTCGAGGTCCTGGACGCGCATCCCCGTCCAGACCGCGACGGCGAGGACGTCGATGCGCTTGGCGGCGCCCTCCACGCCGACGATCTGGCCGCCCAGCAGGCGCCCGTCCGCCGGGTCCGCCACAAGCTTGACGCTGATCGGCCCGGCCCCCGGGTAGTAGCCCGCGCGGGTCTTGGCGCTGATGGACGCAGCCACGACCTCGATGCCCGCGCCGGCCGCCTCGGCCTCGGTCAGCCCCGTGCGCGCGACCTCGTAGCGGCAGATCTTGGACACCGCGGTGCCGATCACGCCGGGGAAGGCGTCGTCGCCGCCGGTGGCGTTGACGCCAGCGATGCGTCCCTGCTTGTTGGCGTGGGTCCCGAGCTGGATGTTGACCTGGCGGTCGAGCAGGCGGTGGTGGCTCTCCGCGCAGTCGCCGGCCGCGAAGACGCCGTCGGCGCCCCGGCAACGCTGGCGGTCGTCGACGGCCAGGGCGCCGCTCTCCCCCACCTCGAGCCCGGCCTCCTGCGCGACCCCGACCGCCGGGCGCACGCCCGTGGAGAGCACGACCTCGTCGGCGCGCAGCTCGCCCTCCGATGTGGCCACGGCGCGCACCGAGCCGTCGTCGTGGCGCAGCACCTCGTCGACCTGCGCCGACAGGAGCACCCGGATGCCCACTCCCTCCGCGGCGGTGCGCACGTGCTCGGCCATGTCGGGGTCCAGGGTCCCCATGACCTGCGGCGCCTGGTCGAGGAGGGTGACCTCGAGCCCGCGCTGCACGAGCGCCTCGGCCATCTCCAGCCCCAGGTAGCTCGCGCCCACGACCACCGCGCAACGCGCGTCCCCGTGGCGCAGGCGGGCGGCGAAGCGCTCGGCGGCGTCGACCGTGCGCACGGGCTCCACGGCGTCGGCGCCGGGAACCGGCGGGGCGACGGCCTGCGCGCCGGTGGCCACCACGAGGCGGTCGAAGCCCTCGGTGCGCTGCGTCCGGGCCGCGAGGTCGCGCACGGTGACCGTGCGAGCGTCGAGGTCCAGGCCGACGGCCTCGGTGCGGATGGCCACGTCGATGCCCCGGGAGCGGAACTCCTCCGGAGTGCGGGCGATCAGCCGGTCGCTGTCGTCGAACAGGCCGCCGAGGTAGTACGGGATGCCGCAGGCCGAGTACGAGGTGTAGGGCCCGCGCTCGAGCACGAGGACCTCGAGGTCGCGCTCGCGGCGGCGCGCCGCGGAGGCCGCGCTCATGCCCGCGGCGTCGCCCCCGATGACCAGCAGCCGCTCGCCCATGCGCCCTCGAACGGTAGCGGTGCGCCCAGTGTCGAGTTGTGAGTCACCAGGACGAACAAGTCGACACTCGATGGCGGCGCGCGGCTGGGCATAAGGTGTCGGCATGGCCACGACCGCGACCTGGACCGACCACGCCCTGCGCACGCTCGAGGACGCCGGCTACCGCTCCGGCGCGGCGCGCGCCCACGTGGTGCGCGCGCTGGGGCGTCAGGACTGCTGCCTCACCGCCCGCGAGCTGGCCGACCAGCTGCGCGACGGGGGCGACGAGGTGGGCATCGCGTCGATCTACCGGGCGCTGGAGGTCCTCGGGGAGCTGCGCTTGGTGCACCGCATGGACGCCGGCGAGGGCGTCGTGCGCTACGAGCCCGCCATGCCCTCGGGCGAGCACCACCACCACATCGTCTGCGACCACTGCGGTCAGGTCGCCGCCTACGAGGACGAGCGCCTCGAGCAGGCCATCGACGCCCTGGCCGACCGCCTCGCCTGGTCGGTCGACCGCCACGACGTGGTCTTGCGAGGAACCTGCCCCGCGTGCGCGTAAGCGGCTGACGCCAAGGCGACACCGCGAGGTCGTGCCGGCCGACCTACGAGTCTCCTGTGTGGCTCACCCGGGCAAGGCGAAGGTCGATCTCCCGTTCGACGTAGGTCCATTCCTCGGTAGCTCGCAGCCGCTGAACGAGTTCCTCGAAGACAACCGCGTGCTCGGGCACGAACTCGAACCAGGTCAGGAAGTCGAAGGGCTCTCCAAGGTCGCGGCCGTGAAGCAGACGCCGCGCGACCGCCGGAAGGTACTCCAGGCCGATGGCGACGTGGTGCGAGGTCTCCTCGAAGATGCGTCGGCGTTCATCCTGGGCAAGATCCCACCACGCCTGCGACTTCCTGATCGGAATCAGCGCCGCACGCCTCGATCCTGCCCGTCCGGGTGGTTCCTGGCGGGAGGCCAGCTCGCTGTGCTCGACACGGTTGACATACCGCTCGTTGCTCGTGACCCCGCGCAAGACCCAGACCGCATCTCGCGGCGGGTGCACAGCCCCGGATCCGTCGAGAACCTCGAGGTGCGACACGGGAGCCAGTGGCTCGCCCAAGACCACCTCCAGGCGCTCGATGCTCCACGTGCCCGCCTCGGCGCCCACGAACGCAACGCTCAGCGGCCGCATCGAGCGACCTTAGCGATCATCGGTCAAACCCGGCAGCGGATGGGTAGGGGCGATGGGTGTGAGCAGGACCGACAGGACTGAGCGTGAGGACATCGTCGAGGTAGGGAGCGACGCCGATGACGGCGGGCGCTTCGCGGTTCCGCGCGGGCTGCTGGACCGCCTGCGCGCCGATCCCGGGCGCGCGCCCGAGCACCTCGCGCTGGCCGCCGCCGATGTCCACGGGCCCGCGGCGCAGCGCTGGGCGAGCTCCCACTCCGGCGAGCAGCCCGACGAGCTGGCCGCCATGGCCAAGCGCCGCCATGCCGCCCTGAGCCGCTACGGCGGCGCGATCACCGGCCTGGGCGGGTGGATCACCATCCTCCCCGACCTCGCTGCCCTGGCCTGGGTGCAGTCGCGCATGGTCTTCTTCGTCGCCGCCGCCCACGGCCACGACCCCACCGACCCCATGCGCCCCGCCGAGCTGCTGGTGCTCCAGGAGCTCTACGACGACCCGCGCGACGCGCGGGAGGCACTGGACGGCACCGGGAGGAGGGTGGCCACCGCGCTGGTCACCCGTCGCCTGACCGGCCGGCGCGGGAAGGACCGCGCCGCGATGCGTCGGATGACCCAGATGGCCGGCAAGCGCTTCGGCACGCGTCTGGGCGGGCGCATGATCCCGGGGTTCGCCGCGATCTTCAACGCCGTGGTCAACGAGCGCGACACCCGCGCCCTGGCCGACCGGGCGACCGACTTCTACCGTCCCTGAGCGGGGCCGCCGTAGCAGGTCGCGCGTCAGCACGGGGGAGCCGTCCGCGACCCCGCCTACTGTGTGCGCCGTGCTCCTGCGAGACCTCATCGACGGCAGCGACGTCGACCTCGTGCTCGTCGTGCGCGAGGCCGAGTGCCGCGCCCGGCGCGACGGCGCGGAGTACCTCAAGGTGGTCGTCGGCGACCGGACGGGGCAGGTCGCGGCCGTCGCCTGGGACGGGGTGCAGGCGGCGCGGGCGGTCTGCGCGCCCGGCGCGATCGTGCGTGTGGCCGGGCGCTACAGCGTCCACCAGCGCTACGGCGCGCAGATCGTCATCCGTGCGATCGGGGGCCCCGAGCCGGGCTCCTACGAGGAGGCCGACCTGCGCGACGGCCCGCCGCGCAGCGCGGCGCAGATGGAGGCCGACCTGCGCGAGCTGGTGGCCACGGTGCGCCGTGCGCACCTGCGCGCGCTGCTGGACCGCCTGCTTGGTCCGGACACCGCGTGCTGGGAGCGCTACCGCGACCACCCCGCCGCCAAGCGCTTCCACCAGGCCTACCGCCACGGGCTGCTGGAGCACTCGCTCTCGGTGGCCCAGGGGGTCAACGCCGTCAGCGCCACGTTCCCGGGCATCGATCGCGAGGTCGCGGTGACCGGAGCGCTGCTGCACGACATCGGCAAGCTCGAGGCCTACACGGGCGAGGCGCAGGGCATCGACCTCACCGACGCCGGGCGCCTGGAGGGTGAGATCCCACTCGGCTACGCGCGCGTACGCCGCGAGATCGAGGCCGTCGACGGCTTCCCGCCCGACCTGGCCCAGGCCGTCCTGCACATCATCCTCAGCCACCACGGCACGCTGGAGCACGGCAGCCCTGTGGTGCCGTGCACGCGCGAGGCGACGCTCGTGCACTTCATGGACAACCTGGGCGGGCGCCTGGGCTCCTTCGATCGCCTCGAGAAGGCCCTGGGCCAGGGCGAGCGCTGGTCGGGCTTCGACCGCGCGCTCAACGGCACGGCGTTCTTCGGGGCGGTGGACGCCGGGGCCGACCAGCCGGCCGAGGCACCAGCGCGGGCGGCCTAAAGGCCGCGGACGCCTCAGCCGCTCGCAGCTTGTCGCGCGCGCGAGGTTTCGGCGGGCAGCGTCGTAGGGGGCTCGGGGCCGAGGCACATCAGCACCCGCAACGACCGAGAAGAACCTGCTCAGACGCCCAAACACCAAACACGCCATCAGCACGCCGCCGACCTACATCGATGCCAGGAGCCCCGGTTTTCAATCGTTGCAGAGCTTCATCCTGGGACCGAGGATGAGGGTGTGACCCACTATCACCATTCATCGTTGAAGTGCAAACTGCCGGGAGCGGCTGAGCCACGTGGAGCTGAGCGCACTCCGACCGAACCAGATCCGGTGTTGCTCACAGCAGACGAGCTACACGTGATCGCTTCGCCACGGCGCCGATGGATTCCCGTGACGCTGGCGTGTGTTGTGTTCTTGCCCTTTGCATGGGTGTTATTCGGGGGACTTTGCATCGTCTGGGGCATCTACGTCGCGTCAATTCGAGCACGGCGTTCATACACCGGGTTCGGCAAGTCGAGCGCACTGGGAGTGGAGGCGGTCGCGGCGGTCGTTGCCATTCCGCTCAGCGGCTTGGTCGCGACTGTGGGGACGAGCCTCGCCTTCTACGAGATGTCGCGGGCAGGTGCCGAGGGTTGGAACGATGGGTGGGACACGCTTGCCAATACGGTTGCTGTCGCCCTAGGCATCATCTTCGGGGTGGTCCGGCTTATCGCTCGACACCAGAGCGGCGCGGACCCTCTTCCCTTCGAGCCGAACGTCGATCCGCACCTTGGGATCGATGCGCTCCGGCGGTCGCGAACCCGACGCTCTGGCAGCCTTCTGCATGGGCAGTGGCGCTTTGCGTCGGACCGGGTCAACGAGACGGTGCAGACGGGCGCATACGCAATCCAACCGACGCTTCGGGAGGCGGTCGCAAGCGTCGTGGGCGGCGTGCACGACCGTAAGCAGCTCTTGGCCCTCCTGGTGGCGGCGATTCTATGGGTGATTGTCACCGTAGCGCTCGGAGGCAACTGGTGGGTGGCGGTCGCCTACTGTTCGGCTTCGCTTGTGTCAGTCATCGTGGCTGGGGGAGTCGGCGGATTAGTCGCGTACTACGACCGCCTTCGTTGGGCCAGACGAGAGTCCGCACTACGAGAGAAGCTGCGTGTCCACGGGCGGGCAGATGACGAGCCGGTACTCGTCACTGACTTACAGCAGAAGGTCGACGTGCTAACTGACGAGGTACGCGCATTGCGCATTCTCGTGGAGAAGCAAGTAGGCCCGAGGTCCCCGCGAGGTTGGCTCCTAATCGCGTTGCGGAGGTCTGCAATGAGAGCACTTGGGAGGCACGGCCGGCCGTGACCACTGTGGACGGACCACGTTGGAGTGGCCCCCTGAGTTGGGCCCGACCCGTAGGAGAGTCCTACCCGCCTAGACGGCTTGCCGGCTCCCGCGGGGGATCGTTCTCCGGCCACGGTGAGGTCCTACCGGCAAGTCGTCGAGCACTTCCTTCTGGCTGTAGGCGAGAGGGTGGGTCTGGAGGCGGTGTCGACTCTGATCGAGTACGTCGAGCACTGGGGACGCCCGGGAGACAAGGGCCGCGCCCAGCGCGACCCCGATACCCCCGTGCGTTCGCGCCGGGCGTCGCCTTGGTTGCCGCCGCTCCCTTCGAGCTCGAGCACGAGCCAGGGGTCGGCGCGCTGCTCTGCCACGACGTAGGAAGGGGCTATCCCCGGCCCGCTTAGTGGCCCGCACGGTGCCTGATCGTCAATCGGCTGGAGTCTGGCGCCCGCTCAAGTGTCCGGCGACCGCCGGACCGTCGTCGAGCGCGGATCTGTAAGCAGCGAAGGCGCTCGCGGCGACCGCGACGGCCGGTCCGACCAGGTAGATGGCTGTCACGTCGAGCGCGGCAACACTACGGCGCACACTCCGAACCCGAACACAAAGGTCGCGACGGCGAGCAGCGTGGCCTTGCGGCTTCGTCATCCGTGAATCCTGATGGGAAATGCGCCTGGGTTCAAGCGGCGGTCGGGGCGAGGGTGACGTGGTGTCCGAGCGCTTCGAGCTTGGTGGCGCGCTCAGGGTCGCGGCGCTGGAAGTAGTCGCCGCCGAGGTCGCGGTAGGTCTCGCCGGTGGTGAATATGTGCCAGTAGGCGATGAGCATGGAGTGCTTGACCGCCCCGAGGGCACGGCCGTCGCCAATGCGGGGCTTGAGGCGCTGGTACTGCGCTTGGAGGTAGGTGCCGCGAATCGAGGTCGCCGGTCGTGCAGCCGAGACGCGCGACGCCGAGGCCCACGGCGCCCTCCCGACCCGCAGCGCTGTCCCGCGAGGGATCCGCGCTCCGCGACGGATACCCGCCGCGAAGCGAGGTCCTCGGCACGACGAGATCGAGCTCGAGCGGCGCGGAGACAGACCGGCGGGAGAGGTGTGTCGTAAGCGATCCGCAAGCGGGCGCAGGTTCTGTAGTACGATTCCTGGCGTGGATGTGCTCCGGTCGGCGCTTCGCCACGGCGTCGGCACCGAGGACATCCAACACGCCTTGCGAAACGCCGTCGTCATCGAAGAGGTCGACGAGGATCCCACTCGCTACCTGGTTCTTGGCCCCGACCAAGCGGGGCAGTTCTTGGAGCTGGTCGTGATGGACCGACCCCGGGGTCCGGCGGTGATGCACGCGATGCCCATGAGAGCGAAGTACCGAGGCCTGCTGGCGAAGGAACGCTGACGATGTCTGCACCGCATGGACACAAGGCAGACGGCACCCCGATCACCGACGAGATGGTCGAGGCGATGGCCGATGAGGCCGAACGCGGCTACGACGTAGACGAGATTCTCCGCCGCCGGAGTGGCGGTCGTCCTCCGATGGGATCGGCGCCATCCTCGGTGGAGTCGGTGCGCTTGGACCCAGAGCTCAAGCGCGATCTGCTGCTCCGCGCCGCAGAGGAGAACATCACCGTCTCCGAGGCCATCCGCCGCGCCATCGGCCAGTACCTGCGCGCAAGCTGACAGCGCGCGAGGCGCGTTGAAGCCCTCCGTCTGCTGCATTCTGAGGTGCAGCAGACGCTGGTGCTGCTCGGCAGGCTGCGCGTCGTACTCGTCGACAATCGCTTCCAAGACCTCGGTGAGCCGAGAATCCAGTGTCGAAGTTGTGCATGAGCAGACGCTTTAGCCCGGTCGACTTCCCGTCCCAGCGCAACGCCCGGACGCTCTCGGTCGTCCAGTCAGACCGGATCGCCGGAAGGATCATCGGCCAGGTGGCGTCCACAGCGAAGCTTCCGGGCGTGATAAAGGACGGTTGCCTCGGCCCCCTGGCAGGTCGGCCCCGGCGACAACGCCCGACCGACTGGCAGTGGTGGAAGGTCCCCACCACACGCGAAAGCGCGCAAAGAGCGCGGAGGAAGGCCCCCGATCGGGGCCGGGCCGGCTGGCCCGGTCTATGGTGTCGCGCCGATGGCCAAGGACACCGAGAAGCTCATCCGCCAGCTCTCGCTGATCAGCTACCTCATGGCCGAGCGGCGGCCGGTCACGGCGCTGGAGATCAGCCGCGACGTGGAGGGCTACAGCGGCATGAACGAGGACGCCTTCGCCCGGCGCTTCTACGCCGACCGCTCCGAGCTGGACGCGCTGGGCATCCATCTCACGGTCAACGGGCCCTCCGACGCGGCCGAGCAGGAGAACTACTCGCTGCGCCCCGAGGCCTTCCACCTTCCGGCCATCGCGTTCACCGACACCGAGCTGGCCGCCCTGCAGACCTCGCTGACCCTGCTGGACGGCGAGTTCGCCTACGCCGAGCCGCTGCGTCTGGCCCTCCAGCAGATCTCCTGGGGGCGACCCAGCCCGCTGGAGGCCCCCGACCAGCGCTCCGTCGCCCTGGGCATCACCGCGTCGGCCGGCGACCACGACCACTCCCAGCGCCTGACCAAGGTCGAGACGGCGGTCTTCCGCGCCAAGACGATCACCTTCGACTACTACACGATGGCCCGCGACGAGACCGGGCCGCGCAAGGTCGACCCCTACTGCCTGCTCTTCCGCGGCGGCCAGTTCTATCTGCTGGGCCACAGCCACGAGCGCGGCGCGCTGCGCGTCTTCCGCCTGTCGCGCATCCGCGGCAAGGTCGCCTACGCGAGCAAGGCCGAGCACGACTTCCGCCGCCCGGCCGACCTCGACCCGCGCTCCTACGCCAACCGTGCGGAGTGGCAGTTCGGCGCCCCCGTGGGCACTGCGCGCATCCGCGTGTCGGGACGCATCGCGTGGCAGGTCCAACGTCACTTCGAGGCCTTCGGCTCGATCACGCCTGCCGAGGACCCAGCCGATACCAATGCGGCTGACGCCGCTGGCACAGGCGAGGAGGCGATCGTATTCGAGACCCCCTACGCCGACGCCCGGCTGCTCGCAGCGTGGCTCCTACGCTTCGGGGAGCACGCGCGCGTGCTCGGGCCGCCCGAGCTCGAGCGCGAGGTGGCGCAGCGCGTCGAGCTGCTGCACGCCCGCCACGCCGGGGAACTGGCCGTGGCCGACGAGGCGCCGGTCGCCGAGGGGGCCGGCGAGGAAGGCGAGCCCACTGCGCGCGTGCGGCGCGGCACCCCCGCCGACTCCGTGATCCGCCCGGAGCGCTTCGCGCGCCTGGTCACGCTGGCCTCCATCCTCATCGAGGCCGGCCGGCGCGGCGAGGCGCTGGAAGCCACTGACGTGTGCAAGCGCCTGCAGTTCTGCGAGAGCGAGCTGCGCGAGGACATCGCGGTGCTCAACGTCGTCTCCTTCGGCGGGGGCACCTACGTGCTCTACGCCGAGCTGACCGACGACGGGCGCATCGAGGTCGACCCCGAGCCCTACGCCGACAACTTCGCCCGGCCCGCACGGCTGCTGCCCGTGGAGGCCAAGGCGCTGGTCTTCGCCATCGACCTGCTGGGTGTGCATCTGCACCCTGGCCTGCTGTCGGCGCGCGAGAGGCTCGTCGAGGCGCTGGGCCACGATCCCACCGACCACGGCCTCGTGGTCGCCGCCGCGGGCGCCGACGACTCCGAGATGGCCGCCCTGGTCTCGCGCGCCATCGGCGAGCGCCGCGTGCTCGAGCTGAACTACTACAAGGCCAACGAGGACGAGTTCTCCCCGCGGACGATCGAGCCCTACGCGCTGACCAACGGCCGCGAGGGCTGGTATGTGGCGGGCTTCGACCTCGAGCGCGAGGCCGTGCGCCACTTCCGCCTGGACCGCATCCGCCGCGCCGAGGCGCTCGAGCGCACCTTCGAGCCGCGTCCCGAGGTCGACCCGGCCGCCGGTGTGGACGGCTGGCTGCGCACCGGGGAGGTCGAGGCCTCGCGCATCGCCCGCGTGTGGGTCTCCCCGCAGCGCGCCCGCTGGGCCCGGGAGGAGCGCCGCGTGCACCGCGAGCTCGTCGACGGGGCCGTGGTCGTCGAAGTCGCCTACGCGGGCACCGACTGGCTCGTGCGTGAGGTGCTGGCCGAGGCCGGCGACGCCGCCGTCCTCGAACCCGCCGAGGCCCGCGAGGCGGTCCTCGGCGCGGTCGAGCGCCTGCGGCCGGTCGCCTCGCGCTGAGGGGTCGGCCGGTCCCGGCCGGCCCTACAGCCCCGGGCCGGTGATGCGCCTCGTGCCGTCGGGGCCCGCCACGTAGACCTGCCAGGCGTACAGGGCGTAGAAGTGGCGCGGGTCGCGGTCGATGGCCTCGGCGTGGCGGCTGACCGCCTCGCCGTAGGAGGTGGAGCGGTTGTAGGCGAACAGGGCGCCCTCCTGATCCTCGGGCGCACCGGAGGCGCTGAGGTAGTTGGCCGCGCCCAGGACGGCGTCGCCCGGGTCGTCGATGTCGCCGCCCATGCCGTAGGCCCCCCACGTGGTCGGGATGAACTGCATCGGACCCTGGGCCCCGGCCACGCTGCTGTTGCGCAGGCGCCCGAAGCCGGACTCGACGAAGTTGACGGCGGCCAGCAGCTCCCAGCGCACCCCGAAGCGCTCCGCCGCTGCGTCGTAGTGCTCGCGCAGGAGGTCGGGCGGCTCGGGTGGGCCCGTGCGGATGGGCGGCGGCGCGGGCTCGTCCTCGTCGCCGTCGTCGTCGGGGTCGCCCTTGGGGATGTCGGCCAAGGCGCGGCGTGCGGCCACGGTGTCAGTGGCCTCCTCGCGTACGTCGGCGGGCAGGAGCGCGAGCGTCGCGTCGCCCAGGCGCTCCGCGCCAGCCATGGCGAACGCCAGACGTTGCTGGTGCATGGCCAGCAGCACGAGATCCTCCGGTGGGCGCTCGCGCAGGGGGTCGCCCTCCGGCCTCCACGCATCGATCGCACGGCGCAGCGCACGCGTCGTCTCGGTCACCTCGTCGGCGACGAGTTGAGGGGTGACGGGCAGGACCGCGTCGGGCGGCGGCCCTTCGGGCGCCGCGCGCGTGGGGGCTGCGGTCTCTTCGACGGGCCGGGCAGCAGGTCCCTCGGGCTGCCCCGGGCCGCGCGAGCCCTCTTCCCCGCTGCCGGCGAGGAGCAGCAGCGCGAGCACCAAGGTCGCGGCCATCGCGAGAGCCGCGAGGATCAGCACGGGCGGTCGCAGGCCGGACCGGCGGGGCACGTCTCGAGGCTAGCCCTGGAGGTAGCCTGCGGCTGATGAAGGGACTCATCCTCTCCGGTGGCAAGGGGACGCGTCTGCGCCCGATCACCCATACGAGCGCGAAGCAGTTGGTGCCGGTGGCCAACAAGCCGGTGCTCTTCTACGGGCTGGAGGCGATGGCGGCGGCGGGCATCGTGGAGGTGGGGATCATCATCGCGCCCGAGACGGGCGGCGAGATCCGTGAGACCACGGGCGATGGCTCGCTCTTTGGGCTGCGCATCACCTACATCGAGCAGGCCCGTCCGTTGGGGCTGGCTCACGCGGTGTTGACGGCCGAGGCGTTCTTGGGTGAGGACTCCTTCGTGATGTATCTGGGTGACAACCTGCTGCAGGGCGGGATCGTGGAGCTGGTGGCGGCCTTTTGTGAGCATCGCCCCGAGGCCCTCATCCTGCTGACCGCGGTGCCTGATCCCGAGAACTACGGTGTGGCCGAGTTGAAGGACGGCCGGGTGGTGCGCCTGGCCGAGAAGCCGGCCCGGCCGGCGACCGATCTGGCGCTGGTGGGCGTGTACATGTTCACGCCGGCCATCCACGACGCGGCGCGGGCGATCACGCCCAGCGCGCGGGGCGAGTTGGAGATCACCGACGCGATCCAGCATCTCGTCGACAGCGATCGTCGGGTGGAGCCCCATGTCGTGGTGGGGTGGTGGAAGGACACCGGGCGTCTGGACGACATGCTGGAGGCCAACCGCCTCGTGCTCGACCGCGTCGACGGGCGGGTGCAGGGCGAGCTGGTCGACTCCTCCTGCCACGGCCGCGTGGTCGTCGAGCCCGGTGCGCGCCTGGAGCGCTGCACGGTGCGTGGCCCGGCGATCATCGGCGCGGGCGCGCGGCTGGTGGACTGCTACGTGGGCCCTTACACCGCGATCGGCGAGGACTGCACGATCGAGCGCGCCGAGGTGGAGCACTCGATCCTGCTGGCCGGCTCGTCGGTCACCGGGCTGGAGGGCCGCATGGAGAGCTCCCTGCTGGGACGCAACGTGCGGATCGGCCGCGGCACCGGCCAGCCACGCGCGTACCGCTTCATGGTCGGCGACAACTCGGAGATCGGGATCCTGTGAGGCTCCTTGTCCTTGGAGCGGGCGGCATGCTCGGCCGCCGGGTGGTGGACGCCGCGCGCGCCGCGGGCCACGATGTCGTGGCCCTCGACCGGGCCGCGCTGGACGTCACCGACGAGGAGGCCGTGCGGGCGCGGATGGCCGACGAGCGGCCGGACGCGGTGGTCAACTGCGCGGCGTGGACCGATGTCGACGGCGCACAGGAGCACATGCGTGAGGCGCTGGAGGTCAACGCCAACGCGGCCGGCCACGTCGCGCGGGCCGCGGCGCAGCAGGGCGCGCGCGTCGTGCACGTCTCCACCGACTACGTCTTCGACGGCTCCAAGGACGCGCCGTGGCTGGAGAGCGACCCGGTCGGGCCGCTCCAGTCCTACGGCGCGACCAAGCTGGGCGGCGAGTACGCCGTCGCGGTGGGCAACCCCGACCACGCCGTGGTGCGCAGCGCCTGGCTGTTCGGGGCGGGCGGGCGCAACTTCGTAGACACGATGCTGCACTTGGGCGCGCAGCGCGACGAGGTCGCGGTGGTCAGCGACCAGGTCGGCTCGCCCACGTGGACCGGCCATCTGGCCACCGCGTTGGTGACCCTCGCGGCAGCGCCCGCGGGTGCCGGCGGCCGTCACGTGTCTGCCGGCGGCGGGTCCCGCGCCGTTCTCCCGACCGGGACCTTCCACGTCGCCGCAGGCGGGGCGTGCTCCTGGCACGAGCTGTGCGTGGAGGCCTTCCGCCTGGCCGGTGTCGGCTGTACCGTCACCGAGACGACCAGCGCCGCCTTCCCCCGTCCCGCCCCGCGCCCGGCCTACAGCGTGCTGGGCACGCAGCGCGCCGACGCGCCGCGCCTGCCGCCCTGGCAGGAGGGGCTAGCGGCACACCTCGCAGAGCGGGTGCCCGCGTGAAGCTGCTGGTCTGCGGCGGCGCGGGGTTCATCGGCTCGGCGTTCGTGCGCGTGCGCCTGGTCGAGCACGGTGACGAGGTCGTGGTGCTGGACAAGCTGACCTACGCGGGGCGCCGCGAGAACCTCGACGGCCTCGACGTCGCGCTGATCGAGGCCGGGATCGAGGACGCCGCCGCGGTGGCACGCGCGATGGAGGGCGTCGACGCGGTGGTCAACTTCGCCGCCGAGACCCACGTGGACCGCTCGATCGCGCAGCCCGACGCGTTCGTGACCACCCACGCCGTGGGCACCTGGGTGTTGCTGGAGGAGGCCCGCCGGCGCGCCGTGCGCTTCGTGCAGATCTCGACCGACGAGGTCTATGGCTCCATCGCGCAGGGCTCCTTCACCGAGCACAGCCCGCTGGCGCCCTCCTCCCCCTACAGCGCGACCAAGGCCGGCGCCGACCTCCTGGTCGCCTCCTACTTCCACACCTACGCCCTGGAGACCGTGATCTGCCGGGGCTCCAACAACTACGGCCCGCGCCAGTACCCCGAGAAGCTCATCCCGCTCATGGTCCTAAACGCCCTGGCCGCCGACCGCCTGCCCGTCTACGGCGACGGGATGCAGGTGCGCAACTGGCTGCACGTCGATGACTTCGCGCGCGCGATCGGCGTCGCGCTGGCCCACGGACGACCCGGGGAGGCCTACAACGTCGGGGGCCCCGACGAATGCCCCAACCTCCAGGTCGTACAGCGCATCCTCGAGCTGACCGGCCGCGACGAGTCGCTGATCGAGTACGTCACCGATCGCCCCGGCCACGACCGCCGCTACTCGCTGGGCTCCCAGAAGATCGCTGCCCTGGGCTGGGAGGCCCAGGTGCGCTTCGCCGACGGTCTCGCCCAGACCGTCGCCTGGTATGTGGACAACGCGTGGTGGTGGGAACCCATCCGCACAGGCGACTACCGCGCCTACTACCAGCAACAATACGGGCGGACGCTGGGGGGCTGATACGTACGCCCGGTCCTCAGCCCTGCGGCCCGCCGCCGGGCGGCGCGGCGCCCTCGATCCCGGCGAGCTTCCAGTTGCTCCCCTCGCGCACCATCGCGAAGGTCACCGTGTCGATGGCGCCCTCGCGGGCGCCCACCTCGACACGCACCCGCGCTTGCGCCCCCTGGATTCGCACACCGTCGCGAGGCACCTCCAGCTCGACCACGTCGGTGGCCGTCAGCGCATCCTCCACGGCCTCGGCGCACGGGGTCCGCGTCGCGCGCAGGTCGTCCTGAACCGAGGCGGCCAACAGGTTGGAGCACACGGACTGGGCGTCGCGGGCGCTCGCGGCCTCCTGCAGGGCCTCCACCGTGGCCACGACCTCGCGCGGCGGGCCGGTGAAGTCCTCCGCGGAGTCCTGGCCGGCGGCGGGACCGCAGCCGGCAAGCGCCGCCGCGGCGAGGAGGGTGATGAGGGGCGCACGCCTGAGCATCGTCGGTCGGCCCAATCTACACTCGCACCTCTGG
This sequence comes from Candidatus Siliceabacter maunaloa, assembly GCA_024330185.1. Taxonomy (GTDB): domain Bacteria; phylum Actinomycetota; class Thermoleophilia; order Solirubrobacterales; family Solirubrobacteraceae; genus Siliceabacter; species Siliceabacter maunaloa. The sequence continues at coordinate 26,167 of JANDLV010000004.1, forward strand.
TGACCGACCCCCTCCCCGTCCCTCGCGGGCGCCACGCCCCCCCGCTGGAGGTCCGCCTGGAGGTGCAGCGCCAGCGACTGTTCGACGCCGCCACGGCCGTCTTCGTGCGCCTTGGGTACGCCGAGGCCTCCGCGGAGGCCATCAGCCGCGAGGCCGGCATGTCGAAGGCCACGTTCTACGAGCACTTCGCGAACAAGGAGGAGTGCGTGATGGCCCTGGTCGATCACGCGATGGACCAGACGCTCATACGGATGCTCGACGCCGCCCGCCGCGCCGGCGACGACTGGAGCGTCCGCCACCGTGCCGGGGTGAGGGCCTTCCTGGAGCTGGTCGAGTCCGCGCCGGACACGGCACGCGTCGCCCTGATCGAGGTGGTCGGGGCCGGCCCGCGCGCACTGGAGCGCCGCGACCGTGCCCTCGAGATCATGGCGCAGAGCATGTACGAGGACGCGCGGCGCGGCGCGCGCGACTCCGGCTTCGCCACGGTCGACGATGCCTACGCGTGCGTTGGCGCGATCTTCGAGCTGACCTCGCGGCAGCTACGGCGGGGCCACCCTCCACGCATGGGCGACCTCGAGCCCATCGTGGAACGCCTCGTGCTCGGAATCGTCGCCCAGTCCGGGACCTAGTGGCCCAGGGCGATGTCCGCGGCGCGCAGGCGCTGCGCGCCGTGGAGCGCGAGGTGGTCGCCTGCCGGCGCTGCCCACGCCTGGTGGCCTGGCGCGAGGAGGTGGCCCGGGTCAAGCGCGCCGCGTACGCCGACCAGGAGTACTGGGGCCGGCCCATACCCGGCTTCGGCGACCCGGCGGCGCGGATCCTGCTCCTGGGACTGGCACCCGCGGCCCACGGCGCCAACCGCACCGGGCGCATCTTCACCGGCGACCGCTCGGGTGATTTCCTCTTCGCCGCCCTGTACCGCGCGGGCCTGGCCGACCGGCCGGTGTCGCGGGGGCCCGACGACGGCCTGACCCTGCACGACTGCTTCGTCACGGCGGCCGTGCGCTGCGCGCCTCCGGCCAACCGGCCGACGCCGACCGAGCGCGACACGTGCCTGCCCTACGCGACGCGTGAGCTCGCCGCGCTCACCCAGGCGCGGGTCATCGTCTGCCTGGGCGGCTTCGCCTGGGCCGCGGGGCTTCGGTTGCTCGAGCAGGCGGGCCGTGCCGTGCCGCCCCCGCGGCCGCGCTTCGGGCACGGCGCGGAGCTGCGCGGCAGCCCGATGCTGCTGGGCTGCTTCCACCCCAGCCAGCAGAACACCTTCACCGGCCGCCTCACCCCGTCGATGCTCGACGCGGTGCTCGGGCGGGCCGCTCAGGCGGCGTCGTCGGGGCCGCCGGCGGGGTCATCCGGCGCCTGAGGGCCCAGGGGCTCATCGGTCGGCGGCACTGCCGCGTCACCCTCGACCTGCCCGCCGCCGCACTAGGCACCCCCGCCCAGGGTTAGAGCCGAGCCACCCTTCCGGGGGTCCGCACCCGCGATAGGGTGGCTCATGCCATGACCACCACACGAGCTGGGGATCTCGCGACGGTCCCGCCGGCCGGGCAGCTCCCGTACACACTGCTCGAGCGCGAGCAGGAGCTCGACGCTCTGACGCGAGCCCTTGAGCGCTCACGGGCCGGCGACGGGGCGCTGGTCGTGGTGCGCGGGGAGGGCGGCCTGGGCAAGTCCGACCTCCTGGCCACCGTGGACGAGCAGGCCGGCCAGGCGGGCCTGACCGTCCTCGTGGCGCGCGGGGACGAACTGGAGCATGGCTTCCCGTTCGGCGTCGCGTTGCAGCTATTCGAAGCGCTCCTGCGCGACGCGGCGCCCGAGCAGCGCGCCGCCCTCCTGGACGGGGGCGCCGCCATGGCCGGCGCGCTGGTCGATCACATCGCGCCCGCGCCGGCGGTCTGGACGCCGGGCGATCCGGGAACGACCGGCGCAGCGCCGGCCGCGGAGCACGGGCTGGTCCACGGGCTCTACTGGCTGACGGCCAACCTCGCCGCGGGTGGCCCCGTGGCGCTGCTCGTCGACGACGCACACTGGGCCGATGCCCAATCGCTGCACTTCCTGGCCTACCTCGGCCAGCGCCTGCAAGGGCTGGGGACCCTGGTCGTGGTTGCCGGGCGGGTCTCGGAGCCGGGCGGCGAGAGCGGCCTGATCGACCGCCTGGCCGCGGTGCCGGGCGCGGTCACTGTCGCGCCACGGGCCCTCAGCCTCGGGGCCGCTGCGCAGCTGCTCACACGGCCGGGGCACGGCGGGCCTCTGCCCGAAGCCCCTTTCGTGACCGCCTGCCACGAGGTCACCGGCGGCAACCCGCTGCTGCTGCGCGAGCTGGCCAAGGCGTTGCGCGAGGAAGGCGTGGCGCCCACCGCGCAGGGCGCACGGCGCGCGCGTGAGATCGGCCCGGCGCCCGTCTCGCGCTCGCTCACCCTGACGCTCACCCGCCTGGGCGAGGAGGCCACCCGTGTCGCCCGCTCGGTCGCCGTGCTGGGCGACGACGCCCGGGCCACCCACGTGGCGCGACTGGCCCGCCTGAGCCTGGCCTCGGCGGTCGAGGCCGCCGACGCGCTGGCGCGCGCCGGGGTCTTCGCCCGCGGGGACCGTGCGGCCTTCGCCCACCCGATCCAGCGTGCCGCCGTCTACGAGGAGCTCGAGCCGGGCGAGCGCAGCCTGGCCCACCACGCCGCCGCCCGCGTGACGGCCGAGTACGGCGCCGCGCCAGAACGCGTCGCCGCCCACTTGGCGGCCGCCCAGCCTGCGGGCGACGCCTGGGCGGTCGAGTCACTGGCCACCGCGGCGCGCACCGCCCTGGCCCGGGGGGCCCCGGCGGTCGCGGCCGGCTTCCTGCGTCGGGCGCTGGGCGAGCCCCCGCCGCCGGAGTCGCGCGCCGGCCTGCTGGTGGAGCTCGGGCAGGCGGAGGCGGCCGGCGGCGATCCAGCCGCCCCCGCTCGACTGGAGGAGGCCCTCGTACTGGTGGAGGACCCGGTCGGCCGCGCCCACGTGCGCCGCACCCTGGGTCGTGCGCTGTTCTACCTGGGCCGCGAGCAGGAGGCCGCGCGCGCCTTCGAGCAGGGTCTCGACGAGGCACCCCCCGGCAGCGACCTGGCCCTGGAGCTCGCGGCCGACTACGCCCAGGCGGGCATGTGGAGCCCCCCGGTGCGGGCCCGGGCCTTCGCCCGCCTCACGCCTCTGCTGCCCGCCAGCAGCGCCAGCGCCACCACCGCCGCCGGGCGACTCGCGCTGGTCAACGTGGCCGGGGAGCGCCTGATCTCCGGCGCCGACCGCGACCACGTGGTCGCCCTCGCGCTGCGCGCCTGGGACGGGGGGGCGCTGTTGAGCGGCGGCGTCAACGCCGACATCACCGTCTTCGCCCTGGCCGGGGTACTCACGTTCGCCGACGCCTTCGAGGCGGCCGGCGAGGTCATCGAGGCCGGGCTGGTCGACACCCAGCGGCGTGGTGCCGCCCACGCCATGGCCACCATGAGCCTGTGCCGCGCGCGGCTGCGCCGCGCTCTGGGCCGACTCGACGACGCGGCGGTCGACCTCGAGTCGGTCTTGGAGGCTCACCGCGACGGCTGGGACGTGCAGGCCCCCGGCGCGCTCGGCCTGCTGTCGTTCTGCCACCTGCAGCGCGGCGACCGCGACGCGGCCGCCCAGGCCCTCGCGGTATCCGCACAGGTCGAGGACGGCTGGCGGCGCGACGTCTCCTACGCCACGTTCCTCGAGCACCGCGGCTGGCTGGCCCTGACCGACGGCGACCCGCGCCGCGCGCTGGAGGCGTTTCGCGGCGCCGGACGTCTGTTCGACGCCGCGCAGGCACCCAATCCGTCGCTTTGCGCCTGGCGCGGTGGCGAGGCGCTCGCCCTGCACGCGCTCGGGGAGGCCGAGCAGGCCTCCGCGCGCGCCCGCGAGGAGGTGGAGCTGGCCCGGCGCTTCGGCGCGCCGCGCCCCCTGGGCAGCGCCCTTCGCGCCGCCGGCCTGGTGCGCGGCGGCGAGGAGGGCATTGTCCTGCTACACGAGGCCGTCGCGGTGCTGGAGGGCTCGGCCGCAGAGTTCGACCGCGCCCACGCGCTCGTCGAGCTGGGCGCCGCCCAGCGCCGGGCGGGCCGGCGCACCGACGCCCGCGAGCCGCTGCGCGAGGGCCTCGACCTCGCCGACCGCTGCTCGGCGAGCCTGCTGGCCGGCCGCGCGCGCGAGGAACTGGCCTCCGCCGGGGCGCGCCCACGACGGGCACGCCTGGCGGGCCCGGACGCGCTGACCCCCACCGAGCTGCGCGTGGCCGGGATGGCCGTCTCGGGCATGACCAACCGCGAGATCGCCCGTGAGCTGTTCGTGACCATCAAGGCGGTGCAGTGGCACCTGGGAAACGCGTACCGCAAGCTCGGGGTCAAGGGCCGCGAGGGGCTGGCCGGGGCCCTCGGCGACGGGATGTCGTCAGCGGACGACGAGTGAGCGCGCGCTGAGATCCCAGGCGACCTCGCGCCGGTCGTCGCGCATCGCGCTCGTGACGGCGTCCACGAGCCCCGCCGGATCGATCGGATCGGGCAGCTCGGGCGCGGACCCGGCCAGCGGGCGATCGGAGAACCCCGTCGCCGTGTGCGGGGGACGCACGTCGATCACGTTGATGCCCGTCCGGCGTCGCTCGTGTCGCAGGCCAGCGAGGTAGGCCGAGAGAGCGGCCTTCGCTGCTGAGTAGTGCGCCAGGCCCGCAGTGGGAAGCTCGCGACGATTCGCCGAGAAGCCCACGACCACCCCGTTAGGGGATGTCCGACCGCAGCCGCCAGGGCGGCGGCACGGACGCCGCGGCTCATCCGGGGCCGCGGCGGCGCGTGCTTCACATGGGTCGCGGCCGAATCCAACGACGTTGCCCCCGTCCGTGCGGACACGGCACCGGCCGTGCCGTCAGCATGCAGGATCCGAGGCCCAGAACCATCGGTCAGGTGACGTATCTTGGGTAGCGGCCCGTAGCCCCGGCGCCGGCCTCAGGTCGCGCCGCGCGCGACCTGGGCCACCAGCTCCAGCCGCGAGCGTAGCTCGAGCTTGGCCAGGATGTGCGACACGTGGGTGGACACCGTGCGCCGCGAGATCACCAGGCGGTCGGCGACCTGCGGGTTGGACAGGCCCTCGGCCACGAGCGCGGCCACGCGCGCCTCGCTGGGGGTCAACGCCTCCCAGCCCGTCTGCCCCCGCGCCCGCGGGCCGCGCCGGCCACGGCGGACCCCGGCGGCCCGCAGCGCCGCGTGCGCGCGCGCCGCGTCGCGGACGGCCCCGAGGCGCTCGAAGCCGGCCAGCGCCGCATCAGCCCACGCCACGCTCTCGGCGCGCCGGCCAGCCCGAGCCAGCGCGACTGCGGCCTCCTCCCGGGCCACCGCCGCGTCGTAGGGGCGCGCCGCCGCCCGGTAGGCCTCCGCGGCGGCCACGAGCTCGTCGACCTCCCCGCCGGCCAGGGCACGACAGCGCGCGGCCAGCGCCGGCAGGCTGGCGACCTGCGGGTTGAGGTCGGCAAGCTCACGCACACCGTCGGCGACCTGGGCGCCGCGCTCGCGTTCGCCGGTCGTCGCCAGCAGCCGGGCCAGGTCGACGGCGAAGGTGCCGCGCTCCTGGACGATGCCCGCCGCCTCGCAGCGCTCCCACGCCTCCCAGAGCAGCTCGACCGCCTCCTGGTGCCGGCCCGCGCCCTCGACCAGGAGGGCACGAGCCCACTCCAGCCAGCCGATCCGCCACTCCACCGCCCCCGCCGCGCGCTGGCGCTGGGCCTCGGCGACGAGCGCCTCGGCCGCCGTGAGCTCGTCGCGACGGGTGAGGATGACGGCCCGGGCGGCGAACCCCTCGAGCTGCCAGCCCATGCCGGCGTCCTGCGCCGCCAACGCGGCCGTCTCCCACTCGGCCAGGGCGTCGTCCCACGCCCCAGACCCGAGCAGCGCGTAGGCGCCGAAGTAGTGGACGTACACGAGCGCGATCTGCATGCCCAGCCGCTGGTAGGCCCGTCGACCGCGTTCGACGGCGTCGCGCGCGGCATCGAAGCGATCGAGGTCGGCGAGCGCCAGGGAGTGGTGCAGATCGGGCTCGGGCGCGTGGTTGGCCCGCGTGCCGTCGCACTGCGCGAGGTGCGCCGCCACGGCGATCTGGCGCTCCTGCTCCGTGAAGTCCCCGCGGATGCCCGCGACAAGCCCGAGATGCGTGCGGGCCATGATCTCGGCGACGGCCTGGCCGCTGCGCTCGCCGGCCGCCCTCGCCTGCTCGGCCGTCGCCACAGCCTCATCCAGGTCGCGGGCGTGCAGCGGCCCGAGCGACAGCCACGCCAACGCATGGGCGCGCTCGCCCTCCGACACGCCCGGGGACTGCACCGCGCGCTGAGCCTCGCCGAGGGCCTCCGGCAGACGGCCCTGGACCATCAGCGAGTGGGTCAGGGCCAGGCGCAGCGCGCCCTCGCCCTCCGGGTAGAGCACCTCCTCGAGCGCCCGGCGGCACAGCTCCACGCCCTCCTCCCGCCGGCCGGCGGCCATAAGGTCGAAGGCCAGCTCGGCGACCAACCACCCCCGGGCGGGATCGGCCGGATCGGCCAGCGCGAGCGCCGCCTGCAGCAGCTCGACCGCAACCTCCGGGCCGCGCAGCGCCGCCTCGCGGGCCGCCCGCGCCAGCCACGCCACCGCCTCGCGGTCCCCGGGCTGCGCACCTCGCACGAGGTGCTCGGCGACGCGCCCGGCGGCCGCCCCCGCCGCGGCCAGGGCGCGGCCCAGGTCGAGATGCAGGCCGGCCCGGGTGGCCGCCGGCAGCTCCTGGTAGAGCGCCTGGCGCACGAGGTCGTGACGGAAGGTGAGCCGATCGCCGCGCTCAGCGACGACTCCCTCCGCCACCGCCGGGCGCAGCGAGCGCCACAGCGCCGCCGCCGGGCGCCCGGACAGCAGTGAGAGGTCCGTCACCGAGAACGACACGCCGAGCACGGAGGCCAGCTCCAACGCCTCCACGGTCTCACCGTCCAGGAAGCGCAGCCGGGAGAGCACGGCCCCGGCGAGCGAGGGGGGCGTCGCGAGGTGGGGCACCTCTGCGCCGCCTTCGCGGCTCACCTCCAGAGCACCGTCGGCCGCCAAGGCCCGGACCAGCTCGGAGATGAACAGGGGATTGCCGCCGCAGCCGGCGACCTGCGCCCATAGGTTGGGTCCCGGGGGGCCGCCGGCCAGGCGACCGGCCAGCGCCTGGGCGGCCGCATCGTCCAGGGGGTCGAGCGCGATGCGCCGCGCCCCGCGCCCGGTGGTGACGGCGATGAGGCGGTTCAGCGCGGGGCCACGCTGTGAGAGGCGGACGGTGGCCACCACGGCGAGCGGGAGGCCGGGCGCCTCGCGCGCCAGGCGACCGAGGAAGCCCAGCGACGGCGGGTCGGCCCACTGCACGTCCTCCAGCGCGATGAGCACCGGCGCCCCCGCGCAGGCGTCCTCCGCCACGGCGACGAGCTGGTCGGCCAGCCACAGCTCACGTTCCGCGCCGCCCATCTCGGGGAGCCCGTTGCCCTCCGCCTCCGGCTCGGCCCGGAGGGCGCGCGCGACCGCGACCCGGCGCTCGTCGGTCGCATGGCGGGTGATGCCCAGGCAGTCGGCCACCACACCGAAGGACCGGCGGGCCTCGAGCTCGTCGGCCACCGCGACAAGCACCCTGAAACCCTGCTCCCGGGCCCGCTGCGCGGTCGCCTCGACCAGGCGGGACTTGCCGATCCCGGGCTCTCCCTCGACCCACGCGACGCCGCCGCGACCTGCGGCGGCGGCCTCGTCGAGTAGCGCGCCCAGGGCCGCCAGCTCCTTTACACGTTCGAACCGGTCGTCGGCCGTCGACGGGAGGTCTACGGGCTGCTCGTCGCTGCGACGCACGGCGTCGCAGTACACCAGAGTCCGGCTATTAGGGCTCCGTCGAGCAGAGGGGGCGGCCTCCCGGCCGCCCGGCCCTGAGCCCGCCGCCCTCGCCCGACTGGGCGAGCGCCAGCGGCGTCACCAGCAACGCCAGCGCGCAGGCCGACACCACCGGCCATCTCCAGGGCCGCCCACCTCCCCAACCCCCGGACCCATCGAACGGATGTTGCACCTGCGACCGGACGACCTCAGTGCCCCAGCGACCTCGATCGGACATCCGGTTTCAATGGCTGGGCACCAACGCGGCAGCGTGTCGCTCGCCGAGCCCAGAGCCATCGGTCAATTGACGTATCTTTCTCTCCCGCCGCTGCCGCGCCTGGGGCCAGCCTGCGCGCAGGTACCCTGGGAGGGTGAACCGCTCCGATCCGCTGGCCGCCTTCACCCCGACGGTGCGGGAGTGGTTCGGCCGGGCCTTCGCGGGGCCGACGCCCGCCCAGGCCCTTGCGTGGCCGGCCATCGCCACGGGCGAGCACGTGCTCATCTCCGCGCCCACCGGCTCGGGCAAGACGCTGGCGGCCTTCCTGTGGGGGTTGGATCGCCTCGCGGGTGACGTCGACCGCAGGTCGACGCTTGCGGCGACCGAAGGGCGAAACCGGTCTCCGCGCCTCGTCTACGTCTCCCCCCTCAAGGCGCTGGCCTACGACGTGGACCGCAACCTGCGCGCGCCGCTGCGGGGCATCGGCGCGGACCTGCGCGTGGGCATCCGCACGGGCGACACGCCGCCACGCGAGCGCGAGGCGATGCGCCGCACGCCGCCCGACATCCTCATCACCACGCCCGAGTCGCTGTACCTGATGCTGACCTCGCGTGCGCAGAGCATCCTCACGGGGGTCGAGGCGGTGATCATAGACGAGGTCCACGCGGTGGCCGCCACCAAGCGTGGCGCCCACCTCGCGCTCACGCTGGAGCGCCTGGCCGACAACGCCGAGGACGACCCGCAGCGCATCGGGCTCAGCGCCACGCAGAACCCGCTCGAGGAGGTCGGACGCTACCTCGTCGGCCCGCGGCGGCGGTGCCGGATCGTCGACGCCGGGGTGACCAAGGAGCTGGACCTGCGCATCCACGTGCCGGTCGAGTCGATGGTCGAGCCCGAGCAGCCCGACGCTGCCGCCGACCCGTTGGACCCCTCCGTGGGCAGGGAGGCCACGCGGCGCTCCATCTGGCCGGCCATCTATCCCGAGCTGCTGGCCCAGGTCCGCGAGCACCGCTCGACGATCATCTTCGTCAACAACCGCCGGATGGCCGAGCGCCTCGCCCTGCGCCTCAACGAGCTGGCGGAAACGACCCCGGGGCCCGGCTCCGGCGGCCAGGGAGCGACGGTCTCGTCCTCGGGGCCCCCCGCCTCCGCCACTGGCGACATCGCCCGCGCCCACCACGGCTCTCTGGCCCGCGAGGAGCGCACGATCATCGAGGAGCAGCTCAAGGCCGGTGAGCTGCCGTGCCTGGTGGCCACGAGCTCACTGGAGCTGGGCATCGACATGGGCGCCGTGGACCTCGTGCTGCAGGTCGAGTCGCCGAAGTCCGTGGCGCGCGGGATCCAGCGCATCGGCCGCGCGGGCCACAACGTCGGCGACGTCTCCAAGGGGCGGATCTTCCCCAAGTTCCGCGCCGACCTCCTGGAGTGCGCGGTGGTGGTCAAGCTCATGCGCGAGGGGCGCATCGAGCCGACGGTCGTGCCGCGCAACCCGCTCGACGTGCTCGCCCAGCAGGTCGTGGCCATGGCCGCGGCGCGCGATACCGATGCGGCTCACGCCGCTGGCACAGGGGAGGGAGAGCCGCTCGCCGTGGACGACCTCCACGCGCTGGTCACGCGTACGCACTCCTACGCTGAGCTCCCCCGGCCCCTGCTGGAGAACGTGCTGGACATGCTCGACGGGCGCTATCCCTCGTCCGAGTTCGGCGACCTGCGCCCGCGCATCGTGTGGGACCGCGTCGGGGGCACGATCCGTCCGCGCAAGGGCGCCCGCCAGCTCGCGGTGACCAACGCCGGCACCATCCCCGACCGCGGGCTGTTCTCCGTCGTGCTGCCCGACGGCCGTCGCGTCGGCGAGCTGGACGAGGAGATGATCTACGAGGCACGCGCCGGCCAGACGTTCCTGCTGGGGACCTCGTCGTGGCGCATCGAGGAGATCGGCCGCGACCGCGTGGTGGTCACCCCCGCGCCCGGGGTGCCAGGCGCGGTGCCCTTCTGGCGCGGCGACTCCGTCGGGCGACCCAAGGAGCTGGGCGAGGCCATCGGCGCGTTCAGTCGCTGGGCGGTGGACGAGACGCCCGAGGCCCTGGCCGAGTCGCACGACCTCGACGAGCGCGCTGCGCGCAACCTCGTGGACTTCCTGCGCGAGCAGCAGGCGGCCACCGGCGTGGTGCCGTCCGACCGCGCGATCGTGGTGGAGCGCTTCCGCGACGAGATCGGCGACTGGCGCCTGTGCATCCTCAGCCCGTTCGGCGGGCGCGTGCACGCCGCGTGGTCGCTGGCCCTCAGCGCGCGCATCCGTGACCAGCATGGGCTGGAGAGCGACGCGATCTACAGCGACGACGGGATCATCGTCCACCTCCCCGACGCCGACACCAATGCGGCGTTCGCCGCTGGCACAGGTGAGGCTCCCGGCGCGGATCTCGTGCTCGTCGAGCCCGACGAGCTGGAGGATCTCGTCGTCGCCGAGCTGGGCTCCAGCGCGCTGTTCGGGGCGCGCTTCCGCGAGAACGCGGCCCGCTCGCTGCTCATCCCCCGCGCGTACCCCGGCAGGCGCACGCCGCTGTGGCAGCAGCGGCTGAAGGCCCAGAACCTGCTGGAGGTGGCCAAGCGCTACGGCGACTTCCCGGTGATCCTCGAGACCTACCGCGAGTGCCTGCGCGACGTGCTCGACCTGCCCGGTCTGCACGACTTGCTGACCAAGCTGCACCGCCGCGAGCTGTCGCTGGTCGAGGTCGAGACGCCCACGGCGTCGCCGTTCGCCTCCTCGCTGCTGTTCGACTACGTCGCGACCTACATGTACGAGGGCGACACGCCCAACGCCGAGCGCCGCGCCGCCGCGCTGTCGCTGGACCGTGACCTGCTGCGCGAGCTGCTGGGCCAGGAGGAGCTGCGCGACCTGATCGACCAGGGCGCGCTGGAGCAGGTGGAGGCCGACCTCCAGCACCGCTCCGACCGCACGCGGGCGGAGACCGCCGACGCGCTGGGCGACGTCCTGCGCCGGGTGGGGGACCTCACGGAGGCCGAGGTGGCCGACCGCGTGATCGACGGCGTCGACCCCGGCGCGCTCATGGCCGCCCTGGAGCGCGAGCGCCGCGCGATCCGCCTGCGAGTGGGCGGCGAGGAGCGCTGGGTGGCCGCCGACGACGCCGGCCTCTACCGCGACGCCCTGGGCGCCGTCCCGTCCGGTGGGCTTCCCGAGGCCTTCACCGCCGACGTGCCCGACGCGCTTGCCAGGCTCGCGAGCCGCTACGCGCGCACGCACGGCCCCTTCACCACCGGCGAGCTGCGCGAGCGCTACGGGGTCGATCCGAGCGCCGCTTTGGCCGCCCTGGAGACGGCCGGTGACCTCGTGCGGGGCGAGCTGCGCCCCGGCGGGACCACCCGCGAGTGGTGCGACGCCGAGGTGCTGCGCCGCCTGCGCCGCGCCTCGCTGGCGGTGCTGCGCAAGGAGATCGAGCCCGCCGACCAGCGCGCCTTCGCCGCGTTCCTGCCCGGCTGGCAGGGCGTGGATCGTCACGCCGCCGCGGGCGCCGGCGTGGAGCGCCTGCGCGAAGCGCTCGTGCCCCTGCAGGGGCTCGCGCTCCCCGTGGAGGTGTGGGAGCGCGACGTGCTGCCGCGGCGCACGGGCGCCTACTCGAGCACCTGGCTGGACGGCCTGTGCTCCAGCGGCGAGCTGGTATGGGTCGGCGCGGGCGCGCTGGGGCGCAACGGCGGGCGCGTCGCGCTGTACTTCCGCGAGGACGCCGGCGCGATCGGCCCGCCGGCACTGCCGCGGGGCTTCGAGGCGCCGGCCGAGGCCGAGCACGGGGCCCTGCGGGCGCGCCTCGGGCAGTCGCCGTGCTTCTTCACCGACCTGCTGGCCGAGCTGGACCTGGCGCCCGAGGCCATTCAGGAGGCGTTGTGGGACCTCGTGTGGGCGGGCGAGGTCACCAACGATGCGTGGGCGCCGCTGCGTGCGCCGCGGCTCACGCTGGCCCGCGCCCAGCGCCAGCGCCAGGCGCCCGCGCGCGGCGGGCGGGCACGGCGCTTCGGCGCACGACGCTCCGCCGCGCAGCCGACCCTCCAGGGCCGGTGGTCGCTGACGACCTCGCTCTTCGCGGCCGCCGGTACCGGTGCGGCCGAAGGCCGCCCCGGCGAGCCGACGCCCGCCGAGCGTCGGCGCACACTGGCCGAACTATTGCTGGAGCGCTACGGAATCGTGACCCGCGAGCAGGTCCTGGCCGAGGGCATCCCCGGCGGCTTCTCGGGCCTCTACGACGCCCTCTCCCAGCTCGAGACGCTCGGCGTCTGCCGCCGCGGCTACTTCGTCGAGGGCCTGGGCGGCGCGCAGTTCGCGCTGCCCGGCGCCGTCGAGCGCCTGCGCGCGCAGCGCAACCCCGAGGAGGGCGAGCCGGTCGTCCTGGGCGCTGCCGACCCCGCCCAGGCCTATGGCGCCGCGCTGCGCTGGCCGCGCAGCGAAGCGGGCCGCCGGCCCGGGCGTACGGGCGGCGCCCACGTCGTGCTGGCCGGCGCACAGCCCGTGCTCTTCGTCGAGCGCGGCGGCAAGGGCCTGCTCACGCTCGTCGAGGCCGACGACCCCCGCCTGCGCCGCGCCCTCGAGGCGCTGGCCACCTTCGTCACCGGCGCCGCCGGCCGGCGCCTGGCGCTCGAGCGCGTCGACGGCGAGCCCGTCCTCGGCTCCGGACTGGAGCCCCTTCTGGTCGAGCTGGGCTTCCGTGCCGGCCCCAGGCGGCTCACGCTCTCAGCATGACCGTCACCGAGCTGGGCAACCCGCTCGTCGTGCGCGGCCGCGCCGGCACGGCACGGGCATGACCTCTGGGCCGTGCGGGATCCGCGCCGCCGGCGGTGCTGTCGTGCGCGACGGCCTGGTCGCCGTGGTCCACCGCCCCAAGTACGACGACTGGTCGCTGCCCAAGGGCAAGCTCGACCCCGGCGAGACCTGGGAGCAGGCCGCCCTGCGCGAGGTCGAGGAGGAGACCGGCCTGCGCTGCATCCTGGCCGAGCCCCTGGATCCCACCCGCTACACCGATCGCAAGGGACGGCCCAAGGAGGTGCGCTACTGGCGCATGGAGGTCACCGCCGACACCGGCTTCGAGGTCAGCGACGAGGTCGACAAGCTGCGCTGGGTACCGCTCGACGAGGCGCAGGAGCTGCTCACCCATCCCCACGACCGCGCGCTCGTGCGCGCCGTACGCCGAGTCGGCTGAACGCGCGGTTAGGCGCCTCGCGACACTGGTACCCGGCGTTCCCGCGCAGGGCCGGGCCTGCGCCGAAGCGTCGCTCGGCTCAGCCCTTCCAGGCGTCGCCGAGCGACACGCGCCCGCCGAAGCGCAGCACCGAGCCGGCGTACAAGCGTCCGGCGGCCCCGGCGAGCGCGACGATGGCCGTCAGCGTGAGCACCACGCCGAGTGCGATCTCCAAGCCTCCTGCTTCGCCGGAGGCGACCTGCACCGGCAGCATGAACGGGGCCGTGGGGGGCAGCAGCCCGAGCACCTGGGCAAGGCTCGAGTCCGCAGTCGGCGCCTGCGACTGGGCGACGAAGAAGGCGACGAAGAGGACCGCGGTGGGAGCCAGCACGGAGTACTGGAGGTCCTCCTGACGCGAGACCACCGCTCCCGCGACGGCGAACAGAAAGCCGTAGAACAGGAAGCCCAGCACGAATGCGCCGAGGACCGACACCACCAGCGCGGCCAGCTCGGGGCTCACGATGACGATGCCGCTGCCCGCCCCGACCAGAACCCCGAGCGCCAGGAGGACGACGACCTGCGCGAGCCCGAGCAGGCCGAGCCCCAGGACCTTGCCGGCCAGAAGCTCGCGCGGGCGCACGCTGGAGAGGATCACCTCGACCACCCGCGACGCCTTCTCCTCCACCACCCCCGCGGCGACGAAGTAGCTGGGCAGGTAGACGACCAGGAACAGCAGCAGCGTGGCGAGCGCTGCCAGTCCGGCGACCTGCGACCGGGTCTCGGAGACCAACGGCACGACCTCGAAGGACGGCGGCTCGGGTGGCGCGTCGCCGCCCGCCGCCTCCTCCAGCACGGCACTGGAGCGCAGAAGCGACCCCAGTCCCTCTTGGAGGTCGTCCTCCACGATGAGCTCGCGGTCCGGCGCCACCACCACGTCGAGCTCGCCCTCCACCACCAGCAGCTCTGCCTGCTCGCGGTCCTCCACGTCCGTGATCTCGAGCTGAGCGCCGAACAGCGGGGCCTGGACATCCGCGGCCTCGACCAGCGCGGCGGAGTCCTCGCCCAGCGACCCGACGGCGTAGCGCTCGGTCCCGCCCGACCCTCCGAAGACGAGGCCGGGCAGCACGATGAGCACCAACAGCAGCACGGTGGTCAGCAGGAACCCTCGGTCACGCAAGCGCTGACGAATCTCACGCACCGCGACGACGCGTACGGACCCCCAGCTCATCATCGAACACCGTACCCGTTTCGGACGTTGCCCGGACCCTGGCGGTCAGATACGTTGAACGACATGCTCGAGCTCTCTCACCTGTCTCACCACTTCGGGAGTCGCCAGGTGCTGGACGATGTCACCTTCTCCGTCGCCCCCGGCGAGCTCGTCGGCTTCGTGGGCCCCAACGGGGCGGGCAAGACCACCACCATGCGCTCGGCGCTGGGCGTGCTGCGGCCCGATCGGGGTGAGGTGCGCTGGCAGGGCGAGCCGGTCGACCACACCGTGCGCCGGCGCTTCGGCTACATGCCCGAGGAGCGCGGTCTGTATCCGAAGATGAGAATCGGCGAGCATCTGCAATTCCTGGGTGAGCTGCGGGGGATGAGCGGGGGCCAGGCCAAGGAAGCGTCCACCCGCTGGATGGAGCGACTGGGCGTGCGTGAACGTGCGGATGATGCGATCGAGAAGCTGTCACTGGGCAACCAGCAGCGCGTGCAGTTGGCCGCGGCGCTGGTGCATCAGCCCGCCGCCCTGGTGCTCGACGAGCCGTTCTCCGGGCTGGATCCTTCGGCGGTCGACGACCTGGCCGGGGTGCTGGAGGAGGAGACCGCCCGCGGCGCCGCCGTCGTCTTCTCCTCCCACCAGCTCGACCTGGTCGAACGGCTGTGCGAGAAGGTCGCGATCATCGCCGAGGGACGCCTGCTGGCCTTCGGGGAGGTCGACGCCCTGCGCGACGAGCACGGCGGGCGCCGCGTGCGCGTGGAGCTGGAGAACGCTGGATGCGACTGGGCGCAGGAGCTGGAGGGTGTGGGCGTGGTGGCCACCGACGAGCGCGGCTGCCTGCTCGAGCTCGCCGGCGACGTCGATCCCCAGCAGGTCCTCCACGCGGCGCAGATTGCGGGCCGCCTGCGCCATTTCGGCTACGAGCGCCCGACGCTCACCGAGCTGTTCCGCGAGGCGCTGGCTGAAACCACGAGACCGGTACCAGCGCCGCCATGAGCACCACTCCGCCGCTCTCGGGTGACCAAGCGGAGCAGCAGACCTCAGCACGCGACACTGAAGTCCGATGGAGCACGCGAGGCGCCGCGCTGGCCGGCGTGGACCGCTCCCGTGGCCTTTCTGTCGGGGATGGTGGTGGCCATCGTCCTGGCAGTGCGCCCCCGGGGCGCCGCCGCCTTCGCCTCAGGCCCGCTTCTTGCCCGGGTTGAGCAGGTCCTTCGGGTCCAGGGCGGCCTTGATCGCCTGGTGGGCGGCGACGGCCGCGGGTGCCCACTGGCGGCGAAGCTGGCCCGCCTTGAGGACGCCGATGCCGTGCTCGCCGGTGACCGTGCCGCCGAGCTCGAGGGCCAGCGTGAAGAGACTTTGGGCGGCGGCGTCGGCGCGCGCGCGCTCGTCGGGCGCGTCGGGGTCGAGCATGAAGGTCGAGTGCAGGTTGCCGTCGCCCGCGTGGCCCCACGAGCAGGCGGGCAGGCCGTGGCGCGCGCCGATCTCCAGCGTTCCCTCGATCGCCTCGCGCAGGCGGTCCAGCGGGACGGCGACATCCTCGGAGAGCTTGGCGCCGCGGTGGGCCGTGACGGCGTGGGACACCCCGGCACGCCAGCGCCACAGCGCCCGCACTTCGGCGGTCGCCTCGGGCGCGGCGACGCCGAGCAGGCCCTCACCCTCGTGGAGGGCCTCCACGAGCGCGTCGCGCACGCGGCGGGCCTCCCCGGCCGCGCCGTCGGCCTCGAGGAGGAGCACGAAGGGGGTGGCTTCGCGCGCCAGCCCCAGGGCACCGGACAGCTCGCCCGGCAGCGATCCGCCTGCCGCCTGCATCGTCGCCGCGTCGAGGAACTCGATCGCGGCCGGCACCTCGCCGCCGGCCAGCACACGCTCGACCGCGTCGCAGCCGGCGACCGTCCCGGCGAACGCAGCGGCCACCACAAGCTGCGTCTCCGGCGCGGGCACGAGGCGCAGCCAGGCCGCGGTGATGATGCCCAGCGTTCCCTCGCTTCCGACCAGCAGCCCCCGAAGGTCGTAGCCGGCGACGTCCTTGCGCACCGGCCCGCCGACGCGCACCAGCTCGCCGGGGGCGAGCACCGCCTCCAACCCGGTCACCCAGTCGCCGGTAACGCCGTACTTGAAGGCGTGGGGGCCGCCCGCGTTGGTGGCGATGGTGCCACCGAGCTGGGACTGCTCGGCGGCGCCGGGGTCGGGCGGGAACAGCAGCCCGCTCTCCCGCGCGCGCCGCGCGACGGTCTCGGTCGTCACCCCGGCCTGCGCCTCCATCCGCCACAGGCCGGGATCGAACGAGCGGACCGCCGTGAGGCGCTCGAGCGACACGACGACGACATCAGGATCCAGCGGGGCGGCACCTCCCGCGTAGCCGCTGCCCCCGCCCAGGGGCACCATGGCCACGTCGTGGTCGTAGCACCAGGCCACGACCGCAGCGACCTCAGCGGCGTCGCCGGGGCGCACGAGCGCCCGCGCGTCGCCCACCTGCGCGGTGTCGCCCACGCGCACCGCCTCCTCCACGTGCTCGCTCCCGACGATGGCCGCCAGCTCGCGCATGCATCGAGTCTGACACGGCCCGGGTCGCTTCCAGGCTCCATCCGGACCCCGGATCCAGCCCCGACGGCGCCCGGCGCGGCCTACCCTTGCCCCGTGCCCGAGGGAGACACGATCCACTACGCGGCCAACCGGATCCGGCCGCTCGTCGTGGGGGAGGTGCCCCACCTCGAGACCCCGCACCGTCGCTTCGCGCGCGGCCGCTGGGCGCAGCGGCTGGAGGGGCAGGCGGTGACCGGTGTCGACGCTCACGGCAAGCACCTGTTCATCCGCTTCGATGGTGGCTGGGTGCTCCACTCCCACCTGCGCATGACCGGCCACTGGGGCACCTACCCAGCCGACGCACGCTGGGGGCGCTCGCCCCGGCGCGCGTGGCTCGTCCTGCGCGCCCGCGAGCACGAGGTCGTGCA
The DNA here is from genome assembly GCA_024330185.1 of Candidatus Siliceabacter maunaloa. GTDB lineage: Bacteria > Actinomycetota > Thermoleophilia > Solirubrobacterales > Solirubrobacteraceae > Siliceabacter > Siliceabacter maunaloa. Next base: position 43,599 of record JANDLV010000004.1, read on the forward strand.
GTTCGACGGCCCGGTGCTCGAGCTGCTCACGCCGGGGCGCGCGCGGGGCGATCGGCGCATCGCGGCCCTGGGGCCCGACATCCTGGCACCCGAGCTCGACGAGGCGGGCTTCCTGCGCCGCCTGCGCGAGGACGACCCGACGCGGCCCATCGGCGACGCGCTGCTGGACCAGCGCACGCTCGCGGGGATCGGGAACCTGTGGAAGTGCGAGGCGTGCTTCGAGACGGCCATCGACCCGTGGCGGGCCACCGGCGAGGTCACCGACGAAGAGGCGCTCGCGCTGGTGCGCGCCGCGCGGCCGCGTATGGCGCAATCGGCCCGTGACGGCAACCAGACGCGCCACAAGCAGATCTACGGGAAGGCCGGGCGGCCGTGCCCGCGCTGCGGTACCCGCGTGCGCCAGCGCGGCCAGTGGGACGAGAACCGCCCGACCTACTGGTGCGCGGGGTGTCAGCGGTGAGGCCGGCGGTGCGGATGCGAGGGCCCCGCCCATGAGGCGCATCGGCCACAAGGGGGCCGACCTCATCGCCCCCGGCAACACCTTCGCCTCCTTCGAGGCGGCGCTGGTGGCCGGTGTGGACATGATCGAGTTCGACGTGCTACCCGAGCACCAGGACGGCACCGGCGAGCTGCTGCTGGCCCACGACTACCGCGACGCGCGCAGCCGCACCCCCCACACCCTCGACGAGGTTCTCGAGCATTTCCGCGGCGAGGCCTACGGCGGGATCGACCTCGACGTCGACCTCAAGCTGCCCGGCTACGAGGAGCGCGTCGTCGCGGCCCTCCAGCGCCACGGGCTGGCCACCCGCGCGCTGCTGTCGACCATGGAGCGCTCGTCGCTGCGCCTCCTGCGCGCCCGCCACCCCGAGGTGCGCCTGGGCTGGTCGGTGCCCCGGGTGCGTCGCGACCCCTTCAAGAGCATCAAGACCGCCTTCCCCGCCTACGTGGGCCTGCAGGTGTTGCGCCGGACGCTTCCCGCCATGGCGCGCCGCGCGATCGCCGGCGGCGAGGTCGAAGCGATCATGGCCAACCACCACCTGGTCACCCCGCGGCTCGCCGACGCCGTGCGCGCTGCCGGTGGCGAGCTGTACGCCTGGACGGTGGACGACGCGCAGCGCATCGCCTGGCTCGAGCGCCTCGGCGTCACCGGCGTGATCACCAACGACCCGCGGCTGTTCGCCCCCGCGTGACGCATTGCCGGGAGTGACGTAGTAGGGATGTGAGCAGCACGCTCGAGCTCGAGGCCCTGTTCCGCGACGCGGCCGGCGACGTGTACGCCTACGCCCGCACGCTGCTGCGCGACGACGGGGCCGCCGAGGACGTCACCGCCCAGGCCTTCGAACGCGCCCACCGCCGACGGGAGCGCTACGACCCGCGCAAGGGAACCCCCCGCGCGTGGCTGTTCTCCATCGCGCGCAACGCCGCGCTGGACGAGCTGCGCCGCCGCTCGCGGACCGCGGCGCTGACCACCGACCTGCCAGACGATGCTCCCGGCCTCGAGGACGACGCCGACGACGTGGTGCGCCGCGCTGCCGTGCGCGCCGCGCTCGCCGGGCTCGAGCCGCGTGAGCGCGAGCTCATCGCGCTGAAGTTCCACGGCGGGTTGACCAACGCCGAACTGGCCCGCGCACTGAAGCTGAGCGAGAGCAACGCGGGCACGCGGGTGCATCGTGCCGTCACCAAGCTGAGGGAGGCCTGCCATGCGCCAGCATGAGCCCGACCCCGCCGTCGAGGCGGCGCTGGACGCCGCGTTGCGCGGCGACGCCGTGGAGCCCGACCACGCGGACCTCGCGGCGCTGGTGGCGCACGTGCGCGCGCAGCGGCCCGCCATGGACCCCGCCTTCGCCGCTGCGCTGGAGGAGCGCGTCGCGAGCGGCTTCGCGGCGGATGAGCCGGCCCCACAGCTCCCGGCGCGACGGTGGCGGGCATGGCGTCCCGCGGTCGCGGTCGCGGTCGCGGCCTCGCTTGCCGCGGTCGTCGTCCTGCCGACCGTGCTGGGCGAGGACGACGAGCTGACCGTGAGCGAGGCGCCGAGCGCCATGGAGGAGGGCGGCGGGCAGGCGGGCGGCGGAGGGGAGGAGCCGAGCCGGGCCGAGAACCAGGCGGATGTCCAGTCGTCCTCCGACGACGCCCTCCCGGCGCCCGACGCCCCCGGCCGCGCCGTGGAGCGCATCACCGGCCTCACGCTGACCGGTCCCGACGCCACGGTGCAGTCCATCGCCAACGAAGCCATCGCCGTGGCCGACCGCGTCGAGGGCTTCGTGGAGACCTCGACCGTCGACGTCGGGGAAGGCCGCGCCACCGCGGATCTGACGCTGCGGGTCCCCACCGACCGCGCCGACGACGCCCTGGCCGCGCTCTCGCGCCTGGCCGACGTCCGCGAGCGCACCCAGCAGACCACCGACCTCACCGAGTCGCTGGACTCGACGCAGGAGCGCCTCGAGGACGCCCGCGCCACCCGCGACGGGCTGCGCAACGCCCTCGAGGAGGCCAGCAGCGCCGAGGAGGTCACCGACCTGCGCGAGCGCCTCGAAGAGGCCCGCGCCCGGGTGCGGACCCTGGGCGGCGAGCGGGCGGGCCTCCGGGAGCGCACGAGCCTGGCGACCATCGACGTCGAGGTGCGGGGCACCGGTGGCCCGCCGGCCACGCAGGACGACGAGGGCGGCGCGTGGACCCCCGGCGACGCGCTGGACGACGCCCTCGATGTGCTGCGCGTGGCCGCCGGCGTGGCCATCGTCGCGCTGGCCGCAGCCGTCCCGCTCGCGGTCGTGCTCGGACTGGCCGTCCTGACCGTCGGCCTCTTTCGCCGCCGCGTCCGCGAGCGCGCCCTCGACGCAGCGGCCTGAGCCGACCGCGCGGCGGTCTCGCGGCACGAGCGCAATCGCCCGGGCGAGTGCGGCCTCGCGCCTCAGGGCGCGGATATCATCCATGCCGTGAAGGTCTCGCACGAGTCGGAGGAGACGACGCTCGAGCTGCTGGCCGGGGTGCCGGTGTTCGAGACGCTGGGGCGGGCCGAGCTGGCCTACGTGGCCGAGGTCGCCGTCGCCCGCCACTTCGAGGCCGGACAGGTCATCTTCCGCGAGGGCGACACGAGTAGCACGTGCTACATGGTGCGCCACGGCCACGCCCGCGCCCTGCGTGAGCATCCCGACGGGCGCTCCATCGCGCTGGCCCACTTCGGACCGGGCGACATCTTCGGCGAGCTGGCCATGTTCGACGACGAGCGCCGCTCGGCAACCGTGCAGACCCTCGACGCGCTCGATGCGCTGGCCGTGGCGATGGCCGACATGCGCCGCCTCCTGGTCCGCCATCCCGACATCGCCGTGAAGCTGGTGACGAGCATGGGGCGCCGCCTACGTGCCGCCAACGAGCGCATCGCGCGCCAGTCCTTCCAGACCGTGCAGAGCCGGGTCGCCACGGTGCTGGGCACGCTGGTGGAGCAGGCACGCAAGGAGAGCGCCGCGGCAGGCAGCGGTACCGATGCGGCGGCCGGCGAGGTGCTGGTCCGCATCACCCAGGCCGACATCGCGCAGCTCGCGGGCTCCAGCCGCGAGTCGGCCAGCCGGTTCCTGGCCGTGCTGGAGCGCGCCGGGGTGCTGACCCAGGGCCGCGGGCGCCTGGTGGTGCACGACAGCGACGCCCTGGGGCGCTACGTGTACTGATGGTGGCGATGGTGGAGTTCTCGGCGGGCGGCGTGGTGGTCGACGGCGCAGGACGCACCGTGGTCATCGTGCCGACGCGCCGCGGGGCCGACGGGTCGAAGGTCCTCGCACTGCCCAAGGGCCACCCGGACGAGGGGGAGAGCACGCCCGATGCGGCGGCCCGCGAGCTGCGCGAGGAGGCGGGCGTGGAGGCCGAGCTGGTCGAGAAGCTCGGGGAGGTGCGCTACTGGTACCAGCGCGACGGGCGCCGCGTGGCCAAGGTCGTGGCCTTCTTCCTGTTCCGCTACATCGCCGGCAGCACCGCCGATCACGACCACGAGGTCGAGGAGGCCCGCTGGGTGGACCTGGCCGGGGCCGCCGCCACGCTCACCTACCGCGGCGAGCGCGAGATGGCACGGCGGGCGCTGGACCGCACGGCGGTCGTCTAGTCTCCCCCTCCGTGCAGGTTCTCAACTTCTACTCGACGATCTTCGCCGACCAGCTCAAGCGCGGCCGCAAGACGGCCACGATCCGGCTGGGCGACAAGTCCCACAAGTACGCCAAGAACCAGGCTGTGCTCGTGACGGTCGGCTACCAGCACTCCCCCAGGGAGAAGATCTTCGACGCCGTGATCGACCAGGTCGAGGTCAAGCGGGTGAGAGAGCTCTCCCCGCGCGACATCGAGCACGACAACCCCGAGTTCCGCCGCGTCGAGGAGATGGTGCACTTCCTCGAGCAGATCTACGGCCGCTCCGTGGACCTCGAGGCCACCGTCACCGTCGTGCGCTTCAGCCAGATCATCGACCGCGCAGGGTCGATGACCGAGCGCATGCGTGGCTTCGGCGGCGCCCAGAACTAGGGGCGGCCACTAGCGGCCCGCCGGTCTTTACCTCGTGCCGAGGTAGCGCGCTACGCTCCGTTCTGGCACTCTCCCGATGAGAGTGCCAATGCCAGACGACCGGAGGTCACACATATGAAGCTCAAGCCCCTGGGAGATCGGCTGATCGTGCGGGCGATCGAGGAGGAGGAGACCACTGCGAGTGGCATCCTGCTCCCCGATACGGCCAAGGAGAAGCCGCAGAAGGGCAAGGTCCTCGCCGTGGGCGAGGGTCGCTACGACGACGACGGGGAGAAGCGCATCCCGCTCGACGTCGCCGAGGGCGACGAGGTCCTCTACTCGAAGTACGGCGGGACCGAGATCAAGGTCGACGGCGAGGATCTGCTGGTCATGCGCGAGTCCGACATCCTCGCCAAGGTCCAGTCCTAAGAGACCCGGAGAGAACAGGAATTTATGCCTCATAAGGAACTGAAGTACGACGTCGACGCCCGCAATGCCCTCCAGCAGGGTGTCGACGCGGTCGCCAACGCGGTCAAGGTCACACTCGGCCCCAGGGGCCGCTACGTGGTGCTCGACAAGAAGTTCGGCGCACCGACCATCACCAACGACGGCGTCACCATCGCTCGTGAGATCGATGTGGAGGACGTCTTCGCCAACCAGGGCGCCCAGCTCGTGCGCGAGGTCGCCACGGCGACCAACGACGTCGCGGGCGACGGCACCACCACCGCCACGGTGCTCGCGCAGCAGATCGTGCGCGACGGCCTGAAGAACGTCACGGCGGGCGCGAACCCGCTCGCGCTCAAGCGTGGCATCGAGGTGGCCGTCGACGCGGTCGTCGAGAGCATCGCCAAGCAGAGCAAGGACGTCGCGGGCAAGGATCAGATCGCCCGTGTCGCCACCATCTCGGCCGGCGACGACGACATCGGCGACGTGATCGCCGACGCCATCGAGAAGGTCGGCAAGGACGGCGTGGTCAACGTCGAGGAGGGCCAGACCTTCGGCATGGACCTCGAGTTCACCGAGGGCATGCAGTTCGACAAGGGCTACATCTCGCCCTACATGGTCACCGACCAGGACCGCATGGAGGCCGTGCTCGAGGATCCCTACATCCTCATCGCGAACTCCAAGATCGGCTCTGTGCGCGACGTGCTGCCCGTCCTCGAGGCGGTCATCCAGTCGGGCAAGCCGCTGCTGATCATCGCCGAGGACGTCGAGGGCGAGTCCCTGGCGACCCTGGTGGTCAACAAGCTGCGCGGCACCTTCACCGGCGTGGCCGTCAAGGCGCCGGGCTTCGGCGATCGCCGCAAGCGCATGCTGGAGGACATCGCGATCCTCACGGGCGCCGAGGTCATCACCGAGGACCTGGGCCTCAAGCTGGAGAACACCCAGCTCTCGCAGCTCGGCCGCGCCCGGCGCGTGGTCGTGGGCAAGGACGAGACCACGGTCATCGACGGCTCGGGCGACACCGACGCCATCAAGGGTCGCATCACCCAGATCAAGAACGAGGTCGAGAACACCGACTCTGACTTCGATCGCGAGAAGCTCCAGGAGCGCCTGGCCAAGCTGTCGGGCGGCGTGGCCGTCGTGAAGGTCGGCGCGGCCACCGAGACGGAGATGAAGGAGAAGAAGCACCGCGTCGAGGACGCCCTCCAGGCGACCCGTGCGGCGCTCGAGGAGGGCATCGTCCCCGGCGGCGGCGTCGCGCTGATGCGCGCCACCGACGCCGTCAAGCTCGACTCCTTCGACGGCGACGAGAAGACGGGCGCGAAGATCGTGCTCCGTGCGCTGGAGGAGCCGCTGCGCCAGATCGCCCACAACTCGGGCCTGGAGGGCTCCGTGGTGGTCAACGACGTGCGCAAGGCCAAGAAGGGCTTCGGCCTGGACGCCGCGACCGGCGAGATCGTCGATCTCGTCGACGCCGGGGTCATCGACCCGGCGATGGTGACGCGCTCGGCGCTGCAGAACGCGGCCTCGATCGCCAAGAACATCCTCACCACCGAGGCCATCGTGGCCGAGATGCCCGACAAGGACGGCGGCGGCAACGGCGGCGGCGGCATGCCCGACATGGGCGGCATGATGTAGGTGTGACATCGCGCGAAGGCCGCCCGCTTGCGGCGGCCGGAGCGCGAAACACGTTCTCCCGAGGGCCCGGCACACGCCGGGCCCTCGTGCGTTCGCGAGCCCTACTCCTCGCCCGGCCAGCGCCCCGTGCGCGTGAAGTGATCGCGGGCGGCGTCCTCGGCGTCACGGTCGCCGTGGCCACGGCCGGCGACGACCGCGATCGAGGCGACGGCGGCCAGCGCGACGATGCAGACGACGATCGCGTAGATGTCCACGGCAGCGGTTACCCCTCCACGCTGTCGGCCGCCCGCGGGCCCGGGCCGACGTACTTGGCGGAAGGGCGGATCAGGCGCCCCTCACGCTTCTGCTCGAGGATGTGGGCCGACCACCCGGCGACGCGCGCGCAGGTGAACATCGGCGTGAACAGCGGGGGCGGGATGTCGGCGTGGTCGAGCACCACGGCCGACCAGAACTCGACGTTGGTGGCCAGCACGCGGTCGGGCCACCGGGCGCGCAGCTCGGCCAGGGCGGCCTCCTCCAGCGCCTCGGCGATCTCGGCGCGCCGCGAACCCAGCTCCCGGGCGGTGCGTCGCAGAACGCGGGCGCGCGGATCCTCCGCGCGGTACACGCGGTGGCCGAAGCCCATGATCCGCTTGCCTGAGTCCAACGCGTTGCGCACCCACGCCGGCGCGTCGCCGGAGGCCTCGACCTCCTCGAGCATCTTGAGCACGCGCGAGGGCGCCCCGCCGTGCAGCGGACCGCTCAGCGCCCCGACCGCGGCACTCAGCGCGGCGGCGCAGTCGGCACCGGTGGAGGCGACCACGCGGGCGGCGAACGTCGAGGCGTTCATCCCGTGCTCGGCGGCCGAGATCCAGTACGCGTTGATCGCCCTGACGTGGTCCGGGTCCGCCTCGCCGCGCCAGCGGGTGAGGAAGCGCTCGGGGATGGAGGTGGCCTTGTCGACCTCCGTCTGGGGCACCGGCGGGTGCCCCGAGCCGCGCGCCGACTGGGCCACGAAGGACAGCGCCATGACCGAGGCGCGGGCGAGGTCGTCGCGAGCCTGCTCGTCGGAGATGTCGATGAGCTGGCCGAAGCCCCATTCCGGTGCCAGCATGGCCAGCGCGGACTGCACGTCCACGCGCGGGTCGCCACTGCGCAGGGAGAGCGCGTGGGGCCCGGCGGGTGGCAGGCCGGGCCGGTAGGTGCCGTCGACGAGCAGGCCCCAGACCTTCTCGAAGGGCACGTGGTCCACCAGCTCCTCGATGTCCACGCCGCGGTAGCGCAGCGCGCCGCCGTCCCTGTCGGGCTCGGCGATCTCGCTGGCGAAGGCGACGACGCCCTCGAGGCCTGACTGGACTTCCGCGGTGTCCGTGCTCAATCCTCGCTCCTGTGGGCCGGTACTGATGGTCCCGTAAGCCTTGCAGATGGCGACCATGGGGCCGCGCCGCGTATAGCGATGGCGCCCGAGGCCGGCGAGCAGTTCCTCGTGGCGGACGGTGTGCTCACCCGCACGGTGGCCGAGACCGCGGCGCTGCTGGACCCCAGGACGGCGGCCATGCGGTGCGGGGTGACGCCGAGCGCGTGCGCGTCAGCGGTGCCGCCAGCGGCGATCATGGGGACCTCGAGGAGCTCGGCCTCGTCCCAGGTGGCTGGTGTGCGGCCCTTGAGGATCCACTCGATGGCGCGCAGGGAACGGCCGGCGATCGCCTCGGGCACCTGGACGAGGGGACGCGGCCGGCCGGCCGCGCGGAGGACGAGCTCGACGAAAGCCTGGTGGGTGAGGGTGTCGGGACCGGCCAGCTCGTAGCGGGCGCGGCCATCGCCGCGGCCGTCCAGGACGGCCATGATGCAGTCGGCGACGTCCCGGGCCCAGATGGGCTGCACGGTGGCGCGGCCGCGGCCGGGCACCGGCACCGCGGGTGCGAGGGCCAGGCGCTGGAGGAGTGTCAGGTAGGGGTCGCCGGGCGTGTAGACCACCGAGGGGGCGAGGATGGTGTGGGGCACGGCGGAGGCCGTCACCGCCTCCTCCGCCAGCGCCTTGGCGCGCATGAAGCGGGCGCGATTGGACGTCGTCGCGCCGATGGCCGAGGCGAAGACGAAGTGCCCGACCCCCGCGCGCTGGGCGGCGCGCACCATCCGCCAGGTGGCGATGCCGTTGAGCTCCTCGATGGAGCCCGAGGGCTGGTCGCGGATCGAGGCCGCCAGGTGGACGACGGTGTCCACGCCGCGCAGGGCGTTGCGAAAGGAGGGCGGGTCGGCGAGGTCGCCCAGCGCGATGTGCACGCGCACGCGCTCGGCGCCCAGCCCGCGCGGATCGCGCACCAGGCAGCGCACGTCGCGTCCCGCAGCGGTGAGCCGATGCAGGAGCGCGGCCCCGACCGTCCCGGTGGCGCCGGTGAGCAGCAGCACGCGGGCAGCGTAGTCGCGCACGGGGTCGCCGAGGTCGCCGGCCCGCCGCGGGGGCGGCGGAGCTACCGAGCGAGCAGCTCGGCGAGGGCCGCGGCGAGGCGGGCGTGCTCGGGCGGGCGGCGGACCGCGATGCGCAGGTGATCGGCCGTCAGGCCGGGGAAGGTGTGGCACGGGCGCACGGCGATACCGCGGTCGCGCAGACCGGCCACCACGGCCTCACCGCGCCCCGGGACCTCGATCAGGACGAAGTTGGCCGCCGACGTCCAGGTCCGGACGCCGGTCAGCACGGCGATGCGGCCGAGCAGGTCGGTCTGGCAGGCCGCGACCTCGGCGGCCACCCGGGCCGGGGTCCCGTGGTCGGTCGCGCAGTGCTCCAGCGCCGCACAGGCCAGCGCGTTGACGCTCCAGGGCTGGCGGGCGGCGGCCAGGCGCTCGACCAGGTCGGCGGAGGCGAGCAGGTAGCCCGCGCGCACGCCGGGCAGCGTCCAGGCCTTGGTGAGGCTGCGCACGACGACCATGCCGGGGAGGTCGCTGCGCGCCGCCACGCTCCCGGGCTCGCCCGGCACGAACTCCATGAACGACTCGTCGACCACGGTCACGCGGGCCTCGTGAGTGAGCGCTGCCACATCCTCGGCGGAGTCGAGCGCTCCCGTCGGGTTGTTCGGGTTGCCCAAGACCACCAGCTCAGCCGTGGCCGGCACGTCGGCGGGGGCCAGCGCCCAGGCCTCGGGGCGGCGCTGCACCCTGTGGATCTCCGCGCCGACCGCGCGCAGCGCGGCCTCGGGCTCGGTGAAGGAGGGATGGACGCATGCCGCCGCGCGCGGGCGCAGCGCGTGGGCCAGCAGCCAGAAGCCCTCGCAGGCCCCGTTGAGCAGCAGCACCTCCTCGGGCGGGCGTCCGTGGCGCGCGGCGATGGCCGCCACGGCGGGGCGCTCGTCGGGGTAGCGCTCCTCGTCCAGGGCGGCCACCAGCACCTCGCGCAGCCAGCCCGGCCGCGGGCCGGGCCAGATGTTGACCGCGAAGTCGAGCAGCCCCGCGCCGGCGTGGCGGTCGCCGTGGACGCGCAGCGGGTCGCTCATGGGCGGCCTCGAGTGGCGCTTGGCGCCTTATCCGCACATAGTGCGGATAAAGCGCCAAGCGGCGGATGACCGAGCGGCTGCGCGCCAGCGCGGGAGAGCGCGGCGGCCCTGCGGTGTGGCCGCACGGACCCGGCGAGCGCGAGCGCGGCGCTCGCCGCGCCCACCGCCCGGGACAGGCGAGCGGCGCGCCGGACGTCATCCGGCGTGGGCACGCGGCCTCCGCCCAGGAACGGGCGGTGCTCGACGTGGGAGGGGTAGCGGTTCGTGCCGCCCAGGCGCACGCCCAGCGCCCCGGCGAACGCGGCCTCGAGGCGACCCGCGTTGGGACTGGGGTGCGCGGCGCCGTCGCGACGCAGCGTGCGCCAGGCGGTGAGCGCGTCGCCGCCGACCAGCGGCGCGAGCGCCGCGGCGAGCACGGCGCCCAGCCGCGCCGGCGGCCAGCCCAGCGCGTCGTCAAGCCGTGCGGCCGCCCAGCCGAAGCGCTCGTACCGTGGGCTGTGGTGGCCCACCATCGCGTCCAGGGTGTTGGCCGCGCGATGGACGACGACGCCGGCCGGCCCGGCGACCGCGCCCCACAGCAGCGGGGCGACGACCGCATCGGCGGTGTTCTCGGCCACCGACTCGACCGCGGCGCGGCACAGCTCGTCGGCGGGGAGCCCCGTGGGGTCGCGACCGACCAGCGCGGGGAGCCGCCCCCGGGCGCCATCGAGGTCGCCGGCCTCGAGGAGCCGCGCGAGCGCCGCGGCCTCGCGCTCCAGCGACCGGCCACCCAGCGCGGCCCAGGTGACCGCCGCCGTCACCAGCAGACGAGGGGCCACGCGCTCGATGTGACGCACAGTTACAGCGCCACCGCCGACGAGCAGGGTCACGTGGCCGACACCCGCCAGACGCGAGGGATGGTGGGTGATTCGCTCCAGCGCCGCCGCGACGGCCCCGAAGAGGGCGACGGGATGGCCACGAGCCGGGTCTCGCACGAGGCGGTCGGCGAGCGCACCGACCGCAAGGCCCGTCGCGACGTCCCGGCGGGCGCTCCCGGCACACGCCACAGTCCGGGCGCCGGTGAGCCAGGGGCCGCCGCGCCCACCCCTCACCCCCCGTCCTCCTCCAGGCGCAGCCCCCGCCCGGCGACCACGAGGAGCGCCTCGGTCGCAGCGGCGGCCCACAGCGCGTTGACGCGGCCGAGCACGTCGCGGTAGCGCCGCCCCAGCGGGTGGTCGGGCACGACGCCCATGCCCACCTCGTTGCTCACGGCGATCGTCAGAGCGCCACGGCCCGCGGCCAGCCCGGCGGTCTCCTCCGCCAGGCGCTCGATCTCGCCGTCGTCGAAGCCACGGCCCATCGCGTTGGAAGCCCACAGCGAGAGGCAGTCCACGACCACGCAGGCCTCCGCCGGACAGGCCGCCAGCGCGCCGGCGAGGTCGACGGGCTCCTCCACCGTCGTCCATCGCGCCGGGCGCTCCGCGCGGTGGCGCGCGATCCGCGCGGCCATCTCGTCGTCGCCCGCCTCCCCGGTGGCCAGGAACACCACCGGGGCGCCGCTGCACGACGCCCGGCGCACGGCCAGCGTCGACTTGCCGCTGCGCGCCCCGCCCAGCAGCAGCGTCAGGGGCATGCGCTGGGAGTCCGGTCCATGGTCCTCGCGGCCACGCGCCAGGATAGGCCACCGGCGGAAGGGGGGCCGCCGCCGACGCCCGTGGCAGGGGGACTGTGGGCGCCGGCGGCAGCGATGCCTGCGACGGCTGGGTTGGCGGGGAGGCGCCGTCGCGGCGTTTCATCATTTGAGCAGCGCTACCTCAAGCGGCGATAAGGCCCGCGGGCCACTGTCCGACGCCCGACGCCGCCGCCCGTCTACCATGCGCCGACCGCGCCCGCAGAGGACGCTGGTAGCCCGCCTAGAGGGTGTCGCCGGCCGTCACATGGCTGCCCGGCGCCCGTTCTACACCGACTGACGAACCGAGGAACACCGACATGGCCTACGTCATCGCGGAGCCCTGCATCGGCACGAAGGACAACTCGTGCGTTGAGGTCTGTCCCGTCGACTGCATCCACCCCACGCCCGACGAGCCCGACTACGACAAGGTCGAGATGCTCTACATCGACCCGGACGAGTGCATCGATTGCGACGCGTGCGTCGAGGCCTGCCCGGTCGACGCCTGCTTCGCCGAGGATCAGCTTCCCCAGGAGTGGGAGCGCTACTCGGAGGTCAACGCCGAGTACTTCCGCAACTCGGCGTAGAACATAAACCATGTATTCTTGACCTAGTTTTCTGATTGTCGCGACGCAGGAGGGAGCCCCCCGATGAGCACCACCGACGAGCTGCTGGCCAACGCACAGGGCTACGAGCAGGGCTTCGCCAATGGCGATCTGCCCATGCCGCCCGGTCGCAAGGTCGCCGTCGTGGCCTGCATGGACGCTCGCCTGAACCCCTACGGTCTGCTCGGCCTCAGCGAGGGCGATGCTCACATCATCCGCAACGCCGGCGGCGTGGTCACCGAGGACACGATCCGCTCGCTGGCGATCTCCCAGCGGCTGCTGGGCACCGAGGAGATCGTGCTCATCCACCACACCGACTGCGGCATGCTCACGTTCTCCGACGACGCGTTTCGCAGCCAGCTCGCCCAGGACACCGGCGTCAAGCCGCCCTGGGCCGCCGAGAGCTTCAGCGACCTCGACGAGGACGTGCGCCAGTCGCTGGCCCGCCTCAAGACCAGCCCGTTCATCGCGCACAAGAACGCGCGCGGCTTCGTCTACGACGTGAAGTCGGGTGGCCTGCGCGAGGTGAGCTGAGCCGGCGCCTCAGCCGGCCATCGGCAGGCTCATGCCCGTGGCCGCCTCGGCGGCCGGCGGCTCGACGTGCAGGACCGGGAGGTCCATGGGCATGAGGGCGATGAGGCCGCGGGCGGCCTGGCGCACGGCCTGGGCGGCGGGGTCGTCGGGGTCGACGGCCACCAGCGGGGTGCCGGCGTCGGCCTGCTCGCGCAGCGGCATGGTCAGGGGGACCCGGGCCAGCAGCGGCACGTCGAGCTCGTCGGCCAGCGCTTGGCCACCGCCCTCGCCGAAGATGGGGTAGCGCTCACCGTCGGGGGCGGTGAAGCCACTCATGTTCTCGACCACCGCGGCGACCTCCAGCGAGACCTTGTGGGCCATCTCGGCCGCGCGGCGCGCGACCTTCTGCGCGGCGGGCTGCGGCGTGGTGACGATCAGGAACCTCGCCTGGGGCAGGAGCTGGGCCAGGGTCATCGACACGTCGCCGGTGCCCGGGGGCAGGTCGATGAGCAGGTAGTCCAGTGCGCCCCAGTCGACGTCCTGGAGGAACTGGGTCAGCGCCTTGTGCAGCATGGGTCCGCGCCAGACCACGGCCGAGTCCTCCGCCACGAAGAAGCCGATCGACATGACCTTCACGCCTCCGGCCTCCAGGGGGAGGATCTTCTTCTGGGGGGAGACCGGCGGGCGATCGCTGCCCAGGCCGAACATGCGGGGGATGGAGTAGCCCCAGACGTCGGCGTCGAGCACGCCGACGCGCTTGCCCTCGGCGGACAGGGCCGCGGCGAGGTTGGCGGTCAGGGTGGACTTGCCCACGCCGCCCTTCCCCGAGCCGACGCAGATGACGTTGTCCACCCGGGCCAGCGCGCCGGTGGGCAGCCCGCCGGAGCGCCCCAGCTTCTGCTGCAGTGAACCCTTCTCCTGGTCGGAGAGGACGTCGAAGGAGACGTTGACGTGGGTGATGCCCTCGACCTTGCGGGCCTCGCCGGCCACGGAGGTCTGGAAGTGGTTGCGGACCGGGCAGCCCGCGGTGGTCAGCGACACCATGATGTCCGCCACGCCGTTGGCGTGGATCTCGATCGAGCGGACCATGCCGAGCTCGACGATGCTCTGACGGAGCTCGGGGTCGATGACGGCCTCCAGGGCCTTCATCACGTCGTCTCTGGTGGGCATACGGACCATCCTAGGAAAGGCCGGAGGGGCGCCCTTGCGGGGCGCCCCTATTGGCTCTCGCCTCCAGTCCTCTCAAGTTCGGACCTCCGGGAGACCGGCTTTCGCCTTCGGTCCTCTCAAGTTCGGACCTCCAGCGACGCTACACGCGCTGGGACGCCTTCGTGGCGACCTGCGTGCCGGCGGTCAGCCCGCTCTGCACGGCGTTCTCGACGCGGCGGCCGGCCAGCTCGGCGGTCTTGGCCACCGTGGTGCCCTCGCGCTCGACGTCGCGGCGGAACGAGCGCACCTCGCGCTCGACGTCGCGGCGCAGCGAGCGGACCTCGCGCTCCACGCGGGTGCGGTTGCGCTTGATCTCGCGCTGGACGCGGTTGCGGCGCTGGCGCAGATCGCGCTCCAGGCGGGTGCGGGTCTTCTTGACCTCGCGCTCGACGCGGTTGCGAGCGGTGGTGCCGCGACGCTCGAAGCGGCGCAGCTCGGTGCGGACCTTGGCGCGCGACGTGTAGGTCGTGCGCAGACCGTCGACCGTGGAGACGACGCTCTCACGAGCGACCAGCGCGGCGCCAACAGGGATCAGGACGCCCTTCTCTGCGACCTCGGCGACCTGGTGCAGCGGCCCGCGGGCCTCGGCCTTGGCGGTACGCGCCGTCGAGCGGGTGCTCTGGCTGGCCGAGGTGGTCTTGCGCTGGGTCGTGCGCTTGGTCTTGGTCGCGGCACGGCTGCGCGCCTGGCTGCCCTCACGGGCGGCACGGGTCTGCGCGCCCTTCTTGGCCGTGGTGCTGCGCTTCGTGGCAGCGGCCTCGCGCTGCGCGGAACGCGCCGCGGGGGTCGTGGTGCTGCGGGTGGTGGCGGTCTTGGTGTCGGTGTTCTCGGCCATCCTGACTCCTTCTACCCTTGATCTAAGGTCGTTAGCTCTAATGATGTTCTGCGGGAAGTGTACCGCGAACACACGTTTGTAAACCCCACTGGGCCGGGGTTGCGCTGGCCTGCACCCTTGTGGATGCAGATAGCCGTTCGGGCGGCCAGATGGCGCTAGGCGGTGCGCAGCGCCAACCGTGGCGCACCGGTGCGCCGCAGCCAGGCGGCCGGGTCGGCCAGCTCTGCGGCCGTGGGCACGAGGTCGGGGCCCGCGAAGGCGTGGCGCAGGGCGGCCTGGCCGCCGGCGCGCGCGACGGTGTCGCAGAAGACCCGGCCCTGCTCGTACTGGCGCAGCTTGAGGTCGAGGCCCAGCAGGCGCTCGAGCAGCGCGACCAGTGGCGGGCGCTGGCGGGCGCGGCGGCGATCGAGCGCCGCACGCAGCTTCGGGAGGTCGGGCAGCGCCTGCTCGCCGACCAGGTCCATCACATGCTCCGCGTGGCCCTCGATCAGCGCCATCGTGGCCTGGATGCGGTCGAGCAACTCGCGGCGCTGCGGCCCCGCGAAGGCGAGCACCAGTCCGCCCTCGCGCAGGCGGGCCATCAGCGCGGCGACGTCGGACAGCCGCGGCGCGCTCGGGCGACCGCCGACCTCCATGCCGTCGATCAGCTCCCCCATCAGTCCCGCGAGGTGCTCTCGCAGCCAGCCGGTGGCGCCGAACTGCACCGCGTGGGTGACCTCGTGGATACAGACCCAGCGCAGGAGGCTGGCCGGGTCGACGCCCAGCCGCGCGGCCACGTCGAGCACGTTGGGGCGCACGAGCAGCAGCCGCGGTCGGCTGCGCGCGTCCAGGAGCACGAGCTCGTACTGGCCCAGCACGCGCTGAGCCAGCAGCCCCGTCAGCGCGCCGGCCTCCCCCGCCATGACCATGCCGCCGGCCGCGCGGGCCGGGCCCTCAAGCGGGCCCAGGCCGTGGCCCACGCGCGCGGTAAGCGGCGCGAGCATCGCGTCCAGCGAGCGCAGGTTGGCCGCGATCCAGGCGCGGCGCTCGATGGCCTCGCCCTCGGGCAGCGGCGCCGACGGGACCATGCCCGTGGCCTCGACGACCCGCTGGGCGGCATCGGCGCACAGCGCGACCACGTCGCCGGGCGGCTCACCCGCCGGGCCGTCGCCGGCCACCGCCGCGCCGAGCTGCTCGGCCAGCGCCCAGGGGATCATGCGCCGTTGGCGCTCGCGACAGCGCGCATGCGCTCCAGTGCCTCTTCGCTGCGCGCCGCGATGACCGGGTGGTGGGGCGCGAGGTCCAGCGGTGCATCGAGCGGTCCGCCGCCCCCGGGGAACTCCACCAGGCCGCCGCTCTCACGCACGACGAGCTGTGCGGCGGCGGCGTCCACGGAGCGACAGCGCCACAGCGTGGCCATGCCGTCGACACGGGTCAGCGCGACCTGGCACAGCGAGACGGCGATCGCACCCAAGGCGCGGACGCGGCCGGTGTGCTCGCAGAGCTCCCGGGCGGCGCCGGCCACCCAGCGCGGGTCGGCTGACTCCAGGGCCACGAGCTCCAAGCGGCCGTCGGGCAGGCGACGCTCGGGCGGGGGCTCGGGCAGCGGCGCGCCGTTGAGCCACACGCCCTCGCCGCGGCGGGCGACCCACTCCTCCCCGACGCCCAGGTCGAGCACGTAGCCGAAGGCGACGTCGGCCATGGTGTGCCCGTCGGCCACGGCGATGGACAGCGCGTGGGCCGCCAGGCCGCGCTTGGTGTTCATGGAGCCGTCGATGGGATCGATGACGACCAGCACGTCGGGGTCGCCGAAGTCCACGACGCCGCGCTCCTCGCTGACCGCGGTGAAGCGCACGCCCTCGTCGTGCAGACTTCCCAGCTCGGAGAACACCGCGTCCTCGGCGAGCTGGTCGATGACCAGCGTCTGGTCGCCGCCCTTCCCCCGCTCCCCGGTCTCCACGACCCGCTCGCGGCTGGTCGGCGCGTCGCGCAGCACGGCGCGCAGCCCGTCGGCCGCCCGGCGGCAGGCGGCCGCCCAGTCGACGGCTAGCACGGGAGCGGCGGCGGGCGGTCGGGCGGGCATCCGGCGCCTATCCTAGGCGGGTGCCTCCATCCCCCGACGGTCCCAGCCCCGGGCTGACCGCGGAGCAGGCGCGGGCCGTCTCGCACACCGCCGGCCCGCTGCTCGTGCTGGGCGGCCCGGGCACCGGGAAGACCACGGCGCTGGTCGAGCGCTTCATCGCGCTGGCCGATGACGGGGTGGCGCCGGAGGCCATCGTCGCGCTGGCGCCCGGCCCCGCCACGGCCGACGACCTGCGCCGGCGCGTCGAGGAGCGCCTCGAGCGCCCGTACGAGCGCCTGTCGGTGTGCGCGCCCGCGCAACTGGGCGGCCGGCTGCTGCGCGACGAGGCCCTCGAGGCGGGCCTGGACCCGTTCTCGGTGCCGGTGAGCCGCGCCGAGCGCCTGGTGATGCTGCTCGAGCGCGTCGACGATCTCAGCCTGCGCCGCCACGACGTGGCCGCCGACCCCGCTGCGCTGCTGGCCGGCGTGGTGCAGCGCATCGACCGGCTCAAGGCCGAGGGCATCACGGCGGCGCGGGTGGAGCGCTGGGCGGCCTCCCTTCCCACCGGTGACGAGGACGAGCGCGCCCGGGCCGGCCGTGAGCGTGAGCTGGCCGCCCTGTACACCGCGCACGAGCGGCTCCTGGCGCAGCAGGGCCTGCTGGACGGCGGCGACCTCGTGCTGCGCGCCATCGCGCTGCTGGAGTGGCGACCTCACGTGCGCGCGCGGGTGGGCGCGCGCGTGCGTCACGTGCTCGTCGACGGCCTGGCCGACCTGCCCTTCGCGGCGATGCGCCTGATGACGCTGCTGGCCGCCGGGACCGCGGGCGGCGCCGGCGCGGGGAACCTCTGGGTGACCGCGTGCGACGATACCGCCATCACCCGCGTGCGCGGCGCCGTCACGCGCAACGTGACCGACCTGCGCGCCGCCCACCCCGACCTTGCCGAAGTGGTCCTCGAGCGCTCCCACCGCTGCCCCGAGGCGGTGCTGCGCGCCGCGGACGCGATCGTGGGGCCGGCCCGTCCACGCCTGGGGCTGACGACGCAGGGCCGCCCCGCCGGGGCCCGGGGCGGATCCTGTGCCCCAGAGCGCCCGGATGCGCCCCGGCCCTCCGGGAGCGCGGGGCCCGACGTGCGCTTCTGGCGCTGCGCCAGCGAGCGGGCGCAGGCCCAGGCGGTGGCCGGCGAGGTCGAGGGGCTGTTGCGCGGGGGCACGCCGCCCGCGCGCGTCGGGGTGCTGGTGGGCGACGTGCGCCTGGAGGGCCAGGCCGTGGCCCTCGCGCTGGAGGAGCGCGCCGTGCCCCACCGCCTGGTCGGGGCCGGCGCCCTCTTCCAGCGCGCCGAGGTGCGCGACGTGCTGGCCTGGCTGCGCATCCTGGTCGACCCCACCGACGCGGGCGCCGCGGTGCGCGCGCTGGCCCGACCCCCGATCGAGCTGCGCTCCGTCGACCTCGCGCGTTGCGTGCAGATCGCCCGGCGGCGCAAGCTGGACATGGTCTCCGCGCTGGCCGCCGCCCTGGAGTCCCCCCAGCTCCCCCCGGAGGCGCGCGAGCGCGTGCACGCCTTCCTGACCCTGCACCGCTCCGCCGCCGCGGCGCTGGACACGGCGCGCCCCGACCTCTTCGTGCACCGCCTGATCGAGCGCCTCGGCCTGCGCCGCCAGCAGCTTTTCGCCGCCCAGGCCGACGTCGTGGAAAGCCTGGTCAACCTGGCCCGCTTGGCGGAGCTTGCTGCCGCCCACGTTCGCCGCGCACCGCAGGCCGGCGCACGCGACTTCGCCCGCCACCTGGCCATGGTCAGCGACGCGGGGGTGGGCGAGGACGAGGCCGAGGCCGACCACGCCCCGCAGGGGGTGCGCGTCGTCGGCATGGAGGCCGCCGGCGGCCTCGAGCTCGACCACGTGTTCGTCCTCGGGCTGCACGCGGCGCTCATGCCCGGAGCCAGCGGTGCGCCCGCGAACGCCATCCCCGACGCGCTGCTGCCCGCGGGCCTGCCTGCCGACGTGGAGGACACGCAGGTCGCGCGGATGCGCCGGGTGGCGTACGTCGGGCTGACGCGGGCGCGGGAGGGGGCCGTGCTGGCCTACGTCTCGTCCTCCGAGCAGGGGGCCGTGCAGCTGCCGTCGCCCTTCGCCGAGGAGGCGCGCGGCGCGCTGGGCCTGGGGTGGGAGGCCCACGCGGAAGGGCTCTTCGGGCCCGCCGAGACGCTGCACGCCACCTACACGCAGCTTCGCGACGAGTTGCTGGGCGACGTGGGGCGCGTGGGCAAGGCTTTGGGCGAGCTGCGCCTGGACACCGACCTGGATCTGGGCCACGCGGTTGTGCGCTTCCTCGAGCTGGTGAAGGTCGGCGCTCTGCTCGAGCGCCCCGCCGACCAGCCGCTGGGCGACGCGCTGGCCGCGGTCAACGCACGGCTGGGCAGCGAGGTGACCGCCCAGCAGCGTGAGGTGCTGCTCAGCTCCGAGCTCGACGAGGTGCTGCTGGGCGCCGAGGCCGACGGCCGCGCGCGGGCGGCCGGCGCCGCCGCGCGCAGCGAGCCGTCACTGGAGGCCTTCCTCCCGCGCCGGGGGGAGGGGCTCGCGCTCTCGGCCTCCGATATCGAGACCTACCGCACGTGCCCGCTGAAGTACAAGTTCGCGCGGGTCTTTCGCATCCCCCGGGAGCCCACGCTCAACCAGCGCTTCGGGATCGTGGTCCACCAGGTGCTGGAGCGCTACCACCAGATGTCGTCCCCACCCACCCCGGGCACGCTCGACGAGTTGCTCGGGCTGCTGGCCGGGGGCTGGCGGCGTGGCGGCTTCGGCGACAGCGAGCAGGAGCGCCAGCTACGGGGGAAGGCCGAGGCGGCGCTGGGCCGCTACCACGCACGCCTGGCGACCGAGCCCGTCGAGCCGGTCTGGTTCGAGCGCTCCTTCTCCTTTCGCATGGGCCCCCACACCCTACGCGGCCGGGTGGACCGCGTCGACCGCCTGCCCGACGGCGACCACGAGCTCATCGACTACAAGACCGGCCGGCCACGGACCGCCGCCGCGCTGCGCGACGACGTCCAGCTCTCGCTCTACGCCGTCGCCGCCCGCGAGGCCTGGGGCCTGGAGGCCGCGCAGCAGGCCTACCTCTACGTCCTGGACGACGAGAAGGTCCGCGTCCCCCGCGAGGAGATCGACCCCGCCGCGATCACCGAGACCGTCATGTCGGTCGCCGAGGGCATCCAGGCCCAGGGCTTCGAGCCCACGCCCTCCCGGGCCGCCTGCTCCATGTGCGACTACGCCATCGCGTGCCCGGCGGCGGAGCGGTAGGGCTCGCCGTCCGGGGTACGCTTCTCGCATGTCGCTCGAGACTGCGGCGGGGCGTCACATGACCGCGGAGCAACTGCTCGGTCTTCGTATCGAGGGCAAGAAGCACGAGCTGATCGATGGCATCGTGGTCGAGATGGAGCCACCGGGCACCGAACACGGGATCGTTCAGCTCGAGATCGCGGCCTCGCTGCGCGAGTACGTTCGCGGCGCAAGCCTCGGTATCACCCTCGTCGAGGTCGGCTTCCTGCTGCGCAGCGACCCCGACTGGGTCATGGCGCCCGACGTGGGCTTCGTCGCCGATCCGCGCGCCGCCGAGGTCGGCCGCACGCGGAAGTACTGGCCGGGCCCGCCCGACCTCGCGGTCGAGGTCGTGTCGCCCGACGATCGCTGGACCGAGGTGGAGGCCAAGGCGCTGCTGTGGCTGGAGGCCGGAACGCTCGTGGTGATGGTCGTCGACCCCCCACTGCGCACCGCGACCGTCTACCGGCCCGGATCGATCGCCCGGCACGTCACAGGGGACCGCGTCGACCTGGCCGACGTGGTCACCGGCTGGACGCCGGCGCTGGACGATCTGCTGGGCTGATCGAGCTCGCACCCCAGGCGTCGACGTGAGGCTCGCCGCCGTCGCGAGCACTGGACGATGCGCTACCCGAGCGACTCCTCGAGCCGCCTGCGCTCGTCCTCGAGGGTGGCGCGGGCCTGCTCGACGCCGTCGATGCGCATCACGTAGGAGCGCACGGCGGCGCTCTCGAGCAGACCGTCGCCCTCGTCGTTGGAGCCCAGCTCGCGGAAGCGCAGGAGGCGCTGCGCGATCGCCGCGGCGTCCTGGTCGCCGATCGCCCCGCGCAGGCCGCGGGCGGCCTGGCCCGCGGCGTCGAGGCGCTGCACCTGGGTGTCGTGGGTGGGCTCGAGGACGGGCGGGGGCTCGAGGTCGTCGAGGTCGTCGACGATCCGGTCCAGCGCGTCGGCGTAGCGACTCAACGCACGCTGCTGGCGCTGCGGCCTCGCGTCGCCCTCCAGGCGGTCGCCGAGGCGCTCGCCGGCGGGCTCGAGCGGCTCGAGGGCGTCCTGCGCGGCGGGCAGGTAGACGGCCAGGTCGGCGGTCTCGGTGGCCAGTCGCCCGTTGGCGTCGAAGAAGGTCAGCAGCGCCTCGCGCAGGCCGCCGACCTCGGGCGGCGCGTCGAGGGCGGCCAGCTCGCCGCGGGCGAAGAGGATGTCGTCGCGGGCCTCCCCGAGCTGCTCGACGGCCAAACGGCCGTCGATGCGCCCGTCGCGGAAGGCGGCGTAGGCCTGGTTGGCCGCGGCGAAGTCGTCAGCCGCGTCGCGCAGGACGTCGTTGGAGCGCTCGACGTAGCCCTCCGCGCGGTCGCGTGAGTCCTCGCCGCAGGCGGCGAGCGCGAGCGCCGCGAGCAGCGGCGCGAGGACGGCGAGCCTGCGCCCCACGGCGCTGATGGTAGGACCCGGCGCCCGTTGGGGATCGGGCGGGCACCGGGTCCTGTCGGGGGATGTCGTTCGGAGGCCTAGCCGGCCGGGGTGATCTCGGTGACGATGACGTTGGCCGTGCCGGACCCCTGGTCGTCGGGCTCCTGGGTGCCCGTGGCGTCGGCCGTGAGGATCACGCCGCGAACGTCGAGGTCGGCGCCGGTGGGCCCAACCTCGATGACCACGGCGGTGCCTGCCTGCGCGGGGATGTCGCTGGGCGGGATGTCGGCGGTGAACAGGCTTCCCGCGACCGCGTTGTCGAGGAAGATGCTGGCCGCCCCGTACTCGGCCACCGGGGTGGCACCGTCAGGCGTCTCGTCCGATGCCTGGAAGGTCACCTGCACGACGTAGGTGCCCGGCTCCAGCTCGACCGGAGCGGGACCGATGAGCGGATCGCCGTCGTCCGTTGCATCGGGCGCGCCTGACGCCAGCGAGCGGCCCGAGAGCATCACCGACGGAGTGGCTGTGGAGGGGTTGGCCGTCAACTGCGCACCCGGCGTCCCCTGAACCCCCGTCGGCCCCTGCGGACCCAGCGGACCCAGCGGGCCCTGCTCACCCTGCTGGCCCTGCGGGCCGCGGTCGCCCTGCGGACCCTGCGGGCCCGTCGCGCCGGGCTGGGCCCCCGCGCGCTGGACGGCCGCGCCGATGATCTGCTCGGCGTCGAGGTCGTCGAGGCGGTCGGCGTTGAGGCCTGTGGCCACACCGAGCGCGTTGGTGGTGAACGGCTTGGCCGACGGGTTGGGGGTGTCGTCGTCACCGGCCTGGATCGTGCCGCCCAGCGGGCCGCCGAAGGCGAACTCGAAGGCAAGGCCATCGGCCAGGTTGGTGGAGCGCATGCAGGGCTCGTTGCCCGCGTCGGTCCCGCCCCCGCCCGAGCGGCAGCCGTAGATGGCGCCGCCGCCGTTGTCGGACTTGTTGGACTGCCGCGTGCCGTAGCCGTCGGTGTCGGCGATGATCTGCGTCTCGCGCGTCAGGTCGTTGCCCGCGCCGCCGGCCGGGTTGCGGGCGCCGCCGCGCAGGGCGTCGCCTTCACCCGCCGCCATCGCGCCGGTGCTCATCAGGACCAGTACCGCTGTGGCCCCTGCCAGCCAGCGCAGCTTCCAGCCGCGCTCCCTACGTGCCTCATGTCCCACTTTGTCCATCCCCCTCCGTGTTGGTGATTGTCGAACGGCGCGCGGGCGTGGCCTCGGCGCCATAGAAGATCGTGTCCTCGCCCGGGGTCCGCGCCGGCAGCGGCGGACGGCCGAAGCGGGCGAGCTCGCCCCCGGCGATCACGCCGCCGGCGTTGTCGAAGACGGTGTCCGAGCCGCTGCCTCCTTCGATCTCGTCGCGGCCGTCGCCGGGGGCATCGAACGGCGCGACGATCACGAGGTCCCCGCCGGGGACGAAGGTCCTCCCGACCTCGCGGCCGTCGCGCAGCGTCCCGTCGCCCTGGATGACGTCGTCGCCCAACCCGCCGAGGATCAGGTCGTCGCCCGCGCCACCCGCGAGCCGATCGTTGTCGTAGGTCGCCGCGCCCAGCCAGGGCGTGTCGAACGGGACCACCTGGCGCACCAGGGCGCCGGGGATCCCGCCCGCGAGGAGCTCCGAGGCGCCGCCCATGAGGCTGCCCAGCGCGAGGATCGAGCCGTTGTCGCCGATGACCGCGTCGCTTCCGCCGCCCGCGTCGATGACGTCGCCGCCGTCGGCGCCGCCGGAGACGTTGTGGCCGCCGACGATGTCGTCCGGCCCGTCGCCCGTGAAGATGCGGTCTGCCCCCTGGCCGCCCAGCACGATGTTGCGCCCGTGCCCGGCGTCGACGACGTCGTTGCCGCCCTGGTGGAAGCCCTGGGTGAACGCCGAGGTGAAGGTGAAGGGCACGGGGCGCGAGGGCACGCGCGGGCGCAGCGGGATCTGGCCGATGATCTGCCCGAAGTCGCCGAAGACCAGGTCGTCGCCGAACCCGGTGGTGACGGCGTCGCCGCCCGCGCCGCCGATGACGTAGTTGCTGCCGGGGCCGACCGCGCTGATCCTGTCGGGGCCGCCCAGGGTCGGGTCGAGGGGCACGATCGCGCGGATGGACAGCGGCCGGCCGGGCCCGGGCTCGTAGGCCACCTGGCCGTGATCGCCGAAGACGATGTTGTCACCGGCGCTCGCGTCGATGATGTCGCCGGCGGCGCCGCCGAGCAGGACGTCGTGGCCGACGCCCGCGAGGATGAGATCGCCGCCGCCGTGGCCGGCGGCGACGGTCTCGACGAGCTCCAGCGACCCGCCCGGGGCCCACACGATGCGCCCGCTGTCGCCGATCGCGATGTTGTCCCCGTCGCCCGCCCGGATCGCGTCCGCGCCGACGCCGCCGATGATCAGGTCGTCCCCGCCGCCGGTGGTGACGGTGTCGTCGCCGCCCGCGCCGCGGGTGTCGGCGCCGGTGTTCGTGCTGCGCGCCTCGCGCAGGTGTCCGCCCAGCCAGGTGACGACGCCGTTGTCGCCCAGCACCAGGTTGCGGCCCCAGCCCGCGTCGATGACGTCGCTGCCCGCGCCGCCGAGGATCACGTCCGCCCCGCTGTTGGTGGTGATGGTGTCCTCGCCCCCGAGCTCGCCGGCCAGGGTCGCGACCCGCTCGAGCAGGCCGCCGGCGCCGATGATGACCTCGCCGCTGTCGCCGACGGCGACGTTGTCGCCGGTGCCGGCGTCGATCTCGTCGGCGCCGATGCCGCCGAGGACGATGTCGCGGCCCGAGCCCGAGCGGATCCGGTCGGCGCCGCCGGAGGCGGCACGGTCGGCGCCCGTGTCGGTGCTGAGCACCGAGCGCACGGCGCCGTCGGTGAGGCGGACGACGCCCTCGTCGCCGAGGACCACGTTCTGGCCGATGCCGGCGTCGATGACGTCGCCGGCGGCGCCGCCCAGGACGACGTCCCAGCCGTCACCGGTCACGATGGTGTCGGCGCCACCGCGGCCGGGCGCGATGGTCACCACGAGGCTGGGCAGCTCGCTCGCGTCCGCCACCACGCGGCCGCTGTCGCCAAGGACGACGTTGTCACCGTCACCCGCGCCGACGGTGTCCGCGCCGAGGCCGCCGACGATCACGTCGCGGCCGGAGCCCGTGGTGATCAGGTCGTCGCCGCCGGAGGCGCCGGCGTCCGCGCCGGTGCTCGTGGACAGCACCTCGCGCACCCAGGTGGTGGCGAAGGTGACCGCTCCCTCGTCGCCGAGGACGACGTTGTCGCCGTTGCCGGCACGGATGACGTCGGCACCCGCGCCGCCGAGGACGACGTCGCGCCCGCCGTCTGCGGTGATGACGTCGCCGTCGCCCATGTCCGGGGCCAGCGTGGTCACGAGCTCGAGGAGGCCCGTGTCGCCCAGGGAGATGAGCCCGCTGTCGCCGAGGAGCACGTTGGCGCCCGCGCCGGCGTTGACGACGTCGGCGCCCAGGCCGCCGATGATCAGGTCGTCGCCGCCCGCTGTCGTGATGGCGTCGCCCGCTCCGGCTCCAGACGCGTCGGCGCCGGTGTTGGTGCTCATGACATCACGCACGATCCCGCCGACCAGGCGCACGACCCCGTCATCGCCGAGGATCACGTTGCGCCCGCCGCCGGCCTGGATCGCGTCGCGGCCCGCGCCACCGATGACCAGATCGTCGTCGGCGCCCGCGCTGATGGTGTCGTGAGTGCCGTACAGCGGCGCGAGCACGTGGACCAGCTCGAGCAGGCCGGTGGGGCCGAAGACGACGGCGCCGGCGTCGCCGAGGATCACGTTGTCGCCCGCGCCGGCGTTGATGGTGTCGGCGCCCATGCCGCCGATGAGGACATCGTCGCCCGCCCCGGTGATGACGGTGTCCGAGCCGCCGGAGACCGGCTGGTCGGCGCCCGTGTGCGTGGAGAGCACCTCGAGCAGCATCCCGACCGCGTAGCGCGTGCGCCCGTGATCGCCGAGCACCACGTTGTCGCCCGCGCCGGCGTCGATCGCGTCGTCGCCCTCGCCGCCCATCACGACGTCGGCGCCGCTGCCGGAGAAGATCACGTCGTCGTGGCCCCGCCCGTGGGCGATGGCCTCGACCACGGCGACGGCGCCCGTGTCGGCGAGCACGACGCGCCCGTGGTCGCCGAAGACCACGTTGGCGCCGCTGCCCGCGTCGATGGCGTCGCGCGCGGCTCCGCCGAAGACCAGGTCGTCATCGGCGCCGGCGCGGATGACGTCGGCGAGCGGACCGCCCTGCGTGGGCGCCACCGTGGTCAGCACCTCCGGGATGAGGAAGGAGCTGTCGCCGGTGAGGCGCACGCCGGTGACGGGGTGGCGCAGATCGGCGGGCCGCGGCGCGCCGCCCAGCACCACGTCGAAGCCCTCGCTCATCCGCGACGGGCGCAGGTGGTAGACGCGGCCGTCGTCGCCGAAGAGCACGTTGGGACCGAGGCCGCCGACGATCGTGTCGCTGCCCGCGTTGCCGAAGACCAGCAACGCCAGGCGGGTGCCGCGCAGGCCCCGCGAGGCGGCGTCGATGCGATCGTCGCCGTCCTCGCCGTGCACGACCAGCATGCGGGCCGGACCGTCGGCCACGCCGATGCGCACCACGTCGTCGCCGCCGCCCGCGTACAACGTGGTGATCGTGCTGGCGAACAGGGCCGGCGTGCGGTCGCCGGCCAGGACGCTGCGGATGGTGAAGGCGTTGCCGCCGGTGCCGCCGTAGACGGTGATGCCGCGCCCGAACAGCCCGTAGTCGCCCTGTCGGGTCCACCAGCCCTGGCCGCCCAGGTCGCCGCCCGTGGCCGCGTAGTGGATCTCGCCCTCGGCCAGGCCGGTGATGGAGCGGTCGGTGATGACCACATTCGGGTCGGCGTCGGGGTCGTTGCGGTCGCTGACGGCCAGCGTGTTGCTGCCGGCGCCGGCGTCGATGAGCAGCTCGCCCTCGACGAGGTCCAGCGAGCCGCGGAAGACGAGGTCGTCGACCACGACGGTGCCGTGCAGGATCAGGCCGTGCAGCGTGTCCAGGTCGCGATCGGCGATGGCCTGGGGCAACAAGCCCAGGTCGGCGGAGTCCGAGACGTAGACGAGGTCGTCGCCCGGCCCGGTGGTCAGCGTCGTTCGCGGCAGCGTCCCGCGGACGTTGAAGCGGTCGTCGCCCGAGCCCAGGCCGATGTCGAGGTGCTCGAGGCCGTAGTAGTTGATGCCGTCGACGCGCAGGAGGTCGGTGGCGGTGGTGCCCTCAGCGGTCGCGCCGAGCAGCGGGCCGGCGGCGCCGGCGACCTCGCCGCGCAAGCCGATGAGCAGGTCGCCGCCGAGCTTCCAGACGAAGACGCTCTGGGCGCAGCGGCTGGCGCCCTCCAGGCCACAGGTGTCGGCGCCGGGGAAGAGCAGGGTCTGAAGCGCGGCCTGGATCTCAGCTGCGCTCGCGCCCGCCGGAAGGGCGACCGAGCCGATGCCCGCGAGCGTGATGGTGAACTCGTCAGCGCCTTGGCCCAGAGTGATCGAGTAGATCCGGTCGGCACCCGCGGCGGCGGCCATGTCCAGGCCGGTCAGCGTGGTCTGGGTCAGCGTGCCGAGGTTGTCGTCGGTGTCGCCGGCGTCGTCGACGCGGACGGTGTCGGTGCCCGCGCCGCCGTCGATGGCCAGCAGGGCCAGGATCGCGTCGACCGTGCCGGCCCCGGTGTCCGGCGCCAGGGTGCCGACGGTGACCTCGTCGTCGCCGGCGTCGCCCTCGATCAGAGTGGGGCCGGAGAGGGTCACGACCTCGAAGTCGTCGGCGCCCGCGCCGCCGGTGATTCGCGTGGTGCCCGCGTGGGTGGTCTCGACGCGCAGGCGATCATCCCCATGGCCCAGGTGCACCGCGAGGTCCTCGAAGCTGGCGTAGGTGATGCCCTCGGGGCCCATGCGCAGACCGGTCAGGGTGGTCGACGTCAGCACCCCGGTCTCGTCGACGAGGCTGTCGCCGTTGAACACGTTGAGGGTGTCGACCTGGAGGTCCTCGACGATCTGGAAGGCGGGATCGTCGGGGATCGGCAGCGGGCCCGCGGTCTCGTTGGGCAGCAGCACGGGGTCGGGGATCTCGCGCTCCTCGCCGGCCTCCTCGTCGATGCCGCCGTCGATGTACAGCGGACCCTGGATGGCGTTGGTGCGCTGCAGCCCGCCGGCGAAGGCCTGGACGGCGCTGCCGTCGACGTAGCCGTCGTCGATGGCCATGACGTAGACCGGCTGCGCCACGTCCCAGTCCTCGGGGGTGAAGGTGAGGGTGACCGTCTCGGCCCAGGTCACGCCGTCCAGGGAGAGCAGGACCTGGACGTCCTCGCGGGCCGGCTCGCCGGGCTGCCGGGTCGGGGTGGGCAGCGCCTGGGCGACCACGGTGACGTCCGTCGTCGGCGCCTCGTTGAGCACCGCCGTGTAGCTGTCGGTCGCGCCGCCCTCGATCACGCGGGTGGAGCCGTCGCTCTGGGTGATGACCACGCCCGGCGCGTCCCCGCCGATCGGCGGGACCGCCGGCAGGATCGGGTCGGCGAGCTCGTCGTCGAGCACCCGCACCGCGACGTTGGGGAGCACCAGGCCGTCGTACTCGCCGCCCGGCGACACCACGAGGTGGCGCAGCGCGACGACACGCTCGCCCTCGGCGGCCTGGTCGTCCTCGGCGCGCACCCAGATCGTCTGCGGCTCGTCCCACTCGCCGGGGTCGGTGGCGAACACGAGGGTGACCGAGCGCGTGAAGGTGACCCCGTCCGTGGAGACCAGGACGGAGCGCGCGCCGCGCTGCGCCTCGGCGGGGGTCCGCTGCGGGGCGGCGACGGTGACCCGGACCTCGGTGGTGGGCGCCCGGGTCAGCGTGACCGTGTAGGCGTCGGTGGTCTCGCCGGCCTCGCCCACCATGGTGTCGCCGCCGGACTGCGTCAGCACGACGGCCGGCTCGTCGTCGTCGGCGACGTCCGCGGCGACGCCGTCGACGGCCAGGCCGTCCCAGCGCGGATCGGCGCTCTCGACGCCGTGGGCGATCAGGCCGCTGTGCCCGCGCAGGTCGTCGGAGACCACGGGCGAGGCGTCGCCCGCCACGTTGACGGTGTCGCTGCCCAGGCCGCCGAAGACGCGGGTCCGCGTGTCCGCCGCGGTGCTGCGCACGAGGAAGGTGTCGTCGCCCTCCAGGCCGTCGATGTCGACCTGCTCGACGTTGAGGTAGCTGACGAAGCGCCCGCCCCCGTAGATGCCGTCGCGGGTGACCACGTAGACGTCGTCGGCCTCGGTGCCCAGCACCAGCAGCGTGTCGTTCCCGTCGCCGCCGTCGAGGTTCACGGGGGCGCTGATCACGTAGGCGATGAGGTCGTTGCCCGTCCCCGCGTTGATCTGGGTGTCGTCGTCGAGGTCCAGGAAGGAGCGCACGACGAAGAGGTCGTCGCCGGCCTCGCCGTTGAGCTGCAGCGGCCCGACGTTGCGGAAGGCGATGAAGCGGTCGTTGCCCTCGCCGCCGTTGATCGTGGTGGGGAAGCTCGCGCCCGGGGTCAGCAGGCCGCGGGTGGTGCGCACGGCCTCGAGCAGCGTCTGGATGTCGACCTCGACGCCGTCGATGGTGAACGGCTCGCCGACGAGCTGGCCGAACTGGAAGGTGTCGTCGCCGTCGCCGCCGTTGACGGTGAACACGGTGGTCGTGTCGTCGAAGGCGAAGTGGTCGTCGCCATCCAGGCCGTTGATGATCACGCCGGCCGTCAGGTCGCCGTCGTAGAGGATCCGCTCGGCCTGGGTGTAGCTGCCGTCGGCCAGCAGCCCGGTGAGCAGCGCGATCAGGCCCTCGCGCATCAGGAACTGGTCGTCGCCGGAGGTCCCGTCGACGACGAGCAGGTTGGAGCCGCCGTCGGTCTCGCTGTCGATCACGTCGATCTGCGAGTCGCCGTCGCCGAAGCGGTTGACCTGGTAGGTGTCCGAGCCCCGCCCGCCGACCAGCGTCAGGCGGCCCAGCAGGGTGTTGCCGCTGGTGCGCACCGGCAGGGCGTTGACCGCCAGCAGGTCGTCGCCGTCGCGGGTCTCGATGCGGGTGGCGGCCGAGGTGCCCTCGACGTGGACGGCGTCGCTGCCCGAGCCGAGGTTGACGTCGAGGGTCTCGATGTCCGTGTAGTCCACGCGGCCGTCGGTCATGGCCTGCGCGGTGGCGGTCACGCCCGGCGTCGCGGTCACGCCGACCGGGCCCAGCGCGCGCCCGGCCGCGCCGGCCAGGGCGCCGCGGAAGGCGATCAGGTAGCTGTCGGCCAGGCGCGCGACGGTCACGTCGGCGGTGGTGACGCCCAGGAGCGCGACGAGGGCGTCGCGCACGACGCGGGCCGTCGCGTCGACGGCGATCGGTCCGGTGGTGCCGTAGCCGGCCACCGAGAGGCTGAACGTGCCCGACGACGGGCCCCGTACGTCGACGCGGTGCAGGGCGTCGGGCTGGGCGCCGACGGGGCCCAGCGTCATGCCCAGGCCGCTGATCGTCGAGCCGGTGATCTCGCCGATGTCGCCAGCGGTGCCGCCGGTGTCGTCGAGCAGGAGGCGGTCGCGGCCATCGCCGCCGGCGATGGTCAGCAGCGCGATGACGGCGTCCAGCGTCCCGAGCGAGCCGGGGGCCGTGGAGCCGACGCGGATCTCGTCGTCACCGGCGCCGGCCGGCATGGTGTCGGGCCCGAAGGTCAGGGGCAGGAAGCCACCGTCGCCGGCGATCCGCGTGGGGCTGGACACCGTGCGCACGTTGATGGCGTCGTCGCCGTCGCGGCCCTCGACCGTGGTCGTCGACCTCTCGCCCGGATGGGTGCTCGCGATGGTGAGGGTGTCGTCGCCCGAGCCCAGCGCGAGCTCGAGATCCTCGAAGCCGGTGTAGGTGAGCGCGCCGCCCAGGCCCAGGTCCGTGAGGGTCGTCGCCGTGAGGGTGGCCGTGTTCGCGGCCCCGTCGGCGGTGTCGTCGATGCTGAGCCGCTCGCGGCCGTCGCCGGTGCCGGCGTCGATGGTGAGGGCGTCGCCGATACCGTTCAGCGTGCCGTTGGCGTTGATGAACCCGAGCTCGGGGCCCCAGTCGCCGGCCTGGCTGCCCACCGCGACCTGGTCGGTGCCCGCCCCGGTCAGGATCGTCGTGGGTCCCGAGGTCCCGCGCACGGCCACGCTGTCGTCGCCGGCGGCCGTCCCGACGAGGGTCGTACCCGCGTGGGTCTCGACGATCGTGACGAGGTCGTCGCCCGAGCCGAGCACCAGACTCAGGCTCTCCACGCCGGTGTGGAGGATCTCGCCGGGCATCCCGTCGACGCCCTCGACGCGGATCCGGTTGCGCTCGACGGCCTCGAGGACCTCGTCGTCTGCGAAGTAGTGGGCCTGCTCGCCGCCGATCCACAGGCGCGGCTCGTTGCCCAGGGCCAGGCGCTGCTCGCCGCCGGCGTACAGCGCCGCCGTCCAGCCCCCCTCGCCGTCGGGCTCGTAGACCGGGGAGCCGCGGCGGTGGTTGCGCCCCGCCGCGCTCGCGGTCGTGTGCAGGACCACAGCGCCCTGCGCGTCGTAGGTCAGGAAGCCCTGGCTGTCGACCACCGGGTCGCCCGCCTCGATGGCCTCGTTGCCGAAGTAGAGGACCGGATCGTTCTCCTCGTGGACCGCCGGGACGACCACGGTGACGCGGATCATCAGCTCGCGGTCGATCTCCTCGACGGGGTCGAGTACGACGGTGTTTCCGACCAGCGAGACCTCGCTCGCGCTCAGCGTGAAGATGCTCGTGGCGTCGTAGACGGTGACCACGACGCGGTCGCCGGCGGCCAGGTCGCGGAACCCGCCGAGGTCCAGGTCGAGCTCGGTCCCGTCGAGCAGCCGCACGCCGGTGAAGGTGGGCGCGGCGTAGGCGGTGGCGTCGATGGCCACCCGCTCCCCGTCGACGTCCACGAGCTCGTCGAGGACGTCGCCGCGGTCGTGGATGCGCACCTGGCCCGGTGCGTAGCGGAAGGGGTTGGCGCCGTTGAAGACCGGGGTGCCGTCCTCGTCGCGGACCTGCTCGCCGCCCAGCCAGCGCTCGACCGCGCCGCGAA
Organism: Candidatus Siliceabacter maunaloa; assembly: GCA_024330185.1. Lineage (GTDB taxonomy): Bacteria > Actinomycetota > Thermoleophilia > Solirubrobacterales > Solirubrobacteraceae > Siliceabacter > Siliceabacter maunaloa. The sequence goes on from JANDLV010000004.1 coordinate 75,233, forward strand.
GCTGCTGGACCCGGTCGCCCGCGACGTGGAGCATCGGGTCGCCGTCGGCGTAGGTGAGCGGGGCGCCGAAGGGATCGGTGAGCACGACGCCGGTGAAGAGGTCGCGCACCGGCTCGCCGCCCTGATAGCTCATGGGCAGCCCGCTGACCGGGTCGATCACGCGCTCGCCGCCGAAGTGGTAGCGCAGGTCCGGGTCGTCGAAGTAGGTGTCGGTCCCGGCGCCGTGGAGTACCGGCAGGCCGTCGACGAGCTGGGCGACGGGGACGCGGAAGACGTCGAGGGTCACCGTCGTCGGCCCGGTCACGCTGGAGTTGAGGACCACGAGCGAGTCGGCGCCACCCGTGGCCGAGGAGACAACGTCCCCGACGGTGACGAACGGCTGCAGCTCGGTGACGTTGACCGGGATCAGCGATGGCTGGTTCAGCGAGTCGTCGGTCACCTTGCGCCCGGCACCGTCGATCCACAGGTTGACGCCGTTGACGAAGTCGGTGACGTAGCTGACCGTGCGCAGCGCCCCCAGCGCGATGTCGTCCACGCGGTAGGAGGCGTCCACGCCGTTGCGCTCGCCGACGAACGTGATGGTCACCGTGTCGCTCGACGCGATGAACTCGTAGGTGAAGGTCCCGGACGCGCCGGCGCCGGCCTCGAACACGGGGTCCTCACTGCCGCTCACGAAGACGCCGAACGAGGGGCCACCGTCGGGGCCGTAGAGGTCGGCGTTGGCGAAGCTCCCCGTGAGGCGGTAGGTGACCCCCCGGGTCAGCCCGGTGATCGTCTGGCTGATGGTCGGATCGGTCCCCGCCGCGCCGTTGCTGTTGCTGTTGAGCAGGAAGCTGCCGGAGCTCGAGCCGCCGAAGTCGTCGAGGTTCGAGGTCGTCCAGCCCCCGCCGGTCGCGTTGCGCGGCACGAAGACGCCGAAGCCGCCGTTCTCGACCAGGCTCGGGCCGAGCTGGCCGAGGACCTCGTCGAAGGCCTCGTCGACGTAGACGGGCTGGGCGCCGGCGTCGCCCTGCTGAGCGGGCAGGATCACCGGGACCCCGGTGATCGCGGCGTCGATCGTCTCGGCGCCCTCGGTGTCGAACCACAGCAGGTCGTCGCCTTCGCGCTTCTGGATCCCGTACTCCTGGACGCCCTTCTCCTGGACGAGCTGCTCGACCATCGCGCCGCCCTCGTCGAGCACCACGGTGCGCGCCTGCAGGGGTGACCCGTTGCCGGGCGTGCCGTCCGGGTCGAAGAGGATCGACTCGATGATCGCGCGGCGATAGGTGCGCCCGTCGGCGGCGGTGAGCACCCCGCCGACCGGCACGATGACCAGCGGGGCGTCGAGGAACGGCTGGACGTAGCCCTCGTCGTCGCGCACGGGGATCCGCAGCTCGGTGATCTCGCGGTCGCCGTCGACGGTCAGGCGGGAGAGGATCCCGCGCAGCGCGCGATCGTCGCCGGCGCTGTGGACGGTGATGATGTCGTCGCCGGCGCCGCCGAGGACCTGGGTCGGACCCCCGATGGCGTTGACGGTGACGCGGTCGTTCCCGCCCCCGGCGTAGATGGTGAGGTCCAGGCCCGCCGGCGTCTCGACGACCGTGAAGTCGTCACGCCCGGCGTCCGAGAGGCGCAGCTCGACGCGCTCGACCTCCTGCAGCTCGACGCCGTAGTAGGGGATCGAGCCGCCCTCGGCGCGCTCCGCGCCCGCCCGGTCGATCCCGAGGCCCGCGCCCTCCAGGCTCAGGTAGGTGTCGACGATCGGCTCGCCCGTGTCGGGGTCGAGCTCGGGCGCGTAGACCGGCACGCCGTTGATCTCGCCGGCCTGCACCCGGCGCTCGACGGAGCGCATGATGAGCTGACCCTCGTCCGGGGTGCCCTCCTGGTTGTGGTAGAGGACGCGATCGGAGCCCAGGCCGCCGCGGATGGTAAGGCGGCCGGTGACCTGCGAGCCGTCGAGGCTGCGCCCGGCGGCGAAGGCGAAGGGCAGCGGGTCGACGGTGACCGCCGGCGGCTGGACCAGGCTGGAGCGGGCCTCCAGGCGCCCGATGCTGTAGCGCAGGTCGAACTGGCCGATGGTGACCTGGATCGACGGCGCGAACAGCAGGGCGAAGAAGAAGTCGTAGCGCACCCGCCCGCCGATCTGCGCGACCGTCGGGGCGGAGACCTCGACGAACGGGAAGATGCGGGAGTAGGCGCCCTGGAGGTGGGCGACGCGGCTGGCCACGAGGGACCGCCCGACGCGGCTGAAGTCGTCCGACGTGAAGGCGAAAGTGCCGCCGCGGGCCAGCCAGTCGGCCAGCGTGAGGGTGAAGGTGAAGCCGTCGAGGCTGTAGTTGAACTCGTCGTAGACCAGCTCGGGCGGCAGCGTGACGGTGAACGCGGGCGGCGTGTAGATGAAGGGCGGCGGGTCGAAGACAAGCGTGGGGGCGTCGCCGCCGATGTGGATCGTGTCGTTGCCCGAGCCGCCGTTGACGATGGTCTCGAAGTCGTCGCTGGTGGCCAGCACGTAGACGATGTCGTCGCCGCCCGCGCCGTCGACCTCGATGGCCTCGATGGCCACGAAGGTGACGATCCGCCCCGCGCCCGCGACGTAGGTGTCGGTGATGACGAAGATGTCGGCGATCGGCGTGCCGACGATGATCAGCGTGTCGATCCCGGGTCCGCCGTTGATGAGCACCGGCGCGTTCTCGAGGTACTCGTACCGGTTGGAGCCCGTGCCGCCGAACAGCTCGGCCAGGTTGGTGACCTCGTCGGTGTTCTTCGCGTTCTCCCTGAGGACCAGGAAGGTCTTGAGCAGGAAGCGGTCGTTGCCCGCGCCGCCGTGCAGCCAGAGCGTTGCCCGGTTGTGGTTGACCTCGAAGCGGTCGTTCTGGTCGCCGCCCAGCACGAACAGCGGCGCCGAGTTGCCGTTGGTCATGTTGGCCGTGTCGACGACCGGGACGCCGTCGGGGAACTCGAGCGTGCGGTTGCCCGCATCGGGGATGAGCGGGACGGTGCCGATCGTGATCTCGTCGTCGCCGCCGCCGAGGTCCACGATGGTCACCGCCGCGGTGTCGTTGGACAGCACGCGGTCGGCGCCGCCGCCCGTGTAGACCTGCACCCGCTCCAGGCCGCGGTAGGAGACCACCGTGGTCGAGACGCCGCGGGCCATGACGGCGCCGATCCGGAAGGCGCCGCTGCCGGCCGCGCCCAGGACCACGTCGTCGGCCTGGTTGGTGCCGTTGAGGATCAGCTCGTCGACGCCCAGCGCACCGCCCGAGTCGGCGATCTCGATGCTGCCCGCGCTGCCCGGGGTGAGGGTGACGACGTAGTGCTCGGGGAACTCGCTGGGCTCGTCGGTGAAGTTGTCGAGCACTGCGCGCCCGTCGAAGGGCCGCACGCTGCGGGCCACGCCACCGATGTAGATCGTGTTGTCGGCGTCGTTGACGACGATCGTGTTGTTGCCCGTGCCCCCGGTGAGAATGACCGTCTCGAAGATGCCGTCGAGGTCCTCGACGATCGCGCCCGCGGCCCACCGGTCGCCCGTGCTCATCGTGCGGAAGCTCGGGTTGCCGTCGGGGTCGCGGATCAGGTCGATGAGCTCCTGCTCGTCGTAGACCGGCACGTCGGCAAAGGGCGTCGTTCCATCGTCGGCCCGCAGCTCGCCGACCACGAAGGTGTCCTCGAAGAGGCCCATGGCGGCGTCGTGACTCTCGACGAGGGTGTCGTCGCCGCCGGCGTCGAGGAAGACGTCGTGCCCGGCCCCGCCCGTGACGGTGTCGTCGCCCACGCCGCTGTCCAGGACGTCGGCGAAGGGCGAGCCGATCAGGCGGTCGTCGCCCGTGCCGCCGATGAGCCGGACGGCGACGAGGTCGGGGTAGATCGTGGTGGCCAGCGGGTCGGAGGTGCCCAGCGCCGAGGCGTCGAGCAGGTCGGCGCCGCCCTTGGCGTCGACGACCAGGGTGTCGCCCTCGCCGCGCAGGGTGTCGGTGAGCAGGAAGTCGGCCACGCCGGCGTGGACCACCTGGATCGAGCTGACCGCGCCGTCGACCTCGCCGACGCCCGCGACGGTGAAGGCGTCGGCGCCCGCCCGGCCCTCGATGGTGATGCGGTCGGCGGCGCCGTCGTCGCGGCTCTCCAGCACCGGCTGCTCGGTCTGCTGGGGCGGGACGTCGGGGTTGCTCTCGTCGATGACGCTGACGAGCTGGGTGCGTCCCGTGTCGGTGACGATCTTGCCGGCGCTGACGGCGACCGTGCGCACGCCCGAGCCCTCCAGGCTGGCGACGGTCAGGGTGTCGGCGCCCGGGCCGAGGTCGATGACCAGCTCCTCGACGGCCATCGCGTCGACGTCGGCGCTGACCGTGGCGCCGGTGAAGCGCTCGATGCGCACGCCGCCGGTGAGCGCAGAGACCTTCAGCACGTCGGCGCCGGCGCTCGCGGAGACGACCAGGTAGTCGGTTCCGCCGCCGCCCTGGACGCTCGGGAACGCGGTGCTGGTCGGCAGCGGGATCTTGATGATGTCGTCGTCGGCGCCGCCGTCGATGGTGTCGGCGCCGCCGCCGCTCTCCAGCTCGTCCTTGCCCGTGCCGCCCGCGAGCGTGTCGGCGCCCGTGCCACCGAAGAGCTTGTCGTCGCCGGTGCCGCCGGTCAGGCTCGCGCCCGCGGAGCTGGTGTTGAGCAGGTAGTCGCCACCGCCCTCGCCGAGCAGGACGAGCGTGCCCCTGGCGGCGGGGCCGAGCTCGAGGTAGTCGTCGCCCTCGCCACCGCGCAGCTCCGCGGCCCCGTCGCCGAGATGGACGAGCGAGTCGTCGCCGGCGCCGGCCTCGAAGTAGACCCCCACCAGCACGCCCTCGCGGACGACGATGCTGTCGTTGCCGTCGCCGGCGTAGGCGCGGATCTCAGTCACGCCGGTGAAGGTCTGCTGGCGGCCCATGCCGGTGATGCGCACCGTCGAGCTGCCCGCGGTGCCCGAGACGTGCTCGACGATGAACGCCTCGTCGGCGTCGCAGGCCGTGTTGGCGTCGTTGCACCCGACGCCGCGGCCGGCGAACCCGTCGTGCGCGAGAGCACGCGAGCCCATGTTCAGGTAGAGGATGCCGCCGGTGAAGCCCCGCTGACCGAGCGTCGTCGGGCTGGAGCCCGCGGGCCCGGCCAGGAAGATCGGCTTGGGCAGCTGGACGCTGCCCAGGTTGAAGTTCGCCGTCTTGGAGATCGTGATGAAGAGGATCTTGATCCTCGCCGTGACCGAGAACTTCAGCTCGACCCGGCCGCTGCCCTCGGCGTCGAGGTTGGCCGACAGCCCGACCCCGGCCAGCGTGATGCCGAAGATCTTGGCCTCGACGTTGGCGTTGAGCTTGACGCCGAAGCGGTACAGGCCCGTGGCGGGGTTCTCGTTGAGGTAGACCTGGATGTCGGCCGAGCCGAAGAGACCGAACCCGCCGCCCCCGAGGTTGAACCCGCCCTGGAGGAACAGGTCGAAGTGGCCCTCGGAGTTGATCCACCCGCGGGCGGAGAGGTTGGCCAGGCCCAGGAAGCTGGCCTGGGCGCTGAAGTCGATGACCCACTCGCCGGGCGCGAGGTCGAAGGAGTTGGCGGTCCTGCCCTCGCCGACGTTGACCGCGCCGCCGCCGATCTGGATGAAGAACCTGGTCTCGAAGCGGATGATCTCGAGCAGCTTCAGCTCGCCGGTGAGGTCGAGGCGGAACTTCTGGGCCGCGACCATGACCCCGCCGACGGCCCGGTCCTGGGCGGAGGTGTTGAGCTGCAGCTCGCCGGTCGCCTTGATCTTCACGATGCTGGCCACGGCGAAGTCGACGGAGACGGCGAGGCGCAGCGCGACGCCGTTGTCGAAGATGGCCGCACCGCCGACCGCCTGGATGGTGAAGGGCCCGAGCGTGAACGCGACGTTGAAGTCCAGCGTGAACTCGCCGTTCTGGACCGCGATGACGATCGAGCCGCCGGCGGTGGCCAGGTCGAGGAACGTGACGGTGCCGGCGATGGCCAGCTTGAAGCCGGCGGGAACCGTGTAGGTCCGCGCCCCGTCGTTGACCTCCACCGTCGAGCCCGTGGTGTTGAGCTCGAGCGACGCACTGCCGTCGAGCGTGAGCCCCAGGGCGGAGAAGTTCACCTCGAGCGTCGCCTGCAGGGCCAGGCCGCGCGCGTCGAGCTGCATGGCGCCGGTGATCGCGACGCTGCCCAGCGGCCCGAGCACCAGGCTGGCGTCGACGGTGATCAGGACCCGGAGGGTCGGCGTGGTCGCGATCTGGAAGGTGAACCGGCCGTCGAGGTCGACCAGGCCGGCGATCTGCAGCTCGCCGACGATGACCAGGCGCAGCCCGTGGTCGAGCGTGATGTCGTCGCGGGCGAACTCGCCGTCGTCTTCGATGACCAGCGACAGCGGGCTGGCGCAACCGGTCTCGCCGGCCTGCTCGCAGGTGACGAAGGTGTTGACCTCGCGAGCGGCGCCGTTGGTGTTGAGGTTGACCTCGAGCAGGACGCCGCCGGTGATGGAGACGCCGGGGATGAGGCTGCGCTGCAGCACGAGCGTCGCGCGCCCGGCGATGCCGCTCTGGTCCTCGCCGGCGTAGAAGAGGAAGTCGACCGACCCCGACAGGGAGCCCAGGAACGGGAAGCTGGTGCTGACCGCGCCGGTGATGCGGACGCTGCCGCCCTCGTCGTTGCCGGCGATCGTGAAGGCGAAGAGGCCGTTGAGGGTCAACGTGTCCTGCAGGTTCATCGAGCCCGCGACGAGGATCTGCACGTAGATCTCGGGGTCGGCGCCGTCGCGCTGCGTGCCGTCGAGGTCGGGGGCCGCCGCGTAGATCGTGACGCTGGGCGGGAAGTCCGCGGGCAGCAGGCCCTGGAAGGACTCGGGGATCACGAAGCTCTGCTCGGTCAGCGTCGTGTTGAGCATCACCTTCACGCGGCCCTCGAACTGGAAGATGCCGGCGATGTCGCTGACGCCCGTCTCCTGCTCCTCGGTGCCGCCTGCGCCGACCGCCACGTCCACGCTGAAGTAGGCGGCGATGCCGGGGATCGCGGCGGTGCGGTCCAGGACCACCAGCCCGACGACGCGACCCTCCAGGCCCACGGCGGGGATCTCGCCTCCGGCGGTGATGAAGAGCTCGAAGCGGGTCGGATCGATGCGCAGGACGAAGCCGCCGTCCATCCGGAAGTACGTCTCGGTGTCGTCGGCCGGGTTGAAGATCCGCAGCGCGCCGACGATCTCCACCGCGAAGCTGAGCGGCTCGAGCTCGTAGGTGCGCTGCTCGCCGCGGATGAGGAAGACGTCCTTCGCCGGCGCCCCGTCGACGAGCTCGGAGGCCAACTCGACGAAGAACGTGCGCCCGGCGCCATCCTTGACGCGCCACTGCATGCCGACCTGGACCGCGACGATGGTCGCGCCCTCCTCGACGAAGTCCGCACCGAACATCTCCTGGCGCAGCACCTGGCCGGTGGCCAGCGTGATCATGCCGTCGCCGGTGGGCGGAGGGTTGGCGAACACCGTCGCCCAGAGCGGATCGAGGGGGGTGACCTCGAAGGGCACGTCGGGCAGCGCCGCCAGCAGCGCCTCCGTGCGGTCGACGGTGAAGACCGCCCCGCCCGGGATGCCCTCGAGGGTCAGCGTCTCCACCTGCACGCGATCGGTGACGTTGAGGGTCAGCAGCGCGCTCCCACTGATGTCGATGCCGTAGTCAAGGAGGAAGTCGAAGTTGGTCTGGAAGGCGACGACGCCCCAGAACTCGGTGTCCGCCAGGCTGTCGCCCGTCTCCAGGACGAAGGAGGCCGCGCCCGAGGCGATGTTGCCGATCGGCTCGAGGAGCTTGATCGTGCCCGAGGCGCTGAGGGCGAAGCGGGTGCGCGTCTCGCCTTCGCGCTCCACCGAGCCGATCTCCAGCGTGACCTGGCCGCGGATCTCCAGGACGGGCTCGTCGCCCAGGAGGTCGGCGACCCGGAGCTCCATCCCGCCCGAGAGCTCGATGAAGAAGACCTGGCCGGGCGTCGGATCGTCGGGGTCCGGTGCGGGCGCCGGCTCGACGACCTGGAAGCGCTGGCTTCCGGCGATGCCCTCGTTGCCGGCCTCGTCGGCCCACGACCCCGGCTGGAAGGTCACGATGACCGCGCCCGCGCCGAACGTGCCGCGCAGGAAGTAGCGGTAGACGCCGTCGCCGACGTGCAGCGGCGCGCCCTCGACCTCGACGCCGGCCGCGCCCGAGCCGCTGAGGACTATCTCGTCGCCGTCCAGGGAGGTGGGATCCAGCTCGGCGCCGGCCAGGTCGAAGCGCACGTCGATGAAGGTGAGGCCGCCCACGGCCACGGTCTCCTCGACCGGGAGAAGCTCGCCGCCGTCCTCGAAGGTCAGCTCGACGTCGCCGCTGCCCAGGGTGCCCAGGTAGAAGTAGCGGAAGGTGAAGGTGCCGGCCTCCTCGTCGAACTCCAGCAGCACCGGCGGGCGGGTGGCGTCCAGCGCGATCGTGCCCGCCGCGCCGGCGCCCGGGGCGACGGTGAAGTCGGCGACGAGGTCCAGGACGGCGTCCACGTCGAGGTCCTCCACCCCGCCGGCGGGCAGCGTGTAGACGACGTCGAAGAAGCCGCGGTCGTTGAGCGCGCCGGCGTCGATGACGCCCCCGGACGGCGGGTCCTCGAGCTGGCCGGTCAGCTCGCGGATGAGCAGTCGCTCGACCTCGCCGAGGTTGGCGTGACCGGCGAAGCCGTCCGGTACGACGCCCGAGCGCACCGTGTCGCCGACGAAGGTGACGACGACCTCGCCGGGCGCGAAGGCGCCGGTGAAGTAGAAGCGGAAGACCGAGCCGCCGGGCAGGGCGGTCGGGGCCACGGCGAGGATCTGCGCGGTGCCCGCGCCGGCGCCCGAGAAGACGATCTCGTCGCCGTCCAGGGCGGCGGGGTCGAGGGCGTCGCCCGACGTGGGCGTGATGCGCACGTCGAGGTAGCCGATGTTCGGTGTGGCGACGCCGGAGACCGTCGGGCTCGTCGGCGCCACGGGACCGGTGAACTGGTTGACCTGGCCGTCGGTGTACGCGAAGCCCCGCGCTGCGCTCTGGGTGAGGAGGGTCACTGTCAGGTCGCCGCCGTTGTAGGTGCCGGTGGTGAAGTAGCGCAGAACGTAGGTGTTGCCGTCGCGGCGCAGGAGCACCGGCGCGACGAGGGCCAGCGCGAGGCCCATGGCGCCGGCGCCGCCGAGCAGGAACTCGGGCTCGAGGTCGGTCACCGTGGCGAGGTCGAGCTCCTTGCCGGCCGGCGCGACGATCGACACGTCGATGTAGCCGCGTTCGTTGAGCTCGCGGGAACCGGCGGCGCCCTCGTCGGCGGGGTCGACCAGGTCGAGCGTCGGGCCCAGGACGCGGAAGGCCAGCGTCTCGGCGAGGTTGGTGTGGCCGTCGGTCGTCGACCAGCTTCCCGCCGTGAAGACGACCTGGACGAGGCCGACGGTGAAGTCGCCTTGCAGGTAGTAGCGGTAGACGCCGTCACCCAGGTGCGTCGGCGCGCCGACCACGGAGACCCCGGCGGCACCGGCGCCCGCGAACGCGAACTCGTCGCCGGTGATCGACGTCGGGTTCAGCGCCCCGCCGCTGGTCGGGCGGTACACCACGTCGAGGTAGCTGCGGTCGTTGGTCGCGCTCTGGTCGGCCATCGTGCCCCTCAGCGCAGGCGCCCCGGGCTGGACGAAGGACCACCTGCCCCCGACGAAGGTCACGCGCAGGGCGTCGGCCGGCCGGTTCGCGTCGCCGGCGTAGAAGTCGCCGAGGATCTTGAAGCGGTACCCAGCGCCCGTGACCAGCGCCAGGTAGGCCACGTCGACGGTCGGCGCGACCGACGCGAAGATCGCCCCCGAGCCGGCACGTACCAGCGACCAGCTCCCGGTCACGAAGTCGACGATCAGGTCGCCGTCGGCCAGCGCGCCCGAGGACACGTCGTAGGTGCAGGCCCCCGTGGCCGCGTCACACGCGTCCAGCGTCAGCACGGCGGTCCCCAGCCCGTCGCCGCTGAGCGTGAACTCGGCGCCCCCGGCGGAGATGGACGGGACGTGCAGGGCGTTCCCGCCGCGCGGGAACCAGATGGTCACCGTGTCGTCGGTGGCGGAGACCTCGATGCGCTGCACGTAGCTCAGCGTGAACTCGGCCGGGCCCAGGTCGGTCACCGAGTCCGGATCGATGGCGAAGCCGGCCGGCGCCGCGGGGAAGGCGATGTCCACGAACCGCGGGTCGGTGATGGCCACGACGGCGGTGGGCGCCAGCCCGCTCGCAGCGACCGGGACGTAGGCGAAGGTGCCGGGCAGGAAGGTCAGCTCCACGGCGCTGTCCGAGAGCTCGGCGTCGACCGAGGCGAACGCGCCGGTCAGCCAGAACCGGATGGTCCGCGCGGCCTGGTCGACGACGATGGGCGCGCGCGAGCCGTCGAGCTGGATCGTGCCGATCCCCGGGCCGCCCAGGGCCAGCTCGGGAGCCAGGTCGAGGATCGAGGCGAAGTCCAGCAGCCAGCCCGCCGGCGGCTGGGGGAAGGAGACGTCGAGCCAGTTGCGCCCGTTGATGACGTTGATGTCGATGCCCGACTCGGCCTGGGGATCGTTGACGCTGCCGGTCGGCCCCAGGACGCGGACGGTGCCGCCGGTTCCCTGGCCCGTGTTGCCGCTGGAGTCGCTCCAGCCGTTGGCGGTGAACGCGATGGTCAGCTCGCCGGGATCGAGATCGCTCGCGGCCAGGTCGAAGGCGTAGCGGAACTGGGTGACCCCGGCGTCGCGCAGGATCTTCAGGTCGGCCGCCGAGAGGGTGCCGTCCGTGGCCGGGGAGACGTCGACCACCGTCGCGGTGACCAGCCCGGTCACGGCGTCGGCGCTCAGCTCGATGGCCTCGGGCACCGCCAGGTTGACCGTGGTGCCGTCGGGCAGCGTGAGGGTGAGCTCGTTGCCGCTGTCGAAGATCGACGCGTAGTTCAGCTCCGCGCCGGGCGTGGGCGTGAACGAGACGTCGAGGTACAGCTTCCCGCCGACGACCTGCGCTCGCAGCACCGTGACGTCGACGCTCTGACCGGGCGTGACCGGGCCGATGACCTCGGCCCGGGGCACGGCGACGGCGAAGGACTCCGTCATCGCCGCGCTGGTGATCCCGCTGCCGTCGGAGATCGCTCCGGAGGCGAAACGCACGGTGACCGTGCCGGTCTGGAACGTGCCGGTGAAGAAGAAGCGCCAGACGTTGGTGCCCGGGATGCGCATGGGGGCGAGCCCGGCGGCCGGGGTGACGCCCGCCGCGCCGCTGACGAGCTGCAGGTCGGCCGCGGTGACGCTCGTGGGGTTGATCTCCCCCGCGGCCGTCGGCAGGAGCGCCACGTCGAGGTAGGTGACGTCGGTGCGGGTGGCCAGCAGCGTCACCGTCGCGCCCGCCTCGATGGCCCCCGAGGCCAGCACGGTCGTGGTCCAGCTGTCGGCGAGGGCGACGATCGAGGCGCCCGTGCCCGTGCCCACCACCCAGTAGCGGTAGGTGTTCGCGCTCACCAGCACCGGCGCCTGTGTGCGGTCCAGCGCCAGGGTGCCGCCGCTTCCCGTCAGCGTGAACTCGTCGCCGGCGTCCACGATCGAGGCGGGATCGAGCCGCTGGCCGGTCGGCACGGTGAACCGCACGTCGACGTAGCCGCGGCCGTTGAGGGCCTGCTGGCCGACGGTGCCGCCGTGGCGAGGGCCGGCGAGGGTCGGCGTGGGAGCCGCGGGGGCGCTGTCGGGCACCGCGAAGCCGACTTCGACGCCGTTGGCGTCGCGGAAGCCCATCTTCAGCCGGCCGTAGAGGGTCAGGACCCGCACCTGGTCGGGGATGTCGGCCAGGAACAGCACGGTCACGGCGCCCTGCGCGACACGCGAGAGGTCGGCGTACAGACGGCCGCTGATGGAGATGTTGTCGGCGGCGAAGTTGAGCGTGCCGATGATCAGGAACTTGCCGTCGGTGCTGAACTTAATCGTCACCTGGCCGTTGAAGAGCTGCTGCGAGGTGTAGATCGAGAAGATCTTGGCCGAGCCCGTGATGGTCATGGGCGCGGTGAACGCCGCGGTGAACCCGCTGAGGTTCGGGTTGGCCTGCAGCGCCCGGTACTGGGCCAGCGCCTGGCTCTTCACCGTGGCCAGCCAGTTGTCGACGGAGACGTTGGTCGGCAGGCGGAAGTCGGGGCCGCGCAGCTCCATCGGGTCGTCGATGGAGGGCAGCGTCTTGAAGAAGTCCACGCCGGCGGCGAAGTCGTTGAGCGACAGGCCGGTGTTGGGCTCGAGCAGGATCCCGCCCGGCACGCTCGCGCTGATGAACACGCCCAGCGGCCCCAGCTCGGTCATCGCGAAGCGGATCGACAGGCCGCCGATGCCCGGGAACTCGAAGCCGCCCTCGACGCCGATGAAGAACACGCGGTCGATCACGGGCGTCGTCCTGTCCAGCGGGTCGATGAGCACGTTGCCGGCGCCGATCTTGAGGATCCCGCCGATCAGCGCGGCGTTGATCTCGCCGCCGAAGAGCTGGCCGCGCACCGACACGCCCAGCGAGGCGATGTCGACGATCGGGAACTCGCCGTCCAGCAGCATCCCGACGTCGATCTTGACGCCCTCGATGGAGCCCGAGAACTCCAGGCCGGGGACGAAGGTCAACTCCGTGACGCTGGCCGACAGGGTGAGCAGGAAGTCGCTGGGGTCGGCCTCGATGTCGGGCCACTCGATGCCGATCGCGTTGATACGGATGGGCAGCCAGGTGGGCCACTTGAAGGAGTCGCCGCTGGCCGCGCCGACGCTGAGGAACACGCCGAAGTTGTCGCGGGCGTCGAAGGAGCCGTCGCCCAGGAAGGCGAAGTTGCGCGCCTCGCCGCCGATGGTGAGGCTGCCGACGGTCACCTCGGCGCCCAGCGACTGGAAGCTGACCAGCACCTCGTCCGGGCCCGCGCCGGTGTTCAGGACGAAGTCGCGGGCGGTCAGCGTCAGGAAGCTGCCCAGGTTGATGCGCAGGGTGTCGACGTTGAAGCGCAGCGCCGAGACCTCGCCGCCCTCGAACTCGAGCGTCGCGCGCAGCGCCTCGGTGTCGGGCATCCCCGGCTGATCGCGGCCGGGCTCGGCGGTGGTGCGGTCGCTGATCACGCCAGAGATGGAGCGCCCGGGCAGGAAGCGCACGCCGCCCGAGGCGAAGAAGACGCTGCCGTCGAACACGATCTCCTGGCCGGCGCGGATGCCGAAGTCCTGCACGCCGATGCGCAGGTCGTCGAACTCCAGGATGCTGCCGAAGCGGATGACGCCCGGCACGCCGTTCTGGTTGGGCCGGTAGATCAGCGTGGCCTGGCCGAGCAGGAAGCCGTCGCCGTAGATCGTCAGGCCGTTGGGCGTCTGCGTCGTGGGCACGATCGTCCCGGTCAGCCCAAAGGACGGGAACTCGAGGCTCGCCGTCCCGATGGCCACGAGCTGCTGGGTCGCGTCCTTGCTCGGGTCGTAGGTGATCGCGACGCGGGTCGCCTTGGCGTTGAGCACGCCGGGCACCGTCACGGTGAGGCTGGCCACGCTTAGGCCGAACTTGCCCGGGACCCCGAAGGCGCCCAGCAGTGCCGACGGGTCGCTCAGGGCGCCGGCCGCCGCGGCGATGTCGACGGTGACGTCGAAGGTGCCCAGGATGCCGTCGAGCCGGGCGGTCGCCGCGCCGCCGAAGGCGAGCGTGGCCTGGTTGACCTCGATGCCCACGGTGAGGACGAGCTGGCCGTCCACGAAGCCCATGCCCGCGAGGCCGATGGTGGGCTGCAGCAGCGTGACCGGACCCAGCGCGACGGTGCCCGCGGCCGTCCCCGCCGTCTGCACCTCGCTGGCCACCGTGAAGGTGCCCGCGCCGCGCACCGGGGTGCGGTCGTCGGTGGTCTGCCAGGCCGGCGTGGTCGTGGAGCCGAAGACGAAGTCGAGGATCTCCACGGCGATCTCGCCGTTGGCCGCCGGGACTCCCGTCCTCGGGGTCAGGAAGTAGCGCCAGGTGTTGCCGGTGGGCAGGAGGCGCAGCGGCGTGCCGGTCACCACGCCGCCGGTGCCCAGGACGAAGTTCGCGGCGCCAGGGCCTGTGAGGCGGATCTCGTTGCCGTCGATGGTCGTGGCGTCGACCGTGCCGCCCGTGCCCGGGGAGAAGATGACGTCGACGTAGGGGCGGGCCAGCAGCGTGCGCAGGTTGACCACGCTGCCGTTGAACGGGCTGGCCAGCGAGGCGGTGGGCACCGAGGCGGGGGTTGTCGCCGGCGCGAGCACGACGAGACTCTCGCTGCCCGCCGCGCCGACGGCGCCGGCCAGGTCGTTGTAGGACCCGGGCAGGAACTGGATCTCGACGGTGTCGGCGCTGCGCCCGCCGGTCAGCGCGAAGCTGCCGCTGAACGTGTACCGGAAGACGCCGGGGTCCGCGGTGGGATCGAGCTGCTGCGCGCGGCCGTTGACGCCGACGCCGGAGGCGGCCGGGCCGACGAGCACGAACTCGGCCGTGTCGTCGGTGATCGAGCCGGGGTTGATCGCCACGCCGTTGACGCTGCGGAAGCGCACGTCGATGTAGCCGCGGGCGTTGAGCGCGGTCACCGAGAGGCGCTCGCCCGCGACGGGCCCGGCCAGGCTGGCCACGGGCGGGCGCAGGGCCGACGCGGGCGGCGTGACGCTGGCCACCCGGGTGCCCAGCACGTCGAAGCCGGTGACGATCAGGCTGCGCAGCTGGAAGCCCTGGCCGCCACCGAAGGAGAACTCGGCCAGGCCGCGCAGCGCGAAGGCCTCGGTCAGCCCGTCGGCGCCCGGGATGTTGATGGCGATCCCCGCGTCCTGCGCCCGGATGTCGATGCGTCCGCTGGGCTGGCGGGTGAAGGCGATCGACCCGCTGATGGTCACGATCCCGCCGATGCTGATCGTGAGCCGGGCGTCCGGATCGGCGGCGCCGCCCTCGTCGACCCCGACCTCGAAGATCTCGGTGCGCGCGCCCGTGGCGAAGTTGACGCGGATGGTCTCGGTGTCCGCCGGGTCCAGGCCGGGCAGCGTGATGAGCTCGTTGACGGCTTGACCGGTGGTATTGATGCGCACCCGCAGCGTGCCGGACACCGTGAGGCCCTCGAGGCCGACGAGCGCAGCCGCGCCGTAGGCGTAGATCGCGTAGGTGGCCGGGGCGTTGCCCGTCGCGAAGCTCACGACGCCGACCGTCGCGCCGGTGATGACCACGCCCAGCGCGTCGGGGTTGACGCTTCCGTCCTCGAGCCGGTAGGGGCCCTCGCCCAGGAAGAGCTCGACGTTGGTGGCGCCCCACACGCGGCGGTCGCCGCGCTGTTCGAAGGTGAAGTCCCCGGTGAGCACGAGGTTGTCGCCGAAGCTGATCGAGACGTTGCGGAAGGTGAGCGCGAAGGTGTCGGCCGGGACGTCGACGGTGACCGCCGAGCCGTTGACCACGATGGTCTGGTTGACCGGCGCGTTGGTCGTGTTGATGCGCAGGATCGGCTCGCCCTCGACCGGCCCGGCGCTGAACTCCCCGCCCAGCACGCCGGCGATGCCGCCCGGGCGCCCCGCGACGGTGGGTAGGAGGATCAGCCCGCCGCGACCGTTGCTCAGGCTCACCGCGTCGAACTCCGGGTCGCTGAAGCTGAGGCTCAGGTTGGTCACCGCGATGCGGATGAGCTTGGTCACCGGCGTGCCGGGCAGGGTGATCTGCTCGAACACCAGGTCGGCGGTGAGCACGACGCCCTCGATGGTCAGCTCGAGGTCGGTGCCGCTGAGGCGGAAGAACGGGCCGGCGGCGAGCTGGAGGCGCTCCTGCGCCCCGCCGGCCAGGAGGAAGCGCTCGTCCACCGCCACGGCTGCGGTGTTGATGCTCAGGCCCAGGTTCCCGCTGAACGAGACGCTGTCGCCGAAGCTGAGGCTGACCGGCACCTCGAACGTGGCGGCGATCCCCAGGTCGGTGATGAGCAGCAGCCCGCTGGCGTTCTCGATGGCGAAGGCGGCCGGCTCGCCGAAGGCGATGTCCACGTCGCCCAGCGCGACACGGATGATCTTCACGCCGTTGGCGCGCGTGGTCTGCTCGAAGGCGATCGTGGCGGCCAGCTCCACGCCGGCGATGGCGAACGTCACCCGACCGCCCGCACGCAGCAGCGCCCCGTCGAAGGCGATCGTGCGACTGGGGGCCTCCTCGCCGTCGACGGCGGGGCCGGTTCGCACGACCAGGCCGTCCTCGCCGACAGAGCTGAAGTCGAAGACCGGGATCAGCGCGCCCGGCGCGGCCGCCGAGTCGCTCGCGCCGTTGACCTCGATGAGCAGCTCCGTCGCCTCGATGGTCACGCCGTCCACGCCGACCAGCGCGATGGACGCGGCCCGTGCGCTGAGCGCGTAGTAGGACCGCGTCGGAGCGGGGCCCGTGCCCTGGACCACCGGCTTGACCAGCGCCAGCGCCAGCTCCACGCCGGTGAGGCGCAGGCCCACGGCGTCGGGGCCGTCCGGGCCGTTGATGCCCACGAAGACGGTCACGCCGCTGGCGCCGATGCGCAGCGCGGTGACGTCGCCCGCCCCGGTGCCGTCGGCCAGCGTGGCGCCGGTGATGGGCGCGCCCTTCTCGAAGGCCACCGAGCCCTCGAGGTGCACGAAGCCGCCGATGCTCAGGCTCAGCGTGCCCGCGGCGCGGAAGACCGTGCCCTCGAAGTCCAGGGCGATGCTCGGCGGCTCCTCCTCGCCCTCGGTACCGTCGGGATCCGGGCCGGTCTGGATGGCCAGCGGCGCGCCGCTGAAGTCGACGGCCAGCGCGCGGCGGCCGGTGGGCGCCGTGGCGGCCAGGCGGCCCTGGTTGATCTCGATGGTCACGGTCTCGATGGAGGCCGTCAGCCCCTCGACCCCGACGAGCTGCACGCTGCCCGAGGCCTTGAGGGCGAAGAAGCTGGCCAGCCCGGTCGCGGCGGCCAGGGCGGCGCTCGGCGTCATCAGGGCCAGCGCGAGCTCGACGTCGTCCACGACCAGGCCCAGGGCGCCGTCGGCGGCCGGGTCGTCGTCGCCGTCGATGACCCCGTCGCCGTTGCTGTCGACGAAGTACGGCCCACCGACGCCGAAGAACGCGCGGCCCTCGCTCGCGCCGATCTGCAGGGCGGTGACCGTGCCGGTCGGCGCCGCGAGCGGGCCGTCGCCGTCGGGATCCTCCAGCGTGACGGGGATGGGCTCGCCCTGCTCGAAGGCGAACTGCGCGCTGATGAAGGCGAAGGCGTCGATGGCCAGGGTGAGCGAGCCCGCCGCGCGCACCAGCCGCCCGGCGAAGTCCAGGGTCACCGACGGCGCGGCCTGCTCGCCGGCGCCGTCCGGGTCGGGGCCCGTCTGGACGGCCAGGCCGCCGCCCGGGAGGCGGGTGAAGTCCACCACCGGGGCGATCTGGCCGGCGGGGAGGTTGGGGTCGGTCGCGGTGTTGACGGCGATCTGCAGCGTGCCGGCGAGCGTCAGGCCCTCGACGCCGATCAGCGCCGCGGCGCCGCTGCCGGTCAGCGCCGTGTACGTACGCAGCGGGGTGGTGCTCGTCGGGGTGGCGGGGACCTGGCGCATCAGGGCCAGGCCGAGCTCGACGTCCTCGAGGGCGACGCCGATCGCACCGCTGGCGGCCAGGTCGTCGGTGCGGGGGCCGAAGTCGGCGGGCAGGCCGACGCCGGCGAAGACGGTCGCCCCGCTGATGCCGACCTTCATCAGGGAGACCCGGGTGGTGGTCGTCCCGCCCACCGGGGTGACGAACAGGTCGTCGGCGCGCTCGAAGGCGAAGGAGCCGTGGACCAGCACGAAGTCGGCGATGCGCGCGGTGGCCGTCGCGGCGATGCGCAGCAGTGGCCCGGCGAAGTCGATGGTCACCGCGTCGTTGCCCTCGCCGAGGGTCAGCTCCTCCGCGAAGGTGCCGTCGCGGTCGAGGTCCAGCGTCGTGCCCCAGTTGAGCGGGGCGGGAGGCGTGGTCCCGCCCGACGCGCGGTTGACCTCGAGCTGAAGGGTGTGTGCGATGAGGGTCAGGCCCGGGATGCCGACCAGCCCGGCGCCCTGGATGTTCGAGGTCAAAGCCAGCCAGCTGCGCGGGTCGGCAGGCATCCCCGTTGCCGGCGCCGCGGGCTTGAGCACCGCCACGGCCAGCGTGCCGCTCTCGACCGCGAAGCCGATCCCGTTGAAGCCCAGGAACAGCGAGTCGACCTCGAGGGTCAGCGTGGTCAGGCGTGCGTCCGCGAGGTCGCGCGTCCCGTTGCCGTCGAGGTCGACGTCCACCGTCTGGGCCTCGAAGCCGAAGCCGATCGTGCCGCGCAGGAGGCCGAAGGCGTCGATGTCGGCGACCCCCGAGGCGCGCTGTACGGCGGTCTCGTAGCCGATGGTCACCTCGTCGCCGTCCGCGTCGGTGATGACCACCGGATCGGCGAAGGCCGTCGTCCAGTCCAGCGCCTCGATGGGCGCGCCGGCCGACGAGCCCCGGTTGATCTCCACGGCGAGCGAGACCAGGTCGAGCGTCAGGCCGTCGATGCCCTGGAAGGACCCGCCGGTGATGGTTGTGCTCAGCGCGAGCCAGGAGCGCGGGTTCTGGGTACCGGTGCTCGTCGCGGGCGGCGCGGGGCGCACGGCGGCCAGCGCGAGCGTGCCCTCGTCGACCGCGATGCCCACGCCGCCGGGCTCGCCGATGAAGAGATCCTCGATGGTGAGGGCCAGGAGGGTCAGCGTCGCGTCCGGGAGGACCTCTCCGTCGACGAGCGTCACGGTCTCCTTGCGCGTCTCGAAGGAGAAGCCGATGCGTCCCGAGACGAAGCCCAGGATGTCCAGGTCGGCGATGCCCGTGGCCCGCGTCATCTCGCGGTCCATGTCGATCGTCACGCCCCCGATCTGCAGCGCGTTGCCCGCGCCCAGGGCGGTCGTCCAGTCCAGCGCGTCGATGGCCAGCTCGCCTTCGGTGCCGCGGTTGATCGCGACGGTGAGCTCGACGACGTCGATGGTGAGACCGTCGATGCCCTCGAGCGAGCCCCCGGTCAGCGTGCCCTTCAGGCCCAGCCAGGAGCGCTCGTCGGGCTCGGTGGCCGTCGGATCGGCCGCCGGGGTGACCGTGGCCACGGCGAGGCTGCCGCCCATCACCCGGAAGCCGACGCTGTCGGGGGCGCCCACGAAGACGTTCTCGATCGTGAGGGACAGGAGGGTGAGCTGGGCGCCGACCAGCGTCTGCGTACCGACGGCGACGTCGACGGTGCGGGCCTCGTAGGCGAAGCCGACCGTGCCGGTGACGAAGCCGAAGATGTCGACGGTCAGCGTGCCCGAGGCGCCGGTGACGCCCTCCTCGAAGGCGATGGTCTGCTCGTCGACGCCGTCGTCGGTCGAGGTGCGCACCACGACCGGATCGGCCGCGAAGGCGGGGTCGGCGGTGTCGAGGTCGATCGCCCGGGTCCAGTCCAGCGCCACCGCGGGGACGGCGGCGCCGCCCGTCGGCGTGTAGGCGCCGCCGGCCTGGTTGATCGCGACGGCGAGCTCGTCCACGGTGGCCTCGAGGCCCTCGATGCCCTCGAAGCTGCCGCCCTCGAGCCGCGCGGTGACGGCCAGCCAGCTCCGCGTGTCCCCGGTCGCCGTGGCCGCCGGCGTCAGCGCCGCCACGGCCAGCGTGCCGCCGGCGACCGAGAAGCCGACGCCGCCGGGATCCCCGATGCGCAGCGGGTCAAGGAGCGACAGGCCGATCAGGGTCAGCGTCGCGCCGGCGAGGTCGCCGCCCGGCGCGGGGAGGAAGACGCCGTCGGAGTCCTGCGCGGCGTCGACGTCGACGCGGACCTCGCGCTGCTCGAAGGAGAAGCCGACGCGGCCGGTGACGAAGCCACCCAGGTCGAAGGTGGCGATGCCCGAGGCGCGCAGGACCTCCTGCGTGAGGTCGATGGTGCTGGCGCCGGCCGGGAGCGCGGTCTGCCAGTCGAGCGCCCCGGCGAAGATGGGCGAGGAGCCGGTGCCCGTGCCGTCGGCGTCGTACGCGCCGCTGGCCCGGTTGATCTCCAGCGCGAGGCTCTGTGCTTCCAGCGTGAGCCCCTCGATGCCGGAGAAGGCGATCGTCTGGAAACCGCCCTGGATCGCCAGCCAGCTGCGGGTGTCGGTCACGGACCCGGCGGGCGGGCCGCGCGGGGCCGCGATGGCCAGGGTGAGCTGGCCGCCGCTCGCCGCGAAGTGGATGCCGTCCGGATCGCCGACGGTGAGCGAGAGGTCGGTCAGCGTGAAGGTCAGCAGGTCGGCAACGGGTACGTCGCCACCGGCGCTACCGCTGATGGTCGTGATCGTCCGTGTGAGGTCCAGGGTCGCGCTGCCGTTGACCAGGTCGAGGATCGACAGGTCCATGCCGCCGCTGATCGCGAAGGTGAGCTCCCCGGCGTCGATGGGCTGGCCGCCGGCCGAGACCGCCTCGGGCGTGAAGTCGTCGCCGCCGTGCTCGCCGACGCCCGTGGCCCAGTCGAGGCCGCTGCCGCTCGTGACCTCGTTGATCTCGATCACGAGGTCCTCGATCGTCGCGCTGATCAGGCCGGCCAGATCGAGGGTGCCCGAGAGGTCGCTGACCTGGACGGCCAGCCACCGATGGCCGGCCGGGAAGGCGACGTCCATGAGCGCGGGCGTGGCGATGGCCACGCCGAGCGACCCGCTCGCGAAGGCGATGCCCGGGCCGCCGGGGATCCCGATGCGCAGCCCCTCGGCGCCGTTGGCGTCGTCCCCGTCCTCGGGGACGATGGCCAGGCCGATCGTGGTCAGGGTGGCGCCGTCGACGAAGGTGCCGTCGAGCAGGCGCAGGTCCGCCTCGCCGCTGGACAGGGAGAAGGTGACGACGCCGGTGACGAGGCCGAAGGCGTCCAGTTGCGCGCGGCCGGACACCTCGGTGAAGGCGCCGCCCTCGAAGTCGATCGTCACGGCGTTGACGCCCTCGCCGATGACCACCTGGGTCGGGGTGAAGGTGGTGCCGTCCGTCCCGCCCACCTGGGTCCTCCAGTTCAGCGGGGCGGCCGCGGGCGAGCCGGGCGCGGCCGTGCCCGACGCGGCGTTCACCCGGACGGCGAGCGTCTGCGCGATGAGGGTCAGGCCGGTGATGCCCTCGAGCGTCGCGCCCGCCAGCTCGGCCTTGAGCGCGATCCACTGGCGCCCGTCCCCGGGGGACGAGGGTGGCGCGACCACGGCGAGGGCCAGCGCGCCCGCGTCGAGCGAGAAGCCGGGGCCGTCGGGGGCGCCCAGGCGCAGACCGCCGCCGGGCTCCTCCGCCGACCCGGGGATGACGGTCAGCCCGACGGTGGTCAGTCGCACGTCCTCGAGCACGCCGTCGCTGAGCGACAGGTCCACCTCGGTGGTGGTGAACACGAACTCCACGAGGCCGGCGACGACGCCGAAGGCGGCGATGCGCGCGATCCCGGAGACCCGGGTCAGCGGGCCGGAGAGGTCGATGGTGATGCCGTCGACCACCGGGGTACCGGCATCGGCCCAGTCGATGGCGGTCGCACCCTCGCTCGCGCGGTTGACCCGCACGCCGAGCGTGCGGGCCTCGAGCACAAGGCCCTCGATGCCCAGCAGCGACAGGTCGACCAGGTCAGCCACCAGCGCGAGGTAGGTCGGCTGCGGCGTGGTGTCGCCGATCGCGGCGACCGGCGTGAGGACGGCCAGGGCCAGCGTGCCCGCCCCGACGGAGAAGCGGGGGCCGTCCGGCACGCCGATGACCAGTCCGGCGTCCGAGCCGTCGGGGCCTTGGGCCAGGATGGTCAGGGCCAAGGTGGTGAGGTCGGCCCTGCCGCCGTCGAAGTCCACCTCGCTCGCCGTGAGGACGAAGCCGATCAGGCCGTCGACCAGGCCGAAGGCCTTGATGTCGGCGACGCCCGCGACCTCGATGATCGCTGCCTCGAAGTCGATGCCCAGCGGGCTGTCCAGGCCGGCGGCGGTCCAGTCCAGCGGTGCGGCGGCGGGCGTGCCGCCGGAGGCGTCGTTGAGGCCGACCGTGAGATCTCGCGCGACGAGCGTCAGCACGTCGGGCACGCCGGTCAGCGCGATGGCGGAGAACTCGGCCTTGAGCGCGTACCAGCGGCTGGTGTCCGCGATGTCGGTGGGGGTGACGACGGCCAGGGCCAGGGTCCCGCTGTCGACCACGAAGCCGACGCCGTCGGGGACGCCGACGAAGAGGCCGCCGTCCGGGTCATCGGTGGTCGGCACGACAGTGAGCCCGAAGGTGGTCAGCGTGGCCGGCCCGCCGTCGAGCGCGACCGTCGTGGTGGCGAAGGCGAAGTCGAGGAGCCCGCCGACGAGGCCGAAGGCGTCGAGGTCGGCGCGACCGGATAGGGCGAACAGTGGGCCGGTGATGTCGATGTCCAGCCCGTCGTCGACCGTCGACCAGTCCAGCGGCTGGGCACCCGGGCCCGTGGCGCGGTTGACGTCAACGGCGAGGCGCTCCACGACGAAGGTCAGGTCGGCCGGAAGCCCGGTGATGGTCACCTCGGCGAGCGCCGCCTGCAGGGCGGTCCAGGTCGTCGTCGCGTCCGTGGAGGTGATCGTCGCCAGCTTCAGCGAGCCGGAGCCGATCATGATGCCGACGGCGCCGGGGACGCCGGCGAAGAGCCCGCCCTGACCGGGAGCGACGGTTAGGGAGACCTCGGTCAGGGTGCCATCCACCGGCGCGGTGATCGGGGCGCGAGCGAAGGTGAAGGCGACGACGCCGTCGACGAGGCCGAAGGCGTCGAGGTCGGCGGTGCCGGCGACCAAGAGGGTCTGCGCGGTGAAGGCGATGCCGGGGACGCCGAGGCCGGTCCAGTCCAGTGCCGTGGCGGCGATCCCGTCCAGGTCGCCCGACGCGGTGTTGAGGTCGAGCGAGAGGTCGCTGCCGGCGAGCGTGAGGTCGGTGATGCCATTGAGGGCGACGCTCGTGAGGCTCCCGGCCAGCGCGAGCCAGGAGCGCGTGTCCGTGGCGGACCCCGGGGGGCCGCGCGGGCTGACCGAGGCGAGCGTGAGCTGCCCGCCGCTGACCACGAGGTGCACGGCGTCGACATCGCCGACGCGCAGGTCGACGTCGGTGAGTGTCAGGACCAGCAGCGTGGCGTCGGGCTGGTCGTTGGGCGTGATGGTCGGGACGGTCACGGCGCTGCGCGTGAGGCTGAAGCCTGTCTCTCCGGTGATGAGGCCGACGAGGTTCAGCTCGCTGAGCGTCCCGCTGACCGACAGGAGGTCGCCGGACAGGTCGATGGTCTGCCCGCCGGCCTGGACCGGCTGCTGGAGGGAGCCGCCGTCGGAGGTGACCCGCCAGTCGAGGACCGACGCGCCGCCGGTCGCGCGGTTGACGTCCAGCGCGAGGCCGGTGACCGTCGCGCTCAGGTCGTCGCCGAGCGCTGCGGTTCCGGCGAGGTCGCGGGCCTTGATGGCCATCCACCGCCGGGTGTCGGTGTCGATGCCGGGCGCCAGCGATGCGACGCCGATGGTGCCGCTGGTGATCGCGATGCCGTCGCCGCCCTCGCCGACGGCCAGCACGAGATCCTCGACGCCGACGGTGAGCAGGACGGCGTTCTGCTCACCGACCTCGATCGTCCCGCTCTCGTCGAAGTCGACGTCGACGACCTCGCGCGTGACGTCGAAGCTGGCGCTGCCGGTGACCAGGCCGCCGGCGATGGACACCGCGGTCAGGTCGCCCGCGACGCGCTTGATGTCCGTCGTGAGGGTGACGCCCGATCCTGTGACGGTGGTCCAGTCGATCGGCGTGGCGCCTTGAGCGGTGTTGACCTCGATGGCGAGCTCCTCGACTACGGCGGTCAGCAGGTCCGCGCCCAGGCTGATGGAGCCGCTGATGCCGCTGGCCTGCACGCCCAGCCAGCGCCGCGCGTCGGCTCCGGCGGTCTCGTCGGGCGCGAGGGAGGCGATGGCGACGGTGCCGCCGTCGAGCTGCACGCCGAAGTCCTCCGTACCGATCGCGAGGCGCAGCTCGCTGAGAACGAGGGTCACGAGGATGGCGCCGACGAGCGACGCCTCGGCGACGTCCACCACACGGCGGGTCACGTCGAAGCGGGCGCTCCCGGTGACGAGGTCCGCGATCGTGACCTGCTCGATGAGGCCCCCGGCGGTGCCCAGGTCGCCGCTCAGCTCGATGCTCTGGCCGCCGACCACGAGGGGCACGCCGCCGATCGCGGTGCCCCAGTCGAGGAAGCCGGCGCCGTCGGCCCCGGTGACCGCGACGCCGAGGTCGCTGACCTGCGCGGTGAGGAGGGTGCCGACGGCGAGGGTGCCGGCGAGCCCGGTGGCCTGCACGACGCTCCAGCTACGCGCGTCCGTGGGGTCGCCCGTCGATAGGGAGGCGATCGCGATGCTCGCGCCGGTCAGCGCGAGGCCGAACGTCGCGGTGCCGATGTCCAGCGTGGCGTCGGTGATCGAGAAGGTCAGGAGCTGGCCGTCGTCGAGGTCGTCGCCGCCCGCCGAGTCGACAGTGCCGTCGCCGTCCACGTCGACCGGAACCTGCGACCGCTCGAAGGCGATGTCGGCCATGCCGACCAGGAGGCCGTCGCCGATGTCGATGGCCGCGTCATCTGCCGAGCCGCGGCTGGTCCCATCCGCGTGGGTCAGCATCGCCGGGGTGCCGCCGGTGTCCACCGAGATCGGTGTGGCCGAGAGGTCGAGCGCGCTCCCGTCGCTCGCGGCGGTGTTGAGCGCGAAGTCGAAGGTGCCGGTGGTGAGCTCGAGGCCGTCGATGCCGACCAGCGAGGCGCTGAAGGTGGTGTCCAGCGCGACCCAGACGCGGGGAACCGCGCTGAGCGTGACCTCGACGACGAGTGCGAGGGCCAGCTCGGTCAGCGTCCCCTCCAGGCCCAACGTGTCCAGCGTGCCGACGAACAACTGGCCGCCGGCGACGTAGAGGGTGGTCACGAGGGCATCGACCGTGGTGCCGCCGACCAGGGTGAGGGTCTGCAGATCCGGCGTCCCGAAGGTCGCGCTGGCGGAGAGGTGGATGAAGCCGCCGAGCGAGAGCTTGACGGGCCCGCCGCCCTCCTCGATGGAACCTGTCACGCCGGCATCCTCGGCGAGCTCGAAGGCATCCTCGGCGATGCCGCCGGTGAGGTTCTCCACGCGGGCGAAGTCGACGACCGTCTCAGCGCTGCGCAGCGTGCCGGTGTCGATGCCGTCGAGGATCCAGGTGGTGGAGGCGTCGGGGCCGACGAGCGTGTCGGCGCCTTCGCCGCCCTCGAAGCTGACGGTCACGTGCTCCGCGACGACCGAGAGGGCGATGGTCACGACGTCGGCGCCGCCGCCCCCGTTGAGCACGAGCTGCGTGACGTCGGTGAGCGCGCGCTCCTGGGGCGTGCCGTTCACGGTCACGACGAGGTTGGTGCCGTCGGAGGAGACGGTGACAGTGGTCCCGCCGTCGGGAAGGTCGATCGTCCAGGCCGACGCGCCCGGGTCGACGGTGTAGTGCGAGAAGTGCGGGAGAGCCGCGCTGACCGTGCCGGTGACCGGGTCGAACGTGGAGTCGATCGCGACCGGGCCGGCGACCGGGTCGAGGTAGACGATGGTCGCGCCGGTGGCGGCGGGGTCGACCGGGAGGGTGAGGACCGGGTCGAGGAGGAAGGTGGCGATCTGCTCCCCGGTGATCGCATCGAAGGCGAGCAGGTCGTAGACGGTGGCGGCGCCGGGGCCCTGGAGCGTGGTGGCCACCACGAGGACGTGGGCGTCGGCGGGGAGGGCGCCGGGGGCGAAGACGAGGCGGGCGTCGCCCGCGGTCACCGTGCCACCGCGCGCGGCGGTGATGAGCACGGCACCGGCGGGAGGGCCGCGGGCGAGGGTCGAGCCGCTCGTCGTGGATGCGGCCGCGTCGGTGGTCGTGGCGGAGAGGTCGGTGCCCGGCGTCGGGCCGCCGGGCGCGAGCGCCTCGGCGAGGTCGGCGGCGAGGTCGGCGGCGGAGGCGCCCGAGGCGGTGCCCGGTGCGGCGGCGGTGCCGTCGGTGCCGGGGGCGGCCGGCGCGGGCGACTGGTCGCCGGTCGTGACGGCTGGATCGAGCGGCGCGCCCGTGACGGGGTCGAGCCCCAGGCCGTTCGTGTCGGCGATGGTCGACTTGTCCGCGGAGCCGGTGGAGGGGCCGGCGTCGGTGGTCAGGGTCTGGGTCGTGGCGGGCTCGTCGAGCGAGAGGACGGGAGCGGCGGCGGTCTGTGGGGCCGCGGCGAGGGTGAGCGTGTCGGCGGTCGCCTCGAGGAGCTCGTCGGTGACCGGGGGCGGCGGAGGAGGAGGCGGCGGCGTGACGATCACCTGGACGGTGACCGGGACGAGAGCCGGCTGGGCCGGTGCAGAGAAGGTGGTCACCGGCGCCGCGACCGGGGCCGGAGCGACGACCGGGGCCGGGGGAGCCGCGGCCGGCGCCGGAGCGGCGGCCTCAGCGGAAGCCGCGGCCTGCGCCGGAGCCCCGCCCTCGGCCGGAGCCGGCGCGACGACCGGGGCCGGAGCCTGCGCGGGAGCGGGAGCGGGAGCGGGAGCGGGAGCGGGAGCGGGAGCGGGAGCGGGAGCGGCGACTTCGGCCGGAGCCGGAGCGACGGCCTCGACGGGTGCTGCCGCTGGAGCCGGAGTGGCGGCGTCCGGCGCGGGAGCCTGGGCCGATGTCATGGCGGGAGCGGGCGCCGGGGCGGACTGCATCACGATGGTCTCGGTCGTTGCGACCGAGCTGGACGACATCGCCCCGGAGGTCTCGCCGTCGCCGCCGCCCGACCCGTCGCCGGTAGTGTCGTCGCCGGACGCTTGGTCGTCCGACGCGCCGCCGGTCGTGTCGTCGCCGGACCCCTCGTCGCCGGACCCGGCGTCATCGCCGCCGGCCGACCCTCCGCCCAGGTCCGACCCGCCGTCCTCATCCTCGTCGGTCGTCCCGGTGCCGCCGGTGGCCGGCGGCGGGGTCGCGGGGGTCAGCGAGACGCGGGAGGCGAGCAGCTCCTCGAGCAGGGCGATGATCTCGGCGGTGCGCCGCTCGATCTCGGCGCGGCGCTGCGCCTCCTCGGCCGCCGGGTCGACGAGCTCGACCTCCGGCATGAGCGCCGGCGCTTGCACGTCGACGACCTGCACCTGCGGGTCAGGCGCCGGCGCCGGCGCCGGCACCGGGACGGCCTGCGGCGCGGGCAGGCCGCCGAAGGGCGTGTCGGTCGGCGGCGGGGCCAGGGGCGGCACGACCTCGGCCTCGGGGTCGGGCTCGTCGGCCAACGGCAGCGTCGGGCGGGCCATCGGGAAGCCGCCGGCCGGAGCCGACCCCGCGGGCTCACCCGGGTCGTCGTCGGCCTGCCCCGGGCGGTCTTCGCCGCGGTCCTCGCCGCTGTCAGCGCGCCGGGCCTCCCCGGCGGCGTCGCCCTCGTCGCTCCTGGAGCCCGCCTCGGGGTCGCGGTCACGCTTCCCGGAGTCAGGCGGCTCGAAGGCCGGGAAGGAGAAGCTGGGGACCTCGAGGCCCGGCAGGCCCCCGTCCCCGCCGCCGGCAGCGGCCTCCGCCGCCGGCGCCGCATAGCCGCCCATGAGCGACCCCAGGCCCAGGACCACACAGGTCCAGGCCAGGGGCCCGCGCCTCAGGCGCGAGATGCCCAATCCGTTGGACGGCGAGACGCCGCCGCGCCCCCCCGGGCGCAATCGATTCGATGAGAGCAAGGTGTGTTTGATGTTGCGCACCGCTCCTGCCGCTTCCGTGCTGCGGCCCCCGTGGCGATGCGTGCGAGCAATGTAGCCGGTCGCACGCCGCCGTGTCCAGCTTTTTCGTTCCGCGGGGGCCGAATAAACCCGTTCTGGACGGATGTCCGAGGCGCCGGCGCCCGCTCGAGGCGGGCCCTGCCTACCGCTCAGGCCCGCGCTGGCGCAGGAAGCGCTGGAAGTCGCGGGCGATCACGTCACCCGACGGGACGTCCTGCTCAGGCTGCTCGGCCTGCTCTTCCGCGGCCGCCTCCTCGAGGCGCTCGACGAACGCCTGCACATCGGGATCGCTGGCCACCGCGGCGCTGACCTGGCGCTCGTAGTCGGCCGCGTGGCCCTCGAGCTCGCCCGCGTCGATGGACACGCCGACAAGCGCCTCGAGCTTGCGCACGAGGGCCAGCGCGGCCTTGGGATTGGGCGCCGCGGCGACGTAGTGCGGCACGCCCGCCCACAGCGATGCGGCGGGCAGTCCGGCCTGATCGAAGGCGGCGTGGAGCACCCCCACGATGCCCGTCGGACCCTCGTACCCGGAGCGATCCAGGCCCATGTTGGCCACCAGCGCGTCGTCGGAGCTGAGCCCGGTGACGTGCACCGGCCGGGAGTGCGGGACGTCGGCCAGCAGCGCCCCCATGGTGACCGCGAGCTGGCAGCCCAGGGCCTCCGCCAGGTCCACCACGATCCGCGAGAACGAGCGCCAGCGCATGGACGGCTCGACTCCCTGCACCAGCACCAGGTCGCGCGGCGCGCGTGGCACGCGCACCTCGAAGACCTCGACCGACGGCCAGTCGATCTCGCGCAGCCCGCCGTCCTCGATGCGCACCTTGGGCCGGGTGGCCTGGAAGTCGAAGAAGTCCTCGGGATCGATCTGCGCGAAGCGCTGTGCGCCGAGCGTGGCACCGAGGTAGGAGAGGGCCGCCGAGGCCGCGTCGCCCGCGTCGTTCCAGCCCTGGAAGGCGGCGATCAGCGCCGGGGCGCGGAGCCCGTCCGGACGGTGCTCCCAGATCAACGGCGGCATCCGGGCCACCGTACATGATGGGTTCGTGCCGCCCGCCACCACGACACCCGACCACACGCCGCCCACGGTGGCCTCGCTGCGTGCCGGCCAGGAGATCGACCTGGTGCTCGCGTGCGCCCGCAAGGAGCGGCTGCTCGCCCGTAGCGGAACGCCCTACCTGGCGCTCGAGCTGCGCGACCGCAGCGGAGCGATCGCAGCCCGCGCGTTCCGCGATGCCGACGTGCTCGCCGGTCGGTTCGAGCGTGGGGACCTCGTGCGCGTCTGCGGCTCTGTGCAGCGGTTTCGCGACGAGCTGCAGCTCGAGGTGCGCGCTTTGACGCAGGCGCCGCAGGCCGATCCGGCAGCCTTCCTCCCGGTCGCCTACCGCGACCTCGACGAGCTCGACGGCTTCCTCGAGCATCTCGCGGGGGAGGTGTTCGAGGCGGGTTGCGCGCGCCTGCTCGCGGCCCTGCTGGCCGATGAGGCGCTGCGCGCCGCGTGGCGCCGGGCGCCGTGCACGCGCACCGGCCACCACGCCTACCTGGGTGGCCTGCTGGAGCACACCGTCGCCGTGGGCACGCTGGCGCTCGAGGCGGCCCAACTGCACCCGCGCCTGGACCGTGACCTCCTGCTCACCGCAGCCCTGGTGCACGACCTGGGCAAGACGCGCGAGTTCACCTACGGCGCCGACATCGGCCTGAGCGACGAGGGCCGCCTCCTGGGCCACGTGGAGCTGGGGCTTCGCCTGCTCGACGAGCGAGCGGCGCACGTCGATCTGGCCACCGGCCGGCGCCTGGCACTGGCCCATTGCGTGCTCACCCACCACGGCCCCGACACCGCGCCCGGCCGGCGCTTCGCCTCGGCCGAGGCACTCGCGCTCCACCGCCTCAACGCGCTCGACGCCACGGTCAAGCAGGCACTCGAGCACGGGCTCTCGCCCGGCGGTTCCGCGTAAGGTCTGCGTCATGGAGCGGCTGGGCCCGGTGGCCCAGCCGGCCTTCAAAGCCGGTCAGCGGCGGCGACCCCGTCGTGGGTAGGTTCGACTCCTACGCCGCTCCGTGAAGGGCAAGCCGGTCTAGGAACCGCCCGCCGTGGCCAGCACCTCATCGTGGTCGCCGGCCAGCTCGACGCGCACCAGCGCGGTGGCCAGGCGGGCGGTTTCCGCCGGTCCACCGGCCAGCTTCGCCAGGCGCCGGGAGTCGTCCGGGAGGCCCCGGGCGACGCCGGCCTCGCGCGCGTACGTGGTGCCGTGGCGCGCGAGCAGCGCGACGACGATGTCCTGCTGGCTGGGCCGAGCCACGCTCGCGGGGCTACCCTCCTGCGCGCAGGGCGTCACGGGCCAATCGCACCGCGACCACCACGAGCAGCGCCGCGAAGGCCAGCTCGATGGTGCGGACGGGCAGGATGTTTGCCAGCACGACCCCCGCGACGGCGCCCGCGACGGCCAGCAGGCCCAGCCGCGCGCCCTCGCCCAGGCGCACGTTGCCGTAACGCCGCTGGCGCCAGGCGCCGACCAGCGCGGTGGGCACGATGGCCAGGAGGGACGTCGCCTCGGCCTCGATCTGACCGAGCCCCAGGAAGATGACGAGCCCGGGCACGATGATCGCGCCGCCGCCGACGCCCAGCAGTCCGGAGGCCACCCCGGCGAGCAGACCGACGGCGATCGCCTCGGCGATCACGGCAGCGCCAGCTCGACGGCGCTGGCAAGCAACAAGGCGGCGAACAGCAGGGAGATCGCCTTGGTGGGCACCCGCTGTTGAAGCCATGTGCCGACAAGCACGCCTCCCACCGCGGGGACTCCGACGAGCACGGCCTCCTCGAGGCGGACGTTCCCGTACAAGCCCTGGACGGCTGCGGCGACGCCCGCGATGAGCACGATGGCGGCCAGCGACGTGCCCGTGGCCTCCCGCTCGCCGTAGCCCAGCGCGAGGACCAGCATGGGCACCATGACGATGCCCCCGCCGACGCCGAAGAGGCCGCTGAACACGCCGGCCGCGGTCCCCACCCCGGCCAGCGTCAGGGTTCGCCGCGACACCATCGCGACCATGATGGCCGATCGCGCAACACCGCACCCGACCACGAGCCAGCACGCACCGATCAGGCATCCTGTGGGGGTGACCGCCCAGGCAACGCTCGCTCAGGCGCTGGCGCCGCTGCGCGCCCAGCCCGGTGCGGCTGCGGTGCTGCTCGACGTGGACGGCACGCTGGCCCCGATCGTGCGCCACGCCGACGACGCGGCCGTGCCCGAGCCCACCCGCGCGCAGCTCATCGGGGTCGCCAAGCGCTACGGGCTGGTGGCCTGCGTGAGCGGGCGCGAGGCGGCCATCGCCCGACGCATCGTCTCACTGGGCTCGATCGCCTACGTGGGCAACCACGGCGCCGAGATGCTGCTCCCTGGTGGCGGAGGCGTGGAGCTCGACCCGGAGGTCGCGACCTGGGCGCCGCGGGTGCACGCCTTCGCGCGGGAGACGTGGACCGGGGAGCTGGACCGCCTGCGCGTGCGCCGCGAGGACAAGAACGCGATCGCCGCGTACCACTGGCGCGGGGCCCCTGACGAGGCCACCGCCGAGCAGGCGGCACGGGGCCTGGCCGAGGCCGCCGAGAAGCGGGGGCTGGCCGTCCACTTCGGGCGCAAGGTGCTCGAGGTCCGCCCGCCCGTGCCGCTGGACAAGGGCCGGGGCGTGGTGCGCCTGCTGGCCGACCGGCCGATCCGCGCGGCGCTCTACGTCGGCGACGACCTGACCGACCTCGACGCCTTCGCGAGCCTGCGCGGCCTGGTCGAGGAGGGCCGCCTGGACACCGCCGCCTGCGTCGGGGTGGCCTCCGACGAGACCCCCGACGGTCTGGCCGAGGCGGCCGACGCGATGGTCGACGGGCCCCTCGGCGTGCGGGCGCTGCTCGAAGCGCTCCTCCATACGTCGCCGGAGATCCGAACTTGAGAGGACCGGAGGCGAAATACTCTCTCCATGCGCTTCGTCGACCTGCTCAAGACGACCGTCCTGCTGTCCATGGCCGCAGCGATGGCGCTCGCCGGGCTCACCGTTGCCGCCTCGACCGACGAGCGCCAGGCGCTGCCGGTGCTCATGGGGTGGTGGCTGGGAGCCGGTCTGGTCGGCGGCGTCATCGGTCGTCGCCGGGTGACCACGCCGCCCATCGCCCGGCTGCTCGCGGGGGCGCGCGCGGCCACGACGCTGCCCCAACTGCGGCCCCTGCCGGTGTTCCTCGGCCGTCTGTGCCCGATCTTCGTGGGCACCGCCGTTGCCGGCGGGCTGGCCTTCCTGGGCCCCCAGGTCCCGGGCATCGCCGTCGGGTTCACGATCATCTGGTCGCTGTCGTGGCGCCACCAGGACGCCGCCGTGGCCGCCATCGAGGACCGCGACGGGGTGGCCTTCTTCGTCGAGTCTGCCTCCCCCTTGAAGCCGATGACCCTCGTGCGCACGCCCAGCTTCCGCGCCGAGGTGCCCGGCGCCGTGCCTGACCGAGCGGGGTAGCGGGCGCTGTCGGGCATCGATGTGCTGCTGGTCTCCCTCGGCGCCACCGGTGGCCTGCGCGACGCCGACGCGCAACTGCAAGGCTCCCTCGCGCGAGCGGGCGCGCGCGTCAGAATGGAGGCCGTGGATCCGCCCGGCGAGGTGCGCACCTTCGCGCTGACCGACCTGGCCTGGGCGCGGGCCGCCCGCGCGGCGGCGCGGAGGGCGCTGGCCGAGGCCCGGCCGCGCGCGATCCTCTACTCCAGCGTGACTGCGGCCCTGCTGTGGCCGGCACCGGGTGGCGTGCGCTTCGACGCGCCGGCGGCGGGCAACCGCCCCGGCCGCCACGGCACGTGGCAGCGCCCGCTGGAGCGCCGGCGCCTTCGGGAGGCCACGGTGCTGGCGCCCTGGTCCGGCGGCGCTCTGGCCGAGGCGCCCCAGCGCCGCGCCCGGGCCGTCGTGGTCCCGGTCCCCGTGGCCGCGGGGCGCCCGGGGCCGCTCGCGCAGCGCGACATCTCGGCGGTGACCTACGCGACCAATCC
Organism: Candidatus Siliceabacter maunaloa; assembly: GCA_024330185.1. Classification (GTDB taxonomy): domain Bacteria; phylum Actinomycetota; class Thermoleophilia; order Solirubrobacterales; family Solirubrobacteraceae; genus Siliceabacter; species Siliceabacter maunaloa. Next base: position 107,831 of record JANDLV010000004.1, read on the forward strand.
GCACAAGAAGGGACTTGACCGGGTGGCCGCCGCGTGGGGGCGGGCCCGTCGCGGCGAGGAGCGGCTGCTCGTGCTGGGGATCGCCGCGGGCCACCCCGCGGCCCGGGCGGCCAGCGAGGCGTGCGCCGCCGCCGAGAGCGAGCGCCTCCCCGGGGGCGGGCCCGCAGGCGAGGCGATCGCGTTCGTGCCCTTCCTCCCCCACGCCGAGTACCGCGCGCTGCTGCGCCGCGCGCGCGTGTTCGTCACGGCGCCCCGCCGGGAGGACTACGGCCTGGCCCAGCTCGACGCCCTGGCCGAGGGCTGCGCTCTGGTGACCACCGCCGCGCCGGGACCCTATGCGGCCCTGCCGATCGCCCGCACGCTGGACGAGCGCCTCGTCGCGCCCGATCCAGGGGCCCACGCGAGTGGCGCCGGCGGCCTGGCGGAGGCCGTCCGCACCGCCCTCGACGAGCCCGCCGGCGACCTCGCGCAGCGCGCCGCCCGGCTGTTGGCGCCCTACCTGCCCGAGGCCGTCGACCGCGTCGTGGCGGAGGAGCTGCTGCCCGCGCTCCTGGACACCTAACGTCGCCGAAGGTCCGAACTTGAGAGGACCGGAGGCGAAAGCCCGTCTCTCCGAACTTGAGAGGACCGGAGGCGAAAGCCCGTCTCTCCGAACTTGAGAGGACCGCAGGTGAAAGGCGTTCTCGGAGGTCCGAACTTGAGAGGACCGCAGGGCGAAAGCCGTCTACGCCCGCTTGCGCAGCGGCGCGAACGCCTCCCAGGGCAGGGCGTTGGTCACCTGCTCGGGGCCCAGCCACGCCCGCCGTGCCGTGGCCACGCCCCAGCGCGTGGTGCCCAGCGTGTTGGCGCCGTGGGCGTCGGAGTTGACGAGGATCGACACCCCCGCCGCAAAGGCCGCGCGGGCATGGACGTCGGAGAGGTCGCGGCGGTCGGCCGAGCTGTTGATCTCCAGCATCGTGCCGGTGCGTGCAGCGGCGGCGAAGAGCGCGTCGAGGTCCACCGCGTAGGGCTGGCGCGACTCGATCCTGCGCCCCGTCGGGTGGCCGAGCGCGTCGACCCAAGGGTGCTCGCAGGCGGCCACCATCCGCTGCGTCATGGCCGCCTCTCCCATCGCGAACGCGGTGTGCACCGAGGCGATGACCCAGTCCAGGCGCGCCAGCAGCTCGTCGGGGTAGTCCAGCGAGCCGTCGGGGAGGATGTTGCCCTCCGTTCCAGCCAGCACCGTGATGCCCTCGACGCGCGCGTTGGCCGCCGCGACCCGCTCGATCTGGCGCTCGAGCTCCTCGGCGGTGACGTGGTTGCCGAAGCCGTGCGTGGCCGAGTGGTCGGTGATGGCCAGGTACTCCAGGCCCCGGTCGCGTGCCGCGCGGGCCATCTCCTCGACCGTGTTGCGCCCGTCGGAGGCCACGGTGTGGCAGTGCAGGTCGCCGCGCAGATCCTCCTGGGTGAGCAGGTTGGGCACGGCGAAGCCGGGCGCCATCTCGCCGCGGTCCTCGCGCAGCTCGGGCGGAATCCAGGGCAGGCCCAGGCGCGCGTAGACCTCCTTCTCTGTGGCGCAGCGCAGGGTCTCTCCGGTCGCGTCGTCGAGGATCCCGTACTCGGAGACGTGCAGCCCGCGGCGCACGGCGGCCTCGCGCAGCGCGACGTTGTGGGCCTTGGAGCCGGTGAGGTGCTGGAGCAGGTTGCCGAACTGGTCGGGGGCCACGACACGCAGGTCGACCTTCATGCCGCTGTGCGTGCGCGCCCGGGCCTGTGCCGTCCTCGCAGCAGGCGTGGTAGGTGCCTCGACGTCGCCGCGCGAGGAGCCCTCCTCCACGACGTCGAGGGCGGCGAAGGCGGCGACCAGGGCGGCGGGGTCCGGCGTCGCGGCGATCACATCGAGGTCCTTGACGCTGTCGGCCAGGCGGCGCACCGAGCCCGCCAGCTCGACTCGCACCCCGTCGGCGTCCCCCGCCGCCTCCCCGCCCGTCGCACGCAGCGCCTCCACGATGCCCTCGCCGACGGGCAGGGCCTTGTGCAGCAGGGTACGCGGGCGCTGCTCCTGCTCCCCCGCACCGGCGGCGAACGCGGCCAGCACGGCCTCCTCGAAGCGCGCGCCGAAGCCGCGCACGTCACGCAGGCGGTGCGTCTGCGCGGCCGCGCGCAGCGCGTCGAGCGAGTCGATCCCGAGCTGGTCGTAGAGCGCCCGGGCACGCTTGGGGCCCAGGCCGGGCAGGCGCGTGAGGTCGACCAGGCCGGCTGGGAACTTCGCCCGCAGCTTCTCCACCGCGGGGATGGAGCCGGTCTCCAGGAGCTGGCCGACCTTCTCGTCCAGTGTCTTGCCGATGCCCGGCAGCTCGGTGGCCCGACGCTGACGGTGCAGCCCTGCGACCGAGACGGGCGCCTCGCGCACCGCCTTGGCCGCGTTGCGGTAGGCCAGCACGCGGTGGACGACGGCGCCGTCGAGCTCGTAGAGGTCGGCCAGCTCGTCGAACAGCGCGGCGATCGTGGCGTTGGGTGGGTCGGGCATGAGGGGACGGCCGGGGCGGCGGGTCGGATCAGCCCACCTAGCCTACGTCCGTGGCCCCGTGGTTGATCCTGCCGACCTACGACGAGGCGACCAACGTCGAGGCCGTAGTGCGCAGCGCTCACGCGGTGCTGCGCGAGGCAGCTCCACAGGGATTCCGGATCCTCGTTGTCGACGACGCCTCGCCTGACGGCACGGGCGCGGTCGCCGACGGGCTCGCGGACGAGGTGGCCGAGGTTCACGTGCTGCACCGCACGGGCCGCCGCGGCCTGGGAGGCGCCTACCGGGCAGGGTTCGCCCGCGCGCTGGAGGGCGGCGCGACGCACGTCTTCGAGATGGACGCCGACGGCTCCCACGACCCTGCCGACCTGGCGGCGCTGCTGGCGGCCACGGGCGCGGGGGCCGACCTCGCGCTGGGCTCGCGCTACGTGCCCGGCGGCGGCGTCACCGACTGGGGCGCAGGCCGGCGCCTGGTCAGCCGGGGCGGCTGCCTCTACGCGCAGCTCGTGCTGCGCGTACGCGTGCGCGATCTGACCGGCGGCTTCAAGTGCTTCCGCCGCGAGGTGCTGGAGGCCATCGACCTGCCCAGCGCGCGCTCGCGCGGCTACGCCTTCCAGGTGGAGCTGACCTGGCGCGCGCTGCGCGCCGGCTTCCGCGTGGCCGAGGTCCCGATCACCTTCCGCGAGCGACGCGCCGGGCGGTCCAAGATGTCGTGGCGCATCGCGCTGGAGGCGGTGTGGCTGGTGCCCGGCCTGCGTCTCACGCGGCCCCGGCTCAAGGAGGCCCGTGGCGGGCGCCGATAGAGGTCGAGGTGGCGGTCGCCGCCACCCCTCCCCTGATGCCTCGCGCATGAACGACACACGTGCCGTCCTCCTGGCCTGGAACGCCGCGCCCGGGCCCATCCTGCGCGCGTGGATGCCGCTCGCCTTCGCCGTCGCCGCGGCGCTGCTGACCGGAACCTGGCTCGTCGCGCTGGCCACGATGCCCGACCCCACGCCGCTGGGCTTTCCCGGGCTGGGGCGCACGCCGGCCGACGCGACGGCGATCGGCTACATCCTGGTGGGCAACGGCCTGGTGCTCGCGCTGCACGCCCTGGCCTGCGTGGCCGGCTACCTGGCGGGCCGCTCGCTGCCCGAGGAGGCCCAGCGCTACAGCGGCCTCATGCGCGTGATCCACGACAAGGCCGGCCCGCTGGCCATGGCCTTCGTGACCGCCGCGACGATCTTCTCGCTGGTCACCCAGGCCTACGAGCTGGGCGGCTCGGCCTCCACGCTGGCTGACCAGCTCGGCGTCACGCCGGGCGTTCTGATGCTCGGCCTGCTGCCCCACGCGCTGCCCGAGCTCGTTGCGCTCTTCCTGCCCCTGGCGGCCTGGGTGGTAGCCGCCCGGCGGGACCGCTGGCACGAGCTGCTGGCCGCAACGGCGGTGACCGTCGCCCTCGCGATCCCCGTGCTGGTGCTCACGGCGCTGATCGAGGTGCACGTGACGCCGGAGGTCCTGCGGGGGCTGGCCGCCTGAGCGGCGTCGGGACTAACGCCGCACGCCGCACTTCACTTTGTACAGTGGGTAGGCAGCTCTCGCCCCCCACCCGATCAGGAGAACCCATGGCAGGCACCGTCAAGGACGTCACCGATGCGAGCTTCCAGGCCGAGGTGCTCGAGGCCGACACGCCGACCCTGGTCGACTTCTGGGCACCGTGGTGCGGCCCGTGCCGCGTCGTGAGCCCGGTGCTCGAGGAGATCGGCGCCGAGCGCTCCGACATGCAGGTCGTGAAGGTCAACATCGACGAGAACCAGCAGGTGGCCGGCCAGTACGGGGTCATCTCGATCCCGACGATGATCCTCTTCAAGCACGGCCAGCCCGTGCACAAGATCGTGGGCGCCTACCCCAAGAAGCGCCTCGAGCAGGAGCTCGAGCCCCAGCTCGTGGCCTAGCCGTCCGTATCACCCGTCGTCGTCGCCTGCGTCCCGTCCGCGCGCAGGCGCGCGGACTGCGGCGCGCGGCCGTCCTCGAAGACGACGCCCTCGGCCTCTAGACGGCTGCGCACGCCCTCGGGGTCCTTCAGGGCCGTCGGCGCCACGGTCCCGTTGCTCTTGAGCACGCGATGTGCGTTGGGGTGGGGGTCGCGGATCAGGCGCTGGTTGAGCATGCGGGCGGCGACCGGCTCGCGGCCGGCGGCCACGGCGACGTCGGCGTAGCTCATCCAGCGTCCCGCGGGGAGCGCGTCCAGCACGGCGCGCAGTCGGTCGGGGTCCATCTCGCTCCTCCTCTGGTCGGTCGATCGGAGGACGACCGTAGATCCGGTTCGCGGCGTCCCGGCCGAATGGCACACAGTTGGTGCAGGCGCGTGCGCGGGCCGTCGCATAGCGTGCGCGTCGCGTGACGATCGAAGAGCACCGAGCGCTGTGGGAGCCCGTAGGGGTCTACTGCAACACCGCGAGCTACGGGCTGCCCCCGCGACCCGCGTGGGACGCGCTCCAGGCGGCGCTGGCCGACTGGCACGGCGGCCGGACGAGCTGGGAGGACTGGGGCCACAGCACGGAGGGCGCGCGCGCCGCGTTCGCGCGCCTGACCGCCGTGAAGGCGGCGCAGGTGGCGGTGGGCTCCACCGTCTCCGAGCTGGTCGGCTCGGTGGTGACCGCGCTCCCGGCAGGCGCCCGGGTGGTGGTGCCCGACGTCGAGTTCACCTCGGTGCTGTTCCCGCTGTTGGTCCAGGCGCGCCTCGATGTTCGCACCGTGCCGCCCTCACGCCTGGCCGAGGCCATTGGCGACGGCGCCGACGTCGCCGCCTTCAGCGCCGTGCAGATGAGCACCGGCGAGGCGCGGGGCAGCGCCATGCTCGCCGTGTCAGAGCGCCTGCTGGAGCACGCGGTCCCCCACAACGCCGGCTGGTACGCGGGCGAGGACGTACACGCCAGCCTCTTCGGGCCGCCGCTGCGCCTGGCCTCCAGCGCGCGGCGCCTCGACCTCTCCCCGGCCTGGTTCTCCTGGGTGGGCACCCAGCCGGCGCTGGAGCTGATCGAGCGGATCGGCGTCGAGGCGATCCACGCCCACGACGTAGGCCTGGCCAACCGCTTCCGCGCCGGCCTCGGGCTCGAGCCGGGGAACAGCGCGATCGTGTCCGCCGAGGTGCCCGAGGCCGCGCAGCGACTGGAGCGCGCCGGAATCGTCGCCGCGCTGCGCGGCGGGCGTCTGCGCACCTCGTGGCACGTCTACAACGACGAGGCGGACGTCGACCGCGTGCTCGAGGCGCTGGCCTGAGCGACGGCGTCGCTACGCCCGCGTGACCGCGATGCGCAGCTCGCGGCCCTCGATGCGCGCCGCCTCGCCGGCGCGCTCGCCGCCGTCGTACCGAACCTCGACGGCCAGCGTCTCCCCGGCCACGTAGCCCTCGTGGGCGCGCGCCGCCTCCACGAGGCCGCCGTCGCCGCCCAGGGTCAGCGCGATGCGGTCCTCCACGGCCAGGCCGGCGGCCTTGCGCGCGGCCTGCACGGCATGGACGACCTCGCGGGCCAGGCCCTCGCGGCGCAGGTCGTCGTCCAGGGTCAGCTCCAGAGCCACTGCGTGCGAGCCCTCCCGCTCGAGCTGGTAGCCCTCCAGGGGCTGCAGGGCGAGCTGGAGGTCCTGCTCGTCCAGCGGGTGCTCGTGGCCGTCGACGAACAGGCCGACGGTGCGCCCCGCGCGCAGCGCGTCGGCCACCCCGACCGGGTCAAGCGCGGCGACCGCCGCGGCCACCTGGGGCATGGCCTTCCCGAACCGCGGGCCCAGCGTGCGGTAGTTGGGCTTCACCGAGTGCGAGCCCAGCTCGTCGGCCCGGCCGACGAAGCGCAGCTCGCGCACGTTGAGCTCCTCGCGCACGATGCCCCCGAGGCGCTCGATGGCCTCGCGCTCGCGTCCGGCAGCGACCACCACGGCCTCGTGCAGCGGTTGGCGCACCTTCACCTTCGCGCCCCCGCGCGCGGCCAGGCCCAGGCGCACCGTCTCGCGCGCGACGCCCATGGCGTGCTCGAGCTCGAGGTCGCGCTCGCTCGCCACCGGCCAGTCGCACAGGTGCACCGACGGCTCGCCGCCGTCGAGGACCTCGAACACCTCGTCGGCCACGAACGGCGTGAACGGCGCGAGCAGCCTGGCCACGGTGAGCAGGCACTCGCGCAGCGTCGCGAAGGCCGCCGGGTCGCCGTCCCAGAAGCGCCGGCGCGAGCGGCGCACGTACCAGTTGGACAGCTCGTCGACGAAGGCGGCTATGGCCCGTCCGGCGGTGGTCGCGTCGTAGTGCTCCAGGCGGTCGGTGACCTCCTCGACCGTCGCGGCCAGGCGCGAACGCACCCAGCGGTCCAGCTCCGTCGGCGCGGGCTCCACGTCCTCCTCGGCCCGGTAGGTCTGCAGGAACACCAGCGTGTTCCAGAGCTGGCGCAGGAACAGGCGCACGCCCTCGCCGATGGCCTCCAGGGAGAAGCGGTAGCCGTCCCAGGGCTGCTTGGACGTGAAGAAGTACCAGCGCAGGGCGTCGGCGCCGAAGCGCTCGATGACCTCCCACGGGGCAACCGTGTTCCCGCGCGACTTGGACATCTTCTGGCCGTCGGGGTCGAGGATCAGCCCCAGGCAGACGACGTTCTCGTAGGAGGAGCGGTCATAGAGCAGCGTGGAGACGGCCAGCAGGGAGTAGAACCAGCCCCGCGTCTGGTCCAGCGCCTCGCAGATGAACTGTGCGGGGAAGCGCGCCCCGAAGTGCTCGCGGCCCTCCTCGGACAGCGGCGCCGCGTACTGCGCGAAGGGCATCGCCCCGCTGTCGAACCACACGTCGATGACCTCGGGCACGCGGCGGGCCTCCTCGCCGCACTGCGCGCACGCGAAGCTCACGTCGTCGACGAAGGGCCGGTGGGGGTCCTCGAGTGCCACGCCGGAGCGCTCCTCGAGCTCGGCCAGCGACCCGATCACGGCGAGGTGATCGTTCGCGCAGCGCCAGACGGGCAGCGGCGTGCCCCAGTAGCGCTCGCGCGAGAGCGCCCAGTCCACGTTGTTCTCCAGCCAGTCGCCGAAGCGCCCGTGCTTGATGTGCGCCGGGTGCCAGTTGATCGTCTCGTTGGCGGCCAGCAGGCGGTCGCGCACCTGCGAGGTTGCGATGTACCACGAGGACTTGGCGTAGTAGAGCAGCGGGGTGGAGCAGCGCCAGCAGTGCGGGTAGGCGTGCTCGTAGGCCTCGGAGCGCAGCAGCTTCCCGCGCGCGCGCAGGTCCTCCACGAGGTCAGCGTCGACGTCCTTGACGAAGCGCCCGGCGTAGGGCCCGATGCGCTCGTCGTAGGTGCCGTCCAGGCGGACGGGGTTGACCACGGCCAGGCCGAAGGCGCGCCCGAGCTGGAAGTCGTCCTCGCCGAAGGCGATCGCGGTGTGGACCAGGCCGGTGCCGTCGGCGGCGGTGACGAAGTCGGCGGGCAGCACGGTGTGGCCACGCTCGCCGTACTCGCTTGCGGGGATGTAGGGAAACGGCGGCTCGTAGGCCACACCCTCCAGCGCGCTGCCGGGGAAGGTGTCGAGGACCCGCGCGCCCTCGCCCAGCACCCGCTCCACCAGGCCCTGGGCCAGCACGAGCACGGCGCCGTCGCCGCCTGCCGCCTGCGCGCGCGCGTACATGAGGTCGGGGTGTGCGGCGACCGCGGCGTTGGAGACCAGGGTCCAGGGCGTGGTGGTCCACACCGCGAGCTCGTCGCCCTCCTGCACCACCCCATGCGCCCCCCGCACCGGGAAGCGGACGTACACGCTCGGGTCGATCACGTCGCGGTAGCCCAGCGCGACCTCGTGGCTGGACAGCGCCGTGCCGCAGCGCGGGCAGTAGGGCACGACGCGGTGGCCCTCGTAGAGCAGCCCCTTCTCGTGGATGCGCTGCAGCGCCCACCACACCGACTCGACGTACTCGGTGTCCAGCGTGCGGTACGCCGTGTCGAGGTCGATCCAGAAGCCGATGCGCTGCGTCAGCGCGTCCCAGTCCTCCAGGAAGGTGAACACCGAGGCGCGGCACCTCGCGTTGAACTCCGCGATCCCGTAGGTCTCGATCTCCGCCTTGGAGGTGATGCCCAGCTCCTGCTCCACGGCGATCTCCACCGGCAGCCCGTGACAGTCCCAGCCGCCCTTGCGCTCCACGTAGTGGCCGCGCATGGTCTTGTAGCGGGGGAAGATGTCCTTGAAGACGCGACTGAGGACGTGATGGGTTCCAGGGCGGCCGTTGGCCGTGGGCGGTCCCTCGTAGAACACCCACGGCTCGGCGCCCTCGCGGCGGCACAGCGACTGGGCGAACACGTCGCGCTCGCGCCAGCGCTCCAGCACCCGCTCCTCGAGCGCGGGGAAGGACTGCCTGGGGTCGACGGGATGGGCCACGGGGACGGCGATTCTAGGCCGCCCTCCGGTCCCGCGCAGGAGGCCGTCCTGCCCTGGTGTTGCTATACGACAGTCAGGCAGGACGGCTCGCGTGCAGCCGGCGCGCGACCTTCGCCCGCCCGGCCCGTTGCAGGGACATGCGCCCGTTCCGTCTCCGCACCGCCACAATCGCCGGCCTCGTCCTCCTCGCCGCTCCCGCAGCGGCGCCCGCCGCACAGCCCTGGGAGCGCCCCGAGACGGTGAGCCGGGTCCCTGGGCTCCCATCCGCCGCCATCGGCGCAGATGGCATGACCGTCGTGGCCTGGACGGGGCGCTCGGCCGGCGGCGCCGGCGCGTACGGCGCGCGGCGCACGGCAGCGCGCGGGTTCGGCGAGCCCTTCGGGCTGCGCAAGCAGCGCGCCTCGGTCGACGACGCGGCGGTGCAGATCAGCGCCGACGGCGACGCGATCATCGCCTACCGGCGGCTGGTGGAGCGCAACCACCGCATCGAGAGTCGGACGGTGCGCCGCAGCGGCTCGCGCACCCCCGCCGTGACCCTCAGTGGCCCCGGCAGCTCGGCCTATGACCCCACCTTCCCCCCCGTGGCCGCCGGCACCCTGCCCCCCGACCCCGTGCTGACCTGGTGGCGGCGGGAGCCCGATCGCGTGCAGGTCTCCCAGGCGGTCGGCGGGCGCCTGTTCGTCTCGCGCAACCACACGGTCGCCGGGGGACAGCGAGCCGAATACGCACAGCTACCCGACGGCACCCTGCTCGCGGCGAGCGCCACGTCGACCGCGGCGCTCCTCGCGGCCCGCCTGCCCGGCGGCGACTTCGGCGAGGCCGTCACCATCGCCTCGGGCCCCGGACCGTTCAAGATCGCCGACGTGGCGGTGGGCCCCGACGGCGCCGTGGCGGTGGCCTGGCGCGAGTTCGACGGGAGCACCTATCGCCTGCGGGCCGCCGTCGCGCCTCCCGGCGGCGGCTTCGCCCAGTCACAGACGCTGTCCTCGGCCGACGAGCGCGCGGTCACGGCGCAGGTGGCGATCACCGCCGACGGCGCGGTGCGGGTTGCTTACCTGGCTGCACGGCCGGGCAACGACAACGCCACCAGCTCGGGACGCCTGAAGCTGGTCACCCTCGGCGACGAGGACCCGCCGGCCGTCGTCACCGCGGGCAGTCAGACGGCGCGTAACTTCGAGCTGGCGTCCGATGGCCGCGGCGGGTTGACCGTGGCGTGGCACGGGACCGAAGGGGGCTTCAGCAGCGGCGCCGTCTTCGCGAGCGCGGTCACGCCCAGCGGCCGGCTCGGCGTCCGCCACCTCCTGACCGCGCCGGGCGAGACCGGCTACGGGCTCACGCTCGCGGCCGGGCCCCGCGGCGACGCCCTCGTAGCCTGGGTGGTGGGCGACGAGCGGATGCGCGCCGCGTACCGCCCGCCGAGTGGCTGAAAGCCCTCGGGCCGGCCGGCCGCCTACCCGGACGGCGCCCGTGGGAACATGGACGCGTGGGGCGCCTCGACGAGCTCGACCTCTCGCTCAAGCTCAAGCGCAAGGAGCAGGACCGCCGGCTGGCGGCCGGCGGCGACCGCCTGACCCAGTTGCGCCTGACCTGCGCCGGCCTGATCGGCAGCCGGGAGCTCGGGCCGCCCCTGTGCGTGGTGCTCGAGGGCTGGGACGCCGGCGGCAAGGGCGGGGCCATCAAGCGGCTGCTCGGTCCCCTCGACCCGCGCCACGCCCGCGTGCGCTCCTACTCGGCCCCCACCCACGACGAGAAGCGCCACCACTTCCTGTGGCGCTTCTGGGAGAACCTCCCCGGCTGGGGCGGCATGGCCGTCTACGACCGCTCGTGGTACGGGCGCGTGCTGGTCGAGCGCGTGGAGGGCTTCGCGACACCGGAGCAGTGGGGCCGGGCCTACGGTGAGATCCGCGCCTTCGAGGGCACCCTCGTGGACGAGGGCATGGTGCTGGTCAAGCTCTTCCTGCACATCTCCTCACAGGAGCAGCTCGAGCGCTTCGAGCGCCGCGCGAACGACCCGCTCAAGGCCTGGAAGCTCACCGACGAGGACTGGCGCAACCGCGAACGGCGTGACGAGTACGTCGCCGCCATCGAGGACATGGTGCAGCGCACCGACGAGCCGGCGGCCCCCTGGCACCTGGTCGAGGGCGACTCCAAGCGCTATGCGCGCGTGAAGGTGCTGGAGACGGTGATCGCGGCGCTGGAGGAGGGCATGACGCGCCACGGCCTCGCGGTGCCCGAGTCGGTCGAAGGGTGAGGTCTGGGCCCGCGGCGCGCACCGGCCGTCCTCGCCGCCCTCGCGTTGGGCGGCTGCACGGCGGGTGACGACCTGCCGTTGCCCGCCGCCTGCCTGCAGGGGGAGGAGGCGCTGGAGGAGGCGCTGGCCGGGGCACCCGACCCGGTACGCCTTCCCGGCGGCACCCCGGTCTCCACGTGCGTGGAGCTGGCCTCGAGCACGGCTGACCTGCAGAACGTGGGCGTCCTGGTGGTGGGCGTGGCCGAGGACCTGGAGGAGAAGGCGGCCGACGGCGACGAGGCCGCGGCGACACGGCTGGGCTACCTGGTCGGCGCGGTGCAGCGGGGCGCGGAGCGCACCAACGGGACGCAGCTCGAGCTGGCCTTCCGACTCTCGCGCGTCGCGGGTGCGCTGGGCGATCCGTCGCCGGCGATCACCGGCGCGTTGAACGACGGCATCGCTGCGGGCGAGGAGACTGGGTAAGACTGGTCCCGCACGATGCGTCTCCGCCTCTTCCACGCTCGGGACGGAGCCCGGGTCGCCTACCGCGAGGCGGGCACCGGGCCTCCCCTCGTCCTCCTGCACTCCGCGCGGCTGTCCCACCGCGAGTTCGAGCCCGTCGTCACCGAGCTGGCCGACCGCTTCCGTCTGCTGCTGCCCGACCTGCCCCTGCACGGCGATTCCGAGGACCGCCCCCACCATCCCTACACGCTGGACTGGCTGGCCGACGTGGTCAGCGACTTCGCCTGGGACGCGGGCGGCCGCCGGGTGCTGGTGGCCGGGCACGGCGAGGGGGCCGAGATCGCGCTGCACGCGGTGGCCACCGGGCGCCTGCGCCCCCACAAGCTCGTGCTCATGCCCACGCGGCTGCACCGTCCGGCCACCAAGGAGCGCCTGGGTCCGGGCTGGCGGGCCGGGGCGGGCCTCGCCGCCGTGCCGGGCCTGGACCGCGTCACGGCGCTGGGCGCCCGCCTGGCCTTCCGCCCCGAGCACGGGATGGCGCTGACCGCGCGCAACAACCCGGCGGCACGCGACCTCGTGCGTCACGCGCTGGCCGACGTGGGGCGCAACTCGAGCCTCGCGCGCTCCTGGGCGCGCTTCGCCCGCCGCTGGCCCGCCGGTCAGCAGCGCCACCTGCTCGAGGCCTACCCGACCCTCGACGTACCCGTCCTGCTGCTGTGGGCCGACCAGGACCGCTACCACCCGCTGGCCACCGCCGAGGAGGCCCTGGACCTACTCCCCGACGCCCAGCTCCGCGTGCTCCAGAGCACCGGCTTCCTGCTGGCCTACGACGACCCCGTCGGCGTCGCGCGGGAGCTCAAGGCGTTCTGCCTGAAGGCATGAGGCGCTGGGCGTTCACACTTCCTCGAGGCGTGCGCCGACTGCGCGCGCGCGAAGGAGGTCCGCGAGGTCATCCGCGTCGCTGGTCAGCACGGTGTCGCCCGGCTCGACCAGCAGGGCGAGGTGGGCGTCGACGACATCCGCGGACGCGGTCCTTGCAAGCAGCTCACCGACCCGGCGACCAGCGGCGGGATTCAGCGAGGCGGTCTCGGTCCAGGCGAGCAGGCGGGCGAGGTTGGCCTGGCGCGCACCGTCGCGCCAGACCTGCGCGACGACGGCGCTGCTGGTGCGCACCGGCAGCCCTCGGCGGCGGGTCACGAGCAGGATCGCTTGAACTCGCGGGTTGGACCGGTCGACCGCGATCAGGCCGCCCGCGTCGAGGACGAGGGCCACGTCAGCCGTCGCCGCGCCATCCGTCGTCCTCGATGCCCAGCGCGCGGTAGGCCCATTGGAAGTCCTCCTCGCTGGGCGGGCCGTCCTCATCCTGCCACGCTTGCAGCGCCCGCCCCAGGCCCTCGTTGCGAACCCTCGCGGCCGCAGCTTCGCTCAGCCAGCCCGAGACGCTGGTTCCAGAACGCGCTGCCTCTTGGCGGACCACCTGGCCGAGCTCCGGGTCCATGGTCACCGAGAGCCGATCGACCTTCATGCCGACGACCGTAGCACATACCGCGGTATGCATGGCCCGGCCGCCAACCGACGACGATAGCGTTCAGCGCCCGGACGCGAACGAGAGGCCAGCCCCGATGAGCACCCAAGAGACCAGCCCCCAACTGTGGGGCGGCGAGACCACGAAGGCCATCGAGAACTTCCCGGTCTCGGGCGAGCCCATTCCCGTGGCGGTCGTGCGCTGGCTGGGTCGCGTGAAGGCGGCGTCTGCGCGCGTCAACGGCGAGCTGGGCCTGCTCGACGACGACCTCGCCCGGCGCATCGCCGCCGCCGCCGACCGCGTGGCCGCCGGCGAGTTCGACGACCAGTTCCCCGTCGACGTCTTCCAGACCGGCTCGGGGACGTCGTCGAACATGAACGCCAACGAGGTCATCGCCAGCCTGGCCGGCGAGGGCGCGCACCCAAACGACCACGTCAACATGGGCCAGTCGTCCAACGACGTCTTCCCGTCCGCGGTGCACCTCGCCGCGCTGGACGAGGCCACCAACCGCCTGCTGCCCGCGCTGGCGACCCTCGAGCGCGCCTTCGCAGCCAAGGCCGATGCGTTCACCGATGTGGTCAAGGCCGGGCGCACCCATCTGATGGACGCCGTCCCGGTCACCCTGGGACAAGAGTTCGCCGGCTACGCGGCGCAGGTGCGCCTGGGCGCGCGACGGGTGACCAACGCGCTGCCCCAGGTCGCGCAGATCCCCCTGGGCGGCACGGCCACGGGCACCGGGCTGAACACCCACCGTGACTTCGCCGAGAAGATGCGCGTCGCCCTGGCCGCGCGCGGCGGGCTGGAGGTCCGCGCGCCCGAGGACCCCTTCGAGGCCCAGGGCAACCGCGACGCCCTGGTGGAGCTGTCGGGCGCGCTGAAGGTCGTCGCCGTCTCGCTGACCAAGATCGCCAACGACCTCGCGCTGATGGGCTCGGGCCCGCGCGCGGGCATCGGCGAGCTGTACCTGCCCGAACTGCAGAAGGGCTCCTCGATCATGCCCGGCAAGGTCAACCCGGTCATCCCCGAGGTCGTCATGCAGGTCGGCGCACAGGTCATCGGCAACGACGCCGCGATCACGATCGGCGGGCTGCAGGGCAACTTCGAGCTCAACGTGCGCATCCCGCTGATGGCGCGCAACCTGCTGGGCTCCATCCACATACTGAGCACCACCAGCGAGCTGTTCGCGACGAAGTGCGTGCAGGGCATCGAGCCCAACCACGAGGGCTGCGAGGCCAGCGCCGAGGGCACCCTCGCCGTGGCCACCGCGCTGAACCCCCACATCGGCTACGACAAGGCCGCCGAGATCGTCAAGGCCGCCTCCAGCTCCGGGCGCACCCTGCGCGAGGTCGCCCGCGAGCACGGCGTCGAGGAAGCCACCCTCGACGAAGCGCTAAACCTGCGCAGGATCGCGGCGGGCAACGCGGCGTAGCGCCGGGTCAGCCGGGCTCGTCCTGGAGCTCGAGCCGCTCGAAGAACTCGTCGAAGGCCACACCGAGGCTGCGGTGGGCCGCGTCGGGATCGGCGACCTCGTGGTCCCACAGATGAACGATGCTCTCCCCGGTGTCGCTTTCGACCGAGAGGCAGACCAGGTTGCCGAAGGGGTCGCCGGCGACCGGGAGCAGGAACGCGGGGAGATCGTGATCGGAGCCCGGGCCGGAGTAGGTCCGGCGTACGGAGACGAGGTCCTCGAGCTCCTCCACCTGCGTCGGCCCCGCGCTGAACAGCCGCTCCACCAGGACCTCGTGATCGAAGTGCGCGGGATCCAGGTACCCACCGTTGTGCTCTGCGAGGAACGCCCGGTAGGCGGCAGGGAGGCGCACGCCGAGCTCTCGCTCGGCGGCGACGATCTGCTCTTCGGAGGCCGGCGGAGCGGCCTCCTCGAAGCTCGGCGTCACGGCGTGCCGGCCTCCGGCTGCTGGCTGGGCGCCGCATTGCGTCGCAGGAACTCGGCGCCCCCGCTGTGACCGGTCTTCGAGTGGATGCTGGTAGGAACGAGCTGCATCGTCTTGCCATCCTCGACGTGGTGCCACGTGTACCCGCGCGGCTTCTTGGTCAACCCGGCCGCCCGGTTGGCCAGGGCGAAGTCGCTGGCGGAGCCGGTGAGGCCGTCGACCTCCACGGTCTTCGTCGCGTGGGGCGTGAAGTCCGGGTAGCCGGTCGGCTTAAAGCGCACGCCGGTCTCGGGGTGCCGCTTGCCGGCGAGATGACCGTTCTTGAGATTCCGGGGGGCCGGGGTGTCGCCTTCGGGGCCGCAGTGGGTGTTGTGGACGAGGGCGGGGTGGTGGCCGGCGTAGTAGGTGTGTTGGGTGGCGACGGTGAGGTTGTAGACGCGCTGGTGGCGGGGGGCCAGCACGGCCACGGAGGTGATCGCGGTGGTGTTTCCGGCGGGGTCGAGCACCCGGTCGCCGGGGCGCAGGTCCTCAGCGTCGACCCACCTGCCGCGGTCGTGGACCCAGAAGGGATGGCCGTCGGTGGCCCTCAGCGTCTGGCCGCCGGCGCGCACGCGAACCAGCGTCTTGGGGCCCTCGCCGACGATCACGTCCTGCACCGCCCGCGGGGCGACCTGGCCGCTGGTCGGATCGCCGGCCAGCACCCGGTCGCCCACCCTGACCTGGGAGATCGCGCGCCGCGAACCGTCGCCCATCACCACCGGGGTGTCCGCAGTAAACGAATTGCTCACGCAATCCCGCCGATCACCATCAGGCGCACGATCACCATCGGGCGCATCAGGACGCCCATCAGGGGCGCGCACCGGCGGGGGCGCCACATCGTCGAGCTTGCCAAGCTTGGGCAGCCCCTTGCCCCCGATCACCGTGCCCGCAGCGGTCACCAACCCCCGCCCCAGCGCCTCGTCCAACCCACCCTCCTCATAAGACTGCACGATCGGATCCGCGAAGCTGCTGGCCACCGACTTGGTCGACTCCCACGGATGACTGACCACATACCCCGCCGTATCGGCCGTCTGGCCCCACTGCTCAGCCATCCCCGACGGATCGAACACATTCACATGACGCCCCACACCCTGGACGGTGTCCACCGCCTCCCCACCCACATCCTTGACGCCCTCCCACGCCCCCGTGAAGAAATTGCCCCCACCGCCCTCGCCATCCCCACCACCCTCCTGCGCCGGCCCAGACACCGACTCGCCACCCCCACCCGACGGCGCCGCCGCCGGCGGCGGCCCATCCCCAGCCCCCGCGCCCTCCTGGCCACCACCACCCAACGTCGCGATCGCCGCCCCCACCTTGGACACCACCACCTGACCCACCCCCGGCACAGCCGCCAACAACACCCCCACGACCACCGCCGCCGCGACGATCACCCCCAGATACTCAACAGCCGACTGACCCCCCTCACAACGCAAACGCCTCATCGACCCAACCATCCCACCTTCCAGCCAACCCCACCATGACCCCACAGACCCATCTTCACCCCTAGGCCGGCCCACCCAGCCCCTGGGCCCCCGCGGGCCAGCGCCCCCGGATACCCTGCGCGCCATGCGCCCAGCCGCCCTGCGCCCCCGCATCGCCGCATGGGGTCTCGACCTGTTGATCACCCCCATCCTGCCCTTCGTGCTCTACCTCGCGATCGCCGCCCTGTTCGGCGACGACATCCCACTCGCCGTCGCCCTGCCGATCGTCGCGCTCCTCCTGGGCTTCCACCTGCTCTACGCGCCGGTCCTGCTCACCCGCATCGGCGACCACGCAGGCCAGACCATCGGCAAGCAACTCCTCGGGCTCCGCGTCACCCGCCCCGACGACCAGCCCCTGGACTTCCGCCGCGCCCTCGTGCGCGAACCGCTCGCCCGCAGCCTCCTGGCCTTCGTGCCCCTCTACCTCGTCGTCGACCTGCTCCTACCCCTCCTCACCCCGCCCCGCCGCCGAGCCATGCACGACATCATCGCCGACACCCTCGTGGTCCGCGCCGAATAGAGAGCACCGACCCGCCATCACGGGTGCGCTGGCTACAGCGCCACCACGAGGCCGGCGAGGAACCCGCCGTTCACGAGCGCCCGACAGGAGGGCGAGAGAGCGACCCACATCGTCGTCTGCACCAACGGCTCGATCTCGATCGCGAGCTGGCGGTGGGCGCCGCTGAAGCAGAACCGTGGCGCCACATCCTCGACGTACACCTCGGGTCGGCCGCCCACGACCCGCAGACTCCCACCGCCCACGCCACCAGGGGCGCTAAGCGCTTCCTCGCGCGCTTGCCAGCGGGTCCTCGGAACCAGGATCTCGATCCTGTTGACGATGCCAGCGGCGTCCATGTCGAAGACCAGCAGCGACGCCACGTTCGCGCCGAACGGGAACTCGCGCCCCTCGATGCCCCGACCCTCCAGATGCAGGTCGTCCCCGTCGTGGACGGGACCCAGGGCCCCGTGGTCCGTCGGTGCCACGACGCTCACGGGGAGACGCGGAAGCGTCTCGAAGCGCTCGCCCATCACTGGCCTCGCTGGCGGCCCGGAGATCCTCTTAGTAGCAGCACGGACCGCCTCTGCGGTCAGCGTCGGGGTTGCGGCGACCAGACTGCCACCTCACCGCCCGGCAGCGAAACCAGCCGCAGGCCGTCCGGGCCGACAAGAGTCCACGCCTCGAACTGCTCTACGGCCGGCACGCGCAGCCACCGGCCATCCGCGAACCACAGCTCAAGGCGCCCGTCCTTGAACGCCAACGCCGCCTCCAGCGCAGCATGCAGCACAGACAACGCCGGGGCCAGCGCGGACGGACCATCCTCATCCTCCAAGCTCAGCGAGACGGGCTGGCCGCCATCGACCCAGCCCAGCACCTCGAAGGGCTGTTCGATCCGAACCTCGAACGACCCCGGGCCGCTGCCGATCACGAGCGTGAAGGCATGGTCGATACGACACTGCACCACGACACAGCCGTCAAGCGGTACCAGCCACCGATCCTTCGCATCGACGAGTTCGCCCGCCGTCACTCCGGCAGGAACGCCTGCCTCGGGCGGGAGCCCCGAGATCTCGCCTCCAAAGCGAGAACTGAGCGACTCGCTGCGGTCGCGCGTGAGCTCGACCAAGAACGGGCCACCAGACGCCTCGTCCTCAATGACCCCCAGCTGCCGGCGCAGCGCAGGGCCCACGAGGTCGCGAAGCTCGGAGCCCGGCTCCTGCAGACGCGGCACGTGCTCGAGGAAGGACACCGAGACGAGCTCTTCGACAATGTCGCTACCCGACCGGTAGGCGTCCTCAAGAGCGCCGAGGAAGTCCGAGAGCTGCGGATCGCTGGCCTGAAGGGCCCGTTCCGCCCATCGCTCGTACTCGGACATCAGGGGGTGGGGCAGAACCTCGCCATCGTTGTCGCTCAGGTGCTCATCGAGCGTATCGCGAAGGAACGGGAATCGCCACGCGAGCGCGCCCAAGAACGCCACCTGCGCACCCCTCATGGCGCCGCTCCCAAAGCGTCGACCAGCTCGTCGTGAAGGCTCCTCGCCACCAGCCGGTCCTTCGGATCCGCGTTGGGGTTCCTCCGCAGCCAGTTGCGCAGGCCTCTCGCCGTGTCTTGCGCCTGGGTATGGGACTTTCCGCCGACCGGCCGGCCGGCCGGGACGACAGGTCCCGGCACTGAGCCAAGAGCTTGATCGAGGGATCCCTTGAGGACGCCGAACACACGACGCTGCTGATCGTCGGTCATGTCTGCTTACGCGCTGGCCCCACGCGGAGGCGACCAGCCCCCGTCCACATCCTCGACGATCGCGGCGGGCAGACGGAACAGCTCGTACTCATAGGAGGGGTCGCCCTTCATGAGCGCGACGAACACACAACAGCCGGCACGCTCCTTGTAGCCGTGGGCGCGAACCGTGATGACCTCGCCCGTCTTGAGCAGGACCTCCCATCCGTCGAGATCGCTCATCAACTCGGGGGTCGCCGACCGCTCCGTCATGGCCCGGGCACGTTGAGATACTCGCGGTCCTTGACGATCGCACGAGCGACGTGAGGATCCCCCGTCGGTCCGTCGGTGCCACGACGCTCGCGGGGACGCGCAAGCGTCTCGAAGCGCTCGCCCACCGTCACCGACTCGCCGCACAGCGCCGACTCACGCGACGCGCTCCGCCTCCGCCTCCGCCCGCAGCGTGGGGCCGAGCATCGCGCGAACGCGGTGACCCGGCTCGTCGGCGCGGGGCAGGCTCTCGAGGAGCCGGTCGAGATCAGCTCCTGCAGGTCCTCGTCTCCCTCGGTGAATCGACGCTCCAGGTACTCCAGCATGCGCTGCACATCGAGCCCGGGGACACGCCGGAGACCATCGTCCAGCATCGCAAGGACTAGACGGAGGGCATCGGCCAGGAACGGATGCGCCAGCACCTTTCCGTAGTTGTCCTCGATGTGCTCGTCCAGTGCGGGGCGCAGCCCGGGGAACTCGTCCACGAGCTGGCCAATGAAGCGGACATCACCCTCGCGCATCACTGGCCCCGCATCGCGGCATGGAGATCGTCGTACTTGTACACCACCACCTGACCCACCCCCGGCACAGCCGCCAACAACACCCCCACGACCACCGCCGCCGCGACGATCACCCCCAGATACTCAACAGCCGACTGACCCCCCTCACAACGCAAACGCCTCATCCCCCCAACCACCTATTCGAGCCGCAGCGTCCCGATCAGCTGCTCGGGACGGACCCGCTCGACATCGGCGGCCGGCAGGCGGAGGAAGAGGTTGACCGCGGTGCCGTCCTCCGACAGCGCCACCAGCTCGTACTCGCGCACCAGCGCACCGTCGGTCGGCTGGCCGGGCGCCTGGTTGCGCAACTCGTACACGTTGAGCAGGGCGGACTCGGCGCCCGGGACGTCGATCTCCTCGCGGCGCACGCGCCGCGCACCCGGCGTCTCCACCTCAGTGCCTGTCTCGTTGAAGTCCACCAGGGAGCCAAAGCTCTGACCCCACGGCCCCGACCCGACCACCATCTGGGGCTGCAGCCCGGCTGTGCCCGGCCGGCCCACCGCTTCGAGGACCGGCTCGCTGGCGGACGCCTGGACGGAGGGCCGCGTCTCGACCGTCCACCCCGCCGGAGAGGCGACGCTGAAGAGGCGCATCTCGTTCACCCGCCAACCCTCGGGCGCCGAACCGGAGCCGTCCCCGCAGCCCCCCAGGACAAGCCCGGCGAGCAGCGCCACGCCCACCGACCACCGCCGTGCCCTGAAAGCCCTCTCGTCACCACGGACCCGCTCGCTCACGGCTCGAAGGATCGCATCCCGCGGTCCGGCGTCCACTGCCAGATCCGCAACGCGTCGGTGTCGGTCCCCTCGTACTGTCCCTCGACACCGAACTTGATCCCGAACGCCCCGCTGGCCTCGCCGCCGTAGGCGTTGCGGTCGGCCTCGTACCACCCGGCGGTGAACGAGCCGCTCTCGGAGAAGCGCTCGGCGAGGACGGGGGCGCTCCCGGTGGGGTCGCTCAGGAACTGCTGGACGGCCCGGCGGTCGGCAGGGGTCTCCAGCGGCAACTGAGCCTCGTAGCGCAGCCGCCGTCCCGACTGCGGCTGGCCGGTGAGCTTCACGCTCTTGAGGAAGTCGGCGGGCTTGACCCTGCCGTTGCCCAACGCGGGAGCGTTTCCGCCGCCCGTCCCCTCCCCGATGAGCGTGAGGCGCTTGGGGTCGCCGGTCTCGGCGTCGACGGTGACGGCGTAGTAGCCCGAGCCGCCCATTCGTCCGCTCACACCCTGGAGCAGGGCGCTTGCGTTCACGTCCCCGCTGGCCGAGGGGCGCAGGAACAGGGTGCGCTCGTCGGCCCCGGGATTCTCCTCGACGCCGAGCAGCGCCCGGCCCTCGATGCCGGCCTCGCCGTACCCGGCCAGGTTGCCTGCGTCGGCCTTGGCCTTGCCCTGCGGTCCGCCCTCGACGAAGTACGACTCGGGCTCGGGGAGCGGGCGGTCCTCGCCGAAGACGGCGGTGGCCGCGCGCCCGAGCAGGGGTACCGCCGACTCGACCGCCTTGTCGCGCGCCTCGTTGCGCAGGATCTCCAGGAACTCGTCGGCCTCCTCCTGGCTGTCGAACCGCCAGGTCGCGCCCCCGCCCGCCAGCAGCGATGCGCCGACCTTGGCCTTCGCGCCCCCTCCGGTCGAGGCGCTCCCGCCCTCGACGTCGACCCCGCCACCGAAGCCGCCCTCAGCCCCCACCTCCCCCAGGCCCGAGACCCGGACCAGCACGTCGCCGTCGGACATCCGCTGCTGGCGCACGGCGACCTCGCCGCCACCCTTGATCGAGAAGGCGGTCAGCGACAGCCGGGTCTGGTCCTGCGACTCGGAGACGAGATAGGGAGGCGGAGGCGTCCCACCACCCCGACCGCCCCCGCCACAGCCGGCACCGCCGCCTCCGCCGACCGACTCGATGGCGGCGGTGACCTTGCAGACGATGGTCTGTCCGACCCCGGGAGCGGCGGTCAGCAGCGCCAGGGCGACGGCAGCTACCGCGAGCACCACGCCCGCGTACTCGACGGCGGCCTGGCCGGCCTGGCCGCGAAACGGTGCGCGCGAGGAGAACCTGTAGGCGGTCACGCTCGTGGACGCTACGAGCGGTGCACCGCCGGCGCAATGGGGCCCGAGGCTCATCTTCGCTCCTGGGCCGGCCCAGGTCCGTGGGAGCCTGCTCGGGCTTCGCCGCCGAGGCGTGCAACACTGGGTGGGAAGCAAGCCTTCACGAGCAGGAGCACGACGGGCATGACCGTACGACCGAGCACCCACCGCGCCCAGAGCCTGCCGTGACGGCAACCGATGCGCTGAGCACCCCGCGGCGGACGGGCACGGCACCTGCCGTCGTCTCGATCGGCTACGACCTGCGCCGGCTCACGGGCGACGGCGCGGCCGACGTCCTGACGTTCCCGCGGGCCCCGGGCCGCGACGATCTCGACCGGATGCTCGATGCCCTGGGCGGGGTGCTTGCGCGCAGCGAGCATGCGCTGGTCATCTACCCGCAGTGGCTCGCCGAGCCGGCGCTGCAGCGCCTGCAGACGGTCCATGCGGCGCTGGGTGCGGAGCGCATCGCTGTTCACGCCAGCGCGCTGCCCCCGCTCGCTGGTGGCGTGCTCTGCGCGCTGGCCAGCGCGATCGGCGGGCGCGTGGGATCGACCGGGGAGCTAGTGGGTGTCCTCCCGGCGCTCGAGCAGCGGCTCGTGGTCGCCGCCTGGGCGGGCAGCGTCACACGGCTGCGACACCCGGCGCCCTCCATCCTCCAGCACCTCGTCTCGCTGTGGCCGGGTACCAGCTTCGGAGTCGTGCACCAGCCAGAGCGCCTCGTGCGCCGGCTCTCCAAGAAGGGCTCCTCGTTCCCGATCGCTCGCGCGCCGGAGCCGATGGCGCTGGTCGTCGCCCCGCGCGCGGGCGGCAACCTCGACTGGATCAACACCAAGCTGAACCCGGCGCTGGGCAACCTGGCGATGCAAGAGGTCGACCCCACCCACCACGGACCACGGTGGTGGGGCACGAACGCCCTGGTGGAAGCGGTCGCCCACCCCTCGGACCTCGACGCGCTCTCGGCATCGTTGACGGACGAGCCCCGCATGCGCCCGTGCGCGTGGTGCGGGGAGCCGGTGACGGCCTGGCCGTGCCCCGTCTGTGGGCACCGGCAGGGGGCGGGCGCAGGCGCGCCGGCTCAGCCCCCGCCGTCGTAGGGCACGAGGCGGATCTCGGAACCACCGTCGACCGTTGCACGGGCGCGCTGCTCGGCCGTCTGGTCCGCGCCGGCGAGGCCGTCGCCCTCCTCGCGCGCGTTGAGGACCCCCTGGCTGCGCACGATGACGAGCACGTCGCGGCCGTCGCGGCGTAGGTCGACGAGCGTCCCCTCGTTGCGACGCGCGTAGTCGTCGGCGGCGTCACGCACCTGCCCGTCGTCGCCCTGGGCTCGCGCCTCGCGGGCCCCGGCCAGAGCGGCGGCGTCGGCGGCGGTCTGGGCCTCGGCGCTGAGCACCGTGGCGGCCCCCACGCGGAAGAGCACGAAGGCGACGGCGAGGATGCCCACCATGCCCAGGCCAAGGAGTGGCAGGATCTGGCCCGACTCGCCGCCGAGCCGGACGCGGGTCATCGCAGGATCATCCGCACGGTGCTGTCCGTGGCGCGGTTGATCGCGTCGCCGATCTCGGGCACGGCGCCCACCACCACCGCGACCACGATGACCATTGCCAGGAGGGCACCCATGAACTCCACCGAGCCCTGACCGAACTGTTGACGCGCCGTGGTGCACACGGGGTCCATGGTAGCTACTCCTCGAGGCGCCGGGCGAGGAGCCAGGCGCCTCCCAGCGACCCCATGAGGATCACCAGGGTCTCCCGGATCAGGGCGCCCGCGCCGACCGGCGGGTCGGCCGCAGCGATCGTCACGGCCGACAGCACGCCCACGAGCGCCGGGCCCAGCGCGCCGGCGACGATCGCCGCGCCGCGCGAGGGTGCGCCAGCCGCCGCGGCCTGCCAGGCGCCCATGGCGCCGCCCGCCAGCGCAGCAAGGATCACTACGACAAGCAGCAGCGCGGCCACCGTCCCGCCATCGCCGCTCCCGACCAGCGCGAGCACCAGAAACAGGAGGACCACGGCGGTCAA
>JANDLV010000040.1 GCA_024330185.1 Candidatus Siliceabacter maunaloa
CGGCCTCCTGCTGGGCGGCCGACCGCGGCCCGGACGCCGCGACCGCGACCGCGGCCGCCCAGCAGGCCGTCGCGGACGCCGCGACGCGCGCCCTCGGCGTCGACGGCGACGTCGGCGAGCGCGACCGGGCCGCCTGAACCGGCCCCCAAGAGCGCCGGGAGGACGGAGTTTCGTCCCCCCGGCGCTCTACACCTCCCCACACCCACCCACGGGGCCACGCCCCAGAGAGGAACCCCCCATGGCCGCCACCAACGTCAACCGCGTCGTGCTGACCGCCAACCTCACCCACGACCCCGTGCTGCGCTCCACCAGCGCGGGCACCGACGTCTGCTCGCTGCGCCTGGCCTGCAACACGCGCCGCAAGGACCCCAGCGGCGAGTGGGTCGACAAGCCCAACTACTTCGACGTCACCGTGTGGGGCGCCCAGGGCGCCAACTGCGCGCGCTACCTGGCCAAGGGCCGCCCCGTGGCCGTCGACGGGCGCCTGGAGTGGCGCGAGTTCACCGACAAGCAGGGCAACAACCGCCAGACGGTCGAGATCGTCGCCGACAGCGTCCAGTTCCTGGGCTCGGGCGACAGCGACGGCCGCTCCGCCGGCCCGGCCAGCGACCTGCCCAGCGACAGCGTCGCCACGACGCCCGCCGGCGAGCAGGCGCCCGCCCGCGCCGGCGGCTACGAGGACGACGACATCCCCTTCTAAAGACCACCACAGGGCCCACCCCGGCCCCGGCCCCGTCGCTCCCACATCCGCGCCCGCCCCCGGCGGGCGCCCGGGCGACGCGCCGCCGAACCGATCCCACATCAGCAGACCCTCGAGGCGGGCGCCCATCGAGCACCCGCCTCGAGGCGCTGGCCTGGGCCCAGACCGACAGGAGCCCACCGATGACCTTCCCGCCCCGCCGGCGCCCCGCCGCGCCGCGCTGGTCGCCCTACGAGCAGCCCCACGACCCCGAGCCCGCGTGCTTCGTCGCCGGCGAACGCGTCCGTCACCACCACGAGCCGCGCCCGGGCCACGTCGTCAGGACGCTCGCCCGCGACGGGCTGGTCGAGGTCGACTTCGGACGCCACGGCCTCACCGTGATCGCCGCCGAGGACCTCGAGCCCGCCTCGAACTGACCCGCACGCGCCACCAACCACAGCGAAGCGCCTCCGCCTCGCGGCGACGCCCGCCCCCGCCACGTTGCGGACCCCACCACCGAGAGGAGAAGCATCATGCGACAGCCCCTGCCCCAACGCCTGAGGGGCCCGACGACCTACCTGACGACCGGCCGGCGCTTCGCGCTGCACCTCACCCCCGAGGCGCACGGCGCGATCGTCGCGGTCATCGACACGCTGGGCCACCCGCTCGACGCCGGCCCACTCGCCGCGCTGGGAGAGTCCGAGCTCGGGCGCCTGCGCGACGACCTGACCACGCTGCTGGGCGACGCCGCGGCGCACGGCGAGTGCCCGCACTGCCACGACACCGAGGAGGTCGAGACCGCCACCCGTCGCGACCCGGTGACCGGGGCGTGGGACACCGAGACGGTGCGCTGTGGGTGCACCGGCGGGTCCGACGATGAGCCGCCCTACTGACGCGCGGGCGTGGCCCGAGCGCGTCAGCGACGCGCAGGCGCTCGCACTGACCGAGGCCCGCACGCTGTGCGAGCGCCACCGCGCCGACCTGGGCGAGGGACGCTGCCCGGCCCCCGAGCTGCGGGGCGGCCACTGCGGCCCCTGCCGGCCGCGGGTGGAGTACCGCAGCCGGGGCGTGGGCATCGCCCTGCAGACCCCGGCCGGCCATGCCGCCGACCTGGCCTGGCACACCTACTGGCGCGAGCACGAGTACCGCACGCTGGACGCCCAGCTGATGGCCGGCGCGCCGGCCCGGCCCAGCCACGAATACCACGAGTGGGTGTGGTTCTCGTGGGCCCACCTGGGACGCCTGCACCGCGACGACCTCGTCGCTCAGCAGGCACCGACCCAGTTGCAGCTCGCCGTCGAGTGAGCGACGCGCCGCCGCGTCGCAGCGGCGGCCCACAACCCCCTCGTCGTGCGCCGGAGTCCGCCGCACGGCCCCACGCGGACCGAGCCGACCCGGCTGGCCGCCCCATCACCCCAAGGAGACACCCATGCGACAGCCCCTGACCACGCCCACCCAGATGCTCCCGTCCGACGAGACCGACGAGACCACCGCCGGACAGGCGCGCAGCGACGCCACCGCGCCGGCGGCCGACCGCCGCGGCGCGTGCTGGTACGCGCTCATGCGCAGCCGCGCCCAGCCCGGCAACTCTACGGGCCACGCCGCGGGGCGCCCGCGCTCGCGCGCCATCCACTGGTCGCGCACCACCGCGCGGGCGACCGACGAGAACCCGAATACCCGAGAGGCCGCCTGATGGCCCAGTGGCCTCAGCTGCGCGACCAGATCCAGTAACGCCCCCCAAAGCGCGGCTCCCATCACGCATCCCGACCAACGCGCGGATGCCACGAAAAACCCTCAGCGAGAGGAGGAGGCCATGACCTCCACCACGACCGCGTCCGCCCCGGGTGACCAGGTGCTCGACCATGCCAACGGCGAGCTGCTCGACGTGCGCGAGGCGCCCACCGACCGCCTCGCGCGCTTCCTCGAGGACAGCGCCGAGCTGGCCGGCAAGCTGGGCGAGGCCAAGAGCGCTGTCGAGCGCGAGGTGCTGCGCCGCATGGACGCCGATGCCTCGTGGACCGCAGTGGCCGGCGAGTTCGAGCTGCAGGCTCCCAGCCCCGAGGCCGGCATGAGCTACTACGAGGTCGACGTGCTGCACGACGCGCTGGTCGACTTGGGCCGTCGTGGGGTGATCGGCCGCCAGGCCGCCCGCGCGGCGCTCAAGACCGAGATCACCGTCGAGCGCAAGGCCCAGCGCGCCGGCGTCAAGGCGCTGCTGAGCCTGGGCGGCGAGGTCGCCGCCGCCGTCGCGGCCTGCGAGCGCCGCCGCGAGCAGCCGCCGCGGCGCACGGTGCGCGTCCGCCGCGCACGCCAGTAGGCCCGGCCCCCAACCACGGGGGGCGCGCAGCGTACGAGCGCGCCACCCAGCCCAGCAACCGGCAGGGCCGCCGGCGCCACCACCGGCGCCGGCGGCCGGCTGTCCCGACCCGAAAGGCACACACCATGAGCGACGACGACCTCGACCGCGCAGAGTTCGCCGACCCCGGCGGACGCAGCGCGCTGCGCGCCCCGTCGCGCAGGAACCCGCGCAACCTGCCCTGCCCCACGTGCGGGCGGCCCGATCGCCTGACGCTCGCCGACCAGTCGCGCGGCTATCAGTGCGATCGCTGCGCCGACGCCGCCGAGGGGTGGGGTCCGTGACCTCCCTCGACGAGGCGATCACCGGCGCCCACCGCGCGCTGGCGGGCGACTCCAACGACGCAGAGCACGAGGCCCTCGGCGCGCTGCTGGCGGCGCTGGAGGCCCGCGCGGCCCAGCCTCACCCGACGCCCTACGAGGCGTCGGTCGAGGACTGCACCGACGCCCTGGCCGCCTACCGCGTCACCTGGAGGATCGATCTGGACGCCCGGTCCCCCCGCGACGCCGCCGTGCGCGCGCTGGCGATCCAGCGCGCGCCGCAGTCCATAGCGGTGGTCTTCGAGGTCGCCGCCGACGGCGGGCCCGGCGTCGCGATCGACCTGCTCGAGGAGCGCGCAGCGATGAGCGCAGCGAGCTCCTCACCGCAGCCCTCGGCGGACGGCGGCGTCTAGGCGGCCCACCAACGGCGCGCCCGCCGACGCGCCACAGCACCCCAGGCGAACCGCCCGCCGGCGCCCCATCGGGCGTCGGCGGGCCCCTGCCCGACCCACCACAGGAGGCACACATGACCGACCACCACCGCGAACGCCCCGCCGGGCCGGCCGCGACGCCGCAGCGCGTCAGCGACGCCCTCGCGCAGATCGCCCACAGCCAGCGCGCCGTCGCGCAGGCCAGCGTGGACCTCGACCGTGTCGCCGCCGACCTCGAGGTCGCCACCATCCGCGTCGCCGACCTGGAGGACCTGCGCGATCCCCGCCTCCAGCAGATGCTCAGGCGGCTGCGGGCCAAGGCCGAGGCGTGGCAGACGCTGAGCGAGGCCCTGGACGACAACGCCCGCGGATCGCTGAGCGCCGCCGACGTCTGCGCCGTGGGCTTCGCCCAGCAGGAGACCCTGGCCGCCGACCACGGGCCCCCGGCCGCCCAGCCCGCCATCGTCACGTCCGGGCGGTCGCGATGAGCAACGAAGAGATCGCGCGCTGGAACTCCCGCGCCCCGCTGCGACTGGCGACCATCGGCACCCAGCGCACCGACGCGGTCTGCGTCGACATCGAGCTCACCGACGGCCACGGCCACCGAGCGGTGGTGGCGGTCTGGGCGACCACCGTGGGCGAGGCGGTGATGAACGCCGAGGCCTGCTGCGACGAGCACCTGGGCGGCGAATGGGTCCTGAACGACTGGAAGGGCCTGCGATGAGCCGCCCGACCCCGAGCGAGGCCGAGCGCCAGGCCCAGCGTGAGCGCAAGCGCGCCGAGGCCGAGGAGCTCCTCGACGAGCTGATGAGTCAGGAGGGCTGGCAGGCGTGGCTGCGCCTGCGCCGCGGCGTGCACGACTACTCGTGGACCAACCAGGTCCTGCTGATCATGGGCGCCTTCAGGCAGGGCTTCGCGCCGTCGCTGGTCAAGCCCGCCTCGCGGTGGCGCCAGGACGGCTACCACCCCGCCAAGGGCACCCGCGCGCTGTACGTCTGGGCGCCCCACTCGCGGCTGCGCCGCGACGCCACGTGGGCCTGCTGCAGGGACACCCTGACCGCACGGCAGCGCACGTGCCCGAAGTGCGCACGCCAGCAGACCTACTTCCGCCTGCGCCCGGTCTTCGACACCAGCCAGGTGGCCAGCTTCGACACCGGCCAGGCACCCCCGACCGCCCCGCCGCAGGGCGAGCCGATCGGCGGCGACCAGCTGGGGTGGATGCTCGAGCCGCTGGCCCAGCACGCCGTCACGGCGGGCTGGGCGGCGTCGGTGTCCCTGACCGACGCCTCGACAGGCGGCGAGGGCGGCTGGTTCGATCACCGCTCGCGGCACCTGGCGGTCTGCGCCACCGACCCCGACGGCCAGCCGATCGCGCCCAACGCCCGCCTGCGGGTGCTGCTGCACGAGCTGGCCCACGCCCAGGGCATCGGCAGCCACGACGACCACCACGGACTCTCCTACGCCGAGGCCGAGGTCTGCGTGGAGTGCGTCAGCTACCTGGTCGCGGCCAGCGCCGGTCTCGATACCGCCGGGGAGGCCATCCCCTACCTGGCCGGCTGGGGCGGCGACCAGGCCCGCCAGACCGTGCGGCGCATGGCCGCCCTGATCGATGCCACGGCCAAGACGCTCGAGGAGCCGCTGCTGGCGCTGGCTGACCAGCGCCCCCAGGCCGCGCCGGCGCGCTGACGCGGCGCCCTCCCCCCGAGACCCACACCGCCAGGCGCGCCCGCCCCCCCGGCGGGCGCGCGCCTGGCGACCATCCCAACGAGAGGAGGTGCCCGTGGAGGGCACACACCGACCCCCCACCGCGCCCCAGGGCGACGGTGCCAAGCGCGCGCGCCTGGACGGCGGCGCGCTGACCGAGGAGACCGTGGCCTCCAGCGCCGCGGTCCTGCGCCGCGGCGCACGCCACAAGGGCCTGCAGCAGTACTTCTCCCCGCCCGAGGCCGCCCAGCTGGCCGCCCGCGTCATGGGCGGCGACACGCCCTACGGCCCGGCGGTCCTGGACCCCACCGCCGGCGACGGCGCGCTGCTGGCCGGCTGGCCGCCCCAGCGGCGCTTCGGCGTGGAGATCGACTCCGACCAGATCAAGGCCGGTGACTACACCGCCGTGCACGGCGACCTGCAGCGCGTCTACCCGCTGCTGCGCCTGGCCGGCGTGCGCGTGGGCGCGGTGGTCTGCAACCCGCCCTTCGGGCTGGACTGGCACGACGCCACCACTGACCAGCAGGCCAACTCCACCCTGCTGTGCCTGCGCTTCGCGCTGGGGCTCCTGGACGACCACGGCCAGGGGCTGCTGATCGCCGGGCGCGAGCGCTTTGCCCGCGAGCTCGCCGGGCGCCCCGAGGCCCACGGCGTCTACGCCACCGTGGACTGCGACGACCTCTTCGATGGCGTGGCGCTGCCGTGCGTGCTGGCCTTCTTCGTGGCCCCGGCACAGCGCACCACCCGGGCCGCGCTGGCGGTGCAGGCCCCCCGCGCCCAGCTGGGCGACCTGGCCGACGAGGTCATCGCCGCCCGCGAGCAGCGCGCCAGCAGGGTGTCGGGCTTCTGCGCGCCCGACGAGATCGACCGCGTGCGCGGCGCGCTGACCACCGTGGGGCGCGAGCACGACCGCCGCCGCGCGGCCCGCACGCGGCGCCAGCGCCACGACGTCGAGCTGCGCGGCGAGCGGATCGCCTGCCACCCCTCGGCCTTCGCCAAGCTGGCGCTGGCCGAGCGCGGCCAGCTGCGCGCGATCGAGGGGCTGGACGGCAAGTCGATCCGCTACTTCGGGCTCAACCTGCGCGACTGGCGCGCCCTGTCCGAGGCGGGCCAGGACGGCGCGCTGACGCTGGCCCCCGGCTTCGCGGCGGCCGTCGAGCGCGCGGTGGGCGACGCGGTGCGCGAGGCCACCCCGATGTATGCGGTGCGACCCCAGATGCGCCTGGGCTTCGTGGCCGATGTCGACCGCCTGCGCTGCCGGCGCGACGACCCCACACGGGGCTTCCTGGCCGGTGAGCGCTACCCGCTGCGCTCGCGCACCAAGGTCGACCACGAACACGGCCAGAAGACCGTCGAGACCAAGCACGGCCCCGAGCTGTGCGACTACCGCCAGGAGCGCAAGCTGCTCGAGCTGACCGTGGGCGAGCACGTCTTCAACGAGTCACCCGAGGACATCGCCTACCTCATCGAGCACTTCGAGATTCCCGACCCCGGCGACGTGGGCAGCCGCTACCCCGAGCAGGTCCAGCGCGCACGGACCATGCTGGACCAGATCGCCGAGCGCCGGCAGTTCACGTGGCGACGCTTCCAGCGCGAGGACCTCGCCCGCCTGCTGGTCAAGGGCTCGGGCGTCCTGGGCCACGAGCAGGGCCTGGGCAAGACGCTGCAGCAGCTGGCCTTCGCCGAGGCCGCCCCGCGCCTGCACGGTTCCCAGCACTGCGCGCTGTTCGTCGTCCCCCAGGACCTCATCCCCCAGTGGCAGCGCGAGGCCCAGCGCTTCTTCGGGCGCACGCTGGAGCCGATCGGCGACCAGGGCGCGGCCAAGCGCGTGGCCGCCCGGTTGCGCCGCGGCGGCGGGGGCTGGTTCGTGACGTGGTACGAGGCCCTCAGCCTGCGCGGGCGGCGCGACGAGGCGCTGCCGGTGGTGTCGGTGCTGCGCGACGGTGAGCGCCGCGCCGACGTCCCCGCGGACAACGCGGCGCCCCTGACCTCCCTGGAGGTGTGCCCCGCCTGCCGCGAGCCGGCCGGCGAGCACTACCGCGACGGGATCTGCCGCGCCTGCGGCCACGTCCACCGCCGCCTGCGCGTGCCCACCGTCGCCTCGCTCCTCTCCACGGCCTTCGGGCGCGGAGTGATCTGCGTCGACGAGCTGTCGATGATCCGCGGCGAGGGCTCGCTGCGCTCCCACGCCATACGCGGGCTGCGCGCCCGCCACCCCCTGGGCGCCACGGGCACCCCGATCGCCAACTACGTCGACGACCTGTTTCCCGGCTTCTGGTGGGCGCTGGGCAACGCCAGCGCCCGCTGGCCCTACGACTACCACGGCCGCGCCAAGTTCCAGGCCGACCACTGCGTGATCGAGACCCAGACGCACGAGCGCGACGACGGCACGGTCACCCAGCGGCGCAAGGTGCTGCCCGAGGTCACCAACCTCTCGGTGCTGTGGCGGCTGCTGTCGGGCGGGATGGTGCGCCGGCGCATGGAGGACACCGGCGAGGACCTCGTCGAGCTGCGCTACCACCCCACCCGGGTGCCCTTCGGCCAGCGCCAGCTCGAGCTCCACGAGCGCTGGCTGAAGGACTTCGAGCGCTTCTTCACCCAGACCCACCCCGACTCGCCGCTGGTCAAGGCCGGCGTGGTGCACCTGTTCTGCGCCGCGGTCGGCCAGCTTCCCAAGCTGGAGTACGCCGCCACCCTGCCCCAGTCAGACCCCGACCTGGAGTGGACGCAGATCGCGGCCTCCAACTGGACGCCCAAGACCCTCAAGGCCCTGGAGCTGTGCCTGGAGCGCGTGCGCGCCGGTGACAAGGTCCTCATCGGCTCGTGCCTGGTGGAGACGGGGCGCTTCCTGGCCCACCACCTGTGCCAGCGCGGCGTACGCGCCGTACACATCGTCGAAGAGCGCCAGGGCCGCGCCCAGACCAAGAACCCCGCCAAGCGCGCCGACGCCATTCGCGCGTTCATCGACGGCGACGCCCAGGTGCTGTGCGCCGGGGTGCAGGC
The DNA here is from genome assembly GCA_024330185.1 of Candidatus Siliceabacter maunaloa. Lineage (GTDB taxonomy): Bacteria > Actinomycetota > Thermoleophilia > Solirubrobacterales > Solirubrobacteraceae > Siliceabacter > Siliceabacter maunaloa. The sequence continues at coordinate 8,434 of JANDLV010000040.1, forward strand.
CGTCAAGCTGGGCCACAACCTCGACACCGCCTCCAGCGTGATCCTCACCGGGCTGCCCTGGAGCTTCGAGGCCCTGGACCAGTTCATCAAGCGCGTGCGCCGCCTGACCAGCCGCCGGCCGGTCTCGGTGTACCCGCTGCTGACCCGCGGATCGCTGGACGAGCGCAAGTGGGACCTCCTGGACAAGAAGGGCGCGGCCAGCGACGTCGCCCTCGACGGCCAGCTCATGGCCCGTGCCGAGGAGCAGGTCGACTGGAACCGCGTCCTGCGCGAGATGCGCGCCGCCGGCGTCAGCGCCAGCGGCGACGAACTCGACGAGCGCGACCTGGCCGCGCTGTGGCAGCGCGCCGAGGGCCCCTACCGCCCGCTGGGTCCGCCCGCCGAGGCGGAGCTCGGCCTGGCCCAGCGCCTGGCCAGCCCCCACGCCGACGAGCCCGCCGTCGCCCCGGACGACGACGGCCAGCTCGCGCTCGACCTGGCCGCCTGACGGCCGGGCGACCCATCGGCGCCCGCCGGGCGCCCGACCCATCGAGAGGAGAACCACCATGGCCATGGCCATCCAGGCCGCGCGCCCGCGCGCGGCCACGACCGCCCCGCGCACCAATGGCGCACCGGACCTGACCCACGACCACGTCGCGTTCGCCGCGGCGCGCGCTGCGCTGCAGCGCAGCGTGGCGCGCGACACCGGTGCCCCCCGCACCGTGGTCGAAGACGGCATCTCGCACGCCTTCGAGCAGCTGTGCCGCCACCCGACTCGGCCCGAGACCGTGCTGAGCTGGCTGCGCGTCGTGGCCCGCCACGAGGTGTGGCGGCTCATGCGCCGCCTGCGCCGCGAACCGCTGACCGGCGACATCTGCCAGCCAGCGGGCCACAACGGCGAGCGCAGGTCGATCAACCCGGGCGAGCAGGTGCCTGATCCCCACACGCTCGAGCTCGCCGTCGAGGCCCGACAGGCGCTGCGCACCCTCGCAGCGCTGGGCGACAACCAGCGCCAGACCGTGACCCTCGGCGTCTCCGGCCACAGCTACGCGGAGATCCAGCGGATCCGCGGCGTGACCCTCACGAACGTCAACCGCCACATGCACGAAGGCCGAGCCAGGGCCCGGGCCCTGCACTCGACCGGCGAGGAGCCGACGCCGGCGTGACGGGACCCACGGGTCGTGCTCGCCGACCACGTCAATGCCCCCGGCGAGGCCTGCTGTGCCTGCCGTCACGCGCTGGCCTGAGCGCCCGATCCGGACGCCACCGCGCGCCCGGACCCCCACCGAAGGAAGGAGACCCGATGTCGATCGGAACGTGTCGCCGCGAGGGCTGCGACCGACCGCGGCGCGTGCGCCGCGGCCTCGTCGAGCCGCTGTGTGAGGACTGCTACCGCGCCGCATGTCGCCGCGTGGCCGCCGAGACAGCCCGACAGCGCTACCGCCAGATCAACCTCCACTCCCACACGCCGGCGCCCGCGCCGCCCCGCCACACCCCGCGCGAGCCCGCGCCGCCCCACGACCCAGGGCGGGAGGCCGCGCCGTCGCGGCGCCCGCGCGGGCGCCCGCGGCTGATCAGCGACGCGCTGCTGGAGGAGGCGCGTCGCCGCCACCACGAAGAGCATCGCGCGCTGAGCCAGATCGCCCACGAGCTGCTCGACCACACCGGCTACGCCAAGGCCGCCAACGCCGAGGCCGCGCTGCGCCGCGCGTTCAAGGGCCGCGGCTGGGCGCTGAGCCGCCGGCGCGGTGGGCCGAGCGCCAACCGCCGCACGCGCTCGTGAGCACTCCCCGCGAGCGCTCCAGCAGAGCCGAGCCGGCGCCGGCGACCCGCGAGCCCTCTGACGAGTCCACCTCCTCGTAAGCCCCCGACCACGACCCGAGCGGTCGCGAGCCGATCTGCCGTGCCCCGCCTCCTCAGGGAGGCGGGGGCGGTGCGGTCCGGGCTACCGGGAACCACCGCGCCCTGCTCCGGTGTGGTTGCCGGAGCTCAGCTCGCTCCCCCGGAGTGACCTTGCTCTCTTTGTGCCCGTGATGCGATCCGACTACATGCCTAACATGCGGCACATGTGGCCTCAGGAAGCGAGAAAGAGGACGTTGCCCAGACAGTCGCCGCCGTCGGCAAGCACCACCGCCAGATCCCGCACGACGCGGCCTCGGTCGTGCTGCCGGCCCGCAGCCTGAAGCGCGCCGAGCTCGCGCCCAACCGCCCGCATCAGCCCGGTCTTGTCGGCGACCTGGGCCAACAGCGCGCTGCCGACATGGCCAAGGACCGAGAGGAGCCCCTCGTGCCTTCGTCCCACCCTGCAACCGACCTGCCGTCTGAGTTGCCCCCGGTGCAGCTGTCCGTCTTCCGAGCCTGCGTCGACCTCACGCGCGCGAGCTTCGCACCGATCACGGCGGAGGCGTGGTGGCGCGCTGAGCCACCCTTTCGCGGCCGCCCGGACGCGTTCCGCTCACACCTCCGGCGCCTCGCCGATGCGGGCCTGCTGACGCGTCCCGCGGATGCCGACCGCGGGATTCGTCCTCACGCTTCGCGGCGAGCGCCTCACCGTCGAAGTTGTCGCCAAGGATGTCCCTCGTCAAGGAGTCGCCTAGGACGTCGCTTCGTGACATCCGCGTGCCGAATCAGTCGCGGAAGTGTGAAATCTCAAGCCGATGGGGGGTCAATCCTCGGCGCTCAATCCCTCTACGAAGTATGAGCACCCTCACCGCCGTCCAACGCTCCGTGCTCGACGCCTGCATCGAGCACGCCGACGTCAGCTTCCTCAACGTCACCCCGGAGATCTGGTGGCGTGCCGGCCCGCCGTTTCGTGGTGGTCGAGCGACGTTCGCCGCGCACCTCCGCGCTCTCGAGCAATTTGGCATGTTGGAGCGCTCCCGCGCCCGCGCGGGCTACCGCGTGACGCCGAGGGGGCGCCGGACCGCTGGCGATCGAGCAGGTCTGGATCGCCTCAGCGCGTGACGATCACCCGGTCGACGCACGCGCACTGTCGTCGATCCCGGCGTCAGTCTCCCCCTGCCGCACCAAACAACCCTGCCTCTTCGAAGAGGTCGAGAATCTCCTCCGAGCCAGCATCGTCTACGTCGAGCACTTCGGGCGAGCTATCCGACCAGGTCGTCGTTCCTGTCGCGGCTGCACGGGCACCCGCGATCGACGCCCCATCTGCGACTGCCCTCAGGACGGCAACGATCTCGCCATCGAGATCGTCAACCTCGAGGGCTCGCTGAATGTCTGGCATGCCAATGGTCACGTCGTGCTGGACGCGCAATCTCGCCGCGAGCCGGAGCAGGACCAGCCGACCGGGCACGAGCCGCAGTTGACCGTCGAGCGTTTGCCACTCGGCTTCGAAGCGACCCATCACGGAGCAATCGCGCGCTACCTCCGCCCGGAGACCCGAAAGGATTCGTCTGAGGTAGCCGGCGACGAGGGCGGCGGTCACCTCGCCCTTACCTGCGCGGGCGGCCGCGCGGCTGATCGCGTCCGGTGTCAAGAGGTAGTTGACGGTGGTCCGGCGTTTCCAAACGTGCAGATCAATGCCGTTGCGCGCCGCGTCGTCGCGGAGCCGCTCGACCTCGGCTTCCGTCGCGAGCCCCGGGGGCAGCAAACAGATCGCTTCGGTGCGCTCATCGCGCGTCGCATCGATCGCGCGCTTCATGGCCACCGCGAAGGGCCAGTCGTCCCAGGTGTCGATCGGAAAGCTCGGTAGGAGATCCAGCGGCTCGTCAGCGTCGGGGTTGACGAGGTCGTAGCAACGCTTGAGGAGGCGCACGTCGGCGCTTGGAGCAATCAGGAAGCGATCGGCGCGAGTCAAGCGCGCAAACTCCAGGTTGTGCACGCCACCGACTTGCTCGACTACGCGCTGGACGTCTCGAAGGTCGCGTGCTCGGCGAGCGGAGCGCCGCGTCGAGTCGATGGGCAGGAGCTCATGTGGCTCGACCTCAGACATCATCTCGATCGAGTGGGTAGCCACGATGACCTGCTGTTCGCGCCTAAGCAGGAAGCGGATGAGACGCCGCTGGAGATCCGGGTGCATGTAGACGTCGGGCTCGTCAAGGACCACCGTTCCGTCGCCGGCGGACCTCGCCAGGAACCACATGAGTTGAAGCCACATCTGGAGTCCGTGGCCCATGCCTGCCGCCTCACCGACGAAGGGCCCGTCACGGAGGTAGAGCTCGAGATGCAGATCCTCACCCAGCCCTGAAAGCTCGACCCCATCGATCCGAAGCGCAGGCCACGTCTGCTCCGCTATGGTCTTGAACACCTCGAAGTGATGGTCCAGCAGACGTAGCTGGTTGCGAAAGTGAGTTGGAGCGAGCGTGGAGTCAAGCGAACCCTTGACATACCTGTCCGCGAGCGGCCGCTCGTGACGCGCCAGCGGACCGACCTGCGGCTGGATGCCGATGCGGTCCAGCTCGAAGGATTTTGCTTCCCGCTTCGTCGTGACCTCGCCCCCGTCACCGTCACGAATGACAGCGAAGATCTCAGCGCCGGGCCCAACGTACAACCGCACTCGTCCGCCGCCGCTGAACGTCGCCTCCAGGATCGCCGGCGGTTCGGCGTAGTGATGGAAGGTCTCGCGTCCGAGGTCGAAGTCGAGTCCGCGGGTCGACGGCGAAACGCCGCGTGCCGCCTCCAGTCCCTCCAGCCACTCAGGGGGTGCCTCGAAGTTGAGGCTCCCGAACCGGTTGACCAGGATCGAGACGAGCCGGAGCGCCTCGATCACCGTTGACTTGCCCGCGTTGTTCGGCCCGACCAGGAGGTTGCGCTGAGCGAAGTCGACCTGAAAATTTTCGAACTTGCGGAAGTTCTCGATGCGCAGGGCGGTCAGCATCGGTACTCACCAGTCCACGATGCGCGGGCGCGTTCTCTCTTGTTCATTTGCGGTCACACAACGCGGCCAGTCGTGCTCCTGCGCAAGTCGGCGCTCCTTTCCGGGCACGGCGGAGGCTGGTCAGCGGGTGAGCTCGTCGACTACTGCATCGAAGTCGACGCCTGCGCCGTCGTCGGACCCCGCGTCGCGTTCGCGCTCTAGGACGATCGTCAGGAGGTTGTCGAGGTCGGGCTTGGTCTGCGCAAGCCGTGTCTGGAGGATGTCCAAGCCGCCATTCGCGAACTCCTCGAACACCGTAAGCCGCTCGTCGGACCTCTCGGCGCTGAGGATGGCGACGTCCTCGTGAACCGCAGCGGCGAGCATGTCGATGAACCCCTCGACGCCGAGCCGCTGGAAGACATCGAAGTCGATCTGCTCGCCCGAAGGGCCGAGCGGCTCACGGCGGCCCTCCGCGTAACCGAGTCCGGCGGCGAAGGTCAAGATCTCAGCCAGCGTTTCGAACGGTCCCTCGTCGCTGGCCAGGCGCTTCATCAGCGCCTCGTGCTGAGCTGGCCGGCGGACCCGCCTCACGGGGTGGTCCTCACCGGGATCAGTTCGGCCCGCTCGCCTGCGGTCGACCGGCTGATGTACGGGTAGGCGCCCGATCGCAGCGTGATCGTCTCCACCTCGAGGTCCTCCTTCGGGGTGTGGAAGTCGATGACGTACTCGCGACTGATGCGCGGACCCATCTGCTCCTGCACGGCGCCGAGCCCTTGGCTCTGTGAAACGAACACCACCACCTGCGGCGCCAGATGGGGAATCGCCTCGGCCACGCGCTGCTGGTAGTTGAGATCGAGGCTGCCGAATGGCGAATCCATCACGACGGGATAGACCCCGCCTTGGAACGTCAAGAGTCCGTCGCCGCCGTCTCGCTGGGCTTCGTCGTAGCGATCCCGTGCATGCTCGGCCAGAGCACCCACGAAGGTCAGCGAGAGAATCTGGTTCTCGCCGGTGGATTTGGCGACCGACGCCGAGCGCTGGCCCTCCGCGTTGCGCAGGTCGAGGCGGAAGCTGGCGTCGAGCAGTGGAACGTAGGCCTTGAATGAGATCTTCGAGTAGAGGTCCTTGATGCGCCGATCGAGCTGCTCGCGCACCTCCTCGGTCCGCAGGTCCAAGATCTCTCGGAAGATGCTCGCGCCGCTCCGTGCCACGCTCACGCGTCGCCGAGCGATTTCCGCGCGTTCGTTCTCGGCTCGAGCCTTCTCCAGCTCGCGCTCAAGCGTTCGCTCGCGTTCGTCGAGACCTTCGATCTCGACTTCGGCCCGGGCGAGCAGGCGCTGCTGCTCGGTGATCGACGCGCCGATCCGCTCGCGTTGTTCCTCGAGCTCCTTGACCGTGTCGCTGTCGCCATGGCGAAGCGAGTCGGAGATCGCGCTGAGCTTGTCGACGATGCGCTTGCGTCCTTCGCGATGACGACTGAGCTCCGCGAGCGTCTCGTGCAGGTACGAGTAGAGCTCCTTACGGCGCGTGAGCGTGCCTTCGGCCAACGCCGGAAGCCGCGTCCACGCCGCCTCAACGTCGGCGTGAACGGCTCGCTCTCGCCACTCCGCCACAAGGCTGTACGGATCGGTGTCCGGCGTCAGCTCGCAGCCGCAGATGCAGCGACCGCGCTCGAGGAGATCCTCGACGAACTGGCGCTTGAGGTCAGAAGGGATCTCGCCGCGTTCGCGGCGCTCTTCGAAGACCGCGCTGGTCTGCTGCGCGAGGCCGGCGGCGAACGCGAGCCAGCCCTTGCGCGCGATGTGGTCGGAAAGCGATGTGCGTGAGGCGCGGATCGATTTCTCGGACTCCTCGAGGTCGCGCTCGAGCTCCTCGCGCTCGTGCTGCAGCGTGGCCGCTTCGGCGAGCTGCGCCAGCCGGTCACCAACGACCTGGCGTTCGTCCTCGAGCGCGGTCAGGTTGCGTCGATGCTGGGCGACCGTCTCGCGTCGTTCGTCGCGTTTGGTGCGCACCTGCGCCAGCTCGTCGGCGAGTGCTCGGTCCTCGTCGGTGCCGAGGTCCCGCAGCTCGCGCTCGAGATCCTTGCGCGCCTCGTCGGTGTGCTTGATCGCGTTCTCGACGACCTGCAGGCCGAGGATCCCCTTGATCGCCTGTTCGATCTCGGCGTAAGCGTCGGGCTTGACGAGCTGCTCGATTCGCTCGCCGTCGAAGAAGAAGAAGCGGTGCAACCGCTCCGGCAGCACCTCGTTAATCGTGCCGGCGCTCGTGTCGTCGCGGTTGTGATGCTCGCCGTCCTCGTCGATGAAGCCGACCGAAACAACGGCGTCCTTCACTCGTGACGCGGCGCCCTCGGTGTTCTTGCGATCGACGGTCGTGCGACGAACGGAGTAGCGGCGGCCCTCGTGCTCGAACTCCAGCGTGACCGTTGCTGCCACGTCGTCCCCCGGCTGTGCTTCAGCCCAAGCCTGTTCGTTGATGAGGTGATCGGGCTGCTCGAACCCGGGGCTGCAGGCGCGGTACAGCGCCCAGGTGAAGGCATTGAGCAGCGAGGTCTTTCCGGCGCCGTTCGCGCCGTAGACCACTGTCACGTTCCGGTCCGGGCTAGTGGACAGCTCGAGCCGCTGGGTCCCGCGGAACTGTCGGAAGTTCTCCAGCTCGATCGCCGTGAGGATCACTTGACAGCCTCTCGGATCGCGGCGATGATCTGCTCCTTCACCCGCACGGGGCGGGAGTGGTACGCGTGCTCCTTCTCGATCCGAAAGATCGCTGCGATCGCCTTCTTCGTGTCCGGAGAAGCTTCGCGGATGAGTTGGGCGATCTGTTCCTTGGCGGTCATGTTCCGATGTGCAGGAGGTCGTACCGCGTTCGGAGCTCGCGCAGCTCGGCGAGCGCCTCGGGCCCGTTGACCGCCAATCCGGCGAACTCCATCACACGTTCGAGCTCTCGTGCCATCAACTTTCGCTCCGACGGGTCGACGTTGTCGTCTCCGCTCGCAGGCGGCACGACGATGAAGTCATAGATCTCCGCGAGGTCCTTCCCTGGCGCGCGCCGGAGCACACGCCCGCGGCGCTGGATGAACTGGCGCGGGTTGGTCGAGCTGGCGAGGATGTACGCGCGGCGCGTCTCGGGGATGTCGATGCCCTCATCGAGACATCTGATCGCGACCAGCGCGTTCAGCGAGCCGGACGCGAATCGCTCGCGCAGCACGTCTCGCTGGTCGACGTCAACATCGGCCGTGTAGCGGTTCACAGCCATGCCGAGGCCTTGACCAAGGCCGCGCACGACGGCCTCGACCTGTCGTTCGTCGTCGCCATCGTCAGCCTCCACGCGCCCGTCGCCGCAGTAGACGAGGTTGTGCGTCGACCGACGCTCCGGTTCGAGCAGTTCGAGCAGCCGCGGGATCTTCCCGCTCGCGGAGGCGATCAGCCGCGCGCGCCGGATCAGGAGCGCCATCAACATCTCATCGCCATCCGGATCGTCGCCTGCGATCGCCATACGCAGCCCGATCCGCTCCGACAGCGCGAGGTACTGATCGAGTTCCTCGCCGTCGAATTCGATCACGATCGGCCGGTACCGATAGCGGGTCAGCGCGCCCATCTGGATGGCCTCTCCGAGCCCAAGCTCGAACACGGAGCTGCCGAAGTACCGCTGCAGGGCTGCCGTGCCCTCGGTGTCGTGATGGCGTTCCGGCGTCGCCGAGAGCCCAAGCCGGAACCTGAACCACGCCGGCAGCGCCCGACGAAGCGCCGGCGCTCCGAGGTTATGCATCTCGTCGGCGATGATCAGCGAAGCCTCGGGCAGCTCACGGATGAGGTCCTGGAACGCCAGCGTGGCGAACGTCGCGTTGGTCGCGATGGCCATGAGGGTTGGTCGCGCGCCCGCGCGCAGCTCGAGCAGCTGAGAACGCAGCTCGCTCTCCCAGTGGCTGCGACCCCGAAAGCAGCCGATCGGATCGAACGCGAACGCGTTCGCCTCGGCGATCCACTGCTTGACGAGATGCTGGTACGGACAGAGGACGACGATGGCGAGGCCCTCGTCCTGCTTTGCGCATTCTTCCGCAAGCCTGCCGGCGGTGCTCAGCGCTGTGATCGTCTTGCCGGACCCAGTCGCCATCTCGAACACACCGGTGCCGCGGGCACGGAACCATGCGGCCATCGCCTCGCGCTGGTACTCGCGGATCTGCAATCCGTCGGGGGTGGCGGGCCGTCGCGGTCCTCCGCCCGATCGCTGCGTCAGCCGTTCGGCGCGATCGGGGGTGTAGGTGTCGAGCAGCGTCTGCCTCGCTGCATCGGGGAGGTCGATGACCTCCAGGGTCGAGAGCTCCCGGTTCCACAGCGCGGCGAAGTCACGGTCGAGCTGATTGGCGACAAGCGCCTCGCTTGGCTTGGCGGTCGAGAACGCGAGGATGCTCTCGAAGTTGTTGACAAGGCCGCCGACGGATTCGTTGGCGCTGCCCTGGAACGCGACGTGAGTGCCGGCGTCGTCGCGGAATACGCCGATCTTCTCGTGGTAGATCCCCGGTGCCCCCGCCTTCGACAAGACCGCGACGCGCACTTCCAGACGCTCGTGGGCGATCAGCCAGCTCAGGCAGCTGAGTGTGTCGCGGATCGGATCTGGGAGCGCGGCGCTGATCAGCTCGCGACGGAGCGCCTCGCCGACGATCTCGTCGCGCCGGTGGTAGCCGGCGAGCATGGCCTCGACGTCGGCCTCGGTCAGGTGCGGCGAGACGACGAGCCGCATCCGTCCTCCGTGGATCAGGAACGGCACCAAGGCGGGGGCGGCCAAGGCGAGCGCTCCGCTCGTGAAGTACCCGACAGCCCGGTCGTACTCAGTCGCGCGCTCCAGACAGGGCAGGTAGAAGTCCTCGACAAGATCGTCCTCGCCGGAGCGGTACCGCGTCCTCAAGAGGAGGTCTGCGAGGCCGCTCACTCGCCGAATCCCATGAGTTCCTCGAGCGCATCGTCGTCGCACGAGTCGTCAGGCGGCAGTTGCTGCGCGAGCTCGTCCTGACGGCGAGCCCGCAGCCGTGTGCGAAGGTCGTTGACCGAAGCTGTGGGGTCAAGGCCTATGGCCACGGCGATGCGGTCGGGGCGGTCGTCTGAGTCGGCGATTCCGAGCTCGAGAGCGATCCGTCGAAGTCCAGTCGCCTCATCGACCGCGCTGCGCGCGACGGCGTGCGCCGACCCGCCGTCTTTCAAGGGCACGAACAGGTAGTCCCCCTCGGCGCACCCCAGAGCCTCGACGAGCGCGCGAGTCGATCCGAATGCCGGCTGTGTCGCCCGCCAACTGATCGCCGCGCTGCCGTTGACGAGCTCGATCGTGCGGGAGTCGCCTGGCCGCACTCCTGCGGCCTGCGCGATGGCCGAACGCGTGGGCCGCCCCGACCCGCGGAGCACGTCGCGGTCGATAACGAGTCTCACCGCCCAGGAGCCGTCCCACGCGACCAAATCGCGGTCGAGCTCAGCGGGCATGTGAGCCGCCTCGGTGGAGGCAGCGTCAGGGGGCGACACCAGCAGGGCGCCGTCGCTGTCGCGATGGAACCGCCGCGACGCGGCGTAGCTGCGAATCGACTGAGCGGACACGCCGAACAGCTCCACGAGCTCGTCGACGATTTCGTTGAGGTCGGCCCGTCCGCCCCTCCGTTCAATGGCCTGCCCGATCTCGTCGGCGATCGTCGTGTATTCCTCGCCGCCCCACGCAGCCAGGCCGTAGCGATTGAGCCCCAGTCGACGGAAGCGGTCGTCGGCCTGCACCGCGTTCACCATCGACCGAAAGTTGACGGTTTTGGAGCCCATCGCGGCGTGCAACTCTTCGCGGCTCATCGGCTCACCGTGGACTTGGAGCACCCGGCAAGCCTTGTCCTGCGGGCCCCCCACCCAAACGAGGTACCGCTCGTCGAACTCGTGCAGCGGCAAGGCCACGCGAACCGCGTCTCGCGATGTCTCCACCACACCGGCCGATGCCAGCAGCTCGTAGACGTCTTCTGGGGTCAGCGGCTCGTCGACGCGATCGAGCAGAGTCGCCTTGAGGCTTTCCAGCGCATCGTTGCGTTGCCAGAACCCGCCCTTTGCGCGGTAGGGTCCGGCGAGCTCCCGCAGGACGGCGCGCCGAAGCTCCGCGTCGCCTGCGTCGTCGTCGACCTGCTCGGCGAGCGCCGCCTGCAGGGCCTTCTCGCTTGTGATCGTGCCGACGGATCGCCGCACTGCTGCGGCAGCGTGCTCGATCGGCGCGCACGAGTCGCCGACCGTGATGCGGCTCTCGATCTGATCCTTGATGTGTCGCTCGATCTGCCGCACGCGCTCGCGCGTGACGTCGAGAGCGCGACCAAGCTCGTCGAGTGTGAGCTTCGCCGCCACCGGAAAGACACGGCCCGCAAGGATCCGCCGCTCCCGCTCGTCGAAGCGAAGGAGGTTCGCCCACGCCGCATCGGCCGTCTCACCGAGGCCAAGCATCGTCGGGATCGGCATGGCCGAAAGCCGCTGCCAAGCGTCACGTCCCACATCACTCGCCATCGCCAGCTCCAACGCCTCACCGATGTTCGTCGCGCCCTGCCGATAGGCGGCGCCAACGAGATCGCGCAGCGCGATGTACTGCTCGGGCGGCGACGTGGGCACAAGCGGCGGAGGTTCACGTGGGTGGATGAACTCGACCGAGGCATGGGCATCGGCGATCGGGGAGACGTCCGTAGCGGGGTCATGGGCTGCCCAGGCCGCCAACGCTCCGCGCACGATCTCTGTCACCACCTTGCGTCCGGCGTTCGGCCATGTCCCGAGGCGATCAGCGCTGTGATCGGCGAGGTCCACCCAGGTGTTCGCGGATTGGCGCTTGACCAGGTTCCACGCCCGCACGCTCTCCAGGAAATCCGCAGGCGACCCGCCGCGCACACCGTGTAGGCCAGGGAGAAGCTCGCCGAGCGGACGGGCGCACAGGTCAGGGCTCGACACGATCGTGGCGGCGGTTACGACGGCGACTGCTTGATCGGTCCCCAGGTATGGTGCGACGCCGTTCAGCCACCATGCCGGCGTCGCCGCGGACACGGCATCGGCTGAGTCGGGCGTCAGGCGCGAAAGCACATCCGCCCGCCACCACGCGATCGCGTGTAGGCGATGCAGCAGGTCTCGGCCAGCGTCCGTCACGTCTCTCTAGTCGGCGTAAAGGGGGCCAAGCCTGACATCGCCGGGCGCGCAACGAGTCCTCAGCCCGTCAGCTGACCGATTCGCGCAGCGACCGAGCTCCAGTCCGGGTCCTCCGTGAGGTGGCACCACGACATTCGGACCGCGCCGGCGATGCGCTGCTCGGCCAGTCCCATCGCCCGCAGCACGTGACTGGGCTCGTAGCGATGCGAGGTGCAGGCGCTGCCGTTCGAAACCGCAATCAGATCCTTGGTCGCCACGATCACGGCTTCGGCGTCCGCGCCGGGGAACGACACGTTGAGGACATGCGACATCGCGCGCTGCTGGTCGCCGTTCACCACGGGTGCCAGCCGCTCAAGGGCGGCAAGCGCACGATCTCGGAACGCGCGGTTCGTCTCTATGCGCTCATCCTGCTCGGCAAGGGCAAGCCGCGCGGCGGCGCCGAGTCCCGCGATCAGGTGGACGGGGAGCGTTCCGGGGCGAAGCCCTCGTTCTTGGCCGCCTCCGAAAGCCAGCGGAGTGAGCGGCGGCCGTTCGAATCCGCGCCGTCGCGCGATCAAAGCGCCCACGCCCTTGGGGCCGTGCAGCTTGTGCGCGGAGACGCTGATCAGGTCGACGCGCGTGTGATGCGGCCCGGCGAGCTCCTTGCCGAAGCCCTGGGCTGCGTCGATGTGCAGGTAGGCCGGATGATCCCCGAGCCGTGCCGCCACGTCCTCGACTGGCTGGACCGTGCCGGTCTCGTTGTTGACGTGCATCACGGATACGAGGCCGGTGTCCTCGCGGAGCGCGTCGGCCACGGCGTCGGCCCGAATCAGCCCGGACTCGTCAGCGTCGAGCCACGTCACGTCAAAACCGTCGCGTTCGAGCTGCTCGATCGGCTCGATGACCGCCTTGTGCTCGAGCCGCGTGCTCACGACGTGGCGGTGACCGCTGGCCGACAGCGCGCCGCGCAGGCCCAGGATCGCCAGGTTGTTGCTCTCCGTCGCGCCGCTGGTGAACACGACCTCATCGGCCTCGACGTCGGCGACCGCGGCGACCTCTCGTCGTGCCGCGCCAACCCGTCGCTTTGCGGCGGCTCCATAATCGTGGGTGCGGCTCCCAGCGTTGCCGTACTCGTGATCGAGGAAGAAGCGCACCTCGTCGCGGATCTCGGGGAGTAGCGGCGTGGTCGCGCAGCAGTCGAGGTAGACCGGGCGCGCACTGCGCCCGTCCGCCGGATCGCGTACGTTTGTCAAATCATGACGAACTCGGCGGTCGTGGATCACAAACACAATCTACCCGACCCTTCGGACCGGAGCGCGGCCGTCGGCGCCTTCGAGTACGTGTTCCCGGCAATCCGCGGCGTCCAGGCCGGCCGCGAGTTCTTCGTCTCGATGTGTCCGTTGCGGCTCATCCCGAAGGTCTTCCTGTTCGACGAGGACGAGCTGGTGCCGGAGCTTCGCGCGCAGCGTGTCCTCAACCGCGGGCGACTGCCTGAGATGGCGCGGTACATCGTCGATAACCCCGACTCCTACGTCTTCTCGGCGCTGACGGCGTCCATCGACGGCGAGGTACGCTTCGAGGTGTCCGAACACGCGTCACACGCAGAGCGGATGGGCTTGCTGCGGGTGCCGATGACGGCGCGGTTCGTCATCAACGACGGGCAGCACCGCCGCGCAGCGATCGACTTGGCGCTGCACGAGCGGCCGGAGCTCGCCGACGAGAGCATCGCGATCGTGTTCTTCCTCGACGCCGGGCTTGAGCGCAGCCAGCAGATGTTCGCCGACCTCAACCGCTACGCCGTGCGCCCGTCCACGTCGATCGGGGTGCTCTACGACCATCGTGACGACCTGGCCGAGCTCACGCGGGTCGTCGTGCTCAAGTCCCCGGTCTTTCGCGATCTGGTCGAGATGGAGCGCAGCACGCTGGCCAAGCGCTCACGCAAGCTCTTCACGCTGAGCGCGATCTACGGCGCGACCAAGATTCTCCTCGCCGGCCATCCCGGCGACTCCGACGAGCGAGAGGCGCTCGCACGCGCGTACTGGGAGGCGATCGCCGACGTGATCCCCGACTGGCATGCGGTCCGAGCGCGCAAGCTCTCGGCGGGCGAGGTTCGCGGCGACTTCATCCACTCGCACGGCATTGCGCTTCAGGCTCTTGGGCGTGCCGGCCACGCACTCATCGAGTCCGGCGCAACACCGCAGACCTTCGGGGAGCGCCTCGCCCCGCTGCGTGAGCTCGATTGGTCTCGGTCTAACGCGGCCGTCTGGGAGGGCCGGGCGCTCATCGGCGGCAGGGTCTCGAAGGCGAGCCAGAACGTCGTGCTGACCACCAACGTCGTGCTCACCACACTCCAGCTTCCTCTCAACGACGAGCAGCAACAAGCCGAACACGCCCTACAGCGTGGAAGGGAGCGTCCGTGACCTCTGCCTTCGCCGAGCAGGGCCTTCGGCCCACGCTCGAAGCCCTGATCGCCCAGATCCAGAAGCTGTACTGCGAGGACACCGTGCCGTGGGTCGTCGGCTACAGCGGAGGGAAGGACTCGACCGCGACCCTGCAGCTTGTGTGGTCGGCGATCAAAGCCCTGCCCGTTGAGCAGCGGGCCAAGCCCGTTCACGTCATCAGCACCGACACCCTCGTCGAGAACCCGATCGTCGCCGCCTGGGTTTCACGCTCGCTCGAGGTCATGAACAACGCGGCCGACGACCACCGCATGCCTATCAGGGCGCATCGGCTGACCCCTGATGTCAAGGACACGTTCTGGGTCAACCTCATCGGGAAGGGCTATCCCGCGCCGAGACCCAAGTTCCGCTGGTGCACGGAGCGAATGAAGATCAAGCCGTCCAACGCGTTCATCCGCGGGGTCGTTCAGGAGAATGGCGAGGCGATCCTCGTCCTGGGAATCCGCAAGGCCGAAAGCCAGGCTCGTGCACGATCGATGGCACGCCAGGAGACACAGCGGGTCCGCGACCAACTCAGCCCCAACGCGAGCCTGCCCAACTCGCTCGTCTTCTCGCCGATCGAGGACTGGACGAACGACGACGTCTGGACGTTCCTCATGCAGCAGCCCAACCCTTGGGGCTACGACAACAAGGACCTTCTCACGATGTACCAAGGAGCATCCGCGGACGGCGAGTGCCCTTTGGTCGTCGACAGCTCAACCCCGAGCTGTGGCGACAGCCGGTTCGGCTGCTGGACCTGCACGCTCGTCGACAAGGACAAGTCGATGCACGCGATGATCCAGAACGACGAGGAGAAGGAGTGGATGCTGCCGCTGCTTCGACTCCGGGACAAGCTCGACGTGACCGACGACAAGCCGCTGCGCGACTTCCGCCGGCTCAACGGCACCGTCCAGCTCTTTCACGATCGCCCGATCCACGGCCCGTACACGCAGGCGTCGAGAGAGACGTGGCTGCGCGAGCTGCTGCAGGCTCAACGCTGGATTCAGGAGAACGGACCGGAACAAGTTCGCGACCTCGAGCTGATAAGCCTGGCTGAGCTCGAGGAGATCCGGCGGATCTGGATCATCGACAAGCACGAGTTCGAGGATCGGCTCCCGGTCATCTACGAGGAAACGCTGCTCGCGCACTACCCCGGACGCGATCTCGACACGAGCCTTCCGCTCGGCCGCGACGAGCTCGAGCTCCTCGAGGACATCTGCGGTGAGGACCGCATCCACTACGAGATGGTCCGCGAACTCCTTGACGTCGAGCGCCGCCACCGCGCGATGGTCCGGCGGGCAGGGCTGTTCGACCAGCTCGAAGGAGCACTCAAGCGAGGGTTCTACAGCGACAAGGACGACGCAATCGAGCGGGCTCGGATGCATCGAGACCTCAAGTCCGCGCCGGCGCAACCCTCGGGTGCTGACGCACCAACACCCATCGACGACTACTTCCAAGTCGTGGAAGTGGCGTCCAGCGTTGAGGAGGCGTCGTGATCCTCAAGACGCTGACGCTGACCGATGTCGGCGTCTTTGCCGGCGAGCAGAGCATCGACTTTGCGCCCGCCTCGCGCGACCAGCCCGTCACGCTCGTCGGAGGCCTTAATGGCGCGGGCAAGACGACACTCATGAGGTCGCTGTTCCACGTCCTCTACGGCGCCCACGCGCTTCCGCTGATAGAGCGCCGCGGCAGCTACGACCGCTACCTCGAGGATGTCACGCGCTCCGACGCGAAGATCGCGCAAATCGAACTGAGCTTCGTCCTGCAGCGCAACGCCGAAGACGAGGAGATCAGCATCCGTCGCTCTTGGCGACGCCGCGGCGGCAGCTTCGTCGAAGAGGTCGAAGCGTTTCGGAACGGCAGCCACGACCAGACGCTCAGCGACGGCTGGCTCGACTTCATCGAGAGCGTTGTTCCTCGTGGCGTCGCCCGGCTTGTCTTCTTTGACGGCGAGAAGGTCGAGGCGCTGGCCGACCTCGAGAATTCCAGCACGACCCTGCGCACTGCAGTCGGCTCGCTTCTCGGCCTCGACCTCGTCGACCAGCTCGCCGTCGACCTCGAGGTCGTGCAACGCCGACGAGCGACCGAAGCCGCGACGCCTAAAGAGCAACGCGAGATCGAAGCGATGAACGAGGATGTCCGAGTCGCCGAGAAGACGGCGCTTGAGCGCGGCGAGGAGCTGGCGGCTTTCGAGCAGGACGTCCATGTGTCCATCAGCGACCTCTCTCGGGTCGAGGAAGCCTTTCGTTCCGCCGGTGGCGACTTCTACGAGCGCCGGGCCGCGCTGCTTGCCGACTCGGAAGTCGCGAAGGACGCCGTGCGCGAAGCCGAAACCGAGGCTCGCACGCTGGCCGTGCACGAACTGGCACCGTTGCTGCTGATCGATGACGCCGTGGCGACGCTCGCCGAGGCGGCGAGGAGCGAACAGGACGCTGACGAGCTGAGAACGGCTCGGCGCGTCGTGGCCGACCGCGACACGTTCGTTCGCGATCTGCTTCACGATCTCGATGCGCCATCCGAGCTGAGGAAGACGCTGGCACGACGACTAAGCGACGACCGTGCAGCCATGGACCGCAAGCTCGCCAAGCTGCCCGACGGGCTCGGCCTCAGCCCCGTCGCGGCCCTGCTCGACGAGCTGGCCAGCCGGGAGCTCGCGAGCTACGACCGGCGACGCACGGAGGCGATCGAAACCATCGACGAGAGTCAGGCTCGACTCGATCACGTCGAACGACTGGCCGCTCAGATCCCGACCGACGACGCGGTGCGAATGCTCGAGCTGGCGCGCTCGGAGGCAGCTGATCGCGTCGCGCTCGTACGCGCGAAGACTGATGCCGCGGCCAGCGCTCGCGACGACGCCGAGCGCGCGCTCGCACGCGCCCGCGCCGACCGGGAGCGGTTCGCGAAGCGACTTGCTGCCGAGCAGCTTGAACGCCTCGACAGCGAACGACTGGTCCAGCACGCCGAGAAGGCGCGCGGAACGCTCGCACTGCTGCGCGAACGTGCGGCAGCGCGCAACGTTGACCGCATCGCCGAGCTCGCGGTGGAAGCCCTCGAGCAGCTCCTGCGCAAGGACCGACTGATCGCGGAGATGTCGATCGACCCCAAGTCGTTTGCGCCGTCGTTCCGCGACCGACAGGGCCGCGAGATTCATCCCGAACAGCTTTCCGCTGGAGAGCGGCAACTCACCGCGCTCGCCCTTCTGTGGGCGCTCGCGCGCGCCTCAGGGCGGCCCCTTCCGGTCCTCATCGATACGCCACTCGGTCGTCTGGATTCGGCGCACCGCCAGCATGTCGTCGCGCGGTACCTGCCGATGGCGAGCCAGCAGGTGATTGTGCTCTCCACCGACACCGAGATCGAGGCGTCATTGCTCGAACACCTTCAGCCGTTCCTCGGGGCGAGCTACACGCTCACTTTCAACGGCGAGGACGACGCCACCACCATCACCCCCGGCTACCTGGATGTGGAGGTCCCCGCATGATCGACACCGTCCGCGTCTCGCCCGCTGCGCGCGACCAACTCATCACGCTCAAGCGCCGCACCGGACTGACCCACTGGAACGAGCTGTGCCGCTGGGCCGTCTGCCGATCGCTTGCCGAGCCCACTGTGCCGGCTGACGTTCCAATCCCCGTGGAGGACGGCGTTGAGATGAGCTGGCGTACCTTCGCCGGCCCGCACGGCGATCTGTATCTCGGGCTTGTCCGACAGCGGTGCGCGCAGGACGGCCTCGCCGGCGACCACGCCACCGTCGCGCGCCACTTCCGCCTGCACCTGCACCGGGGCATCGGCTACCTCTTCGGGGACGCGGACGTCAACAGCGTCAGGGGGCTGCTCCGACTCGTCGACTCACGTCGCAACGCCGTGCTGCCGGGCTCAGCGGTGGGGTGACACTCGACGCTGCCGAGGCTCGCGGCCGCACTGCACTCGGCCGCACCGCCCTGTCGCGCCCCATGGCGCGCGCCGTCGAGGACGGCCTGGTCACTGCCTCGGCCACGGTGTTCGACTACGGCTGCGGCCGCGGCGGCGATCTGAAGCGCCTCGCCCGTCTGGGCGTCTCCTGCAGCGGCTACGACCTCAACCACCGACCCGACGCACCGCGCACGCCCGCACAGGTGGTCAACCTCGGTTTTGTCGTGAACGTCATCGAGAATCCGGCCGAACGCGAACAGACCCTCCGAGCCGCCTGGTCGCTCGCTCAGCACGTGCTCATCGTCGCCGCCCGGCTCTCGAGCGAAACCCGCGACCTCGAGGGAGAGGACCATACGGACGGGCTGCGCACGTCCACCGGCACCTTCCAGAAGCTCTACGGCCAACAGGAGCTCAGGACCTGGATAGAGCACACGCTTCAACGTCATTCCGTCGCCGCCGCCCCCGGGATCTTCTACGTCTTCCGCGAGCAGGCGCTGGAACAAGCGCTACTAGCTCGCCGGGTCCGCCACACCGGCGTCCGCCCCCGCGTCAGCCAAGCGCTGTTGGAGCAGCACGAGGAAATGCTTCGCTCTCTCATGGCGTTCTACGAGCAGCGCGGGCGGTTGCCGCGCTCCGCGGAGACGCCCGAGTACGCGCAACTCTGCGAGGAGTTCGGCTCGCCGCGCGCGGCGTTCGCGGTCATCAGGCGCTTGACTGGAGATGAGCCGTGGGACCGCGTTCGCGTCGGCCGCACCGCTGATCTCCTCGTCTACCTCGCGCTGTCTCGATTCGGTCGCCGCGCTCGCCCGTCGGAGCTCCCCGACGACCTCCGCTTTGACATCCGCGACCTGTTCGGGAGCCACAAACGAGCCTGCGAGCAGGCCGACCGACTCCTCTTCGCGATCGCCGAGGCCGACCGGGTCAAGGAGGCCTGTCGCGCCGCACCGGTCGGCAAGAAGCTCCCAACCTCACTGTACGTCCACGTCGACGCGCTCGGCGAGCTCGCGCCCGTCCTACGCGTGATCGAGGGTGCGGCCCGCGCGCTCATCGGCCAGATCGAGGAGGCCACCCTCGTGAAGATCCACACCGACCAGCCGGCCATCTCGTATCTGGACTACCCCGACTTCAACAGTGACCCGCACCCGGCGCTCCGTTCTGGCTACATCGTCCGCCTCGACTCACTTCGCGCGGACTACCGCGACTACTCGCGCCACACCAACCCGCCGATCCTTCATCGGAAGGAAACGCTCGTCGCCTCCGATGACCCCCGCCGGGCGAAGTTTGAACGGCTCACTCGACAGGAGGTCCGGGCGAGGCTCTACGACGTTCCGGCACGGATCGGGACACGCAACGGGTGGAGCGCGGTTCTCGCGGAGCGCGGATTCAAGCTCGCCGGACACCGGCTCGTGCGCGGCTGACGCGGCACGCCCGCGATGAGCCCGGCCTCGTCCCACGCCGCGCCGCTGTGACCGCGTAGGGTTGTGTCACAGCCCTCGTCGCTCGGAGCCAACCATGTCGATCCACCGCAGTGGACCGGTGCCGCCGTACTGGGAATACGTCGCCAAGAACGCGCTCATTTCCGACAACGCCCCACCTGATAAGGCCGTTCTCCAAGCCGGCTATGCCGGACTTACCTGGATCGATATTCCCAGCTACCAGCGCGGCATCTCATGGTCCGTGGCCCAGTTGCTCGACTTCCTGAGCTCGAGCTCTGCGCTGCTGGAACGTGATTCTGGGTCAGTTTCCAAGACCTTCCAGCGCGTTTACGCATCTTCCCAGCGACGTGAGCGAGTATGTCGTTCTCGTCGACGGGCTCCAGCGCTTCGCCGTTGGGCCCTCTCTGCCAACGTCCGGTGAGACGCCCACTATCGAGGAATCTATGAACCTTGAGGGCGAGAATCGGAGCATGTTGGGATGTCGCAGGACAACGGACACGATGGTGTTGGGGCCGCGGCTCGGTTCGCTGAGGGAGCCGTAGGCGAGCGAGGCGAATCGAGCCGCGGCGCGCGCGCCGGGGTGGGGGCGCCGCCGCCGCCGGATCCTGAGCTGGTCGAGCGCGCGACGCGCCGGCGGTTCACAGCCGAGTACAAGGCGCGGATCGTGCGCGAGGCTGATGCGTGCACGCAGTCGGGCGAGATCGGGGCGCTGCTGCGTCGCGAGGGGCTGTACTCGTCGCATCTGACGCAGTGGCGCCAGGCGCGCGACGCCGGGGCGCTTGTGGCTCTGGATCGCCCGCGGGGGCGGCGCAAGCCCGATGGGCGTGATGCGCGGATCGCCGAGCTCGAGCGGCGCGCCGAGCGCGCCGAAGCCGAGCTGGGCAAGGCCCGGCGGGTGGTCGAGATCCAGGGAAACGTCTGTGCGCTCTTGGAGCAGATGCTCGACACCGAGGGCGCGGACGGGAGCACCGAGCGATGATGTGTGAGACCCTCGACGAGCTGGCGCCGGTCATCGGCACCCGGCGGGCGTGTCGTGCCGTCGGCGCGTCGCCCGCGACCGTCTACCGGCGTCGCAGCCCGCCGGCGCCCAGGCCGCCCAGGCCGCGGGCCCGCCCGGTCCGCGCGCTCAGCGATAGCGAGCGTGAGGCGGTGCTGGCCCAGCTGCACAGCGAGCGGTTCGTCGACCGCTCGCCGGCGCAGGTGTGGGCCAGGCTGCTGGACGAGGGCACCTACCTGGCCTCCGAGCGCACGATGTATCGCATCCTCGCCGACGAGCACGGCGAGGTGCGCGAGCGCCGCGCGCAGCGTGAGCACCCCGCCTACGCCGCGCCGGAGCTGTTGGCCCAGCGCCCCAACGAGGTGTGGTCCTGGGACATCTCCAAGCTCAAGGGCCCGGCGAAGTGGACCTACTACTACCTCTACGTGATCCTCGACGTCTTCAGCCGCTACGTCGTGGGGTGGACCGTTCAGCACCGCGAGAGCGCCCAGGTCGCCCAGGCGCTCATCGCCCAGGCCTGTGAGCAGCAGCAGATCGGGCGCGATCAGCTGACCGTGCACGCCGACCGGGGCAGCTCGATGACCAGCAAGCCGGTCGCGTTCCTGCTGGCCGATCTCGGCATCACCAAGAGCCACAGCCGGCCCTACACCTCGACCGACAACCCCTACTCCGAGGCGCAGTTCAAGACGCTGAAGTACCGCCCCGCGTTCCCCGCTCGCTTCCACTCGATCGAGCACGCGCGCGGCTTCTGCCGCGAGTTCTTCACCTACTACAACGACGACCATCGCCACTGCGGGATCGGCCTGATGACCCCGGCCACCGTTCACCACGGCCGAGCCGACACCGTCCGCGACCAGCGCCAGCAGGCACTGGACGCCGCCTACGCCACCACGCCCGAGCGGTTCGTCCGCCGGACGCCGACACCACCGGCGGTCCCGGCCGCCGCCTGGATCAACCAGCCCAAGCCAACCACGGAGGCAGCTCACTAATAGACGACACGAAGCGTCTCACCGGGCTTGACAGGCTCCGGCCGAGCTTCGGACCTCTGACCCACAGGCACGAGGTCACGTGCACCGACGGCCCAGCCCTCCGCAAGCTCGAGGCCCGGGTCCTGCAGCCCCTCACCGAGCGGAGCCAGCGTGGCGATGTCTTCCAATACCTGCCATCGACGGGTGTCAGCCCGCGAGCGCCCATGGCGAGCGGCCTCTCGCGCAAGACGGGCGACGGCACGACGGTCGACGCGGGCTGAGCCGGGCTCCCTCGCGTCGACGATCAAGTGGTCGACGACGCCCGCCAACGCCTCGAACGAGACCGCGGGATGCAGCACGACCGCGACCTCGCCGTCGCCGGCGACGTCCGCGAGGCCAGCGGCACCTTCTATGTCGGACGCGCAGACAACGCCACGCTCCTCCCGGGACGCGCGGACGAAGCTCCAGCCGCGCCGCCTCGACGTGTCTATGGGCACCGCACGGTCGGCGAGCACGCTGACCGGAGTCATCCAGCGGTTGGCCACCTCAGGCACGGTCGCGCCCAGCACCTCGGGCTCGAGATCGTCGCTACACAAGACGACGCCCGCGATCGACGTGCCGTGCGTGCTCTGTAGGTGGGAGCGCGCCTCGTCGACCGACGTGAACGTCAGAAGGAGGTGGACGAGCATCGCGGCGGAGTCTTTCACTGGTCGTCGCGAGGGACACGGTGTCGAACTCGACTCCCGAGTTCCGCCTGCCATCGCGCAGCCATGCGCAACGCAAGCAAGGATCACAAGTGGGCGGCCCGCTTGCACGCTGACCGGCCCGCGCCGGCGACGGGGTTCAGGTATCGCCTTATGTTGCTCGGGACCGGAAGGGTGCCGTCCGGAGGGTGTCGCCTATGACCAGGGTGGCGCGACAGGCTTGCGGCGGCGCGTGAGCTCGAGCCTGCGCGGCGAGCCGCCCCGCTCCTTATCGGTGCCCTCGAGCGCCGCGATGTCGCAGGGTTCCCAGCCATCGGCGACAAGCGCATCGACCATGCGGTGGAGCAGATCGACAGGGCTGGCCCCCGCGCCGTGGTGCAGCGGCACGTATGCCAGCGGGCCCTCCACCTCGTCTTCGTCGATCTCCACGTGGATCGTCCAGCGCTCCACCTCCACCTCCACGGGGAGGTCGAGGTCCCGCAGTCCGCTGATGAGCCGCCACTCCTCCTCGTCGAGCCGCCCGGACCGCACGAGAGTCTCGGCGATCGCGCTGGGGAGCTCCCCGCTGTGGCGCAGATGGCGCACCAGCTGCAGCCGCGCCGGCGTCGGCGTGCCGACGGTGCTCGATGTGGACAGAAGCGCGCCGAGAAGGCGTTCGCGCCGTCCTGGGCGGTCGGGGTCGGTGGCGGCGTCCGCCCGCGCCTCGCTCTCCGAGTCGGTGAGGGCGCCGTCCCTCAGCCTGAAGGCGTGCACCGCCCGCCGCGCGGCCAGAATCTCAAGCCTTTCGAGCTCCGTGTCATCGTCGTCGTCGAAGACGGCTGGGCGATGCTGCGGCGCGGGGTCCGGCGCGGGTCCTTCCGCGAGCCAGCGCTCGAGCTCGGCGCGCCAGCCGCCGACGAGCTCGGCGAATCGCGCCGGAGAGACGGACAGACAGCCACCGCTGGCTGGCCACACGGCGATGCGACGGGACTCGAAGCAGACGGTCCCCCTGGGGGTGGCGATCTCGTCAGCGGCTCCCCCGTCGACGCGGCCAGCGAGATCGGTCAAGGATCTCGGCGTCTGCGCCTCGAGGATGTAGGCGAGATGGAGAAGAAACCGCGATTCGTCGTCGACCACGGCGTCGCACTTGGTGAGGAGCACCGCTGGCCGCGCTTGGCAGCCGTCCTGCAGCAGGACGCGGTCGAAGACCTCGGAGCGTCGACTCACCACGAGCGCCAAGGCATCTTCGGTGGCTGGCGTTCCCGTGTGAGCCGGACACGGCGGATCGGCACGGTGAGCTCGTGGTCCGGGACGTCGAGGGTGTGGAGGTCGGCCCCCTCCCACCCGTCTCCGAGGAGAAGCTGCGTGATCGCGCGAAGCTGGGGCAGCGGACTTGCCGTCTCCTCGCCAGGCCGGTGCGCGGGCGGGAGGTCGTGGGGCCGCCCATCGATACGCAGATCGATGCTCCAGCGTCGGACGCGAAGCTGCGGCGTCTCGAGCCAACGTAGAGGCCGGAGGGCCTCCCACGCCGGATCACCGACACGACCGGCTCGCAGAAGTGGCATCGCGCCACTGACGGCGGGAGCACGTCGGCGTCGACCAGCGCCTGAACCGAGGCCACCCGCGCCGGGGTGAGGGAGCCTGGCGAGAGGTCGGCCGCGCCCAGGGCGCGCAGGGCACGGGACCGCTCGGGGCGGTGAGCCGCCAGACGAGCGGGAAGGTCGTGGGCGGCGCGTTCCGCGAAGGCGGTGAGGCTTCCGCCGGCGAGGCGGTAGCGAAGCTCGCGGCGCGCCACGGCGGTCAGGACGGCGGTGTCGCAAACGTAGCTCCTCTCGTCGGTCTCGGGAGCCCCGGCGCTGCCGGGCTCGACCATCTCGGCGCGGTACTCGGCGTCGCTCGGCTGGTCGGCAGACAGCAGGGAGCGCCAACCGTCGAGCAGGTCGACGAATCGTTGCGTCGCCACGGAGAACCGGCGCCGGGAGACCCAGACGCGATCGGCATCGATCAGGACCGGGCCATGGTCGTGCTCGTCCGAGATGACGGAACCGGCGCCGGCGGGGTGCATAGCGGCGAGTGCCCGTGACCGAAGCTGATCGAGGTCCTCGGTCGTCGCAGGCCCGAGGGTCATGGCCACATGGACGAGGAAGGCCGTCTCCTCGTCCATGCGCGCGTCCTCGGTGGTCAGCAGGGGCGCCGTGTATGGCCCCCGACGGGAGCGCAGCGTCAGCCGGTGGAAGACACCCGTGCTCGGCGGGCGCTCGGGCGGCTCCTTGGTGACCAGGAGACAGCCGCCAAGCAGCGAGAGCGTCACCTCGTCCGTCGGGGTCCCCCCAAGCTGTCGGAGGAGGAAGGGTGGCAGCTCCAGTGACCCGTGGTCGGTCCATTGGGCCTCCATCGACTGGGCGGAGTAAAAGCGGCGGATCTGGTGCTCCCGGCGAGGGTCGAGTCCGAGCATCCTCTCGTCGACGTGCGAGTCGAACCGCCCGGCCGGCAGGATCTCGATCGTGCCGGTGACGGCCGCGGCGCTCAACACGACGTTGGGACCGAGCTCGTCGCGCCACCGCTGCGGCACCTCGAGCAGCACCGCGCGGTGTCGATCGGTCATCGCCGGCAGATGGTGCGTCGGTATGGCTGCAACCGTGCGCTCAGGCTCCTCGCGGCCTCAGGGGCGCCGCGTCTGGCCCGCCTCGAGCGCGTAGGCGAGCATCTCGCCGCGCACCCGCTGCTCGAAGTCCCCGGTGAACAGAATCGACAGGTAGCCGCCGCAGCGCAGCAGACCGGACGGAACCGGCTCCTCGCCCAACGTCCACCGGCCGTCGTCCCGAATCGCCGCGCGGGCGAGGTGCAGGCGGGGTCGGCCAGCCGCATCGAGGTAGGAGTATCTCAAGCGCACGATGCCCTCGGCGCGGCTGGTCACCGCGCCGTTGGCCGACAGGCGCCCGCCGGCGAGCGAGATCTCCTCCACCCGCAGTTCGGCGTCGCGGGCGGCAGCGCGCAGTCGCACCTCCTGCGGGCGCGTGTCGGCATCACCGCGGTAGTAGATGGTGACGATGCCTGTCCCCAACCGGGCCTGCTCGCGGGTGAGCGACTGCTGGAAGCGGATCTGGTCGAGGTCGGCGTCGTTGGGCGTGACGGCGGCGTCGAAGCTCTCCAGACGCCCGGCGGCGTGGAAGGTCACCTGCACGCGGCCCTCCGCGCGCGACGTGATCGGAGCGAAGACGTCCAGCGAGCGCTCGTCACGGAGCACCCGGGAACGACCGACGCGCAGCTTGGCGGGGTTGAGATAGCCGGGGGCGCCCTCAACAGGGCATTGGTACTGCGGCTCGAGGCCGGTGATCGCCCCCGGCGCCGGCTCCACGCGGCCGAAGGTGTGCACCCACTCCCACCCGCGCTGGCCGCCCACCGCGCCGCCCGCGCCAATGGTGCGGTAGCCGGGCTCGAGGATGTTGGCGCGGTGCCCCGTGCTCTCCATCCACCCATCCACTGCCTCCGCAGCCGTCTCCGGGCCGGAGTAGATG
Organism: Candidatus Siliceabacter maunaloa; assembly: GCA_024330185.1. Lineage (GTDB taxonomy): Bacteria > Actinomycetota > Thermoleophilia > Solirubrobacterales > Solirubrobacteraceae > Siliceabacter > Siliceabacter maunaloa. Next base: position 34,287 of record JANDLV010000040.1, read on the forward strand.
TTCTCTCCAGCGCCGGCCGGGTACCCGGCGGCGGCCGCCCGGCAGCTGGGATCGCAGCCATCAGGGTTGGTGTGATCGAAGAAGCCTCGGCGCACCTCGTCCTCCGCATGACCCTGAGCCGCCGCCGTCAGGCGAGCGTCGACATACATCGGCGCGATCCCGCGCGAGGCCCGCTCGAAGTTCACGAGGCACACCGAGGCCAGGAGGACCTCGGGGCGCAGCGGGTCCGACAGCGGCGCCGAGCGGTACGCGCACGTGGTTCCGGAGGCAGAGGGGCCCTGAGTCGCCTGGCCGCTGGCGGCGGCCGGCGCGCCGGCCGCCACTGCACAACCGGCGGCGAGGACGGCGAGAAGGCACCTGCGGGAGGCGCGACCAGTGAGGGGGGACGTTTCGTGAGGGGCGGACATGCGGAGAGTCTCGTGGGCGTCGCGACTCGCAGGCGAATCGATTCGGGCGCCGCCGAGCGCCATGTCTGCCGCTGACGGCTCATCATGAGGGGGGAATGAGTTATTGTCAAATGTTGTGGATGACATGGCGTGAGGACGCTCAGACGGCGACC
>JANDLV010000041.1 GCA_024330185.1 Candidatus Siliceabacter maunaloa
CCGGGCGCTGGCCGCCACCGGGGCTCCCGTGGCCGCCGCCGGGGCGACCCCGCTGGCGCCCGCCCCGGCCGTCGTGGCCAAGCGCGTGGTGGCGGCCGCCGCCCCGGCGCCCGCCGCGCGGCCCGCGGGCACCGCCACCACGCGCCGCGAGGCACGCGAGTCCGCGCAGACTGCGCAGCGGTCCAAGCGCCCCTCGCGCACCCCCGAGGAGCGTCAGGCTGAGCGCGTCGAGGTCCGCCGCGCGAAGGCGGCCGCGCGCAGCCGGCGCCGCGGTCAGGAGCGCGAGAAGGCCCGGGCCGGGCGCACCGAGGTCCCGCCGACCCCGCCGGCCACCCCGCCGAGCCCCGGCGCGCCGAAGCTGCGCGCGGGCCGTGTGGTCTCCGACAAGGCCGACAAGACCATCACCGTGCGCATCGAGAGCGCCAAGCGCCACCGCCGTTACGAGAAGGTCGTGCGCTCGAGCGCCACGCTGCACGCCCACGACGAGAGCAACGACGCCAACGAGGGCGACCTCGTCCGCGTGATCGAGAGCCGGCCCACGTCGCGCACCAAGCGCTGGCGCCTGGTCGAGGTCCTGGAGAGGGCTGAGTAGCCCGTGATCCAGAACGAGACCCGCCTCAAGGTCGCCGACAACACGGGCGCCCGTGAGATCCTCTGCATCCGCGTGCAGGGCGGCTCGCGGCGGCGCTACGCGGGCATCGGCGATGTCATCACCGCCACGGTCAAGCAGGCCACGCCCAACGGCACGGTCAAGAAGGGCGAGGTCGTCAAGGCCGTCGTCGTGCGCACCCGCAAGGAGTTCGGCCGCGACGACGGCACCTACATCGGTTTCGACGAGAACGCCGCGGTGATCATCGATGCCGTCAACGCCCCCCGTGGCACCCGCATCTTCGGCCCCGTGGCCCGCGAGCTGCGCGACCGCAACTTCATGCGCATCGTCTCCCTCGCCCCGGAGGTGCTCTAGCCATGCCAGCACGCATACGTCGCGACGACGAGGTCGTGCTGCTGGCCGGCAAGGACCGCGGGCGCACCGGCAAGGTGCTGCGCGTCGTCTCGGCCACCGACAAGGTCGTCGTCGAGGGCTGCAACATGATCAAGCGCCACCAGCGCCCGCGCCCCGGCACCAACGACGTCGGTGGCATCATCGAGCGCGAGGCGCCGGTGCACTCGTCCAACGTCGCGCTGGTCGACCCCACGGACAACCGCCCGACCCGGATCCGCTTCGAGGAGCAGGACGGGGTGCGCGTGCGCGTCTCTGTGCGCAGCGGGGAGCGGGTGTGATGGCCGCTCGTCTCAAGGAGCGCTACGAGGGCGAGATCCGCCCCGCGCTGATCGAGCGCTTCGGCTACACGACGCCCATGCAGGCCCCGCGCATCGAGAAGATCACGCTCAACATGGGCGTGGGCGAGGCCAAGACGGACGCCAAGATGCTCGACAACGCCTCGGAGCAGTTGGGGACCATCGCCGGGCAGAAGCCCAACGTCCGCCGTGCGCGCAAGTCGATCGCCGCGTTCAAGCTGCGCGACGGCATGCCCGTCGGCGTATCGGTGACCCTGCGTGGCGAGCGCGCCTACGAGTTCCTGGACCGCCTCACCTCGGTGGCCATCCCACGCATCCGGGACTTCCGCGGCCTGCGGCGCACGTCGTTCGACGGGCGGGGCAACTACTCCATGGGTGTGCGCGAGCAGATCATCTTTCCCGAGATCGACTACGACGCCATCGACCAGGTCCGCGGCCTGGACATCACCATCACCACGAGCGCCAAGACCGACCCGGAGGCCGCGGCCCTCCTCGAGGCCTTCGGCATGCCCTTCACGAGGGAGGACCGCCAGTGACCACCCATCGAAGAGGAAAGTTCTAGGATGGCCAAGACGTCCCAGCGGGTGCGCCAGGCGCGTCCCGCGAAGTACAAGACCCGGGAGTACACCCGGTGTCGCCGGTGCGGCCGGTCGCGCTCCGTCTTCAAGCGATTCGGCATGTGCCGCATCTGCCTGCGAGAGCTGGCCCACGAGGGGTACGTACCCGGCATGACCAAGTCCTCCTGGTAGGGCCACCCCGAGACCGACTGACAGAACCTTGAGCGCCACCACCGACCCCATCGCAGACTTCCTGACCCGGATCCGCAACGCGATCCAGGCCGCTCACGAGATCGTGGACATCCCGGCCTCGAGGCTCAAGCGCGACTGCGCGCGGATCCTGACCGAGGAGGGCTACATCGACGGGTTCGACGTCGAGGCGCCCACTCCCGACCACCCCGGCGAGTTGATCCGCGTCCGTCTCAAGTACACGTCCGACCGCCGCTCGGCCATCGCCGGCCTGCGCCGCGCCTCGCGTCCGGGACGCCGCCGCTACGCGTCGGCCAGCGCGCTGCCAAAGGTGCAGGGCGGTATGGGCACCGTGATCATGTCCACCTCCAGCGGCGTCATGACAGGCCACCAGGCCCGTCGGGCCGGCGTCGGTGGCGAGGTCGTCGCAGAGGTCTGGTGAGCATCCGATGAGTCGCATCGGCCGCAAGCCCATCCCCGTCCCCGACGGGGTCAGCGTGAGCATCGAGCCCGGCGTCGTCCGCGTAGCGGGCCCGCGCGGGGACCTGTCCGAGGTCGTGCCGCGCGACATCACGATCGCCCAGGAGGACGGCCGGCTCGTCGTCACCCGCCCCACCGACCGTGGCGAGCATCGCGCCCTGCACGGGCTGACCCGCTCGCTGGTGGCCAACATGGTCGAGGGCGTGACGAGCGGCTTCACCCGCTCGCTGGAGATCCAGGGCGTCGGCTACCGCGCGCAGCTGCGCGGCAGCGACCTGGAGCTCGCGCTGGGCTACTCGCACCCCGTCTCCGTCAAGGCTCCGCAGGGCATCGAGTTCGAGGTGCCCCAGCCCACGCGCATCGTGGTCAAGGGCAACTCCAAGCAGGCCGTGGGGCAGATCGCCGCCAACATCCGCGAGCAGCGTCCGCCCGAGCCCTACAAGGGCAAGGGCATCCGCTACGAGGGCGAGCACGTCGCCCGCAAGGTGGGCAAGCGCGCATGACCCTCGCCACGAAGCCTCAGCAGCGCCTGCGCCGCCGCCGCCGTGTGCGCGCCAAGGTCAGCGGCACCGCGCAGCGTCCCCGCATCTCGGTCTTCCGCTCCAACCGCGGCATCTCCGCCCAGCTCGTCGACGACGTGGAGGGCCGCACGCTGGCCTCCGTGTCGTGGACCGAGGGGGCCCTGCGCGACCTCAAGCCGACCGAGCAGGCGGGCGAGGCCGGGAAGCTCCTGGCCCAGCGCGCGCAGGCGGCCGGCGTCCGGGGCGCGGTGTTCGACCGGGGCGGCTACCAGTACCACGGGCGCGTCAAGGCTCTCGCCGAGGGTGCGCGCGAAGGAGGTCTCGCCATATGAGCATCGATATCCCGGTCGACAGATCGGTCAGCCAGAGCGGGCTGGACCTGCAGGAGCGCGTGGTGGAGATCAACCGCGTGGCCAAGGTCGTCAAGGGCGGTCGTCGCTTCTCGTTCACCGCGCTGGTCGTGGTCGGCGACGAGAACGACGTCGTCGGCGTGGGCTACGGCAAGGCCAACGAGGTGCCCCTGGCCATCCAGAAGGGCGTCGAGCAGGCCAAGAAGAACCTCTTTCGCGTGCCCAAGCACGGGTCGACGATCACCCACAGGTCGCTGGGCGTCTTCGGGTCGGGCCGCGTGCTGCTCAAGCCCGCCTCGGCCGGTACCGGCGTCATCGCCGGTGGCGGCGTGCGCGCGGTGCTCGAGCTGGCCGGCATCCACGACATCCTCAGCAAGTCGCTGGGCTCACAGAACCCGATCAACCTCGTGAAGGCGACGGTCGCCGGCCTGCAGGGCTTGCGCCGCCCCGAGGAGGTCGCCCAGCTGCGCGGCCTGTCCATCGACCGGGTGCTCGGCCTCGGCGGCGAGGAAGCGCCCGGCGAGACGATCGAGGGCGCCCAGCCCGAGACGGGCGACGAGGACGCCACGCCCGACGGCACCACGCCCGAGGCCGCCGAGGAGGTCACCGCATGAAGGTGACCCAGGTCAAGTCCACCAACGGCGCCGACAAGAGCCAGCTCGCGACCATGCGCTCGCTCGGCCTGCGCCGGATCGGCCACACGGTCGAGGTCAAGGAGACGCCGCAGAGCAGGGGCATGCTGCACAAGATCCGTCATCTGGTGATGGTGAAGACCGATGGCTGAGCGCGACGACGAGCGCATCGGCCTGCACAACCTGCAGCCCGCTCCCGGCTCGCGCAAGGCGCGCAAGCGCGTCGGGCGCGGCGAGGGCTCGGGCACGGGCAAGACCTCCGGCCGCGGCCACAAGGGTGCCGGCTCGCGCTCGGGTTCCAAGAGCCGGCCCGGCTTCGAGGGTGGGCAGATGCCCATCCACATGCGGATGCGCAAGCTGCGCGGCCCGCACATGAAGAAGTCGATGCCCTTCGAGCCCTTCCGCACCCGCACCCAGCCGGTCAGCCTCGACGATCTCGAGGCGCGCTTCGACGCCGGGGCGCAGGTGACGCCGCAGACGCTGGCCGCCCGCGGGCTGGCCAAGCGCAAGAACGTCGCGGTCAAGATCCTGGGCGGCGGCGAGCTGACGAAGGCGCTGACGGTGCACGCGCACGGGTTCTCCAAGTCCGCCCGCGAGGCCATCGAGGCCGCGGGCGGCACCGCGCAGACGATCGCTCCCTAAGTGGCCGTCACCTCCGGCGACGACCACTAGGCTGGGCGGAACTCCCGCCGATGCTCTCCACGATCCTCAGCGCCTTCACCGTCGCGGAGATCCGCAAGAAGCTGCTGTTCACGGCAGCCATGCTCGCGATCTACCGCCTCGGCGCCCAGGTGCCCGCGCCCGGCGTCAACCCGGAGGCCATCGAGGCCGTCCAGGACCAGTTCGCCGGCGGCAACATCCTGGGCTTCCTCAACCTCTTCTCGGGTGGCGGCCTGTCCCAGCTCGCGATCTTCGCGCTGGGGATCATGCCCTACATCACCGCCTCGATCATCCTGCAGCTCCTGACGGTCGTGGTGCCGTCGCTGGAGAAGCTGCAGAAGGAGGGCGAGGTCGGGCAGGCGCGCATCACGCAGTACACGCGCTACCTCACCGTCGGCCTGGCCTTCGCGCAGGCCATCGGCTACGTCTTCCTGTTCCGCTCCTTCTCGGCCGACTCGGGCACGGCGCTGATCGACAACTTCAACGCGGCGACGGTCTTCCTCATCGTCACCGTGCTCACCGCGGGCTGCGTGCTCATCATGTGGATGGGCGAGCTGATCACCCAGCGGGGCATCGGCAACGGCATCTCGCTGATGATCTTCGCCTCCATCGTGGCGGCCCTGCCCTCGGGCCTCCAGGCGTGGTGGACGAGCCCCGACCCGGTCTTCAAGGTGATGATGCCCTTCCTGGCCCTGGGGGTCATCGCAGCCATCGTCTTCGTGCAGGAGGGCCAGCGGCGCATCCCGATCCAGTACGCCAAGCGGGTCATAGGGCGGCGCATGACCTCCGGCGGCCAGACCTACCTGCCCCTGCGCGTGAACATGGCCGGCGTCATCCCGGTCATCTTCGCCGCGTCGATCATGGCCTTCCCGCCCACCATCGGCCAGCTCGTGCAGAACGACACCGGCGCGGGCATCGCCGCCTTCTTCTCGCCCGACGGCTGGGCCTACCTGGTCGGCCAGACCATCTTCATCATGCTCTTCACGTACTTCTACACCGCGGTGACGTTCAACCCGGTCGACCAGGCCGACAACCTCAAGAAGTACGGGGGCTTCGTGCCCGGGGTGCGCCCGGGGCGGCCCACGGCGGAGTTCCTGGACCGCATCCTCGCGCGCCTGACCTTCCCCGGCGCGATCTACCTGGCCGCTGTCGCAGCGTTCCCGACCATCCTCATCAACCAGACCGCGGCCAACTTCTACTTCGGCGGCACCTCGTTGCTGATCGTCGTCGGCGTGGCGCTGGACACCATGAAGCAGCTCGAGGCGCAGCTCATGATGCGCAACTACGAGGGCTTCCTGAAGTAGTGTCCGCCACCGCGCGCGGGGCGACCGCGAGAAAGACCGTGGCGGAACTCAACCTCATTCTCCTGGGCCCTCCGGGGGCAGGCAAGGGCACGCAGGCCGAGCGCCTGCAGGAAGACTTCCATCTACCCTACGTCGCCACGGGCGACATCCTGCGCGAAGCTGTGCGCGAGGAGGCCGAGCTGGGGCGCAAGGCCAAGCGCTACATGGACGCCGGCGACCTCGTCCCCGACGACTTGATCATCGCCGTCGTGCTCGAGCGGATCGGCGCCGACGAGGCCCGGGACGGCTTCCTCCTCGATGGCTTTCCCCGCAACCGCGAGCAGGGCGAGGCGCTGGACGGCGCGATCGACCGCCTCGGGCGGCGCCTGACCGCCGCGCTGCTCATCGAGGTGCCCGACGACGAGGTCGTCCGCCGCCTCTCGGGCCGGCGGGTCTCGGTCAAGAGCGGCCGCGTCTACCACGTCGAGCTCGACCCGCCCAAGCACGAGGGGCGCTGCGACATCGACGGCTCGCGGCTCGTCCAGCGCGACGACGACAGGCCCGAGACGGTGCGCCACCGCCTGCAGGTCTACCACGAGAACACCAAGCCGCTGATCGACTACTACGAGCGCCAGGGTGTCCTACGGCGCTTCAACGGCGCGCGGTCGCCCACCGAGGTGCACGACCACATCAGGGCGACGATCGCCACGCTGCGCCTCGAGGACGAGCTCTGAGAGTCCGTTCACCGGCGACGGCACGTGTATTCCCCGGGACCACCTAGGCTGAGTCCAATGGCCATCAAGCGCAAGTCGCCACGGGATCTGGAGAAGATGGCGGCGGCCGGCGCCATCCTCGTGGAGGTCCACGAGCTGCTGGCCTCGATGGTCCGTCCCGGGGTGACCACGAAGGAGCTCGACACGGCAGCCGAGGAGCTCATCCGCTCACACCGGGCCAAGCCCACCTTCAAGGGCTACAAGGGCTTTCCGGCCACCCTGTGCACCTCCCCCAACGCCATGGTCGTGCACGGCATCCCCGGTCCCGATCCGCTGCTCGAGGGCGACATCATCTCCATCGACTGCGGCGTGACCAAGAACGGCTGGGTGGCCGACGCTGCCATCACCCATCCCGTGGGTGAGATCGGCGCGGTGGCCGCCAAGCTGCTGGAGGTCACCGAGGCCTCTCTGCACGACGCCGTCGAGCAATGCCGGGTGGGCCGGCGCCTGGGCGACGTCTCCCATGCCGTGCAGGCCCGCGTCGAGGCCAACGGCCTGTCGGTGGTGCAGTCGCTGGTCGGCCACGGCGTCGGGCGCGAGATGCACGAGGACCCCCAGATCCCCAACCACGGCACCCCTGGCACAGGCCCGATCCTGGCCGAGGGGATGGTCTTCGCGGTCGAGCCGATGGTCACGGCGGGCCGCGAGGCGGTGCGCATGGGCGGCGACCACTGGGCCATCTACGCCCAGGACGGCTCCCTGTCGGCCCACTTCGAGTTCACCGTCGCCATCACCGCCGACGGCCCCCGCATCCTCACGCCCTGGCACGAGCGCCTGCGCGTCGCGGCCTGAGCTCCGTGGCGGAGTCCCAACGCCTCCCGGGCCGGCCCACGCGATCCTTCCCTGGTCATGTGCGGGCGCAGCCCGCAGCCGGGTCAACCGCAGTGCTAGGCTCCGTCGTCGCGCTCGGAGCGGCCTTTCACGTCGTGCCCGCCCCGATATCTCCTCCTCGAAAGGCTCTATGAAGGTACGACCGTCGGTCAAGCCGATGTGCGAGAAGTGCAAGATCATCCGCCGCCACGGTGCGGTCCTGGTGATCTGCTCCAACCCCCGGCACAAGCAGCGGCAGGGGTGAGCTGATGGCACGCATCGCCGGCATCAACATCCCCCTGAACAAGCGCGCCGAGGTCGGCATGACCTACGTCTACGGCATCGGGCGGTCGACGTCCAACAAGCTCCTGTCCGGTGCGGGCATCGCGCCCGACACCTATGTGCGTGACCTGACCGACGACGAGGTCGCGCGCCTGCGCGCGGCCGTCGACGACCTCGACGTCGAGGGTGATCTGCGCCGTGAGCGCAACCAGAACGTCAAGCGCCTGATGGAGATCGGCTGCTACCGCGGCCTGCGCCACCGCCGCAACCTGCCCGTGCGGGGCCAGAACACCAAGACCAACGCCCGCTCGCGCAAGGGTCCCAAGCGGATGTCCGTGGCCGGCAAGAAGAAGGCGGTCAAGAAATGAGCGCAGCGAATGTCCACGCGAGACGTGACGTCGAGAGTCGCCATCAGAGCGCGGGGCCGGATGCCCCGCGGAGGTAGCCCATGCCCGCCCCCCGGCGTCCCCAGCGCGGCCGGCGCAAGCCCCGCAAGAACATCCCGATCGGCCAGGCCCACATCAAGACCTCGTTCAACAACACGATCGTGTCGCTCACCGACCGCGAGGGCAACGTGATCGCGTGGGAGTCCGCCGGCGGCGCCGGCTTCAAGGGCTCGCGCAAGTCGACGCCCTTCGCCGCGCAGGTCACCGCCGACGCCGCCGCACGCAAGGGCATGGAGCAGGGCCTGACCCGCGTCGAGGTCTTCGTCAAGGGCTCGGGCTCGGGCCGCGAGACCGCCATCCGCTCTCTGCAGGCGGCCGGTCTGGAGGTCAGCGGCGTGCGCGACGTCACCCCGCAGGCCCACAACGGCTGCCGCCCCCGCAAGCGGCGGAGGGTGTAGCTCATGGCCCGCGACACCGGCCCCCAGTGCAAGCAGTGCCGCCGCGAGGGGCAGAAGCTGTTCCTCAAGGGAGAGCGCTGCCTGACCGACAAGTGCGGCGTCGAGCGCCGTGCCTATCCGCCGGGCGACCACGGCCGCGGGCGCCAGAAGCAGAGCGAGTACCGCGTCCAGCTTCGCGAGAAGCAGAAGGCGCGCCGCTACTACGGCGTGCTCGAGAGCCAGTTCCGCCGGTACTACGAGAAGGCCTCCAACCAGCCCGGCATCACGGGCGAGAACCTGCTCACGATGCTCGAGTGCCGCCTGGACAACGTCCTGGTGCGCCTGGGCTTCGCCGCGTCGCGCCGACAGTCGCGCCAGCTCGTGCGTCACGGCCACTGGACGGTCAATGGCCGTCGCGTGGACATCCCGAGCTACCAGGTGCGCGAGGGCGACGTCATCGCGGTAAAGGCCGGCACGCCGGTCGAGACCACGATCCGCGACGCCACCGAGCTGACGGCGCAGGTGCCGGCGTGGTTGCAGGCCGACCACGACGCCCTCACGGCGAAGGTGCTGCGCCGGCCCGAGCGCCGCGAGGTCACGGCGCCGGTGCAGGAGCAGCTCATCGTCGAGCTGTACTCCAAGTAGGCCAGAGATTCCGGCCCGCCTGCGGGCGAGCCCTGCCCGAGACGACGACATACGTTAGGACCCTGATGCTCGACTTCCAGATCCCCCGGATCACCAGCGAAAGCGTGGAGCGCAATCGCGGCTCATTCTCGATCGAGCCGCTGGACCCGGGCTTCGGTTACACGTTCGGCAACTCGCTGCGCCGTGTGCTGCTGTCCTCGCTCGAGGGCGCAGCGGTCACCAGCGTGCGCATCGAGGGGGTGGCGCACGAGTTCTCGACCATCCCGGGCGTCAAGGAGGACGTGACCGACATCGTCCTCAACCTCAAGGGCATCGTGTGCCGCATGCATTCCGACGCCAGCGAGATCGAGGCCCCGCTGGTGGTCAGCGGCCCCGCCGACATCACCGCCGCGGACATCGACCTGCCCGCGGGCGTGGAGATCCTCGAGCCCGGGTCGGTGCACATCGCCACGCTGGAGAAGGACACCAAGCTGGAGCTCTACCTCACGATCGGGCGCGGGCGCGGCTACCGCCCGGCCGAGGAGAACAAGTCGGCCGATCAGCCCATCGGCGTGATCCCGATCGACTCGATCTTCTCGCCCGTGCGCCGCGTGGCCTACGCCGTGGAGCCCGCGCGCGTCGGCCAGCGCACCGACTACGACAAGCTGGCGATGGACATCCAGACCGACGGCTCAAAGGAGCCCTCCGAGGTGCTGCGCGAAGCCTCCGAGCGCCTGATCGAGCTACTGGCCATCTTCACCGATCCCGAGCGCCTCGAGGAGCTGCGCGCCGGCCCCGGCGGCGTCCTGGGCGAGGGCGCCAACGGCGCCGTGGCCACCGGCCCCGGCGTGGGCGGCGGCGGCGGAGCCGGCGGCCCCATGGCCGACATCCTCATCGAGGAGCTCGAGCTGGGTGTGCGCTCCTACAACTGCCTCAAGCGGGCGGGCATCCAGACCGTGGGCGACCTCGTCTCCAAGTCCGAGGGCGAGCTCAACGCGATCCCCAACTTCGGCAAGAAGTCCATCGACGAGGTCATCGAGACCCTGCACGCCCGCGGGCTGGGCCTGCGCGAGGAGTAGCTGTGGTCCCTCCGACAGGTTCCGCACCGCTTCGCCGGACGACAACCTTCGCATCGCGGCGTCCTCAGTCGGGGCCAGGCCTCCGGCCTTGTCCCCTCCCTGCGTCCTTGCCCTGCTCGGTTCTCGCCTCGGCGAACCGGCACGCGACCCGCCGGAGGAATCACTAATGCGCCATCGCAAGCAGCGCGGCAAGCTCAGCCGCAGCGCCGCGCATCGCAAGGCGCTGATGCGCAACCTCTGCAAGGAGGTCATCGAGCACGAGCGCATCAAGACCACCGAGGCCAAGGCCAAGGCGCTGCGCCCCGAGCTCGAGCAGCTCATCACGCTGGCCAAGCGCGGCGACCTGCACGCCCGCCGCCAGGCGCTGAGCACCCTCGGGCAGGACAAGTTCGCCGTGTACAAGCTCTTCGAGGACGTCGCGCCCCGCTACGCCGAGCGCCCGGGCGGGTACACGCGCATCCTCAAGCTCGGGCCGCGTCGCAGCGACAGCACCGAGATGGTCTTCATCGAGTTGGTTTGAGCCCTCCGTCGGCCCCGCTCGTCGCCCTGGTTGCTGCCGTGGCAATGCTGGGCGTCCTCGCCGGGTGCGGCGAGGAGGAGGAGCAGCAGGCCGCACCGCCGCCCGACGTCCTGGACGAGCCGCTGCTGCGCACCGAGGTCGACCGGGAGACCGGGCTGGTCTTCCAGGTGCGCACGCCGACGCTCACCGGACGCGAGACCACGCTGGCCGTGGCCTTCAGCGAGCGCACCCCGGCCAACGTGCGCACGCAGTTGTCCGACGCGGAGGTCGCCGCGAGCTGTGAGCTGCCCGGCGTGCCCCTGCAGTTCCAGCCCGGCCCGTGGAACCTCAGTGAGCCCTTCATCACGCCGCTGGTCCCCGAGCGGCCCATCAACGTGGCGCAGTTCGTGGGCACGTGCATGCTGGTCATCGGCGGGTCATCCGAGGAGCAGCGCGGCTTCACCGAGTTCTCCGAGGACCCCGACGACGCCCTCGCGGTCGTGGAGTTCTAGCCGGTCTCGCCGCCGACGCGGAGCGTGACGCCCGCCGCCGGGGTCAGTCCTCCGGATCCAGGAGCGCAAGCAGCCCGGGCTCGTCGAGGACCGCGACCTCGAGGCGCTCCGCCTTCTCGAGCTTGGAGCCCGGCGACGCGCCGGCCACGACGTAGTCGGTCTTCTTCGACACGCCCGAGGTCACCCGACCACCAGCGGCCAGGATGCGCTGCGTGGCCTCCTCGCGGGTGAGCTCGGGGAGACTGCCGGTGAGCACGAACGTCCTGTCGACCAGTGGGCCCGCGCCCGGCGCGGGACCCTCGAGCTCGAAGCGCACGCCCTGCTCGCGCAGGTCGGCGATCAGGGCGCGCATCTGCTCGTCCGCGAGCTGCTGCGCGATCCGCTGCGCCATCTTGGGTCCGACGCCGGGAGTGGCCTCGATCTCCTCGGGCGTCGCGGCCAGGAGGGCGTCGATGGTGCGAAAGCGCGCGGCCAGGTTGCGCCCCGTGACCTCGCCGACCTCCTCGAGCCCGACGGCGAACAGCACCCGGCCGAAGGGCCGCTCGCGCGAGGCGTCGATGGCCGCCAGCGTGTTGCGCGCCGAGATCTCCCCGTAGCCCTCGAGCTCGGTGAGCTGCTCCTCGGTGAGGCGGTAGAGGTCGGCAGCGGTGGCGATCAGGCCCCGCCGGGCCAGCGCCGCGACCTGCTTCTCGCCGAGCCCGTCGATGTCCATGGCCCCGCGGCTGACGAAGTGCTTGAGCAGTTGCCACTGACGGTCGGGGCACAGGCGGTTGGGGCAGCAGGTGAAGACCGACTCAGCGGGCTTCACGGTCGGCGTTTCGCAGGAGGGGCAGCGTGCCGGCGGGCGGGGCGGGTCGGCCCGATCGGGGCGCTCGACCGCATGGGGCGCGGGGGAGAGGACCTGGGGGATCACGTCGCCCGCGCGCAGGACGATGACCTCGTCTCCCACGCGCAGGTCCTTGCGCAACAGATCCTCCTCGTTGTGCAAGGTGGCCAGCTTGACCGTGACGCCGCCGACGTGGACGGGCTCGAGCACGGCGAAGGGATGCAGGTCGCCGAACTTGCCGACGTTCCAGAGCACGTCAAGCAGGGTCGTGACCTTCGTGGTGGGCGGGAACTTCCAGGCCACCGCCCAGCGCGGGTCGCGGCCCACCGCGCCCAGGCGGCGCTGCAGCTCGCGGTCGGAGACCTTGACCACCACGCCGTCGATCTCGAAGTCCAGCGCGCCGCGGCGCTCCTGCCAGGCCAGGCACTGGGCCACCACCTCGTCCTCGCTGGTGAGGAGCGTCACGTCGGCGTTGACGCGGAAGCCGTGCTCGCGCAGCCACTCCAACGAGTCCCAGTGCGAGGAGAACGTCAGACCATCGGTGACGCCCACGCCGTAGCACCACATGGACAGCGGCCGCTCGCGGGCCAGGCGCGGGTCGAGCTGGCGCACCGTGCCCGCGGCGGCGTTGCGCGGGTTCATGAACGTGGACAGGCCGTCCTGCGCGCGGCGCTCGTTGAGCGCGGCGAAGTCGGTCAGCGACATGTAGACCTCGCCGCGCACCTCGAGCACGGGGGGCGCGCCCTGCACCGTGAGGGGGATGGTGGGCATCGTGCGCAGGTTGTGGGTGACGTCCTCGCCGACCTCGCCGTTGCCGCGGGTCGCGCCGCGGACGAGCACGCCGTCCTCGTAGCGCAGCGCGATGGCCAGGCCGTCGATCTTGGGCTCGGCCACGTAGGTGAAGTCGGGGTCCTCGATGCCCTCGCGGGCGAGGTGGCTGCTCATGCGCTCGATCCACGCACGCAGCTCCTCGGGCGAGCGCGCGTTGGCCAGCGAGAGCATGGGCAGCTCGTGGGTGACCTTGGCCAGCGAGGAGACCGGCTCGCCGCCCACGCGCCGGGTGGGGGAGTCGGACGTGACCAGCTCGGGGTGCGCAGCCTCCAGCCCGCGCAGCTCGTCCAGCAGGGCGTCGTACTCGTCGTCGCCGATCTCGGGGTCGTCGAGGACGTAGTAGCGGTGGCCGTGGTGGTGCAGCGCGGCGCGCAGCTCCGCCGCGCGTCGCTGCACCTCGCTCACCGCCACACCGCGCGCCGCTGCATCTCGCTCCTCACCGCCACCCCGCCACCCGCCGGGCGCTCACTCCACTTCGCGGGCCGCCGGTGCGAGCAGGCGCGCGAGGCCGTGGCGCTCCAGCGCGTCCATGCCCGAGGTGTCGGTCAGATCGAAGTGGAGGGGGGTCACCGCGATGCGCCCGGCGGCGACCGCGGCCAGGTCGGTGCCCTGCTCGTCCTCGAAGCCCGGGTCGGCGCCGTAGATCCAGTAGCGGCGGCGGTCGTCCTGCTCGTCGGTGAGCTTGAGCTGGTCGCGGTAGATGCGCTTGCCCAGGCGCGTGACCTCGACGCCGTCGGCGTCGCCCGCGGGGCAGTTGACGTTGAGCAGCGTTCCCGGGGCCATCGGGAAGTCGTCGATCTCCTCGACCACCCGGGCGACGAAGCGCGCGCCCTCCGCGAAGTCGAACCGGTCGCCCAGGCGGAAGTCCATCTCCCGGGCCGCCGACTGCTGGGACACCGCGATGGCCGGCAGGCCCAGCACCACGCCCTCCAGGGCGGCGGCCACGGTGCCCGAGTAGGTGATGTCGTCGCCCAGGTTGGCGCCGTGGTTGATGCCCGAGACGATGAGCTGCGCCTCGAAGCCGTCGATGAGGCCCAGGCGCGCCAGGCGCACGCAGTCGACCGGGGTGCCGTCGGTGGCGTAGCCGTGCGTGCCGTCGCCGAAGTCGACCTCCTGGACCCACAGGGGCCGGCGGGTGGTGATGGAGCGGGCCATGGCCGAGCGGTTGCCGTCGGGCGCGATGACCGCCAGCTCCACATCGGGGATCTCAAGCAGGGCGCGGCGCAGCGCCTGCAGGCCGTCGGCCTCGATGCCGTCGTCGTTGGTCAGCAGGACCTTCATCGGACCCCGAGTCTAGGTGCCCGAGGGGTGCCGACGGCCGTCCGCTGTCTGCGGGAGGCAGGACCCCGGGTGGTCTCGGGTGTGAGAACCGTCCACCTTGGTGCGCCCACACGAGGCCTTGCGTGGCCCATCCTGCTGTTCACCCAGTACGACCGGACAAGGAGACGTCCACCATGCGCAGCAGGACCATCATCACCGCCCTCACCACCGCCGCCACGCTTGGCCTCGCCGGCCCGGCCGCGGCGCAGACCGTGCTCTCCGAGCAGTCCCGGCCGTTCAGCGTCGATGCGACACCGGGCGTCATCGTGTTCAGCCAGTACCAAGCGGACATCGACGCCTACCGCCTCGTCGCCCGCGAGGACGGCGAGGAGCGCACGCTGAACGTCGAGCCCTCGCCCGAGCCCTTCGATGTCGACGTGGGTACGAGCTCGACCGGCAGGCTGGTCGCCGTCTACTCCCGCTCGGTCTCCGACGAGGAGGTCGACCTCTTCCGCTACAGCTTCGCCAGCGACAGCGAGACCCACCTGACCAGCCTGAGCATCGAAGACGCCGTCGAGCGCGACCCGTCCGTGCACCGCGGGCAGATCGCCTTCGTGCGCGCCACCCGCGAGGGTTCGCGCCTCATGATCGCCAACACCGGCGCCAACGGGGCGCCGCGCACGCTGGTCACCCGCCGCGGCAGCGTCGGCCCGATCCGCGACCCCGACCTCAGCAGCCTGCGCGTGGCCTACACCACCGTGGGCCAGGACGGCGACCGTCGCTTCCAGGCCATGCACGTGCGCAACCTGCGCGACGGCAAGGACCGCACCGTGAAGGTCGTGGCCAACGGGCAGCTCAGCTTCGCCGCCCTCACCGGCGCGTCGTTCAGCCACACCGGCAGGGCGCTGTACTTCGCGAGCACCGCCGTCGGCTCGGGCACGGGCAACCGCTACCTGCGCTGGAGCGCCACGCAGGGCCTGTCCGAGACCCGCGGCACCAGCCAGGCCATCGACACAGCGTGGTCCGGCGGCTCACTCGGGCTGCTCGTCGTGCGCAACCCGGGCCCCGACGGCACGTGCAGCCGCGACTCGACGAAGGGCACCTGCGACCTGATCGCGACGGGCCCGCTGAGGTTCACCAGGCGGTGAACCGGTTTCGCCTTCGGTCCTCTCAAGTTCGGACCTGCGGCGACGTCACGCCTTCGGTCCTCTCAAGTTCGGACCTGCGGCGACGTCACGCCTTCGGTCCTCTCAAGTTCGGACCTGCGGCGACGTCAGAAGCGTCCTCGAAGGCCACCGAGGCCAGGGCCAGGCCGTGGGGCGGTGCGGTGGCCCCGGCCGCGCTGCGTGGCGCCCCCTCCAGCAGCGCGGCGAAGGCCTCGACGGTGTGCGCGTCGCGCGCGGCCTCGAGCATGGTGCCGACGAGCACCCGGTTCATGTGGCGCATGAAGGTGTCGGCCTCGATCCAGAAGGTCAGCACGTCGCCGTCGCGCTCCCAGCGCGCGGCCAGCACCTCGCGGGTGAAGCGCGTGTGCCGTGTGTCGCTCGGGGTGAAGGCGGTGAAGTCGCGCGTCCCGACCAGGTGGGCCGCGCACGCGTGCAGCGCGGCCTCGTCCAGGCGGCCGGGGACCCACAGCGCGGTGGTGCGCTCGCGCACGGGGCGCGCACGACGGCACACGATGCGATAGCAGTAGGTGCGCGAGCGGGCGTCGCGCCGGGCGTCGAAGCCCGGTGGGGCGGGCGTGCTCTCCAGCACCGCCATGTCGTTGGGCAGCAGCACGTTGAGGCGCCCCGGGTCCAGCGCCTCGGCGGGGTAGGAGCACACCTGGCCCCAGGCGTGCACCCCGCGGTCGGTGCGCCCGGCCACGGTGACCGGCACGTCCTCGCGCAGGACGGTCGCGATGGCGTGCTCCAGCTCGGCCTGGACGGTGCGCTGCCCGGGCTGGCGCGCCCAGCCGGCGAAGTCGGTTCCGTCGTACTCCAGCACCACCTGTGTGGTCATGCGGCTGGTGGTATCAGACGGAGATCGGGTTTTGCCTCCGGTCCTCTCAAGTTCGGAAGATCGGGTTTCGCCTCCGGTCCTCTCAAGTTCGGAAGATCGGGTTTCGCCTCCGGTCCTCTCAAGTTCGGACCTCCGGCGACGTTACCGTTACTCGTCCACGCGCGCGATCGACGCCGCCATGCGATCCTCGATGCGCTTGGCCGATGTGGTGTTCACGCCGTTGAGCAGGAACGCGAAGGCCACGTCGTCGCCCGCGTCGGTCACGCAGATGCCCGCGAGCGCGCTCACCCCGCGTAGTGTCCCCGTCTTGGCCGAGCAGCTGCCCTCGGCGGGGGTGTCACGCATGCGCTCGCGCAGGGTGCCCGTGCGCCCGGCGACCGCGAGCGAGGCGCGCAGGTCGGCGGCGATGCCCGTTTCGACGGCCTTCTCGAACAGGCGCACGACCTGGCGCGGAGTGGTGCGATTGGTGCGCGAGAGGCCGGAGCCGTCGCTGACCTTGAGATCAAGGCCCAGCTTCCTCATCTGTCCCCGGACCGCCGACTGACCGGCGCGGTGGGTGCCTGACCCCGCGAGCCGGGCTCCCATCGCCTTGAACAGCATCTCGGCGTAGAAATTGTCCGACGGCCGGTTGGTCACGTGGATGAGCGCCCGCACGGTCGGTGAGGCGATCCGGGCGAGCTCCCGGGCGCCCGCCGGCGCCATGCGCTCGGTGCCCCCACGCTGCACGTCGACCCCCGCGATGTCCAGCCATGCCGCGAAGCGGTCGGCGGCGTCGGCGGGCGGGGAGAGCCGGTCGTCGAAGCCGCGGCGGTAGGCCACGGCGCTGAGCACGCCGCCCATGAAGCCGTCGAAGCGCCCGGCGGTGCGCGTGCCGCCGCGGCGATCGTCGAACAGCGACTCGTCGCCGTAGACACGCCCGGTGACGCTCTTCACCCCCTGCGAGGCGAGGAGCCGCGCGAGGCGCTCGAGGCCGTCGCCGCTCAGGCTCGGGTCGCCGCCGCCCACCAGGTAGAGATCGCCGCGCAGCACGCCGTCGGGGCCGAGGGCTCCGTCGGTCAGCGCACGCGTGTCCAGCGTGGCGACCGGACCGAGGCGCAGCAGCGCGGTGGACGTCGTGAAGAGCTTCTGCACGGAGGCGGGCACCCGCCGCACGTCGGCCCGGCGCTCGTAGAGGGTGGCACCGCTGTCGAGGTCGCGCACGAGCGCACCCGAGCTGCCGCCGGCCAGGCGCATCTCGCGGCTGAGCTTCGCGCGCAGGTCGTCGACGTCGTAGGCCTGCGCGGCGGTGGCGGGGCCGGCGCCCAGGAGGGCGGGCCCGAGCACGATGGCGAGAAGGGCTCGGCGCATACGCGGGTACAGGACACCGCGCCGGATCGAGCGATGCGGCGCCAAACATCAAGCGTCCGTACGCTGACGTAAGCGCGAGGATGACGATTACGATTGCGTTCTCTCGTAGGATTACGTCATGGGAACGCTGCATCCGCTCGAGGACCGCAGGCGGCGCAGTTCGCGAACCGCGCTGGTCCTCGGCGGCGGCGGCTTCACGGGCGGGGTGTACGAGATCGGCGCCATGCGTGCGCTGGACCTTCTGGCCGTCAACCGCACGGTCAACGAGTTCGACGTCTACGTGGGCACGAGCGCGGGCGCCTTCGTCGCCGCGCTGGCCGCCAACGGCGTGACCCCCGAGCAGATGATGCGCGTGGTCGACCGCCAGGCGGGTGCGCCCTTCCGCGACCTCGCCCTGGGCACGCTGCTGCGCCCCAACATCGGCGCGTGGGTGCGCCGCGGGGCGCTGCTGCCCCTGCGCGCCGCAGGCGTCGCGCGCGAGCTGGTCGCCGCCCCGGGGCAGGTCTCGGCGCTGGACCTGGTGCTGGGCCTGGCCGACGGGCTGCCCTCCGGCCTGTACTCGGGCCAGGGCCTTGAGACCTACCTGCGCGACCTGCTCACCGAGCCGGGGCGCAGCGACGACTTCCGCCACGTGCGCCGCACGCTGTATCTCACCGCGACCGACCTCGACACCTGTGAGCGCATCGTCTTCGGTGGGGAGGGCTGGACGGACGTGCCCATCTCCCGCGCCGTGCGCGCCTCGACGGCGCTGCCCGTGGTCTACGAGGCGGTGCCCGTGCGCGACCGCGAGCTGGTCGACGGCGGCCTGGTGTCCACCACCAACCTCGACGTGGCCGTGGAGGCCGGCGCCCACCTGGTGGTGGTGATCAATCCCCTGGTGCCCTTCGTCGCCCCGACGGCCGCCGAAGGCGAGCGCCCGCAGCGCATCAGCGATCGCGGGCTGGCCCACATCGCCTACCAGTCCTTCAAGCTCATGGCCCACCGCCGCCTGCACGAGGTCGCGCGTCAGTGGGAGTCGCGCTACCCGGGCGTGGACATCGTGCTCATCGAGCCCGAGCTCGACGACGAGCTCATGTTCCGCACCTCGATCATGAACTTCGCCTCGCGCACCCACGTGGCCCGCCACGGCTTCACCTCGGTCACCCAGCGCCTGGCCGACGACTTCGAGGCCTACCGGGTGATCTGCGAGCGCCACGGGCTGGAGATCTCCGCCAGCCGGGTGCGCAGGATCGTCGAGCACGCGGCCGCGCAGGAGCCCGAGCCCACCCGGGCCTGGCGGCGCATCCTCGAGCAGACCACCGGCGCGCTGTTGCGCCAGTCGGCCGCGGACTGAGCTCGCGGCCCTACTGGCCCGCGGCTCGGTCCTCAGGGCTGTGATCGGACGCGGGTTCCCGCGCGCTGTCGGGCAGGCCTACACCCGAGCCGTCTGCGGCTGCTCCTCCTCGGCGCGGACGTTGGCGATGAACAGGGACTTGTCGATCCGCCCCTGGAAGATCGGCACCCCGAGCTCCATGCACTTGAGGATCACCTCCTGCCGCTCCATGCCTGCCTCGTGCGCGAGCTCCGTGGGGGTGAGATGGTTGGCCATAGGGGGTGGCCTCCTCTGCGGTAGCGGACGATGCTCACTTATACCCCTCCGCACGGATGGCCTCAAGGGGAGTTAGATCGGGTTGGGGATGTCCACCCACACGTGACGCACGCCGAAGCGCGCCTCGAGCAACTCGCCCAGGCGGCGCACGCCGAAGGTCTCGGTCGCGTAGTGGCCGGCAGCGAGGAAGTGCACGCCGGCCTCGCGCGCCGTGTGCATCGCCCGCTCGATGGGCTCGCCGGTGAGGAAGGCGTCATGCCCCGCGGCGATGGAGGCGGGCAGGTAGTCGGCGCCCGCGCCGCTGACGATGCCCAGCGTGCGGATACGCGCCGGCCCGCCGTCGAGGAAGGAAAGCGGCTGCTGCCCGCACAGCGCCGTCACGCGCTCGGCCAGCTCGCCGGGCTCGATGCCCTTGCCGGGAAGGTGCGCGGCGACGCCGATGGCCTCACCCTCGTGATGTGCGAAGGGCTCCCGGCGCTGCGCGCCCAGGCCGGCGGCCAGCAGCGCGTTGTTGCCGTGCTCGGGATGGCCGTCGAGCGGCAGGTGGTAGGCCAGCAGGCTGATGTCGCCGGCGAGGAGCAGCTTCAGGCGTCGCGCCGCGGGCCGGTCGAGCGCCAGCGGCGCGCCGCGCCAGAACAGCCCGTGGTGAACCAGCACCGCGTCGGCCCCCTCCTCCCGCGCGCGCTCGAACAGCGCGCGCTGGGCGCTCACGCCGGTCACCACCGTGGCGACCTCCTCGCGCCCGGGCACCTGCACGCCGTTGGGCCCGAAGTCGCGGAACGCGGGCGCGCGCAACAGCTCGTCGAGGTGGGCGGCGATCTCGGTCAGCGTGGCCACGTCCACATCGTGGCACGAGCGCTTGGAGTCCGGCGCTCGGCCCGCTAGAGTGACCTGCGTATTGGACGGGGGCGTTCATGCAAGCCCCCGGGGAGAAGGGAACGCCGATCTCAGCTCTGGCAGCACCGCTGGCGCCACCGCCCGCCACGCAACGCACGGACGAGGAGTTGGTCGCCTCAGTGCGCCGCGGGGACGACGCGGCCTTCGGGGTGCTCTTCGAGCGCTACCGCCCCCGCCTGATCGCATTCGCTGCGGGCATGGTCGGCGACCACGGGCGCGCGGAGGACGTCACCCAGGAGGTGTTCATCTCCGCCCTGCGCCGGCTGCGGGCCACCGACGCGCCGATCGCCTTCAAGCCGTGGATCTACGAGATCGCGCGCAATGCGTGCATCGACACCTTCCGCCGCTCCCGCCGTACCGACGAGGTGTCGCTGGACGTCGAGGAGGGTCCGGTGGCCGGCATCGTCGCGCGCCTGGCCAACACGGCGCCGGGGCCGGTCACCGCGCTGGACGACAAGGAGCGGCTGACCGACCTGCGCGGCGCCTTCGGCGGCCTGTCGGACGCCGAGCGCGACGCTCTGGTCCTGCGCGAGCTCGAGGGCCGCTCCTACCGGGAGATCGGCGAGCGACTGGAGATGGCGCGCCCGGCGGTCGAGTCCACGCTGTTCCGCGCACGGCGCAAGCTGGAGTTCGAGTACGGCGAGCTGCGCAGCGGAGAGCGCTGCCGGCGCGTGCAGGGCATCGTGGTCGCGATGGTTGCGGCAGGAGGCGAGGCCGGCGACGTGGGCGAGCCGGTCACCCGCGACGCCCGGCGTCTGGCGCGCCACGTGAGCCACTGCCAGCCCTGCCGCCGTGCGGCGCTGGCCGTCGGCGTGGCCGTCGACCCGGCGGAGGGCCGCCCGCTGCGCTCGCGGGTCGCGGGCCTGCTGCCGCTGCCCGCCTTCCTGCGCCAGGAGGGCGGAGCCCTGGCCTCACTCGCCGGTCACGCCGAGCCCGCCCTGGCCTGGGCCAAGGCGGTGGCCGCCGCGGCGACGGTCACCGCGGTCGGCCTGGGCGCGGGCGTGACGGTCGAGGAGGGCGCCGGCGTGACCCTCGGGGCCGGCGGCGCTCAGCCGCTGGTCGAGACCGTATCCGGGGAGGGGCCCGGGGAGCCGTGGTGGGCCGGCGACGCGCAGGCCGCGGCGACCGGCGCCCGTGTTTCCGCCATGGCGCCGGCGCAGGGCCGTGAGGGTGCCGCGCTCGGCGCGGGCCGCGAGCCCGCCGGGCTGCTGACCGGCGGGAAGCTCACCCCGCCGTTGCGGCCGGACTCGGGGGACGACGCGCCCCCCGGCGGCCTCGCAGGCTCGTTGCTGCCCCGGCTCTTTCCCCAGCATCCCGAAGCACGGCGCGAGCTCGGCCACCCGATGGGCTCCGACCCTGGAGGCGCTCCCGATCCCTTCGGGGGTAAGTTGCGCGGAGATGCCACCGGCGGCCCGCAGGCTTCGGTCCCCACGGCGTCGCCGACGGCCATCGTGCAAGGTGCCAGCGACACTCTGCACGCCAACGCGACGGGTGCGAGCCCCCTCGTCGCCGAGCTGCCGCTGCCGTCTCATGCGCCCCCGCTTGACGCCTCCACCCGGGCTCGCAGCGCGCAGCCGCTGATCGAGCTCGTGACCGGCGAGGGGCCGGGGGGGCCATGGAGGCCCCGCGGCGCGCAGGCCGCGGCCGCGGCGATCGGCTCCGATGGTGCTGCCATGGCGCCGCCGCCGCAGGGCCGTGACGGGTCGGGCCGCGACGGCGCCGGGAGGCGCGCTGCGCCCGGCGACCCGGCGCTCCGCGCGGGCCCGGGTGACGCGGGCACCGCGCCCGCAGCGCCTGGCCCCGGGAATGTCGCCGGCCGCGGTGGTGACGGGGCCGGCCCGCTGACCGGCGAGGGGCTCGCCCCCGCGCCCACCGACTCGGGTGGGGCTGCGCCGACCGACTTGGGTGGGGCCGGGCCGACCCGTCTGGGTGGGGCGGCGCCCACCGACGGCATCGAGGACCCGGCGCTCGACGGGGTTCTCTTTCCGCCTTTCGCTTCGCAGCCCGAGGGCGTGCCTGAGGTGCCGCGCGAGCTCGGCGACGCGACGGGCTCCGACGGCGTCGGCGCCTCCGACCCTGGCGTAAGGGGTACAGTGACCGGTGGCGACGTGACCGGCGGCCCGCAGCAGGCCTCGGTCCACGCGGCGTCGCCGACGGTCACCGTGGAAAGCGCCAGCGACACCCAGCAGGCCACCGCGACGGGCGCGGGCGCGCCGGTCGCCGAGCTGCCGTCGTATGCGCCCGCGCCCGACGCCCCCACCTCCTAGCCGGTGGCTGGCCCGCCGCTTGAGGGCGACGCGCCGCTCGAGCCGTTCACCGACACCAGCCTCTACTCGCTGGGCGCCTACTTCGCCGACCGCCACCCCGAGCTCATCGACGACGTGATCGCCCAGGCCCAGACCATCGAGCAGGCAGGCCTCACCCGCTACGCCGAGGCCGAGGACGTCAGCCTGGAGAGCGCCTTCCAGACCCTCATCACCGGCCTCGCCGTGCGCTACTACAAGGCGGTCGCGGGCTCGGAGTGACTACGCTCACGTCCTTCGGGGCGTGGCGCAGCCTGGTAGCGCGCACCGTTCGGGTCGGTGAGGTCCCCAGTTCGAATCTGGGCGCCCCGATGACATAGATCCGCTCGTACGCCGCCACCACGGCGAGCCCGCGATCGATCACCAGGGGCACCGGCGCGCGCGAGGACGCGTCGGGCGTCGGCTTGAGCGTTTCGCCCTCCCGATCGCGAGGGGTTCGTCATCGGCCACGGCCGCCATGCCGAGATCCCTGAAGGGGGCACCCGCGGCGCGCTCCAGTCCAAAGGAGCGGGAGGTCGGCGGCGCAAGCGACCCGGATCATGCCCGATCGTGCACCTGAGGGGGACCGCGGGTCCTCGGAGACCGAGCATCCTCGAAAGCAGGAGCGCCGTCGCGCTCGTAGCCCTCGTCGCGGTCGACGACTAGAACTAGAGCAGCGCGCCGACGGCATCCGGCTCGCCCGTCGCCTCCACGGACCCGATACCCGTGCTGTTGATGTCGGCCAAGCGACGCGTCGCGATCTCGACCGCCTCGGGGCTCTCGTCGATGAGGACGTAGCCCCGGCCGTTCTTCGCCGCGACCGCGCCCAGTGTGCCGCTGCCTGCGAAGAAGTCGAGGCAGATGTCGCCCGGGCGAGACGAGGCGACGACCATACGCCGAACGATCCCTTCGGGCTTCTGGGTGGGGTACCCGGTCTTCTCGCGGCCGTTGGTCGGCACGATCGTGTGCCACCAGACGTCGGTGGGAAGCTTCCCCAGCGCCACCTTCTCCGGAGTCACCAGACCGGGAGCCATGTACGGCTCACGATCGACCTCGGCGCAGTCGAAGTAGCACCGCTCTAAGTCCTTGGCGTAGACGAGGATCGTGTCGTGCTTGGCCGGCCACCGCTTCTTCGAGCGTGCGCCGTAGTCGTAGACCCAGATGATCTCGTTGAGGAAGTTCTCCCGACCAAAGACCTCGTCGAGGAGGAGCTTGCAGTAGTGCGCCTCGCGGTAGTCGATGTGGAAGTAGAGCGTTCCGGTTGTCGCGAGGACACGCCGAGCCTCAACCAGGCGCGGCTCAAGAAAGGCGAGGTAGTCCGCGAATTCATCAACGTAGGACGATTCCGCGAGCAGACGGCTCGCGTAGCGTCGCCCGCCAAATCCGACTCGATCGCCGGTCTCGTTGGCCTCGGTCCTGAGCGTCTTCCGAGTCTGCTTCTTCCCGGTGTTGAAGGGAGGGTCGATGTAGACCATCTGGAACGCCTCGTCCGAGAGCGTAAGGAGAACCTGCATGTTGTCGCCGAGGACGATGCGGTTCGCGACGCGTCTCATACTCTGAACGGTACGGACCGCACCGGCGGACCCTTGTCTCGGTAGTCCGACCGTTGCGGATACGAGGCCTTGCGCGACAGCAGACGGCGATCGCGCGAGTCTGACCGCGCTGGCCGGCCAGCGCGGGGTGCCGAACGGCGCCTTCCAGGTGCTCGACGGCTGCTCGGACGCGACGGCACGACGCGCGCGGGAGGCGGCGTCGCGACTGCCCGGCCTGGTCCTGCACCTGGTGGAGCGCGAGCCCGGCGGCGTCGGAGTGGCCCGCCGCGCCGGTACGGACCTGGCCTGCGACCGCCTGCTGAGTGTGGGCCGCCCGGAGGAGTTCGACCGGATCGCTGCCGTGACCGGACAGCCGACGCGGTGGCTCGCGCCGCGCGGATCGCTGCGCTGACCGGACCGCTCTGACCCGGTCAGCCGGCCGGGCGCACCAGCGCCTGCGCCGTGCGCACGTCCGGCGCGATGCCCAGGCGGACATTGTCGCCCTCGCACGCGATGACCGCCTCCTGGCGGGGGCCGTCGAAGGTGTTGTCTCGGCGGCGGGCGTCGGGGAAGGCGGCGGCGTACCAGTCGGTCATGGACTGACACAGCCTTTCGCCCTCGCCGGAGCGTGCGGCGAGGGAGACGCCGACGGCGGTGCGCTCGTCCGCGCCCCAGATGGTCATCTCGCTGCCGGCCCAGGGCGCGACGGCGGCCATGGGGTCCTCCAGCGCGCGCTCGGGGTCGCCGCCGGGGGCCTCGAAGAGCCACAGGAGCTGGGCGGCCCCCAGGGTGGTGCGCTGCTCGCCCCGCCAGGGGCCGCCCAGTTCGCCGGGGCTCGGCGGCTCGACCGGCTGGGTCTCGCCGTAACGCTGCGGGAAGAGGATCTGGGCGGTGGCCGTGGGCGGGCGCTCGTAGGCCGCGTCGACGGCGTCCCAGCCTCCCTCCTCGTAGAGGCCGCACACGAACTCCAGACCGGCGGCGTAGGGGAACAGCAGCTCGTTGCGCAGGTAGGGCGGCAGCGCGGCGAGCTGGCGCTGGGAGTCGACCACCGAGCCGAGGTCGCCCAGGGTCGACAGCGCGTCGAGGGGGCCGATGTGCCGCGCGCCGTACACCGCGGTGGCCACCGTGGCGTCGCCCTCGACGACGGCCAATCCGGCGAGGTCGGCGTCCGCGCGTGCAGGATCGGGGTCGTCGGGGACGGGCAGCTCGAGCGTCTGGTCGGCCAGGGCGTGCTCGAGCTCGTGGGCCAGCGTCAGCTCCTCCAGGGCGCCCGGGTCGTCTCCCGACTCCACGAGCAGGGTCTCGCTCGACGGCTCGTAGAGGCCGACGACCTGGCCGGCCAGCAGCTCCTCGGCCAGCGCGTAGAGGTCTGCGTCGGGCGGTATTGCGCCCAGGGCCTTGAGCACGCGGCCGTCGCGGTCGGCCTCCTCACGGGAGTAGTCCTCCTCCAGGAGCTCGCGCACGCGCTCGCGCAGCTCGCGGTCGTCGAGGAACTCCGGGTCGACCGGCTCGTCGAACTCCAGCTCGCGCAGCTCCTCCATGCGGTCGGCCACGACATCGGCGAGCTCCTCCTGGTTCTCGGGCCCCTCCTCGGTCAACCCCTCCAGCAGGCCCTCCAGGCCCCCGCCGCCCTCCTGCTCGCCGACCGCCGCGGGGCACCCGCCGCCCAGCTCGCCGAGCAGATCCTGGAGCCCGCCGTCACCGCCTTCGGGCTCCTCCTGCGGACGCGGCTCCCGGGGTCGTGGCGTCATCGCGCGCAGCTCCTCACGCAGCTCGGCCAGTTGCTGGCGCGTGCGCTCGAGCTCGGTCTGCGTGTCGCCGCGCTCCTGGTACTGCGTGACAGCGATCGCGATCGCCAGGGCCAGGACCCCGAGGACGGCCAGAGCGGCGAGCACACTGCGCATTCGTCCACCGTACCCGCCGAGGCGGGTCGTCAGCGGCGCTTGCCGGGTACGGTCCGCAGATGCCCGCACTCATCCTTGGCCCCATGCTGCGCCACGTCGACTGCACCGAGGCGACGGTGTGGGTGGAGACCGACGTCCCCTGTGAGGTGGGCGTGCTGGACCGGACCGCGCCCACCTTCTGCGTCGCGGGGCATCACTACGCGCTGATCGAGCTGACCGGCCTCGAGCCCGGCGCCACCCTGCCCTACACCGTGCAGCTCGACGGCGAGCACGCCTGGCCGCCTGTCGGCGACCGCTTTCCGACACCGGTGATCCGCACCACCCAGGCGAACAGCGAGGTGCGCGTCGTGTTCGGCTCGTGTCGCATGTCGCGCCCCCATGAGCCGCCGTGGACGCTGGACCCCTCCGAGGACAAGCAGGGACAGGGCATCGACGCGCTGCGCACGCTCGCCCTGGAGCTCGCCCGGGGAGGACCCGACGACCTGCCCGAGTGCCTGCTGATGCTCGGCGACCAGGTCTACGCCGACGACCTCTCGCCCGCGATGCTCGAGTTCATCAGGTCGCGCCGGGACGCCATCGGCGTGCCCGACGACGAGTTGGGCGACTTCGAGGAGTTCGCCGCCGCCTACCACGAGGCGTGGGGAGGGCCGGTGATCCGCTGGCTGCTGTCCACGGTGCCCACCGCCATGATCTTCGACGACCACGAGATCCACGCACAGTGGAAGATCTCCCGGGCCTGGATGGACAAGCTGTGGGCCCACGACTGGTTCGAAGGGCACATCGCCGAGGGCCTGATGGCCTACTGGGTCTACCAGCACCTGGGCAACCTGTCGTGCGAGGAGCTGCACGCGAGCGACCTCTACGACCACGCGCGCACCCACGCCGACGCGGAGGCCTTCCTGTGCGAGCGCATGCGCGACGCCCACCGCCAGCCCGGACACAGCCGCTGGAGCTTCTCGCGCGACCTGGGCACCGCCCGCCTGGTGGTCATCGACTCGCGGGCCGGCCGGGTGCTTGACCACGGCGACCGCCAGATGGTCGACGACGGCGAGTGGGAGTGGATCACCGAGCGCTGCAGCGGCGGCCACGAGCACCTGCTGCTGGGCAGCTCGGTCCCGTTCTTCCTCACCCGGGGCCTGCACCACCTGGAGGCCTGGGACGAGGCGGTGGCCGACGGGAACGCCTGGGGCCCCCGCGCCGCGCGGGCGGCCGAGAAGCTGCGCCAGACGGGCGTGATGGACCACTGGGCGTCCTTCAACCGCTCCTTCGAGCGCCTCACCGAGCTGCTGCGCGAGCTCGCCACCGGCGTCCACGGCGATCCGCCGGCGTCGATCGTGATGCTCTCCGGCGACGTGCACCACTGCTACCTCGTTCAGGTCGGCTTCCCGCGCGGCACGGGGGCGCGCACCGCCGTGTGGCAGGCGGTGTGCTCCGCCTACCGCAAGAGCCTGCCGCCGCGCGAGCGCCTGGTGATGCGCTTCGGCAACTCGCGGGTGGCCGGCGCGCTCGCGCGAGCGCTGGCCCGAACCGCCGGGGTGAAGCCGCCCGACGTCAGTTGGCGCCTGGTCGAGGACCCCTGCTACGACAACCAGGTGGGCATGCTGGAGCTCGGGCCGGGCCGCGCACTGGTCCGGGTCCGGACCACGGAGGGCTCGGACTGGCGCGAACCGCGCCTGCGCACGGTCTTCGAGCACGAGCTGGCGGCCGCGCCCGCACCCGCTGAGCCGCCCACAGCTGCCGTGCGGTGAGCCACCCGGCGGCGTTGACGACCCTCCCGGCCACCCTGCGCCTGGGCGCCGTCCACCTGACCGTCGCCGACGCGGACCGCGCCGTCACGTTCTACGAGGACGCGCTTGGCCTCCGGGTCCACGGCCGCGAGGCCCGGGTCGTGTCGTTGGGCGCTGGGGCCAGCGATCTCGTCGTGCTCCACGAGGAGCCCGGCGCCCGGCCCGCGGGCCGCCACGCGGGCCTGTTCCACGTCGCGCTCCTGCATCCCTCGCGCGAGGAGCTGGCCCGGGCGCTGGCCCGCCTGTCCGACGCCGGCGCGCGGCTGCAGGGCGCTGCGGACCACGGCGTGTCCGAGGCGCTCTACCTCGCCGACCCCGACGGCAACGGCTTGGAGCTCTACGTGGATCGCCCCCGCGAGGACTGGCCGGCCGGCAGCGGCGGCTCGCGTGTCGGCATGTTCACGGCGCCGCTGGACCTGCACGCGCTGCTGGAGACGGTGCGCCGGCAGGAACACCGGCCACGGTCGAGCGCGGGCCTGGTGGTGGGCCACGTGC
Organism: Candidatus Siliceabacter maunaloa; assembly: GCA_024330185.1. GTDB lineage: Bacteria > Actinomycetota > Thermoleophilia > Solirubrobacterales > Solirubrobacteraceae > Siliceabacter > Siliceabacter maunaloa. The sequence goes on from JANDLV010000041.1 coordinate 28,124, forward strand.
ACCTCCACGTGGGCGACCTCGCCCGGGCGCTGGCCTTCTACGGCGATGCGCTGGGCCTGGAGCGCATGACCAGCCTCCCGAGCGCCGAGTTCCTGGCCGCCGGCGGCTACCACCACCACCTCGCCGTCAACACCTGGGCCGGCGAGGGCGTCGGGCCCGCGCCGCCGGGCACCGTCGGCCTGCGCCGCTGGACCGTCGTCCTCGAGGACGCCGATCAGCTCGACGCCGTGGCGCGGCGGCTGGCCGAGGCGGGCGTCGAGACGCAGCGCAGCGACGGCGCGCTCCACGCTCGCGACCCATGGGGCATCGCCCTCAGCGTGGTCGTCCCGTAGGCCTGAGCCCGTCTTCGTCTAACTGTCCTGCCCTGCTGTTGTACCGCAACAGTCAGGCAGGACGGTTGCTCGCCGTCAGGCGCAGGAAGTCGAACGAGGCGGCCAGGGCCACCACGGCTCGATCAGCTCGCGGCGCACGCCGACGCCCGCCTTGGCCATCCCGTTGGCGCGGGTCAGCATCATGGCCCGAACGACGGGCACCGGCAGCGGACGGCCGTAGGAGCCCGTCTGGCCAGGACCTGCTCGACCACCTCGCGTGCGCGCACGACGCGGTGCAGCGCCGCCTCGGCGATCGTGACCCGCCTGCGCGACCGCGCGACCTCCTCGACCGCGTCGACCGTGAGGTCGTCGCCCGTGAGCTCCAGCGGGCCCGAGGGCTCTAGACCGATTGCCAGAAGTTCAGGCCCAGCCGGTCGAGGGCCTGCTGGATCTCGATGTTGATGAGGAAGAGCTGGTCGGTGAGCACCAGGACGCCCATGGCGATCAGCAGAACGCCGGCCGCGGCCTGCACGCCGAGGCGGTGGCGGCGCAGCCAGGCGAAACGCTCGGTGCCCGCGCTGGCGGCCAGCGCGGTGAGCAGGAACGGGACGCCGAGGCCCAGGGAGTAGATGGCCAGGAGCATCCCGCCCTGGGCCACGCTGGCCTGGGTGGCCGCCAGGGTGAGGATGGCGCCGATGGTGGGGCCGAAGCACGGCGTCCACGCGATGGCGAACGCGGCGCCGACCAGCACCGGGCCGCCGGTGCCCGCGCGCTCGATCAGGCCGCGCGGGCGCCACTCGGCGTTGAGCCGGGTGAAGAACAGGGCGCCGACGAACAGCAGCCCCATCGCGATGATCACCACGCCGGCCACGGTGGTCAGCGTCTCCTGGCTGTCGAACAGCAGCGAGCCGGCGGCCGTGGCGGTCAGCCCGAGGAGGATGAAGATCAGCGAGAAGGTGGCCACGAAGGCCAGCGCGCGGCCCATGACCCGCCGGTCGGCGCGGCCCGTGCGCTGGTCGGGGGCCACCCCGGTCACCGCGGCCAGGTAGCCGGGCACCAGTGGCAGGCAGCAGGGCGAGACGAAGGAGACCAGGCCCGCGGCGAAGGCCAGCGCGAGGCCGGGCGCGTCGACCATCGGTCAGTCCACCCCCCGGCCCACCACTACGCCGCCTCCTCGAGCAGCACGCGCAGGTCGTGCGCGATGTCCGCGGGCGGCACGGGGATGCCGCCGGAGAACTTGGAGCGCAGGCGCCCCTGCGCGTCGACCAGCCACATGCTGGCCGAGTGGGCGCTCACGTCGCGGTCGTCGGGCTGGGGCGCGGCGTAGTAGGCGTCCCACACCGGGCGCAGATCCTCCTCCGCGCCGATCACGTAGCGGAAGCTGTCGGGCAGGTCGCGCTGCGCGAACCAGCGGCGCACGGCGACCTCGGTGTCGCCCTCGGGGTCGGCGCTCACGGCGATGACCGGGACGTCGCGGCCCAGCCCCTCCAGCGCCTCGTCCAGCTCGGTGGCGATGAGGGGGCAGACGTCGACGCACTCGGTGTAGAGGAAGGTGATCACGTAGGGCTGCCCGCGCAGGGCGCGGGTGTCGATGCGCTCGTCCTCGCGCGCGTCGCGCAGGGCGAAGTCGGTGGCCTGCCTGCCGTCCAGGCCCTCGGGCAGCGGGCCGCCCAGCAGCGGCCCGTCGGAGGGCGCGCCGGCTACCGGCACCGCTGGGGCGGCCGGCTCGCGCTGCAGGGCGACCACCACGAGCAGGCCGACCCAGGCGGCCAGCACGCCGATCGTGGCGGCGAGAAGGAGGCGCTTGCGCTGAGGACTCACCGCGGCCACTCTAGCCGTGGCGGCGCGGGGAGGGGGGCCTACACTGCTCGCCGTGGCCGTGTGCACCGAGGAGCCGGAGCCTTCCGCGGCCGACGAGCCGCAGCACTCGCGCGGGGTGCTGCGCGGGCTGGCCATCGGCGCGGCGATCGCGCTGCTGGCGCTGCTGACCTACGGCGTGCTCACCCAGCCTGCCGACACGACGATCGACGACGCCATCGCGCGCGGGGAGCCGGTCGCGGCGCCGAAGTTCGAGCTCGAGGTGCTGACACCGCCCCAGGGCGCAGAGGGTCCGGCCGTGCAGGCCTTCGCTCAGGCCGCTGGCGATGGGCGCGTGGGCATCGAGGAACTGCGCGGCACGCCCGTGGTGCTCAACTTCTGGGCCTCGTGGTGCGAGCCGTGCCGCGAGGAGGCCCCGCTGCTGCAGTCGGCCTGGGAGCGTGCGGGGACCGAAGGCGTGCTGGTCCTGGGTCTCGACATGGAGGACGCAAGGCCCGACGCGCGGGCCTTCGTCGAGGAGTTCGGCCTGTCCTATCCGAACGTCCGCGAGCCCGGGGGAGACGTCTCACGCAGCTTCGGGATGACCGGCCTGCCCGAGACCTTCTTCATCAGCGCGCAGGGCGACGTGGTCGCCCACGCCCGCGGCGCGGTCGACGCGGCGCAGCTCGAGCAGGGCATGGCCGCCGCTGTGGCCGGCGAGCCGGCCGTCCTGCGCTGACGGAGGGCCGTCGGGCGACGTTCGAGGCATCGTCCCCCTGAGCGGTGGCGATCCTTCGATCTCGGCGCTCAGTTGGCCGTCGCCAGCGCCAGCGGGAGGACGGCGTCCGCGCCGGCGCGGCGCAGCTGGCCGCCGACCATGGCCAGCGTCCATCCCGAGAAGCGGCGGTCGTCGAGCAGCAGCCCGGTTGCCGGAGGGGGCCGGCCGGCGATGGCGAACGCGCCGCGGACGTTCGCCGTCTGCTGGACGGCGTTGGCCATCTCGCGCTGGGGCGGGCGCTCCTCGGTGCGCACCACGAGCGCGACGTGCGGGACGGCGAGCTCGCGCGCGAGGCGCTGCGCGGCATCGCTGCACAGGTCGCCCAGGCGCGCGGAGGGCACGCTGGTCACCCAGCCGACCGGGATGCCCGCGCCGCGCACGACGTCCGCCAGCGCGACCACGATCTCGTCGTCCAGCCGCCCGCCGCGTAGCCCGCGCTCGACGGCCGGCCACCAGCCACCGTCGCCGATGCGGGCCAGGGCCCAGCCAGGCTCGGTCAGCGCGTCGGCGGGGATCTTGCGCATCGTCCCGGTCGCGTCGGGGGCCATCTTGCGCACCTCTAGCTCGAGGGGGCGCGAGCGCAGGTGGCGCTGGGCCAGCTCGACCAGGTGAGGGTCGGGCGGCTGGGCGAAGCGCGGCTGCGTGCAGACCGAGCAGCGTCCGCAGTCCTGCGGCGCCGGGTCGTCGAGCTGCTCCTGCAGCGTGCGCATCAGACAGCGCCCGTCGGTCCCGAAGGCGGCCATCGCCTCCTGCTCGGCGCGGCGCAGCGCCGTGACCTGCGCATAGCGCTGGGCGTCGTAGACCCAGTCGGCGCCCGGGACCTCGTGCCAGCGCGAGCCCTCGCGGCGCACCGCGCCCTCGACGTCGAGGACCTTGAGCATCGCGTCGATGCGCCCCGCGCCCAGGTTGACCACGGGCATGAGCTCGCGCGTCGTGCGGCCCTCGTCGCCCGCTGCGGTCAGCTCGGCGAGCACGGCGTTGACGCGCTCCTGCGCCGGGAAGGCCTGCTCGATGAAGAAGTCCTGGATGGCGCGGTCCTCGCCGCCGCGCAGCAGGACGACGTCGGCGTGGTCGACGCCGCGACCGGCGCGGCCGACCTGCTGGTAGTAGGAGACGGCGGAGCCGGGCGCCTGGAAGTGGACGACGAAGGTCAGGTCGGCCTTGTCGTAGCCCATTCCCAGCGCGCTGGTGGCGACGACGGCCTTGAGCTCGTTGCGCAGCAGGCGCTCCTCGATGGCGACGCGCTCCCCGGTCTCCTGCTCCCCGCTGTAGGCGGCGGCGGCGATCCCCCGGGCCATCAGGAACGACGCGACCTGCTCGGCGTCGCGCCTGGTCAGCGTGTAGACGATGCCCGAGCCCGGGAGCGAGGGCAGGTGCTCCACCAGCCACGCCAGGCGCTGGGCCGGGCGCGGCAGCTCGAGCGCCTCGAGGCGCAGGCTCGTGCGCGCCAGCGCGCCCCGGTAGGAGCGCAGCGGCTCGGGCCGGCCGCCGGCGAGCTGCTCGAGGACGTCCTGGACGACGCGGTCGTTGGCCGTCGCCGTCGTGCCCAGCACGGCAACCTGCTCGGGCAGGGCGTCGAGCATGTCCTTGACCCGCCTGTAGTCGGGGCGGAAGTCGTGGCCCCAGTCGGAGATGCAGTGGGCCTCGTCGATCACCAGCAGGCCGACCGAGGCTGCGAACAGGGGCAGCATGTCGTCGCGGAAGCGCGGGTTGTTCAGCCGCTCGGGGCTGATGAGCAGCAGGTCGATGGCGCCCGCCGCCAGGTCGCGACGGACCTCGTCCCACTCGTCGCGGTTGGTGGAGTTGATCGTGCGCGCCCGCAGCCCCAGACGCTGTGCTGCGGCGATCTGGTTGCGCATCAGCGCCAGCAGCGGGCTGATGATCAGCGTCGGCCCGGCGCCCGCCTCGCGCAGCAGCGCCGTCGCGACGAAGTACACGGCCGACTTGCCCCAGCCGGTGCGCTGGACGCAGAGCACCCGGGCCCGGTCGGCGACAAGGTCGGCGATCGCCTCGCGCTGGTCGGGCCGAAACGCGGCCTGCGGGTCGGCGGTCAGCGCCCGGAGACGCTCCACCGCGGCCGCGGAGGGCTCTTCAGGCGGGGTGGGCGTCGGTGGTCGGGCCTCCATCGCGCGGTGGCGTCAGCGTGGCGCACGGCCCGGACGTCTCAGGGCCTGGGCGACCTCCGCAGGAAGACGTCGAGCAGATCGGCATCGGCATCACCCGATGAGGTCAGGCCCTGGTCGTGGACATCCTCGTCCTGAGCCCGCCCCCCAGCAGAAGCATGACCATGCCTGCGAGGGCCAGGATGCCGACGTCCAGCCCGGTGAAGGGAAGGGCCTGCTCCGGGCCTGATCCGTCGTTCCCTGTGCTCGGGCCCCCCTTGCCGCCACCGCCGGTCGTCGTCGTGTCGCCGCCGCCGAAGGTGACGGTGGTCGTGTCGCCGGTGCCGGTGCCGGTGCCGGTGCCGGTGCCTGTCCC
>JANDLV010000042.1 GCA_024330185.1 Candidatus Siliceabacter maunaloa
ACGGCGAGTGGAACTACATCATCAAGCCTCAGGGTTATTGATTGACGCTTCCTTACGACCACCACAGCCAGTTGCTGGGGCCGACGCGCCGTCGGTAGCAGCGGCGCCGACCCACCCGCGGATCGGGCTCGACGTGGTCCGGCGCGGTGACGGTCCCCAACACCTGCTGGAGCTGATCGCCGAGCTCAGGATGGTCGCGGACGATTTTGTCCTCCCAGATCCGCGCCAAGAGCACGACCGCCCGATCGTCGGGGTCGCTGACCGCACCGAGGAGACGGTCGTCTTCGCTCATATCACGGAGGCTGACGAGCGTCGCGGAGGACAACGCCGGAAGGGAGTGGCGGTCGGTCGCCTCGCCGGGGGCCTGCTGACTGGTTCCGTGTGGTCAAGGCGCTGGGCTCGAGTGCTCGCCAAGCGCTTCGGCGTCCAAGTCGCCCGCGAGCTGGGTGACCTCGATCAGGCATCCCGCGACAACCACATCTACGTCGGCATGTCGCGGGCGCGCAACCACTGCGTGATCGTGGCGCCGAAAGGCGGCTTGAGGAAGCGGCTCACCGCTCCCGCAGCCCCGGCGGGCGTCGCCCACACCCCCTGGTGGACGTCCGCCCGCCCGGGGTCCAGCTAGGCCGCGACTCGGCCGGCGTCGGTGTGTGGGTCGGGAACGGGTCGACCGGACTCGCGTAGATGCGCGAGATGCGCGGAGAGCGCTTCGGCCATCCGCGACTCGACCTCTGGGCGCGTCCGACCAAGCGCGAAGACGCCGTCCACGTCAGGGCTGTGGGCGCCCCAGCCACCGTCTTCAGCCTGCTCGTAGATGACGAGGTAGTCCTTCATCGCAGATCTCGCAGTCCCGTCGCCCGTCTGATCGCAGTCAGCGTGCCGATAGGAACCGTATCGGAGTCCTTACCGGCAACGGTGACGACCCGCGCCCCATCTGCGCTCTCCCACGTCTCATGCGAACCCGTCCGACGCACCTTGGTCCAGCCCTCCGCGCGCAGCGCCTTGCGCACCTCTCGGAATTTCTTCGCCACACACCGAAGTTACGCCGCACGTTGGACGCCGACGCCGTCCTGTGGGCGCCAAGATGTGGTGATGGACAGCGCGGGATGGGATCGTCGCTACGCCGGCAGCGAGCTGGTCTGGACGAGCGAGGCGAACAGGTTCCTGGCCGCCGAGGCGGAGGGTCTGGCCGTCGGTCGCGCGTTGGATCTCGCGTGTGGCGAAGGACGCAACGTGGTCTGGCTGGCCCAGCGCGGCTGGCAGGTGACGGGCGTGGACTTCTCGCAGGTGGGCTTGGACAAGGCGGCGCGCCTCGCGCAGCAACGCGGCGTCGGGGTGCGGTGGCTGCGAGCCGACCTGGTCGACTACGTGCCCCCGCCGGCCGCGTTTGACTTCGTGGCGATTCTCTATCTGCACATCGCCGGCGCGGCGATGCGCGATGTCCTGCGCCGCGCGGCTGCGGCGCTTGCCCCGGGCGGCACGCTGCTCGTCGTGGGGCATGACCCGACCAACATCCAGGAGGGATACGGCGGGCCACAGGACCCGGCGATCCTCATGGCGCCCGACGAGATCGCTGAGGCAGTGCCCGAGCTGGACGTCGAGCGAGCGGAGCGTGTTCGCCGACCCGTCCCTGCGGCGGGCGACGACGTCCACGCGATCGACGCTCTTGTACGCGCCGTGCTGCGCTGACTGTCAGAGCCGAGGCGCTCGGCGCGACCTGATGAGTGCGATGCCGATCCTGACCATCCACCGCTCGTTCCGGGTCCGCCGGCGCGCGGGACGCACGGGGAAGGTGGCGGCGTGACCCAAGAACTGCCGCGCAGCGCGACGACGGTCCCGCTGCACCTGACCGTCGACCCCTACTGGGACTCGCTGACGGTGATCACCTTCGGGCGCGTGGACGACGGTCTGCCGCCGGCGCAGTGTCCGGTGCTCGGGGAGGACGAGCGCATCGGGTTCCTGCTCGACGGACCGGGCGCCGGTCCGGTGATCGGGTTCCGCGTCGCGGAGCCCCATGCTGTGGACGTCCTCGCTCTGGAGTCGGATGAGATCTGGTCGGGGCCGCGCTTCGGCGTCCCGGCCCTCGGACTGGTCGGGGTCAGCGTCGGTGAGATCCTGCTCGCCGTCCAGGGCCGCTTCCGCGAGGACGAGCCGACCGCCGACGCCCTTCACTTCCACGCGGCGATCGCGGCCGGCGGCGAGGACCCCGGGGACGTCATCGAAGTGGAGGGCAGCTTCCGCCTCGCGCTGGAGGCCGGCGACATGAAGGCGCTGTTCGGCCTGGGGTACACGCTCGTCGAGGCGGGCCGCCCGCGCGAGGCCTATGACGCCCTGCGACGCTACACCGAGCTGACGCCGTCCAACGCGTGGGCGTGGTTCTGGCTGGGGCGGGCGTGCGTCGACATGGGCGCCGCAGGCGAGGCGCGCAGCGCCTTCGAGCGAGCGCTGGCCTGCGAGCAGGAGGGCTCGTTCGAGACCGACGCCCGCGAGTACCTGGAGGAGCTTTCCTCGTGAGCGATGCCGAGCGCAAAGACGACGCGGACGGCTGCCTCGGCTGGGTGGGGGTGGCGATCGTCCTGGCGCTCGTCGTGGCCGCCCTCATATCGGTCGCCGCGCTCGTCGACCCGTTCTCGTGGATGCCGCCGGTGGGGGAGATCTGGGCCGACTGCGACGACGACTACGCCACCGAGCGCGACGAATGCGCGCTGGAGAACCGCTTTCCCGGCTTCTGGATCCACGCGCTGGTGAACCTGGTGTACGCCGCGGTCGCCCTCGGGCTCGTGCTGGCGTTCCTGGCGAGCGTCTTCGACCTGCGCGTGAAGCGCGCCGCGCGGTTCGCCAGCGCTGTCGCCGCCGCGGAGCATCGCTCCGCAATGGACCAGGCGATCGGCTGCGGGGTCGCGCTCGCGGCCGTTGCCCTTCTGCCGATCGTCGTGGCGATCGCGTAGGGCGCGATGGCTGTGGACGAGGCCGACAGGACAGACCCTGACGTCCGCGCGACGGCGCGCGTGCGGGCCTTCGAGCAGCGCCAGCGGCGCACGAGGACGGCGGCAGGCGTGCTGCTCGGCGGGGCCGCCGCCGTGTCGCCGTTCCTCGCCGCGCCGCTCACGGGGGAGCCGGGAGCGACGGTCGGCGCGGTAGTCGGCGCGCTCCTGCTCGCCGGCTGCGCGGCCGCGGTGTGGCCCTGGGCCTGGTCGACGCAGGAGCGCAGCCACCACGAGCTCACAGCCATCTGGGCGCAGGCGCGCGGGGCCACCGCCACGAGCGTTCCCTGGGATCGCTACGCCGCGTGGGCGGGCGCCGACGGCCACCATGTCGAGCTGCTCCTGCTGCGCCTGGCCGCCGCCACCGACGATCCGTCGCCGCTGAGCACCGAGGTCGTGCGGCGGCTGGACCCCGACGACGTCGCGAGGGCCGCGAGCGCGATGGAGCAGTTGCGCGAGCGCGCGACGGCCATGGAGACGCGCGCCCGCGAGCAACACGTGGAGGCTCTGTCGGCCGCTGAGCGCCGTGCCCACGAGGAGGCGCTTCGTCATGTGGACGCCGCGGCCGACGAGCACCACCGACAGGCCGACGAGCAGATGCGACGTGAGCTTGCGGCCGAGGAGGCCGCCGAGCGCCAAGCGCAGGCCGCCGCGGTGGCGCGGGCGCTGAGGCGGCGCTGAGCGTGATGAGTGCGCCTCTCGCGCGCGGTCTGTAGAGGGGTGGGGAAGATCCGCTCGTGTCGACCGCCAGATAGTGACGGCCACGAGGGTGGTACTACCGCTACTACCTGGGTAGCATGAAGCAGATGAAGCTCAGCGTCAGCCTGCCCGAGGAAGACGTTGCGCTGCTTGATGAATACGCGCGCACGTGCGGCCTACCGTCCCGCTCGGCCGCCGTCCAGCATGCCATCGGCCTGTTGCGCCACGCCGATCTGGAGCAGGATTACGCCGCGGCCTGGGGAGATTGGGAGTCTTCGGGCGAGCGAGCGGCGTGGGAGGATACGGTCGGCGACGGGCTGACAGATGCGACGGGGTGAGGTGCGGGTGACCGACCTCGACCCCGCACGCGGCAGCGAGGCGAACAAGCGCCGGCCCGCGATCATCGTCAGCAACGAGCACGCCAACGCGGCTGCGGGCCGCCTGGGGAGAGGTGTGGTCACCGTGGTTCCGGTCACGAGCAACCTCACGCGCGTATTCCCCTTCCAGGTCTGGCTGCCAGCGGAGTCCACCGGACTGCGGGTCGACTCCAAGGCGCAATGCGAGCAGGTCCGGGCCGTCTCGGTAGAACGCCTCGGGCCGGCCCTGGGCCAGCTGCCCGCATCGATCATGGGCGAGATGGACGCCGCTCTGCGCCTGCACCTGCAGTTGTAGTCGTCAGAAGAACGTTCACCGATCAGGGCCTGTTGACACTCCACAACACCCCGTTATCGCTGCGCTCAACGCCGCTCTCGAGCTGCGCGCTCGCACGCCCAGCCTTCCTGAGCACGAGCGCCGGGCGCTGGCCATCGTCAGCGGTTGACCGCCCTGGAGTCACCCACCGCCGCGCGCAACCACTGCGTGATCGCTGGCGCCGCCGCCGCCCGCGCGACGAAGCGGCGGCTCACCCCTCCTGCAGCCCCAGTAGCGTCGCCCCCATCTCGCCGTAGACGCCCGGCGCTGCTCGAGGTCCTCGCGCACACGAGCGCGGACGAGGACCGTCTCGGGGTCGTCGTGGTTGGCGACGACGCTGTAGAAGCCGCGGGGCGTGAGGAGCCACACGTCAGGCCGCCCGTCGGCGGGAGGGGCGGTGGATGCGCGCGTGGGGGTGGTCGCCGCCCGCGGTGTCCGGCTGGCTGTCGGGGAACGCGGTGAGCTGGATGAGCTCGTCGCCGGCCACCAGCCCGGCGCCGGCCACGCCGGCCTGCGCGAAGCGCACGTCGCGCCCGAGGCCGATGCCGTCGTGCTCGGTGATCCTTGCGGCCAGGATGCGCCGCAGGAACGCCTCCGCGGTCTGCGTACCGGGTTTGGTGGGGGCGTCGACGATGACAGGGCTCTCCAGCGCGTCCAGTGCGTAGCCCTGGACGAGCGGGGCATGCAGGGCGGCGAAGGCCTCGGGGCGGCTGACGTGGTCCAGGACGGCTGCCCGACCGCCGATGAGCACCAGTGCGCCCGTCTGACCGTCGTGGAGGCCGATCGCCGCGTGGAACTCGGCCAAAAGGTCGCGGCGACCGGCGTAGATGTCGTGCATCGCGCCCGTCGGCGACGTGACGTCCATCCGCGCGGACTTGTGGGCGACCTCCTCCCAGACGGCCCCCTGGGTGGCGCGCGGCGGGCCGCCCGCGACGACGCTGGCGCGCGAGGCGCGGTTCTTCATCGCCCGCAGCGCGGGGTAGGCGGACTGCGGCGCGGGGCTAAAGGACTCGTCCTGGCGAGCGCCGTCCCAGCGGCCGGCCTCGACGCAGCTGACGGGCACCGACAGCCGGCAGCGCGCGCCGACGAGCACGGACACGTCGAACGTGCGGTTCTGCTGGGCGCCGAGGACCTCCTCGCCCTCGTAGAGCAGGACGGAGTGGTCGGTCGGGTTGAGGACGAGCAGGTCGTTGACCGACGCCCCGCCCTCGAGCTCCTTGACGCTCGCGCCGGCGGCGCAGCCCTGGGCGAAGGACACGTAGCCCAATTGCGGCGCCGGCCCGAAGAGCGGGAAGACCGTCAGCGGCCCGTGGACGTCGGGATCGCCGAGGCGCAGGGGCTCGGCGAGGTGGGCTTGCAGGGATGGGACGGCGGCAGGGATGGTGGGCATGGGGGCTCCTCTCGTTGCCCCGGGGTCGCGGCGGGACGGCCCGCGCTGACACGCCGCCTGGTCCCGCCTCCGATCCTCGCGCCGAACGTCGTGTGCTGCGATCCTCTCGCGAGGGCGCGGTCCGCCCAGCCCGCCAGACCACGCTCGCGTGGCCACGCGCAAACCCTACGAACTGGACGGTGACGACAGGATGAGAGTGGGAATCGGAGGGCTGCTGTATCTGCTCATCGGGGTGATCCTGGCGGCCTCCAACGAGTACTTCGAGAACGTCGATGCTCTCAAGCCCCTGCTGTCAGCGCTGCTGGCCATCGTCCTCTGGCCGCTCCTGCTGCTCGGGGTCAACCTGGACATCTAGTGGCCCATCCTGCAAGGACGGACCACGAGTAGCCGCCCGGCACGTTGTGAGGGAACCCTGGTGGCGCTACTCGGTGATGAAGCGCGCGCGCGAGCTGCGCGCCGGGCTGGGCCTGGGTGATCGCGGCCCGCTCGCCGACCTGTTCCTGACCGTGCGCGATGCGGTGGGCATCGAGGTCGTGGTGATCGCGATGGACGATGGCTGCGCCGGCGCGTACGTGCCCCACGCGCTGGGTCCGGTCGTGTTCGTCAACATCGAGCACCCGCCGGTGCGCCAGCGCTTCACGCTCGCCCACGAGCTCGGACACCACCATCTGCACGAGGGCCGCGAGCTGGACGTGGTCGCCGACCTGGGCAACGTCACCGACCCGCGCGAGGGCGAGGCCAACTTCTTCGCCGCGGAGTTCCTCGCTCCGCGCCCCGCCCTGCAGGCCTTCGTCGCGCGCGATCGCTCGCACGGCCTGGAGCGCGTCGTGCGCCTGGGCTGCGAGTTCGGCCTGAGCGCGTCCGCGGCGCTCTACCGACTCTCGACCTGGGATCTGCTGACCGCGAAGGAGCCCGTCGAGCGCCTCGAGCGCGAGATCGCCGAGGGCCACCACCACGAGCTGCGCGACCACCTTGGCCTCACCTACGTCGACGACACGCTGGGTCGCGGCGACGCGCCGCTGCCGGGGCGGGTCGCCGCGCGCCTCGAGGCAAGGACCTAGCGGCCACCCCGGAAGAGCTCGTCGATCTCGTCGTGGTCGCCGGGGTCGCGCTCGTGGGCGGCGCCGGCGAGCTCGTGGAGGACGTCGAGGTCCATCGGCGCGTCGCGGTACAGCGCCATCGCCGGGCGCCCGCCCGAGCCCAGGTCACCGGCCTCGGCGAGGTCGCGTCCGCTGGTGCCCAACGCGGCGGCCAGCGCGTCGAGCACGCGCTGGGAGACCCCGCGCGGGTCGAGGCGGTCGCGCTCCATGTCCTCGAGGTAGCGCGCCGTCTTGTCCTCGCCGCTGCTCAGCCCCAGCGCGCCGTGCACCCGCTGCCCGAGCTCGGTGAGGCCCAGGCCGGCGCGCGCCCGCAGCGCCGGCAGCACCACCGACCACAGGCCTCCCTCGCGGGCCGTTGCCTCGCGCAGCTGCGCGAGCGCCGGCTCGCAGCGGATCTCATGAAGGATCTCGGGTGAGTACTCCGGGGTCGGAGCCCAGCTCACGTAGGTCGCGATCTGCTGCGCGAGCTCGTCGCGCTGCACGGCGTCGACGCGCGCCAGATAGTCCTCGGCCCGCGGCCGGCGGCCGGCGTTCCAGTCGTCGATGTACTGGCTGAGGACCGTCTCAGACGAGGTCATCGCCGAGCACCTCCCTTAGCTTCTCTGTCAGTGCCTTGAGCCCGCGCGAACGGCGGGCCTGGACGTTGTTGATCTCGATGGCGAGCTGTGCGGCGATCTCCGTGTCGGTCATGCCGTCCAGGGTGAGCGCCAGCACCTCGCGGTAGCTGTCGTTGCCGATCCGATCGAGCGCCTCGTGGAGGATCCAGTCGGCCTCCTGGCGCTCATGGCCCTGCGCGGCCTCGATCTCCGCCACGCGGCCCAGGGCGGCGTCGAGCGGCCCGCGCTCGTCGCCCTCCTCGGTGCGCTCGTCGATCGAGCCGCGCTCGTGCTTCTCGCGGTTCATCGTCTGGCGCAGGTGGTCCATGCAGGCATGTTTGACGGTGCTGACCGTGTAGACCCGGAAGACCGCGAGGTTGGGCCCCTCGAAGTTGACGCGGGCCGCGTACAGGCGCACGAGCGCCTTGGACACGACGTCCTCGCGCTCGGAGAGGTCGATCCGCAGGTCGTGGCCCTTGGGCGACCAGCGGAAGGTGGCCACGGTGGCGCGCACCCGGTCCAGGGCACGGCCGACGAGCTCCCACCACAGCGCCTCCCCGCGGGCCGGATCGGCTTCGCGGTGGCGCAGGAAGAGGGTGATCAGCTCCTCCTCTCTGAGACGGTCGAACGAGTCGGACACGCGGGAAGTGTCGCAGTGGCCAAGGCGATCCTGACGGTCAGGATCGGCCGTCTCACGGCGACCCGTCAGGCATGGAGCGCAACGCGAGCGGCCCCGGCCTGGACCGCGTCGCCATCACCTGGGATCTGCGCGGCGGCTCGGCGTGGATCGGCGGCGCCGTGTTCACCGGCGCCGCCATGCGCGCCGGCCTGCGCCACCAGCGCAAGGTCGCCCTCGCGGTCGGCGACCTGTCGCTCGCGGCGGTCCGCCCGCTGGGCGACGTCGTGCTCGCCCAGGAGGGCTTCGGCCATGACTTCAGCGTCGTGCTCGCCGTCGACGAGGACTCGCTCGTCCACGTCAGCGCGTGCGACGGGCAGGGCCATCTGTGGCTGGCCACGCGGACCGCCGACCTGCTCGACACGCTCGCCGCCTCCCTGGCCGACTGCCTGCGCGCGCCCGCGCCGCCGCAGGACTCGGTCGTGCTCTCGCTGTGGTCGCAGGACTACGGACGGCCCAACAAGACGCGCCGGCGCATCCCCGCGCAGCCGTGGACCGCGCTGCGCGAGAACTACGCGGCCGGGTCCGCGCGGGCGCTCGACGACCTCGTGGCCGCGACGCAGCCCGGCGCCGGCGGCCTGCTGCTCTGGCACGGCGCTCCCGGAACCGGCAAGACGCACGCACTGCGCACGCTCGCGCGCGAGTGGAGCGCGTGGTGCGACGTGCACGTGCTGCTGGACCCCGAGACGTTCCTCGGTGACGGCGCCGGCTACCTCGTGTCGGCGCTGCGCGACGACGGCGAGGCCCGCGACCGCTGGCGGCTGTTCGTGCTCGAGGACGCCGGCGAGCTGCTCGGCGTCGACGCGCGCCAGCGATCGGGCGCGCACGCGGTCTCGCGGCTGCTGAACCTCACCGACGGACTTACGGGCCTCGGGCTCAAGGCGCTGGTCCTCGTCACGACCAACGACCCGCTCGTCCAGCTGCACCCGGCCGTCGCACGGCCCGGGCGCACGTGGGCGCAGGTCGAGTTCGGGCCGCTTCCGGCGCCGGAGGCGCGCGACTGGCTGGCCGCACGGGGCGCCGACGCGCGCGTCGAGGGTGCGGCGACCCTCGCCGAGCTCTACGCGCTGGCGCGCGGGGAGGCTCTCGACGCGCCGGCGAAGGTCGGGTTCGCGTGACCAGCAGTCGCGCGCGATGAGGTGCGACCGGTTGGGTGGCATCGCCTCAGCGGAGCTGGTCGTGTGCGAGGCTCTGACCGTTGGGTGCGGAGGAGCTGATCGCTGATGTCGAGTGACGACAACCCGGCTGCGGCGCGATGGCACCGACTGGTGACGGACCGTCTCGACGAGGTCGAGCGCCTATCGCCCGGCCGCGGGTCGTTCAGTGGCGCGTTCTGGGACCGCCGCGCGGACCGTTACGCCGCCCACGTGAAGACCACGGACATCGAGGACGATCCGTTTCTACGGGCGTTGCGCCGCCTGAGCGATCGGGGCACCACGGCGATCGACGTCGGCGCCGGGACGGGCCGCTTCGCGCTTGGGCTGGCGGGAGGCGTGGGGCACGTCACGGCGGTCGACCCCAGCGCCGGGATGCTCGCGATCCTGGGACGTGACGCCGAGCAGGCCGGCGTCACGAACGTCACCACGGTGCAGGGCACCTGGGAGCAGGCCGTCACGCAGGTCGCCGACGTGGTCTTCTCGGCCTTCGTCTTGACGCTCGTGCCCGATGCCCGCCGCTTCGTCGGCAAGCTCGACGCCGCAGCTCGCGATCACGTATTGCTCTATCTGGGCGCATACAGCGCCGACGCCGTCCTTGACCCCCTGTGGCGCCACTTCCACGGCGCGCCGCGCACGCCGGGCCCCAGCTACCTCGATGCGCTCGCCGTCCTGCACGAGCTCGGCATCGCGCCGCAGGTCAAGGTCGTGGAGATCGTCAACCGCAGGCGCTTTGCCACGGTCGAGGAGGCGGTCGAGCGCTACCGCGACTGGCTGCTGCTGCCCGACACCCCGGGCGTGAACGACGAGCTCGCGGCGCTCCTGGCGACATGGTTGCTGGGTCGCCGCGGCGCGCTGCGGTCACCGCTGCGGGCGCAACCGGCAGCGATCGTCAGGTGGCGGCCCGGGGCTGATGTGGGTTCCACGCGCGCATGACAGCACCAACCCCCGCGTGGTGATTCGCGCGCTGCTGCACTCGCTGCTGTTCTTCCCCTCCCGGGCGATCGAGCAGACGCCCGCGCAGGCCGGGCTGTCCCACCACGAGCTCGCGCTGGACACCGAGGACGGCGAGCGGCTGCACGGCTGGCGACTCGATGCGCGTGGCGAGCCGATCGGTCACGTGCTGCTGTGCCACGGCAACGGCGGCAACGTCGGCGACCGCGTCCCCTTCGCCGCCCTGCTCACGGCCGCCGGGTTCGACGTGATGCTGTTCGACTACCGCGGCTACGGACGCAGCAGCGGCAGACCCAGCGAGCAGGGCACCTACCTCGATGCGCGCGCCGCGCTGGCCTGGCTGCTGGCCCAGCCCGGGGTGCAGGCCTCGCGGGTGCTTCTGCTCGGCGAGTCGCTGGGCGGTGCCGTCGCCGTCGAGCTCGCGCTCGCCCACCCGCCGGCGGGGCTCGTGCTGCTCTCGACGTTCACCAGCGTCCGCGCGATGGCCCGCCTGCACTATCCGTTCATCCCCCGGGCGCTGGTCCCCGACGCCTACCCGAGCCTGCGGCGCATCGGCGATCTGCGCGCCCCGCTGCTGCTCCTTCACGGAGAGGGCGACGACGTCGTGCCCGTCTCCCACGCCAGGGACCTTTTCGAGGCCGCGCCGCAGCCCAAGCGGATCCGGACCTTCCCCGGCGTCGGCCACGCCGACATCGTCGCACTCGCCGGCGAGGCCCTGGCCAAGGAGATCGCCGGCTGGGCGCGGTAGCGTCAGCTCTCTCGATCGCGTCCGCCTGGCGCAACCCTGGGCGCGGAGCTTCGCGACGACGTGGGCACCTCTCGCAGGGCCTGTCGGCGCGCGCGCAGGATCTGCGCAGCCTCTCCGAAGGAGATGGGCCTGGCTCCCAGCCCGATCGCCTGCCGGCGCTTGGCCTCCGGCACGTCGTAATGGTCCTTCCAAGGCCGCGCCGGCTCATGCTGGAAGTGCCGGCGCTGGAGGCCCAGACGCGCCGCGAAGGCATGCAGCTCCCCGGCCGTGTCGGCGAGCAGGTGCGACCACTTCTCGTCACGCCACGGGACACGGAAGTCATCGACGTACACGGCCATGAACACTCCCACCTTCGCGTACCCGCCCGCTGTGGATGCCAGCCGGCCGGGCTCCCGGCGGCCGCCCGGCCTCCCTAGCCTTCGGCCCGTGCCCGACGCTCGCCCGCACACGGCCTTCGTCCTGGGCGGCGGCGGGCCTCTCGGGGCGCATGAGGTGGGGATGCTCCGGGCACTCCTGGAGCGCGGGATCGTCCCCGATGTCGTGCTGGGGACGTCGATCGGGGCGATCAACGGCGCCGCTGTCGCCGCGGAGCCGTCGACGCGCTCGGTGGCGCGACTCGCGGAGACGTGGTCGGCGTTCGAGGGCGGGGACGTGTTCGGCGGCTCGGCGCTGCGGCGGCTCGGCACGCTCGCTCGGTCGCGCACGCATCTCCACGACGCCTCCCCGCTGCGCAGCCTGCTGACCGAGGCGCTGCCCGTCGAGCGCATCGAGGATCTCGCCGTGCCCTTCGGGTGCGTGGCCGCGTGCATCGAGACAGCGTCGGAGCGCTGGTTCTCCGACGGCCCGCTCGTCGACGCCGTGCTCGCGTCGTGCGCGGTTCCGGGGCTGCTGGCGCCGGTGCGCATCGGTGACGAGCACTTCCTCGACGGCGGCATCGTGAACTCGATACCGGTGAGCCGGGCGATCGCACTGGGCGCCCGACGCATCTACGTGATGCATGTCGGCCGCGTCGATCGGCCGCTGAATGTCCCGCGGTGGCCGTGGGAGGTCGGCCTCGTCGCGTTCGAGATCGCGCGCCGCCATCGCTACCACGGCGATCTCGCCGCGGTGCCCGCCGACATCGAGGTCCACGTGATGCCGACCGGCCAGCCCGCCCGTGTCCCGGCGGGGGCGGACCTGTCGGTGCTGCGCTCTCGCGACACGGCGCGCATCCCCCGCCACATCGAGCGCGCCTACGACGCCTCGGCGCGCTTCCTCGACGAGGGGGACCACCAGCCGCGGTCGGTGGGCGCGGCCTCCTAGGTGCCCGTGCCGCCGAAGGTCGTGCGCCGGCTGGTCCTCCTCCCGCTCGTGCTCGTGCTCGAGCTCGTGACCCTTCTGATCTCTCCGGTCCTCGTCGTCCTCGCCGCGCTGCTCTCGCCGTTCTTCGGCGGTTGGCGCCCGCTGCGCGCGGCACTCGTGATGTTGGCGTTCGTCTCACGCCACGCCGCGGTCCTCGTGGCGTGCTTCGGTCTGTGGGTCGCCGGTGGGATGCGGCGCACCGCGACGTCGGAGCACGAGCGCCGGCGCCTCTATGAGCTCATGGCGTGGTTCGTCGGTGGCGTCTTTCGCGACGTCGTCCGGCTCGCGCGGGTCGAGGTCCGGGTCAGCGAGTCGCACGCCGCCGGGGCGGTGCTCGCAGCGAAGAACCGTCCGGTGATCGTGCTGGGCCGCCACGCGGGGGAGGGCGACACGCTGCTCGTGCTCTTCGAGCTGCTCTGCCCCCACCGCCGTGGGCCGCGCATCGTGCTGCACGAGCGCCTGCGTCTCGATCCGCTCATCGATCTGCTCGGCGGGCGCCTGCCCAACCGCTTCGTCGATCCTCGCGGCGGGGACGTCGAGGGCGGCATCGCGGCGCTCGCCGCGGGCCTCAACGACAACGACGCGCTGGTGATCTTCCCCGAGGGTGCGAACTTCTCCCACGCCGCTCGCGAGCGGGCGATCGCGCGCCTGCAGGAAGGCGGCCACGACGAGTGGGTCGCGTCAGCACGCGCGATGGCGCACGTCAGCCCGCCGCGGCCGGGGGGCACACTGGCGGCGATCGGCGCGGCCCCTGGCGCCGACGTGGTCGTGCTCGGCCACGCCGGCTTCCCGGTCGGGCTGCGCGAGGTGTGGCGCGACCTGCCGCGCCGGCAGGTCATCCACGTTCGCCTCTGGCGGGAGCCCGCGGAGGCGCTGCCGCGCGAACGCGCTGCGCAGATCGAGTGGCTCCTGCACCGATGGCGTGAGATGGACGCCTGGGTGGGCGAGCAGCAGCCGGCGCCGGCTTCCTGAGCAGCACCGAGGGGCCGCGCCGTGGGTAGTTGAGGCTCGACGTCAGGCCGGGCGACCGGCCCGTTAGCCTCGAGTGCATGAGTGTCGCTGCCCGGCCGCTGTTCGCGTTGGACAACTCCTATGTTCGTGAGCTGGAGGGCCTGTACGAGCCGTGGCAGGCGACACCGGCGCCGGCGCCCCGGCTGTTGGCCTTCAACGAGGAGCTGGCCTCAGAGCTGGGCGCCGACGCCGATGCGCTGAAGGCACCTGACGGCGTCGCCGTCCTCGTAGGCAACGCCACGCCCGACGGGGCGTCGCCGGTGGCGCAGGCCTACGCCGGCCATCAGTTCGGTGGGTTCTCGCCCCGCCTCGGCGATGGCCGAGCGCTCCTGCTCGGCGAGGTGCTCGACGTCCACGGACGCCGTCGCGATCTGCACCTGAAGGGCTCGGGTCGCACGCCGTTCGCACGCGGTGGTGATGGGAAGGCAGCGGTCGGCCCGATGCTGCGCGAGTATGTGCTCGGCGAGGCGATGCATGCGCTGCGCATCCCCACCACCCGGGCGCTCGCTGTGGTGGCGACCAGCGATCAGGTCGCGCGGGAGACGATGCTGCCCGGCGCGGTGCTCACCCGTGTCGCGGCGAGCCATCTCCGCGTCGGCACGTTCCAGTACGCGGCAGCGCACGATGACCCCACGCTCGTGCGGCGCCTCGCCGACCACGCGATCGCACGTCACCACCCCCACGCGGCCGAGGCGGAGAACCCCTATCTCGCGTTCTTCGAGGGCGTCGTCGACGCCCAGGCGTCGCTGGTCGCAGGCTGGATGCTCGTCGGGTTCATCCACGGCGTCATGAACACCGACAACATGACGATCTCCGGCGAGACCATCGACTACGGCCCCTGCGCGTTCATGGAGGCCTTCGACCCCGCCACCGTGTTCAGCTCGATCGATCACGGTGGCCGCTACGCATACGGCAACCAGCCGCACATGGCGCAGTGGAACCTGGCGCGGTTGGCCGAGACGTTGCTACCCCTCTTCAATGTCGAGACCGATACAGCGGTTGCGGCGGCCACCGACGTGCTGCGGTCGTTCTCCGACCGCTATCACGGGTACTGGGGCCACGGCATGCGCGCCAAGTTGGGTCTGGCCGATGGGCAAGGAGAGGATGAGGCGCTGATCGACGACCTGCTGGCGCTGCTGCATGCGCAGAGGGTCGACTTCACCTCGTGCTTCAGGGTGCTGTCCTCGTCAGTGCTCGGAGATGGCGCACGTGCGCGATCGCTCTTCGCCGAACCGTCCGCCTTCGACGCGTGGGCGGACCGTTGGCAGGCACAGCTCTCGTCCCAGGCGTCTGACCCACAGGCGATCGCGGAAGCGATGGACCGGGTCAACCCTGTCTACATCCCGCGCAATCACCAGGTCGAGGAGGCGCTGGCCGCGGCGAGTGCCGGCGACCTACGACCGTTCCGACTACTGCTCGACGTGCTCGCCCGGCCGTTCGACGAACGACCCGGTCTGGAGCCATACGCCGAACCGGCCCCGCCGAGCTTCGGCGCGTACCGCACGTTCTGCGGTACGTGACCACGCGCGCCCATCGCGATCAGCTGGATCGGCGCATGAGTCCGATGAGAGGGATCGGGGCTTGCCCGTCGGGTCTCCGGGTACGACTCGCCGCATGACTATTCTTGCGCGCCTCCTCGCCGTCCCCTCGATGATCGCCGTCGCGACCGTCGCCGTGGCTTGTGGGGGTGGCGGGGCCTCGCCCGAGGAGTTCCGCGAGCAGGCCACCGAGATCTGCACGGAGGGCGAGCGGGCGGTCGCGGAGCTAGGCGAGCCATCGTCGCCCGAGCAGGCCGGTGAGTTGCTCGACCGGACCGACGAGACCCTCCAGGGCGTGCAAGAGCGCCTCGAGGACCTCGATACGCCCGGCGGCGAGGAGGGCGAGCAGGCCGAGCGTTACGTGGAGCTGTTCGGCGAGCAGACCGAGCAGGCGTCGGGCGCGTTCGACGAGCTGGGCGAGGCGCTCGAGTCCGAGGACCCACAGCGGCTCCAGCAGGCGACCATGGAGCTGCAGCAGCTCGAGCAGAACGAGGAGATCGAGCAGCTCGCCGGCGAGCTGCAGCTCGAGGCGTGCATGTGAGTCGTCGAGCGGCTACGCGGTGATGCGCACGCGGCTGCCCATCGGCAGCTGCTCGTAGAGCCACTCGGCGTCGTCGATCGTCATACGGATGCAGCCGTGGCTGGCGGCGGTGCCGATGCTGCTCGCGGCGTAGGTGCCGTGGATCCCGATGGCGCCGCCCAGCCCGATCCAGCGGGTGCCCAGCGGGTTGCCGGGGCCGGCCGGGATGGTGTCCAGCTCGGCCGCCCAGGGTGAGTCGGGCGGCGTCCAGACCGGGTCGACCTGCTTGTCGAGGACCCGGCGGCTGCCCAGCGGCGTGGGGTACTCGCTCATGCCCACGGCCACGGGGAAGCGACGGACGCGGTGCTCGCCGCGCAGGAAGGTCAGCGTTCGTGCGGAGCGGTCGATCGTCACGCCCGCGTCGAGTTTGCGCAGCAGGCTCGCGCGCAGCGCCGGGCCGGCGAGGCCGTCCACGGCGAGGTCGCGGCGCTCCTGGAACCCGCGCACCGCCTCCATCGCGTTGGGGCCCAGGGTGTCGGTGACCGGCCCGTCGTAGCCGCCGTGCTCGCGCAGCAGGCGCAGGAAGGTCCGCACGTCGTCGCCCCGTGCGCCACCCGACAGCGTGGCCACGCCGAAGGTCTCGGTGGTGTCGACCAGCAGCGCGTGCTCGGCGCGCGCCTCGTTGCCGGCGCGGTCACGGGCCACGACGGTCACCTCGTGCTCGCCGTCGGGCAGCCAGCCCAGCGGGAGGTCGGCCGCGCCGTCGCGAGCCTTGCGCTTGTCGCCCACGCGCTCGCCGTCCAGCTCGGCGTGGATGGTCACCGTCGTGGTGTCGTCGGCGGCGACTGAGATGGTGGGGCTGGAGCTGGCGACGCTGTCGGGTGTCTCGATCTGCAACTCGGGTGGTTCGGCGTCGCGCACGATGCGCATGGCGTCGGTCGTCTGGTTGCCGGCCGCGTCGGCGGCCACCACCTCGAGGCGGTTCTCGCCGCCGCGCAGGGCGACCTCGAGGGCGAAGGCGCCGTCGCCGTCCGCTGTGGCGCGCGCCGGGCGCGCACCGCCGTCCACGCGCACGCGCGCTTGCGCCTCGCTGGTGCCCGTGACCTCCACTGAGGCGCCGTCGGTGTGGCGCACGGCATCGACCTCCAGCTCCGGCGGCTCCCCGTCGGCGGTCATCGTCCAGGTCTGGGCGGCGGTCACGATGCCGCCCGGGCCGGCCGCACGCGCGCTGACCGTCGCCTCACCGTCGGCCAGCCCGCCACGGGACTCCCAGCCGTCGGCCCTCCGGGTCACGGCCACCGGGCGCCCGTCGACCTCGACGACCAGGTCGTCGACCACGCCGGTGGTGGCGAACCGCAGGGGCGCGTCGGCGCGGACCTCCCGCTCTGTGGCCAGGCTCACCCCGGGGGCGAGTGGGCCGGCCGCGAAGAGGACGGCCACGGCGGCGAGGACGGCGGACGGAACGAGGAGCGCGAGCAGGCGCAAGGTCCGACAGAGGGAAGCACACCTGGACAGCGGGGGCACATTCGAGCATGCACGGCGCCCGGATGGACCATGGCCGAACGTGGCGCTCCCAGCTCAGTCCCCGCGGAGCCTCCTCACGGGTCGTCCGCCGAGGAGGGCGGCGCGGCGGCAGGTGCGCCGACGGCGTCGGGGTCGATCTCCTGCTCGGGGTCGGCCAGGGAGGGCGCCTGCGTCAGCGCGCTGCGGGGCGGCAGCGCGGCCCGGGCGGCGTCCAGTCGCGCGCGCAGCGGCGCCGCGGTGGCGCCGATCAGCCGGCGCTGGGCGGAGTTCAGCGAGGGCCAGCGAGCCCGCAGCGCGGTCAGGCCCTCGGCGGCGAGGTCCACGCGCTCGCCGGCCGCTGTGGCCTCCCCGGCGGCCAGGTGCTCCTCCGCGGCGCTCAGGGCCTCGGAGACCGCGGCCAGCGCCTTGAGATCGGCGTCGTCCATCGCGGACGGAACGCTACGCGCCGCGCCGGTCGTCGTCAGCGTGCGCCATCGGGCCCCGTACGCTGCGCCGCCGCCGCCGACGACCAGCCGTCCCGGCGCGAGAGGCGGATGAGCAGGATCACCGGAAGCAGGCCGACCGCGACGATGAGCAGCGCGGGCAGCGCCGCGGTGTCGAAGCGCGCGTCCTTGGTCGCCTCCCAGACCGTGATGGCCAGCGTGTCGCCGCCCAGCGGGCGCAGCAGCGCGGTGGCCGGCAGCTCCTTCATCACCTCCACGACCACCAGCAGCGCCGCGGTCAGGATCCCCGGCCACAGCAGCGGCAGGTGCACGTCGGCCAGCACGCGCGCGCGGTCGGCCCCCAGCGCGCGGGCGGCGTCGTCGAGGCTGGGGTTGATGCGCCCCATGCGTGACTCGACGGCGAAGAAGGCGAGGGCGTGGAAGCGCACGACGTACGCCAGGACCAGCCCGAGGATCGTGCCCGTGAACAGCAGCCCGATGCTCACCCCGAGCAGGCCCTCGGCGGCCTCGCCCAGCCGACGATCCAGCCACACCAGCGGCACGTACACCGCCACCGCCACGACCGTGCCCGGCACGGCATAGCCCACCGAGGCCAAGCGCGCGGCCACCCGCCCGGTGCGCGAGGGCTGCGCGCGCTGGCCGTAGGCCACGACCGTCGCGGTCACCACGGCGATGACTGCCGCCACCGCCGCAAGCACCACCGTGTTGAGTGCGGCGTCGCTCAGCTCGGTGCCCAGCGTGCCGTCGACGATCGTCTCCAGCGACCAGGCGGTGAGCTGCACCACCGGGACGACGAAGACCAGCGCCAGCAGCAGGCACGGCGCCGCGGCGGCCAGCCCGCCGCGCCAGCCGCGCAGCCGCAGCGGCACCACGGCGTCCCCCCGGGAGAGGGCCTGGTGGTAGCGTGCCCGGCCGCGCAGCAGGCGCTCGAAGGCCACCATGGTGAGCGCGAGGCCCACGAGCACCGTGGCAAGCTGGAGGGCCGCCGCCTGGTCGAAGGCGCCGTACCAGACGCGGTAGATCGCCGAGGTCAGCGCCTGGACGCCCAACAGGTCGACGGTGCCGAAGTCGGCCAGGGTCTCCATGACGGCCAGCGCCACCCCCGCGGCCAGCGCCGGGCGGGCGAGGGGAAGCGCGACGCGGCGCACCGCCTGCCCGTACGTGCGCCCCAGGCTGCGTGCGGCGTCCATGGCCTGACGCGACTGGCCGAGGAACGCGCTGCGCCCCAGCAGATAGACGTAGGGGTACAGGACCGCGGTGAGGATCACGATGGCGCCGACGGGTCCGCGGAGGCCGGGAAGCCGGAGGCCGCCGCCGAAGAGGCTGGTCTGCAGGGGGTTGGCCAGCCCGTACTGGCCGAGCACGACGAAGACCAGCACGTAGGCGGGCATCGCCATGGGCAGCACCAGCGCCCAGTCCAGCCACCGCCGGCCGGGAAAGTCGTAGAACGAGACGAGCACGGCCAGCCCTCCCCCGACGACCAGGGTGCCCACGCCGACGCCGACCGCGAGCAGCAGGCTGTTGGCCAGCGCCCGCGGGAGGAGCGTCGCGGCGATCTGGTCGAAGGCCTCGCCGGCCACGACGAAGCTGGCCGGCAGAGCGAGCAGTGGCCCGGCCACCAGGAGGGCGACCGCCACGCCGACCGCGGCCCAGCCGGGTACGCGCGGCAAGCGAAGAGACCCGCTGCGCCGACGTTTGCCTAACGCCACCCGACCTCGAGCATCAGCGCGACGGCCTCGTCGAGCAGCGGGCCGGCCTCCTCGACGGCGATCGGGTCGGTCTTCACGTCGGCCCAGGCGGCGATGTGCGGCGCGGGCGGTACCCGTGGGTTGGCCGCGAACTCGCTGCGGGAGGTGATGTCCTCCTGGGACTCGCGCGCCGTGAGGTGCTCCATGAGCCGGACCGCGTTGACGTCGGTGTTGGACCAGCGCACCAGGCCCACGCCCGAGACGTTGGTGTGCGCGCCCGCGCCGTCCTGGTCGGCCCACGCGGGGCGCACGGGGAACTCGGGATCCTCGTCCAGCGCGCGGCCGAGGTAGTAATGGTTGCTCAGCCCGACGTCGCAGTCGCCGCCGGCCATCGCGCCGAGCATCTCTCCGTCGGAGCCCAGGACGTCGGGCTCGTTGGCCATCCACGAGCGCAGGAGCGCCTCGGTGGCCTCCATGCCGCGCTTGGCGATCATGTCGGCGACCAGCGACTGGTTGTACTCGCTGGTGGAGGTGCGCAAGCAGGTGCGGCCCTTGAAGCGGGGATCGCCCAGGCCGGCGTAGTCGGTCACCGACCCCTCGGGCAGGTCGGTTGAGACGACCGGCGTGCGCACGCGCGTGCTCATGCCCCACCACATGCCCTGGTCGTCGCGCAGGCGCTCGGGGATGTGCTCCCGCAGCGCCGGGGTGGCGACGCCTTCGAGCAGCCCGGCCTCCTCGGCGCGCCAGAGGTTGGCCAGGTCGGTGGTCACCAGCAGGTCGGCGGGGCTGTCCTCCCCTTCGCGGCGCAGGCGCTCGAACAGCTCGGGGGCCGTGCCGCCGCGCAGCTCCACCTCGATCCCCGTCTCCTCCTCGAAGTCCAGGAAGGCCTGCTCGTCACCGTAGTGCGAGCGGCCGTTGTAGACCACGACGCGCGCGTCCGGATCGCCGCCGAGGGGCACGTCCTCGCCGTAGATCCTCTCACCCGCTTGTTGGAGGGCAGGTGCCTCTTGGCCTGCGCCATCGGAGGCCTTGTCATTGTTTCCGCCTCCCGAGGCGGCAATCGCACCGCCGAGCACCACGACGACGAGGAGGACGGCACCGAAGGCGAGGGGCCAGCGGCGGCGGATCAGGCTTGCGAGCATCTGTCTACCTTCCTCTCGGGCTTGCGTTGCTGTCGTGTGGCCGGTGCCGGCCCGCTAGGTTTGCGGGGGCTGCACTCGGCACTTAGGGTAGCCGAACCCCGATGAACGAGAACCCACCCGCCATTCACGCCGCGGATGTCGAGAAGGCGTTCGGCGACACCCGCGCCGTCGCCGGCGCGACGCTGCGGGTCAACCGCGGTGAGCTCGTCGCGCTGCTGGGACCCAGCGGCTCGGGCAAGACCACGCTGCTGCGTACGATCGCCGGCTTCGAGGCGCCCGACGCGGGCACGGTGCACATCGGCGACCGGCCCGTGGCCGGCGACGGCACGTGGGTGGAGCCCGACCGCCGGCGCATCGGCATGGTCTTCCAGGACGGCGCCCTCTTCCCGCACCTCACCGTGCAGGCCAATCTCGCCTTCGGCGGCCCGCGGCCCGGGCGGGTGGAGGAGTGCCTGGACCTCGTGGGCCTCTCCGACCGTGCCGGCGACTACCCGCACGAGCTGTCGGGTGGCGAGCGCCAGCGCGTCGCCCTGGCTCGGGCGCTCGCGCCCGAGCCCGAGGTCGTGCTCCTCGACGAGCCGTTCGTCTCCCTGGACACCGCACTGCGCGAGACGCTGCGCGAGGAGGTCGCCGCGATCCTGCGTCGAGCGGGGGCCAGCGCGCTGTTGGTCACCCACGACCAGGAGGAGGCGCTTTCGCTGGCCGACGTGGTCGTCGTGATGCGCGCCGGGCGCGTCGAGCAGGCCGGCACCCCCGAGGAGGTCTACGGGCGCCCCGAGACCCGCTGGGTGGCGGAGTTCCTGGGCGACGCCGACGTCCTGCCGGGCATCGCCACCGAGGGCGTCGTGGAGTGCGGCCTCGGCCGCTTCCCCGCTGACCGCGCGCTGAGCGGCAGCGTCGAGGTCGTGCTGCGCCCCGAGTCGCTGAGCGTGGGCACGGACGCCGGCCCGGGGCATGCGGCCGAGGCGCTGGTCGTCGGGCGCTCCTTCTACGGGCACGACCAGCTCGTGCGCCTGGAGCTGCCCAGCGGCCTGCGCGTGCGCAGCCGCAGCCTCGGCTTCCCCGCGTGGCACGCCGGCGATCGCGTCCGCGTCTGGGTGGACGGGCCGGTCAACGTTCTCGCGTGCGAGCGCTGACCGCGGGCCGCTGCGCGCAGGGGGAGTCGCCGCGGTGAGCGCATCGCCTCTATCGGCCGCCGTCGATGCGCGCAGCGTGCGTGCGCCGGTCGCGGCGAGCCTGGCCGGCAAGGCCGCCGAGATGGTCACCCTGCTCGCGCTGGCCACCCTCGTCCCGCGGGCGCTGGGACCGGCCGACTACGGGCAGTTCGCGGTGGCGCTGACCGTCGTCACCCTCGGGTCGCTGGCCATGGTGCTCGGCGGGCCGACGCTTATGGCCCGCTACGTACCCGCGGCGGCGCCGCAGCGTCGCGAGGCCCTGGCCCGAGCACTGGGTCTGCGCCTGGCCCTGGGCCGCCTGGCGCAGCTCGGGGTGGCCGGCGTGGGCGCCGTCGTGCTGGTCCTCGTGGCCCCCAGCACGTTCCCGGGCCTGGAGACCGCGCTCGTGATGCTCGCCCTCGCCCTGAACGTCGTCGCGACCCTCGCCCTTCAGACGGGTCTCGGGCTGGGGCGCACGGGCGCCTGGAGCGCTCGCTGGCCGCTGCAGAACGCGGTGCTCGTCGTGGCGGTACTCGCGCTCCACCCGCTGTTCGGGGCCACCGGGGCGCTGGCCGCGATCATCGCCTCCTCGATCGTCGCCTGCGCGCTGGGTGTGGTCATCGTGGCGCCGCTGCTGCGTGGCACGACCGAGCCGATGGCACTCCCCCAGGGCGCGCTGCGCTTCGCGACCCTGCAGGCCGCGGGCGCCGCGCTCGTGCAGGTGGCCCACCGCGGGGGCATCGTGGTCGTGGCGCTGCTGGCCGGCTCCGCCGGGCAGACGGGCTTCGCCGCGCTGGCGCTCGGGGTGGCCCTGGCGGCGACCTATGCGGTGGCGCAGCTCTTCACGGTCTCGCTGCCCCGCCTGGCCGAGGGAGAGGCCGATGTCGGCGAGGCGGTACTGCGACGCCTCGCCGGCATGGCGCTCGGGATCCTGCTGCCCGCAGCGCTCGTCGTGGCGCTGGTGCTCGAGCGCCTCGTACCGCTGGTCTTCGGCGAAGGCTTCGCGGGGGCCGTCGACGCGTTCGCCCCGGCGCTGGCCTTCGTCGTCCTGGCCCCGGTCAACGCGCTGGTCGTGCAGGCAGCGGCGCTGCGCCTGCGCCCGCAGGCCACGCTGTGGAGCGCGCTGGCGGGCGTGATCGCGTTCACGGTCGTCGCCGCGGCGGCGGTGCCCCCATGGGAGGCGGCCGGCGGCGCCGCCGCGGCGCTGGCCGGCGCGGTGACCTCCGCGCTCGTGGCGATGGCGCTGCTGCCCGGCGCGGTCGGCGCCCGGCTGGGCGGCGCATCGGTGGGCGGCGCGGCCGCCGTGCTCGCGGCGGCACTCGTCGCATGAGCTCGGCGCCTGCGCTCTCGGTGATCGTGCCCACCCGCGACCGCCCCGACCGCCTCGCGCGCTGCCTCGCGGCGCTCGAGCGCCAGACGGCCGCCTCGTTCGAGGTCGTGGTGGTCGACGACGCGTCGCGTGACTCCCGCGCGGTCGCCGCCGCTGTCGCCACGGCACCGCGAGCGCGCCTGCTGTGCGGCGAAGGGCGTGGGCCGGCGGCCGCGCGCAACGCCGGCGCACGGGTGGCGCTGGCCCCGGTGCTGTGCTTCACCGACGACGACTGTCGGCCGGCGCCGGGCTGGCTCGAGGCGCTGGCGGGCCGGATCGCCGCCGGCGCGCACGCCGCCGCGGGCCCGACGCGCAACGCGCGGCTCGCCGGGGCTCCGGCCGCCGCCGCGCAGGCCATCACCAACCACCTTATGGAGTCCACGCTGCACCCGGCCACCGGCCGGCTGCGCTTTGCGCCCACCTGCAACCTGGCGTGCCGCGCCGAGATCCTGGGCGCGCTGCCCTTCGACGAGCGCTATCCGTTGGCCGCGGGTGAGGACCGCGACTGGTGCGCCCGCCTGCTGGCCGCTGGCTACGCGCTGACCTACGCGCCCGCCGCGATCGTCGACCACCACCAGGAGCTCTCGCCGCGGGCCTTCTGGCGCCAGCAGGTGCGCTACGGACGCGGCACGCACCGCTTCCACCGCGCCGGTGGGCCCGGCCTCGCGTCGCCTCGCTTCTACGCCGGCCTTGTGCGCCGCGGCTTCGCCGCCGGGCCCGGGGCCGGCGCGCTGGTGTGCGCCGCCCAGGCCGCCACGGCGGTCGGCATGGCGCTCGAGGCGCGCGAGCGGCGCGCGAGCCACGCCGACCGGCGGCGAGGATCGAAGGATCGGCCGCGCTGAGCGCGGTGGATCCTTCGAACGTCGGCGGGCGGGCGCGGTGCGCCCGGAGCCTGAGCGCCCGATCCTCTAGGTGCGTTGCAGAAGCGGCTCGCCCGCCATCTCGCCCGTATCGGCGCCGGCCAGGGCGGCGGCGGTGGCCGCGACGTCGACCAGGCGGGCTGGGCGGCCGGGGTCGCGGATGCTGGAGGCGCCGGGCACCACGAGGGCCCAGGCGTCGCCGTCGGTGTGGTTGCCCGAGCGTCCGCTGGCCGAGCCGCGGCGGCTCACCTCGCCGAAGCGCTCGGAGCGCACCCCCTGCAGCAGCGTCGCCGGACGGTCGCTCCAGCGCACGATCAGGTCGGGAAGCCGGTCAGCGTGCGCGCCGTCGCCGAAGGCGTCGCGCACGCGGTCGACGCTCTTGACCGCCGGCTGGCCGTCGAGGTCTCGGAAGCCGCTCAGTCCCTCGGCGATCTCGTTCATCAGCGCGTCGGCGTCTGCGGGCTCCACGATTCCCTCGCGCTCCCGGCCGCGCAGGTTGAGGCGCACGTAGCCCTGGTTGTCGGCAGGCTGGGCGAACGCGCGGGTGGCGCTCCAGTCCATGCCGCGCAGTTCCAGTCGCGCGGTCAGCGCCAGCGCGACGCGGTCGGGCAGCGCGCCGGCCACCTTGGCTCGCAGTCCGGTGGGTATCGCGGCGCGCAGCTTCCAGATTGAGCCGGTGGCCTCGACGGGCCGCGCGCCCCCGCGCAGCACCGCGTCGAGCATCTCCGGCAGGAGGTCGGCGCGGCTGGTGTTGACGTCCATCCCGACCGGAGAGACCACGATCACGTCGGCGTCCTGGGGCAGCGCGGCGAGCACGCGGGCGAAGGCGGCGTCGACGGCCTCGTAGATCTCCTCCAGCGCCCCACCGAGCACGTTGCGCGCGCCGTCGTCCAGGCCGTCGGCGTCGAGCTGGGAGAGGTCCCAGAACTGATGACCGGCCACGTGTGCGGCGTTGAAGGTCAGCCACGCCAGGTCGAAGGACTGCTCGCCCAACAGCAGGGTCGCTGCGTCCGCGACCCGGCCGGGCGCGGCGAGGAGCCGGCGGCGAAGGCCCAGCAGCTCGTCTGCGCAGTGGCGCCCGAAGACCTCCTCGACCGCCACCGGGGGGCCGAACAGGCGCTTCAGCCTCCCGTGGGCCTCCGGCGGTGAGGACCAGGGCTGGAGGACCACCCGGTCGCGCAGCTGCCAGCCGCTGACCAGCACGCCGGCCGGCGCGTCGTCGGGCGGCCGGCTCTCGTAGGGGTCGATGGCCAGCGTGTTGCGTCCCAGCTGGCTGAGTCGCTCCCACACCGGTGGTGGCGCCCCGAAGGCGGTCATGTAGCGCACGCGCTGCTCGGGCGCCGACCATTGGAAGGGGTAGAAGAGCCCGTGCTCGGCGATCTCCGCGCCGCTGTAGAGCGTGTGGAAGGCGCCCGCCGCGAAGTGGGTCGCCGGGGTCTCGAGCTCGTGCCAGGTCCCGCGGTCGTGCAGCGCGGCGACGGCGGGCAGGCGGCCCGCGTCGAGCATCCGCCCCAGCAGCCCGAGGCTCGGGGAGTCGAACTGGAGGATCGCCAGCATCGTCGCGAGCCTATGCCGCCACCGCGACGGTGATCTGACGCCCGGCCTGTCCCGCTGACGCGCGCACGGCGTCGACCACGGCCATGACAGCGTGCCCGTCGGCGGCGGTGGCCAGCCCATGCCCCTCCCCGCCGCTGATGGCGATGGCAAACGCCTCGAGCTGG
Source organism: Candidatus Siliceabacter maunaloa (assembly GCA_024330185.1). Classification (GTDB taxonomy): domain Bacteria; phylum Actinomycetota; class Thermoleophilia; order Solirubrobacterales; family Solirubrobacteraceae; genus Siliceabacter; species Siliceabacter maunaloa. The sequence goes on from JANDLV010000042.1 coordinate 25,303, forward strand.
GCGGTCAGCGACGCGACGAGCGGGTGGGGGCGGTGGCCTCCGGCGAGGCGGGCGCGTACCCCGGTCACGAGGCCTCCTTCGTTGTGGCTGGCCATGACACGCCCGCTCGCGTCGCGGGCCTCCACGCGCTCGCGGTGCGCTCGATCGGCCGCGCAGGTCACCTGCGCCCGGCCGTGCTGGAGCTCGAGGGCGAACCTCGCCCGTTGGTGCGTGACCGCGGCGTTGCGGACCCCGGTGACCTCTCCGTCTGACAGCCAGCGGGCGAGATCGACAAGGTGCGGAGCGAGGTCGAGCAGCACCTCGTCCCCGACCGTGTGCGCCCCCCAGCTACGCCGCCGGTAGAGCAGTTCGAGGCGCAGGTCGAGCTCGCTCTGCGCGGGGATCGCGGCGCGTACGGCACGCTGACCGGCGCCGAAGCGGCGGTTGAACGCGATCCACGGCTGCGGGTCCAGGGCCAAGAGCTCCGCGGCGGTGTCAGCGTCCTGCGCTGGCGGCTTCTCGACGAGCACCGGCACGCCGGCGGCCGCGGCCACCCGCGCGTCGGCGAGGTGGCTCGTGACCGGGGTGGCCAGGACGAGCGCGTCGACCGCTCCCTGCTCCAGCAGTGCGGCGGCGCTCTCGAAGCTCGCCACGCCACCGGCCGCCCGGGCGCGTCGCGTCGGATCGGGGTCGGCCACGGCGGCCAGCCGCACGCCGTGCGCCGCCCGCAGCGCGGGCACGTACCCTGCCTGGGCCAGGCGGCCGCAGCCGACCAGCCCGATCGCCAGCTCCGCGCTCACGTCAGCGACGCCGGCTCGGCCGGCACGTCCAGTGGGTTGTCATCGGGAGGCGGCGTGGCGCTGCGCGCCGGCCCGGCGTGGCCGTTGCGTGCGGGCCCGGCGTGGCCGTTGCGTGCGGGCCCGGCGTGGCCGTTGCGCGCCGCCAGTGCGGCGATGGGGCCTTGCGGGCCGTGGGCGTCGGGAGCCGGCGAAGGCGGGAGCAGCGGGGGCGGCCCGACCAGCTGCTCGCGGTGGTTGTGAGCGTGGACTGCGAGCCCTGCCGGGAGGGCCGCGACCGCGGTCAGGTGATGCAGGGCGTGTAGGCCGATGCCCAGGGCCGCCTCGCGGCGCCCCCGGCGGTGCGCCAGCAGGGCATAGAACGCGTGGTTGAGCGCCACGAGGGCAGCCGCGGAGGCGACGACGCCAGCGGGACGGCGCAGGAGCACGCTGGCTCCACCGGCCACGCAGGCGGCCGCGCTCAGCCGGTGGCGCCAGCCGCAGTTGAGCGCCGTGGAGGCGTGTCCGGCGCGCATCTGCAGACCCACCCAGGGGACGCCCCGCCGGGCGAAGTCGGTCCACACCATGCTGTGCAGCGTCCAACGCTTCAGGTGCTTGCCCTGGATGGCCGGGTCGAGTCGCAGCCGGGCACCGCCGGCGGCCAGGCGGGCCCCCAGCTCGATGTCCTCGATTGAGGGATGACGAAAGCGCGCCGCGTCGAAGCCCCCGGTGGCCAGGAAGGCGTCGCGGCGTACGGCGCCCAGGCCGGCCCAGAACGTCTCGGCCGCGCCGCCGCTGGTCTGGTGCACGTGGTGGTGCAGCAGGTTGCGGAAGGCCGAGACGGGGCTCGCAGCGCGCGGGGTGTCGTCGTAGGAGCCGAAGACAGCGGTCAGCCCCGGGTCGGCGTCGAAGGTCGCGCGGATGCGCACGAAGGCGTCGGGGTGGACCTCGACATCGGCGTCGACGAAGACGACCACGTCGCCTCGTGCCCGCAGCGCGCCGGCGTTGCGGGCGGCCGCAGCCGACAGGTCCGCCGGGTCGTTGACGACGATCAGCTCGTCCGGCGGAGCAGTCGCCCGGCCGATGGCCTCGGTGGCGCGAACGAGCGTGGTCGGCCGGTTGGTGGCGGGCACGACGGCGGAGAGGGTCACCATGGCCGCGGCATACTACAGTTAGGGCGCCCTTAGTGCTTAGGCAGCCCTAAGAATCTGGGCAGCCGATCGCAAAGACGCCCCAGTCCTCGGTGCGTGCAAGCTCGCGTGCACGCGAGTCCGGCCGGCGGAGCCGGTCGTTCCGGGGGCCGCCGGCCAGCGCGAAGATCACGCCCGGGCCCTCCCCGATGCGGGAGTTGACTAGGTCCATGGGAACCGCGAGCCGCCAGGCCAGGGCCGGCTGGGCGGTGATGTACTGCAGGTCGGTGGCCAGCGCGCCGCAGCCGGCCAAGGAGTCGGGCCCGCCTGCGCGACCGACGGCGGTGTCGAGGCCGCCCAGGAGCGCTCCCCGCGCCGAGGACTCCACGGCCTGCGTCTCGAGCGCCGCGACGCGGCCCGCGGCAAAGGGCACGGTCAACGCGGCCAGGGCGGCGGCGAGCGCGACTCGCGCGGGGAGCCGGTCCAGCGCGGTGACCAGCCGCACCGTGCCGATCCCGGCCAGCACGCACAGCAACGCCGCCGCGGGGGCGAAGAAGCGCGCCGAGGCGGCGAAGCCGAACTGGAAGGTGGTGACGAGGATCACGGCGATCCAGCCCAGGGCCCCCGCGGCCAGAGCCAGCTGCACGCGGTCACGGTCGCGCAGCGCCAGGGCCATCGCCGCCCCGGCACCCACCCACACGGGGAGGATCACGGAGCCGAAGGCACGCTCGAGTGCCAGCACGGTCCGGTCGATGCTGCTTCCCAGCACGCGCGCCCGATCACCGCCTGTGAGCGGGTCGCCCGAGCCCCACCAGTCCCCGCCGAACCACAGCAGCCCGACCAGGGGCCCCAGCGTGAGCACCACCGGTCGTGCGTGCGGGTCCCTCCACAGTAGCCAGACGCCGTACAGCCCGAGGAAGGGCCAGACCTCGGGTCGGGCGAGCGCGGCCAGCACGCCAAGCGCGAAGGCTTGGCCCCGGTGGCCGTCGAGGTGGCGTTCGATCGCCCACAGGCACAGGGCGATGAGCAGCGGCTCGATGTTGCCCTGGGCCATGTAGCGCACCCAGCGCGACGCGTCGTCGGGGGTCAGGAGCAGGGCCAGGCAGGCCAGCGCGCCGGCCCAGGGCCCGGCGAACCGTGCGGCCAAGCGGAAGGCGAACACCAGCCCGAGCAGGCCTCCCGCCCGTGCGACGATGAGCCAGAGCGTCGGGGCCGCGTCGCCCAGCGGGGCCAGCAGCGTGGTGAAGAGCACCGGCAGCGGCTTCCAGGACGGTCCGCCGGTTGTGTCCAGCGCGAGTTGGGTCACCTCCCGCCCCCACACAAGCCAGCCCCACGGGTCGTAGCCGATGGGAGCGGGGCCCAGGAGCGACAGGCAGGCCAGTGCCACGCACCCCGCGACCAGCGCGGGCGTGGATGATGCGGTGGTCGGCACTCGGCGGCCGAGCCGCGACGCCACGCCCGAGGCGGTCGAGAGGGCCACCGGCGTTAGGTTAGCCTAAGTACCGCTCGCCCGGCTCAGGTCAGAGCGAGCGCAGGAACGCGAGCAGCCCCTCGCGCTTGTCGCGGGGCAGCGCGCGGAAGCGCTCCATGGCAGGGGCGGCCTCGCCGTCGTGCCACAGGATCGCCTCTTCGAGGTTGCGTGCGCGGCCGTCGTGCAGGAAGCGGGTGTGGTCGTTGACGGTCTCGGTCAGGCCGATGCCCCACAACGGTGCGGTGCGCCATTCCGATCCGGTGGCCAGCCCGTCGGGGCGGCGGTCGGCCAGGGCGGGGCCCATGTCGTGCAGCAGTAGGTCGGTGTAGGGGCGGATGGCCTGGTTGTTCAGGGCCGGGACGTCGCTGGGGCCGGTCCGGAGCTCGGGCAGGTGGCACGCCGCGCAGCCGAGCTCCTGGAACGACCTGCCGCCCTGCGCGGTCGTGGGGTCGCTCACGTCGCGGCGGGCGGGGACGGCCAGCGTGCGCACGTAGAAGGTGACCCGGCCCAGGCGCTGGGCGTCGATCTCGGGGCGTCCGCCGTCGGGCGCGTCGGCGCAGGCGTCCTGGCGTCGACGGTCGTGTTCTCCGCGCTCTCGGAGCCCCCGTCGTCGGAGCTGCCGCAGGCTCCCAGTGTGAGCGCGGCGAAGACGGCAGTGCCTGCGACCAGCCCTCGCACGGGCGGTACGAGTTGCGGGACAACGCGTGCTTCGGAGTTAGGGTCCCCTTCATTAGGGATACCTTATACCGTCGGCCGAGCAACGCAAGGCGTCTTGCACGAACGCGCCTCCTCGGCCCAACTGGTCGGCCGCTCCGTCCATCCAGGCAGGAATTCTCGCGCCGAGAGCGCAACTCCTTGACATATGCGGTTTCATAACGCTCTGTCAGCCGAGTCTGGGGTCGCCTTGCGGTTCTGGATCGGGGGAACCGAGGTGGCCGGTTGAGGTCACAGGGGCGAATCGCCGTGTTTTTGCGGTGTAGCGCGGTCTTTGCGCGCGAGCCCGTCAGCTAACCCCGTAGGCCAAGCAAAGATCCCTCTAGGAGACGCATTCGTGTTTGCATCCCACTTGGCCGTGTCGGCCGACCAGGCGCCCGAGCGAGACCTCGCTTGTGTCGATATCTGGACACGCTCGATCGAGCGTTCGCGTCGTCGTCGTGAGTTGGCTGTGGTGCATCGCAGGCACGCTCCGCGGCGCAAGGCGAGTTCTCTGGCTTTGAGCGCTGCCCTGTTGGCTTCGCCGATGGTGCCGCTGGCTTCGGCGCAGTCGGGCGGTTCGGGTGGGACGACGACCAGCGAGGACAGTGGGCCCGGCGAGGCTGAGCGTGTGCGGGCCGGCGACGCGATTCTGCGTAGTGGTGACACGGGTTCTGCGGTGGTCGCGGTGCAGCAGAAGCTTGCTGTGGATGACGATGGGGTCTTTGGGCCGGTGACCGAGGATGCGGTGGAGGGCTTTCAGGGTCGTGTGGGGCTGTCGGTGACGGGCGAGGTCGATTCGCGGACGTGGACTGCGTTGTTTCGTTCGGCGGTGTCGTTTGTGCCCGAGGGTTCGCCTGAGGCCAGGGCCATCCAGGCCTCGGTCTCCGGCGATGCCGCTTCGCAGCCCGATGTCGCTTCGGAGCCCGAAGTCGCTTCGGAGCCCGAGCTCGAGGCCGAGGTCGAGGCCGAGCCCCGCGCGACGAGGGCGGTCGTCGCGGCCGACGAGGGCGAGCCCCCCTTCGACAGCGCTTCGGACGACGAGGATGACGCCGAGCGCGCGCCGCAGCGTGAGACGGCCGCCTCGGATGACGACGACAGCGAGGCCGACGACACCCGGGCAGAGGATACGGAGGAGCTGGATGCCCGGGAGGGCGGTGCGCGCCCCGAGGGCGGCGTCAAGGAGCCCCGCGAGGAGCCCGAGCCTGAGCCTGCGGCAGATGAGCCTGAGGAGGTGTCCACCTCGGGCGGTGGCAGCTGCGCGACCGGTGAGCTGGCCGCGCCGACGCAGGGCACGGTGACCAGCACGTTTGGCGATGGGCGCAATCACGGTGGGGTGGATATCGCCAACGCGACGGGCACGGCGGTTCGTGCGGCGTTGTGTGGGACGGTGACCCAGGCTGGCGCTCAGGGCGCGTATGGGAACATCGTCTGTGTTCGTCACACCTCGGAGTTCTCGACGTGCTACGCGCATCTTTCGAGCATCAGCGCCCGTGAGGGCGCGTACGTGGAGATCGGCCAGACCATCGGCAGGATGGGCTCCACGGGGCGCTCCACCGGGCCCCATCTGCATTTCGAGACGCGCATCAATGGGCGGGCCCATGATCCCCAGCAGTATCTGAACGGTGAGCGTCGCGTCCCGGGTACCAGCACGGGTGGCGGTGAGGCGCGCGCCGCGTCTGATGATGGTGGGTCGCGCGAGGCCCAGCGCTCCGGCGCATCGTCCTCGGGCGATAGGCGCACCGCGAGCACCCAGGAGGCCCAGTACACCGGGACCGGTGGCGGCACGCCG
>JANDLV010000043.1 GCA_024330185.1 Candidatus Siliceabacter maunaloa
GTGCCGATCGCCATAGGCCACGGAGCCCGCGCGGGCGCCGGCGGCCGGCGGCGCGGAGAGTCCGTCCGCGCGGACGGCGAGGCCCGCCCCGCCCCGCGCGCCCCCGCCCTCTCGGCGCGACCGCCTCACAGCGCCGGGGTGACCGCGAGCGCGTCGGCGACGACCTGGGCCGGCGTGGCCTCGACGGCCTCGGGCTCCAGCACGATGCGGTGGGCCAGCACGGTGTCCGCGAGGGCCTGGACGTCGTCGGGCAGGGCGTGGTCGCGGCCACGCAGCAGCGCCCGTGCCTTGGCGGCGCGCAGGAGCAGGAGACCGGCGCGCGGGGAGGCACCCAGCTCCACGCGCGCGTCCTCGCGGGTGTGGGCGAGCAGCGCGACGACGTACCGGCGCAGCGGCTCCGCGGCGCGCACCTGCCGGGCGGCGTCCTGGGCGGCCAGGACCGAGGCCGCGTCGGCCACCGGCTCGAGCTGCTCGGTGAGGTCGCGGGCGTCGTGGAGGCCGAGCATGTGAACCTCGGCCTCAGCGCTGGGATAGCCGAGCGAGATGCGCACCATGAAGCGGTCGACCTGCGCCTCGGGCAGCGGGTAGGTGCCCTCGAACTCCACGGGGTTCTGGGTGGCAAGCACCAGGAAGGGGCGGGCCAGCTCGTGGGTGTGGCCGTCGACGGTCACCCGGCGCTCCTGCATGCACTCCAGCAGGCCCGACTGCGTCTTGGGCGACGCGCGGTTGACCTCGTCGACGAGCACGACGTTGGCGAACACGGGGCCGGGGCGGAACTCGAAGCGCCCCTCGCGCTGGTTGAAGATGTTGGTGCCCACCAGGTCGGCGGGCAGCAGGTCGGCCGTGCACTGCAGGCGGGCGAACTCCAGGTCCAGCGAGCGGGCCAGCGCTCGGGCAAGGGTGGTCTTCCCCACCCCGGGCAGGTCCTCGACGAGCACGTGGCCCTCGGCGACCAGGGCGTTGATGAGCTGCTCGAGGGTGGCGTCGCTGACCTCGACGGCGCGGCGCACGCTGCGGGCCAGGCGCGCGGCCAGCTCGGTGGCGGCCTCCGACTGCGCGGCGGTGAGACGGCCCCCGGTGGACATGGGCTCGCGCACGCTCATGGGGCCCCGCCAACCCCACCCACCCCACCCGTCGCATCCGCCCCGCCCGCGGCCGGCGACACCGGCGTCCCGCGCAGGCGCACGACCTCCTCGAGCACCGCTTCGGCCACCGCGGCCTTGTCGGCCCGGGCCACGTGGCGCTCGCCGTCCGCGGTGACCACCGTCACCTCGTTGGCCGCCGCGTCGAAGCCGATGCCCGGCCGCGAGACGTCGTTGACCACCACCGCGTCGACGCCCTTTTGCTCGCGCTTCTCGCGCGCCCGGCCGACGGCGCCATCGCCGTGCTCGGCCGCGAAGCCCACGAGCGTCTGGCCGGGCCGCCGCCGGGCGGCCAGCGCCCCCAGCACGTCGACTGTGGGCTCCATGTCCACCGTCAGCGCGGCGCGCCCGGCCTTCTTGACCTTGCCCGGCACGGGCTCGGCGGGGCGGAAGTCGGCCACTGCGGCGGCCATGAGCAGGACGTCGGCCGCGGCGAACGCCGCCGCGCAGGCCTCGTGGAGCTGTGCCGCGGTCTGAACGTCCACGTAGGTCACCCGGGGGTCGCGCTCCAGCGCGACGTTGGCCGCCACGCAGGTCACCGTCGAGCCACGGTCGGCCGCCGCTGCGGCCAGCGCGAGGCCCATGCGCCCCGAGGAGCGGTTGCCCACGTAGCGCACCGCGTCGATCGGCTCGCGTGTGCCCCCGGCGGTGACGAGCACGTGCAGGCCCAGCAGGTGGCGCTCGGGGCCCTGGGCCGCGGGACCGCAGAGCACCGCCTCGACAGCGCCCAGGAGCTCGGCGGGCTCGGGCAGGCGGCCCGCGCCCCACTCGCCCTCGGAGGCCAGCCGTCCGGTGCCCGGCTCGAGGACGGTGACCCCGCGGGCACGCAGCGTCTCGACGTTGGCCCGGGTCGCGGGACCGTCCCACATGGCGTCGTTCATGGCCGGGGCCACCACGAGCGGGCAGCGCGCGGCCAGCGCGGCGCTGGTCAGCAGGTTGTCGGCCAGCCCGTGGGCGAGCTTGGCCAGCGTGTTGGCCGAGGCCGGCGCGACGAGGTAGGCGTCGGCGTTGCGCACCAGCTCCAGGTGGCCGATCGGATCGTGGCCGGGTGGCGCCTGGCCGGGGAAGGCCCCACGGGCGGGATCGTGCTCGAACTCGTCAACGAGGACCGCAGCGCCGGTAAGCGCCGCGAAGGAGGCGGCGCCGACGAAGCGCTGCGCGGTCGGCGTCTGCACGGCCCGCACGCTGTGCCCGGCCGCGGTGGCCAGGCGCACCAGCTCCAGCGCCTTGTAGGCGGCGATGCCGCCGCTGACGCCGAGCAGGATCCGGGCCACGTCGTCGGCTCCCCCGGGCGGGCGACGCGACGCCTAGCGGTACTCGTACTTGATCTTCCCGCCCGCGACCTCTTCCAGCGCGATGGTGAGGTAGTTCTTGGACGGGCTCTCGACCATCGGCGGGGGGAACTCGTCGAACGTCCCTTCGCCGAGGTTGTGGTAGTAGGAGTTGATCTGCCGCGCGCGCTTCGCTGCGACGATCACCGAGGCGTAGTTGGAATCGACCTGGGAGAGCAGCTTGTCGATGCGGGGATTGATCATGGGGTGATGGTACGGGGAAGCCCGTCCCCGCCCGGGCCCGCCTCAGGCGGCGTCACCTTTCGCCTTCAGCACCCCTCGCCGCACGACGGCCTCCAGTGCCGCCACGGCCTCCTCGAGGCGGTCGTTGACCACGACCTCCGCGAACTCGTCCTGGGCGGCGAGCTCCTCGCGGGCCGTCTGCAGCCGCGCGTCCAGATGGGCCATGGTCTCGGTATCGCCGCGGCCCACCAGGCGCGTGCGCAGTGCCTCGAAGGACGGCGGCGCGATGAAGACCTGCACGGCCGCGGGCATCGTGCGCCGCACCTGGCGGGCCCCCTGCAGCTCGATCTCCAGCACGACCGGCACGCCGCGCTCGACGCGCTCGTCCAGCTCGGTGCGCAGGGTGCCGTAGCGCCGGCCCGAGTAGGCGGCGTGCTCGACGAACTCGCCGGCGGCCGCGCGACGCTCGAACTCCTCGTCGGTCAGGAACCAGTAGTCGACGCCGTGGGTCTCCCCCGGCCGCGGACGGCGGGTGGTGGCCGAGACGCTGAGCTCGAGCTCGGGCACGCGCTGGCGCAGGTTCTCGATGAGCGTCCCCTTGCCGACGCCCGAGGGGCCGGTCACCACGAGGACCGCAGCCATGGTGGGGCTAGCGGCGGTGCTGGAGGTGCGCGACGAGCTCGGTCCGCTGACGCGGCGAGAGCCCGCCGATCTTCTTGCTCGGCGAGATCCGGGTCTGGGTGAGGGCCCTGTCGACCTTCACACGCCCGTACTTTGGGATCGCCAGGAGCATGTCGGCGACCTTGGCGGTCTCCAGCCAGTCGGGCGGGGTGAGCAGGTACGGGGAGATCGTGACGCGACCCGCCTTGAGGTCGCGCTTGAGGCGGGCACGCTTCGACCGCACCTCGTTGCCCTTCTGCAGCGCATCCCTGCGCTGGGTGAGCGACCTCTCGGGGGCCGCCGACTGCTTGGTCAGCGTGTGCTCGGCCGGCGCCATCGAGGGCGCGAGTCTACAGTCTGATCGCGGCCGCGGGGGGCGCCGGGGGAAATTCGCCTCGACCTTCACCTGAGGTCGAGGTTTCTTCACCCTGCTTTACCCCTACCTCGTGATTTGCAGGGATTTTGGGCTACCAAGCGTCACAAGCCGGCGACAAGTGGGCGGTTTGCAGCCGGTTCCCATAATCTCAACCCGCCTTCGCCGGGCGCGTGCTCCTTGCCGGGAGGCGGCGGGTGCCGTGCACGTCCTGCAGCGAGGTCACCGTCGTCTGCGCGCGGTGGGCGCCGGCGATCGCGCGGGCCGCGGCCAGGCCACCCGAGACGGTGGTCAGGCACGGCACGCCGCGGGCGATCGCCGCACCGCGGATCTCCCAGCCGTCGGTGCGCGCGCCCGAGCCCGTGGGGGTGTTGACGACCAGGCCGACGTCGCCGTCCTCGATCAGATCGACGACATGGGGTGAGCCCTCCCCGAGCTTGTTGATGACCTCGCACGGGATGCCCATGCGCTGGACGGCCTCGGCGGTTCCCTGCGTGGCGACGATCTTCAGCCCGGCGTCGTGGAGCATCGAGGCGATGGCCACGGCCCCCGGCTTGTCGTCGTCGGTCACCGTGATGAACGCGCGGCCCTCCAGCGGCAGTGCGCAGCCCGCCGCCGCCTGCGCCTTGGCGAAGGCGGTGGGGAAGTCGCCGGCCAGGCCCATGACCTCGCCGGTGGAGCGCATCTCGGGGCCAAGCAGCACGTCGGCGCCCTCGAAGCGGTCGAAGGGCAGCACCGCCTCCTTGACGGCCACATGGCCGCCCGCCATGGGGTCGTCGGGAAGGTGGAGGTCGGCGATGCGCTCGCCCAGCATGATCCGACACGCCATCTTGGCCAGCGGGATGCCGATCGCCTTGCTGACGAAGGGCACGGTACGGGAGGCGCGTGGGTTGGCCTCGATGACGTACAGCGCCCCGGCGCTGATCGCGTACTGCACGTTGAGCAGCCCGATCACGCGCAGGCCGCGTGCGATGCCGCGGGTCTGCTCGCGGATGCGCTCGAGCATCTCGCCGCCCAGCGAGTGCGGGGGCAGCACGCAGGCCGAGTCGCCCGAGTGGATCCCGGCCTCCTCGACGTGCTGCATGATCCCGCCGACCCACACGTCCTCGCCGTCACACAGCGCGTCGACGTCGACCTCGATCGCGTTCTCCAGGAAGCGGTCGAGGAAGATGGTGCTCCGCGGGGCATCCGGCCCCGCGTCTCCCTGACGGAGCGCGAGCGAAGCGAGGCGGCCCTCCGGGCGGCCGAGACCGGATGGACTTCGCCCGCCCTCTCCGTGGCCCTCCCTGCGCAGGTAGACCTCCAGCCCCTCGCGCGAGTAGACGATCTCCATCGCCCGTCCGCCCAGCACGTAGGAGGGCCGCACGAGCAGGGGGAAGCCGACGCGCTCGCTGGCGGCCAGCGCCTCGTCCAGGCCACGGGCCGTCGCGTAGGGCGGCGCCGCGTAGCCCAGGCGCTCCAGCAGGACGCCGAAGCGCCCGCGGTCCTCGGCCAGGTCGATCGAGTCCACGCTGGTGCCCAGCAGCGCCACGCCGGCGGCCTCCAGGCCCGCGGCCAGCTTGAGCGGCGTCTGGCCGCCGAACTGGACGATCACGCCCTCGGGCCGCTCGACCTCCAGCACCCCGAGCACGTCCTCCAGCGTGAGCGGCTCGAAGTAGAGGCGATCGGAGGTGTCGTAGTCGGTGGAGACCGTCTCGGGGTTGCAGTTGATCATCACCGCGTCGCGCCCCGAGGCGCGCACGGTCATCGCGGCGTGCACGCAGCAGTAGTCGAACTCGATGCCCTGGCCGATGCGGTTGGGCCCCGAGCCCAGGATGCACACGGAGGCCCGGTCGCCACGAACTACCTCGTGGGCCTGGCGGCGCTCCCAGCCCGAGTAGTAGTACGGGGTCTGGGCCTCGAACTCCGCGGCGCAGGTGTCCACCGCCTTGAAGGAGCGCTCCCCCGCGAAGGGCGCCTGCGGATCGGCGGCCAGCGCGGCCAGCTCGCGCAGGAACCACGGGTCGATTCGGGTGCGCGCGTGGAGCTCGTCCACCGGGGCCCCGCGGCGCAGGGCCTCCAGCGCCACGTCGTAGCGATCCGGCGCCGGGCGTTCCAGGCGCTCGAGCAGGTCGCCGCCCAGGTCGGCCTCGGTGTCCAGCTCGCGCGAGCGCATGGCCTTGGCGAAGGCCTGGCCGAAGGTGCGCCCGATGGCCATGACCTCGCCCACGCTCTTCATGTGCGTGGTCAGCTCGCTCTCCACCCCGGCGAACTTCTCGAAGGCGAAGCGCGGCCACTTGACCACCACGTAGTCGATGGCCGGCTCGAAGCTGGCCGGCGTGCGCCGGGTGATGTCGTTGTCGATCTCCTCCAGCGCGTAGCCGACGGCCAGGCGAGCGGCGATCTTGGCGATCGGGAACCCGGTGGCCTTGGACGCCAGCGCGCTGGAGCGCGACACGCGGGGGTTCATCTCGATGACCAGGATCTCCTCGGTCGCCGGGTCGACGGCGAACTGCACGTTGGAGCCGCCGGTCTCCACGCCGACCGCGCGGATGACGGCCATGGCCTGGTCGCGCATGCGCTGGTAGAGGCGGTCGGGGAGCGTCTGCTGGGGCGCGACGGTGACGCTGTCGCCGGTGTGCACCCCCATCGGGTCGATGTTCTCGATCGAGCAGACGATCACGCAGTTGTCGTTGTGGTCGCGCATGACCTCGAGCTCGAACTCGCCCCAGCCCAGCACCGACTGGTCGAGCAGCACCTGGCCGATGGGGCTGGCGTCTATCCCACGGCGCACGATGCGCCGGAACTGCTGCGCCGTCCTGGCAACCCCACCGCCCCGGCCGCCCAGGGTGTAGGCGGGGCGCACGATGCAGGGCAGGCCGAGGTCGACGAGCGCGTCGGTGGCCTGCCCGATGGTGGTGGCGATGGCGCTTGCGGGCATCTTCAGCCCGGCGCGCGCCATGGCGCGGCCGAAGAGGTCGCGGTCCTCGGCGGTGGCGATGGCCTCGTAGGTGGCCCCGATCAGCTCGACGCCGAAGCGCTCCAGCGTGCCGTCCTCGTGGAGGGCCTTGGCCAGGTTGAGCGCGGTCTGGCCGCCCAGCGTGGGCAGCAGCGCCTCGGGGCGCTCGCGCTCGATGACCCGCGCGACAGTGCCCGCCTCGAGCGGCTCGATGTACGTCGCGTCGGCGAACTCGGGGTCGGTCATGATCGTGGCCGGGTTGGAGTTGACCAGGACGACCTCGTAGCCCTCCTCGCGCAGGACCTTGCAGGCCTGCACGCCGGAGTAGTCGAACTCGGCCGCCTGGCCGATCACGATCGGGCCCGAGCCGAGGATGAGGATGCGCTGGATGTCGCTACGCCTGGGCATGCGCTGCCGCGTCCAGGAACCGGTCGAACAGGTACAGGGAGTCGTTGGGACCCGGGCCCGCCTCGGGGTGGTACTGGACCGTCGACGCGGGCACGTCGAGCAGCGTGAGCCCCTCGACGGTGCGGTCGTAGAGGTTCACATGGGTCAGCTCCGCCGCGCCGAAGTCGGTCTCCCATCTCACCGCCTTCCCCGTGTCCAACCGAGCCGCGCCTCCGGGCGGCGTGACCGCGAAGCCGTGGTTCTGCGAGGTGATCTCGATCCTGCCCGTCGTCAGGTCCTTCACGGGGTGGTTGGCGCCGCGGTGGCCGAATGGCAGCTTGTGGGTCGCCAGCCCCACGGCCTGGCACAGGAGCTGATGGCCCAGGCAGATCCCCCACACCGGCGCCCTGCCGACCAGCTCGCGCACCGTGGCCACGATGTGACCCAGCGCCGCGGGATCGCCGGGGCCGTTGGCCAGGAAGAAGAGGTCGGCGCCGCGGGCCAGGAGCTCCTGCGCGGTCACGCTGCACGGGTGCAGCTCGACGGTCGCACCGCGCTGGACCAGGTTGCGCACGATCGAGGCCTTGATGCCGGTGTCGATGGCCGCGATGCGGGGGCCGCCGGCTGGGTTGGACTCGGGTTCGTGGACGGTCAGCCGAGCCGGCGTGACGACGCGCGCGAGGTCCTGGCCGGCCATGGGCGGCTCAGCGCGGACGCGCTCCAGCGCCTCGCCCTCGGGCACGTCGCCCGGGAACACCCCACCGCGCATGGAGCCCGCGTCGCGGATGTGGCGCACCAGCGCGCGGGTGTCCACGCCGCTGATGGCGGGGATCCCGCACTCGCGCAGCCAGGCCAGCCAGCCTCCCTGTGCGCTCGGCGCGTCCGCGGCGTCGACCGCCTCGCGCATGATCACCGCACGGGCCCAGACCCGGTCGGACTCCATCGCCGCCGCGCTGACCCCGTAGTTGCCGATGTGTGGGTAGGTGAACGTGATGACCTGGCCGGCGAACGACGGGTCGGTCACCGACTCCTGGTAGCCCGACATGCCGGTCGTGAACACGACCTCGCCGGTCGCCGCGCCCGGCGCGCCGCAGGCGTCGCCGTCGAAGCGGGTGCCGTCCTCGAGAAGCACGTAGGCGCTCATGCCGCGCTCAACGCGAACGCGCGCTCCCGATAGACGACGCTTCCTGCCGCGACGGTCATCAGGACCCGGCCGAGCAAAGCTCGACCGGCGAAGGCGCAGTTGTCGCTGCGGCTCTCGTAGCCGTGCTCGCCGACGGTCCACCGCGCGTCGAGGTCCACGAGCGTCAGGTTGGCGGCCTCGCCGGTCGCGATGCGCGGGACGGGCAGCGCGAAGGGCTGCGCAGCCGCGCTGAGCTTCTCGACGATCAGGCCCAACGGCAGCACCCCCGGGACCACCAGCTCGGTGTACAACGCGGCGAACGCCGTCTCGAGGCCCGTGGTGCCCATGGGCGCCTGCTCGAAGGCCACCTCCTTCTCGTCACGCGCGTGGGGGGCGTGGTCGGTGGCGATGGCGTCGATGGTGCCGTCGCGCAGGCCCTCGATGAGCGCCCTGCGGTCGCTCTCGGCACGCAACGGCGGGTTCATCTTCAGCCGCGTGTCCAGGGAGGCGACGGCCTCGTCGGTCAGCGTCAGGTGATGGGGGCTGGCCTCGCAGGTGACCTGCACGCCGTGCGCCTTGGCCGCCGCGACGGCCTCCACCGACTCCCGCGCGCTGAGGTGCTGGAGGTGGATGCGCGCCTCCTCGTAGCCGGCCAGCGCGCAGTCGCGGGCGATCATCGTCGACTCCGACACGCTGGGGATGCCTGCCACGCCCAGGCGTGCGCTCAACGGCCCCTCGTGCATGGCGCCGTCCGCGCTGAGCGACGGGTCCTCCTCGTGAAGGGCCAGCACCCCGCCGCACAGGCGCTGGTAGCGCAGCGCGCGGCGCAGCACGCCGGCCGACACGACCGGCAGGCCGTCGTCGGTGAACCCCGCGGCGCCGGCGTCGCGCAGCTCGGCCATCTCGGTGAGCGCCACGCCGCGCTGGCCGACCGTGATGGCGGGCAGGAACCCGACCGGCACGCGGGCCTCGCGCGCGGCGGCGTCCAGCAGCGCGCCCAGGATGGGCGCGGCGTCGAGGATCGGCGCGGTGTTGGGCATTGCCAGCACGGCGCAGAAGCCGCCGGCGGCGGCGGCGCGGGTGCCGGTCTCCAGATCCTCCTTGTGCTCCTGACCGGGCGTGCGCAGGTGCACGTGGGGGTCGACGAAGGCAGGGAGCAGGTGGCGGCCCTCGCCCTCGACGACCTCCGTGGCCTCCTCCCGCCCGCCCGCGTCGAGGCTGCCGGGCGCGCCGATCCGCGCGATCTCGCCGCGGCGCACGAGCACGTCGGCGGGGCCGTCGAGCCCTGCGCGCGGGTCGAGCACGTGCGCGCCGCGAACCAGCAGCGTGGACGGCGGAGGGGCGGCGTGGACGAGGGCGGGGCCGGCGCTCGATCGGGCGCCGCCGGGGGGCGCGCCAACTGTGCTCGTGGCCCCGTGGCGCCTCATGCGAGCTGGGGCTCCAGCGGCACGGGCTCGACGGCGCGCGCACCGCTGAGCAGCTCGTAGAGCACCGCCATGCGCACCACGACGCCCGCCTTGACCTGGGCGGTGATGACGGCCTGGGGGGAGTCGACGACCTCGCCGCTGAGCTCCACCCCGCGGTTGACCGGGCCGGGGTGCATGAGAACCTGCCGTGCGCCCAGCCGCCGGCCGTTGATCTGGTAGCGCGCCGCGTACTCGCGTAGGGAGGGGACCAGATGCTGGTCCATCCGCTCGCGCTGCATCCGCAGGGCGTAGACCACGTCGGCCTCGCGCAGGTCGTCGAGGTCGTAGCGCACGTCGCAGCCCATCGCCTCGATGCCGCGCGGGATGAGGGTCGGCGGGCCGCACACCGTGACGTGGGCGCCCATGGCGCGGAAGGCCAGGATGTTGGAGCGCGCGACGCGCGAGTGGGCGACGTCGCCGACGATCCACACGCAGCGGCCGTCCAGCGCACCGAGCCTCTGACGCAGGGTGAAGACGTCCAGCAGCGCCTGGGTGGGGTGCTCGCGCTTGCCGTCCCCGGCGTTGACGATGGCCGCCGACGTCCAGCCGGCGATGAGCGCGGCGCTGCCGGCGTGGGGCGTGCGCACCACGATCGCGTCGGGCGAGTGGGCAGCCAGGGTGAGGACCGTGTCCTTGAGCGACTCCCCCTTCTCCACGCTGGACCCGCTGGCCGCGAAGTTCACGACGTCGGCGCTCAGGCGCTTGGCGGCCAGCTCGAAGCTCGAGCGGGTGCGGGTGGAGGCCTCGTAGAAGAGGTTGAGCACGGTGCGCCCACGCAACGCCGGCACCTTCTTGATCTCGCGGTCTGAGACCTCGCTGAACTGCTCGGCCCGCGCGCAGATGCGCTCGATGTCGTCGCGGTCCAGGTCGCCGATGGAGAGGAGGTGCCTCATGCGAAGGGTCACCTCCGCGGGGCGTCCGGCCCCGCGGTCTGGAGAGCGTGCGCGACCTCCGGCGGCGCCAGATCCTCCGTCTCGGTGATGGTCACCTCGTCGGCACCGTCGACCTCCTCGACGCGCACGTTGACGCGCTCCCGGCGCGACGTCGGAAGGTTCTTGCCCACGTGGTCGGGGCGGATGGGCAGCTCGCGGTGGCCGCGGTCGGCCAGGACGGCCAGGCGCACGCGCGCGGGGCGGCCGAAGTCGAACAGGGCGTCGATGGCCGCGCGCACCGTGCGCCCGGTGTAAAGGACGTCGTCGACCACCACGACGGTGCGCCCGTCGACGTCGAAGTCGATCTGGGTGGCCTGCAGGATCGGGGCCTCGGGCCGCGTCGCGAGGTCGTCGCGGTAGAAGGCGATGTCCAGGCTGCCCAGCGGCAGCTCGACGCCCGTGAGCTGGGTGAGGTGGCCGTGCAGCCGCGCCGCCAGCACGGCACCGCGACGGTGGATGCCCACGATGGCCAGCTCGCGGGGATCGCTCGCCTGCTCGACGATCTCGTGCGCCATGCGCACCAGGGTCCGCCGCATGTCGTCGCGGTCGAGGACGACCTTCATGGCACTCCTTCCAGGCCTCGCGGGACCGGGTTAAAGGAACGGGACTGCTGCGCTGTGGACTCTAGTGGCTCCTCCGGCGGATGGGATGGCGGAGAGACCGCTAACGACGGGTGATGACGACCTGCACGCTGGAGCCCAGCTCGAGCTGCTCGCCGGCCTCGGGGCGCTGGGCGACGACCTCCCAGTTGTCGTCGACGATGGCCCCGAAGACTCCGCCGCCCTCCACGTCGATCTCGAAGCTCGCACGCTCCACGCGCGCCCTGGCCGTGTCCAGCGGCTGGCCTGTCAGCTCGGGCACGGCGGTGGTCTCGATGGTGGTCGAACCGGTGGTGCGCGTCGCCGGGACCGCGACGGTGACCGTGCGCGTGGCAATGCGCTGCGGCTGGTCCCCGCCGCCGTCCAGCGCTCCCGCGCCCAGCGCCAGCAGCGCGCCGGCCAGGAATCCGCAGGCCGCGATCAGCGCCGCACCGGGGAGGCTCGGCCAGCGGCCCCCGCCGTCGTCGTCGTCACCATCGGACGATGTGCCCTGCGCAGTGTGGTCGATCGTCCGATCGTCGCTCATGCCGGCTGCGGCGCGCGCTCGCCCATCGTGCGCCAGTCGACGAGCTCGGGCGCGCCACGCTCCGGGAAGGGGACCTCGACGGTGTCGAAGTCGCGTGCGACCTCGGTGTCGGGGAAGACCTCGCGCGCCTCCTCGCGCAGCTCGCGCCCGCCGTAGCGGCTGGAGACGTGGGTGAGCACCAGCAGCGCGACCTCCGCGTCGCGGGCCACCTGGGCGGCCTGGCGGGCCGTGGAGTGCAGCGTCTGCGCGGCGCGGTCGCGCTCCTCGTGGGCGAAGGTCGCCTCGTGGACGAGCACGTCGGCGCCGTGGGCGGCCACCACCACCGCGTCGGTGGGCGCGGTGTCCCCGGTCAGGACCACGCGACGCCCGGGCCGGTCGGGGCCGACGACCTGCGCCGGGTCGACCCCGTCGACGGACTCGCCGCGCTGCAGGCGCCCGAAGTCCGGCCCCGGGCGCACGCCGAGGGCCTGCGCGCGCTGCGCGTCGAACCGACCCGGGCGGTCGTGCTCCACGATCGCGTAGCCGTAGGCGACCGAGCGGTGGCGCACCGCGAAGGCCTCGATCCCATAGCCGTCGCGCTCCACCGCCTCGTCCTCCTCGAGCTCG
This sequence comes from Candidatus Siliceabacter maunaloa, assembly GCA_024330185.1. GTDB lineage: Bacteria > Actinomycetota > Thermoleophilia > Solirubrobacterales > Solirubrobacteraceae > Siliceabacter > Siliceabacter maunaloa. The sequence goes on from JANDLV010000043.1 coordinate 12,267, forward strand.
GCGAAGGACAGCCCGTAGCGCGGGCGGCCGAACACGGGGCGCAGGCGCTCGAGCAGCGCCGCGGTGCCCGGCGGGCCGTAGACGGTCAGCGGCCGCTCGCGGTCGCGCAGCTCGAAGGACTTGAGCATTCCCGGCAGCCCCAGCCAGTGGTCGGCGTGCAGGTGGGTGAGGAAGACCGCGTCGAGATCGGCCAGGCCGACCGAGCGCACGAGCTGGCGCTGCGTCCCCTCCCCGCAGTCGAACAGGATCCGCTCGCCGCCCCGGCGCAGCAGCGTCCCCGGCAGCCCGCGGCGCGCCGAGGGCACGGAGCCGGCGGTGCCGGCGAAGAACAGCGAGAGTTCCACGGCAGCGATGGTAGAGGTGGTTTCGCCCTTCGGTCACCGGAACCGGCGACCTCCGGTCGACGTCACCAGAGCTCGGCCAGCACAAGCGCGAAGCCGGGCAGGAGCGGTGAGCTGAGGGTGTCGTCGCTCGTCAGCTCGAGCGCGACGTCGAAGCTCGCCCCCTGTGGCCGTGAGCGGCGGAAGACCAGGATCTCGTCGGCCTTCGTGTCGACCAGCCACAGCTCCTGGAGCCCGTACTGCTCGTAGCGCGCCTTCTTGGCGCCGATGTCGTAGCGCCAGGTCGAGGGCGAGCGGATCTCGACCGCGAGGTCGGGCACCGGCTGGGGCCGGGCCTCCGTCCGCCCGGGATCGCGCACATGCGCGTACCAGAGCAGGTCGGGGCCGTAGACGTTGTCGTCGTCGAGGAGGATGTCGATGGCCGGCGTCGCCCGACCACGGTCGCTCCCTGCGCGCGTCCAGAGCCGCAGCGCGACGAGGAGCTCGGAGAGAACATCCTGGTGGAGCATCCGGGGCTCAGACACCACGACCTCGCCGTCGATCAGCTCCGTCTTGAACGGCTGCTCCGGGAGGAGCAGGTACTCCGCCGCCGTCATCCTGGTCGCCACCGTCATGGCGGTCATGGTAGTCCTCCCGTCGTGAGCGTTCCATGCCTCATCTAGGCATGACCGCCCGCACATTCGCCCCCTACTCGTCGCCGGGCCGCCGCCGCTCGTGCTTGCGCTGGGAGGCGCGGCGCTTAGCGTCCTTGCCCCGCTGGCGTGCTCCCGCACTCGGCCGAGTGGCCCGGCGCGGGCGCTGCACGGCCAGCGCCCTGCGCAGGCGCTCGGCCAGGCGCTCGAGCGCGAGCGTGCGGTTGCGCGCCTGTCCCCGCGCGTCCTGGGCCACGGCGGTCACCCGCGGGCCGCAGCGCGCGAGGATGCGCCGACGGTGCTCCTCGCTCAGGGTGGCCGAGGCCTCGACGTCGAACACCGCCTCCACGCGCGAGGCGGTCACGTTGGCATGCTGGCCACCCGGCCCCGAGGACCGGCTCGTGCGCAGCTCGATCTCCCCCAGCGGGAGCGTGAGCGAGCTGGTGATGTGGATGCCTTCGGGCATGGTCGGGCCTGCCTGGCTGGCCCGCGGAGAGTACTCGCGGCAGCCACGCGAACGTACGTTCCATCTGAGTGGGGGCGTAGCTTGGATCCGTGCTCACGACGCAAAGTGGTGACCTGACCGAGGCCGCGGTCCTGAAGGCGTTCGTCGCACACGGCCACCGCGTCCTGCTGCCCTTCAGCACGTGGTCCCCATACGACCTCGTCATCGACGCCCCGGAGACGTTCATCCGCGTGCAGTGCAAGACCGGCCGAGAGGTCGGTGGCTGCATCCTCTTCAACAGCTGCAGCACTGATCACGGGCGCGGCCGTCAGGATTACCGCGGCCGGGCGGATGTCCTCGCCGTGTTCTGCCCGACCCTCGACCAGGTCTATGTCGTTCCTGTCGAGGAGTGCGCCACGCGAGTGACCAGCCTGCGGCTTCAACCCACTCGCAACGGCCAGCGGCGCCGGGTGCGTTCGGCCGAGCACTACGAGGTGGCCGGCTGGCGCGCCGATCAGGGCACGACGTGTACGAACGGCAGCCTGGAGTCCACTGGGTCGCGCTAGGCTTGCCATCCCGCAGCGCCCGTAGCTCAGTGGATAGAGCGTCGGTTTCCGGAACCGAAAGTCGCAGGTTCGAATCCTGCCGGGCGCGTGACCCTGACGGTGGCCGAAGCGCCATGTGACGGCTCCACAGCTAATGGATGCGCTGTCGGTCCTCAACCTAGAGCCGCCGGAAGGAGACCTCCCGCCCTCCCCGACGTGTTCCGCCATCTGCGGCCCAGCCTGTCGCAACGTAGAAACGGTGCCCGCGCTCGTAACCGGCCACCGTCCAGAGGATTGCTTCGCTGAAGCTCTCCGCCAACCCGTCAAGGGCCACCGACATGAGCCGACGCCCGATCCCACTCCCCCATTCGGTGGGCGCCACAGCGATGGTGTCGAGCTCGCCAAGACCACGTTCGACCGGGTCCCTGCTCGGGCCGATCCCAACGAAGCCAACGATGCTCCCTTGACGCTCGGCAAGCCACCAGCGCTGTGGTCCTGTGGTGAGGTGGTGGGCCCACCTAGTGACTCGGTCGTCCTCAAGGAACCGCACACCCAAGAGATCGCCAAAGCCCTCGTTCCAGGACTCGATGTAGATCCTCGCCACCGCCTCGGCATCCGATTCAACTGCGCTCCGAACGGTCAGGCCCACCGCCCGACTGTGCCAGATGCTGGCCACACTCCCGTCGCTGAACGATGCGCCTCGGGTGGTCGCCGCAGCCACGCGCGGCGGTTCGGACCATGTGATCCGGGCGCGCGCTGACTTCCCGCCCGCGCCGAGCGCGAGACGATTGCTCGATCTGCCTCCCCCAGCGGGGTCGATCGACCGATCGTGATCGTTTCGCCCGCGGCGCGCCGGGTAGAGCGCCGACCCGATGGCGCGCTCCAAGAACTCCCCCGCCGGCTCCGTCGTCCGCGGCCTGGCCGCCGGCGCGATCGGTACGGCGGTGATGACTGCCGGCCAGATGGCCTACTACAAGATCACCGGCGCGCAGGGCAGCCAGACGCCCGCGGAGGTGGGCAAGCGCGTGATCGAGGGCGTGTTGCACAGTTCGGTCCCCGAGGAGAAGATGGAGCCACTCAACAACGCGATGCACTGGGGCTACGGCACGAGCTGGGGCATCGCCTACGGCCTCGCCGCGGGCTCCCGGCGCCCGGCCAGCGACGGGAGCGTCGCCGGAGGCCTGGCCTTCGGCACCGCTGTCTGGGGCGCCAGCCTGATCCACCTGCCCGCCATGGGGCTCTCGCCACCCGTCTGGCAGATGCCCCCCAGCTCCATCGCCCCCGACCTGGGCTTCCACCTGCTCTACGGGGCCGCCGTCGGCTTCGCCTATTCCGCGCTGAGCTGAGCCTCGGCTCTCCCGCCGCGGGGCGCCTATGCTGGGCGCCATGGCCGAGGCACTGCTGATCGTCGACTTCCAGAACGACTTCTGCCCGGGCGGGGCACTCGAGGTCCCCGAGGGCGCCGCGATCGCTGGCCGCGTCGCGGAGTTGGCCGGCACGGGCCGGTTCGATCCGGTGGTGGCCACGCGTGACTGGCATCCACCCGACCACGGCTCCTTCCGCGAGCAGGGCGGGCGCTGGCCGGTCCACTGCGTGCAGGGCACACCGGGCGCCGAGCTGCACCCTTCTCTGGACCGTTCGCAGGTGGACGTGGTGCTCGACAAGGGCACCGATCCCCACACCGACGGGTACTCCGGCTTCGACGGCACTGCGCTGGCCGAGCTGCTGCGCGACCGGAGCGTCGATGCGGTCACCGTCTGCGGGCTGGCCACCGACGTGTGCGTGCGCCACACCGCCCTGGAGGCCCTCCAGGAGGGCTTCGCGGTCACCCTGGACGAGGCGGGCTCGCGCGGGCTGGACCCGCGCGACATCGAGCGCACGTTCGCCGAGGTGCGCGAGCGCGGCGGTCGGGTGGCCTGAGCGCCGCGCGCCGCGGGCGGGATCGCGGGGGTCGAGGCCCCGCTACCCCGGGCGCCGCTCAACGACTGCGACACGTGCTCGGATCGCCGGCTCCCGCCTCAGGACAACCAGCGTGATGTCGTCGCGCCGGGTGGGTGCGCGGAAGGAGCGCGCGGCGTCCAGGCAGACGTCGACGATCGCCTGAGGCTCGGGGTCCATGACCGTGGCCAGCGCCGCAGCGACGCCGTCGAGACCCAGCAGGCGCCCGGTCTCGTCGCGGGCCTCGATCAGGCCGTCGGTGTAGAGCAACAGCAGCTCCCCCTCGGCCAGGGTCACCTCGTGGGACGTCCACGCGGTCGCGCCCAGGGTGCTGACCACCACCCCGCCGCCATCCAGCTCACGCGCCGGCACGACGCCCGCATCGGGATCGACGGTCAGCACGAGCGGCGGCGGGTGGCCGGCGTTGGTGACGCGCAGGCGGCCCGAGGCAGGCTCGAGCTCGGCGATGACGCAGGTGACGAACCGCTCGTCGTCGCGCAGGACGGCGCGGCCGGCCTCCAGGGCCGCCGGGCCCAGACGGCCCAACGAGAGCGCCGTGACCAGCGCCTGCTTGAACTGGGCGGCCACGCTGCCCGCCGCCGCCCCGTGGCCCGACACGTCGGCCACCACGACGGCCACGCGGCCGCCGGGCAGCGTGACCACGTCGTACCAGTCGCCGGCCAGCACCCCCTCGGCCGAGTGCACGGTGCCCGCCACGCGCACGCCGGCCGGTGGCTCGCCGTCGCTCGGGAGAAGCTGGTCGCGCAGGGCGGCGACCACGGGCTCGCGCTGGGTCAGGCCCTCCTCGGCCGCCCGTGAGCTGTCGACCTCCGAGCGGATGCGCCGGCGCATGGCCTCGGCATCGCGGGCCAGCTCGCGAACCTCCCGGGGGCCCTCGGCGGCCACCGGCGCGTCGAGGTCGCCGCCGGCCACCCGGCGCAGGGACGCGCGCAGCGACGCGACGGGACGCACCACCGAGCGCCACATCACCACCCCTGCCACCAGGACGATGAGCAGCAGCGCGCCCCCGGCGAGCGCGACGGCCGAGCCCAGCCGCCGGTCGGCCCGGGCGGCCTGCTCCACGGCCTCCGCGCGATCGGCCTCGACCACCTCCTGCAGCTCGGCCACCTCCTGGCGCAGACGCACGAACCGTGTGCGGCCCTGACGGGTGATGACCAGCTCGCGGGCGCGCTCCACGTCGCCGCGCCGCCGGGCGGCGATCTCGGGGCCCGCCGCGAAGCGCCGCCAGGAGTCCTGGGCGTCGAGCACCTCCTCCAGCTCCCGGTTGACCCCCGGATCCCCCCCGACGAGGGAGCGCAGCCGCGCGACCGCCTCGTCCGCGCGCCGGCGCCCCCGCTCGAAGGAGTCCAGGAAGTCGCGGTCGCCCGTGATGACGTAGCCGCGCACGCCCGTCTCCTGCTCGACGAAGTCGGCCAGCAGGTCGCGCGCGACCTGGCTGGCCGGGGTCAGGCGCTGGGTCAGCTCCAGCTCGCGCTCGTCGGCAGCGTCGAGCGCCCCGTACACCAGCGCCCCACAGCCGACGAGGACCACGGAGAAGGCGACAAGGAGCGCAGCGATCCTCGCCCGCAGCGACACCAGGGGAACAGTAGCCTCACAGCGCGGGCAGGCGCTGCACCACCGACAGGACCGGCGCGAAGAGGTCCCCGTCGCGCTGCGCGCGCTCCAGCACCGCGTCGGTGGTGAAGGCCAGCAGCCCGGCGTCCTGCGCGTCCAGGCAGGCGCGCACCTCGTCCCAGGTCACCGGCGCCGAGACGGTGGGTCGCTCGCGCGCCCGCGGGGAGTAGGCGCACACCGTGGTCTTGTGGCGGTCGTTCTGGCTCCAGTCGACCAGGACCCGTCCGCCGCGCAGATCCTTTGCCTGGCGGGAGACCACGAGGTCGGGGTCGGCCTGCTCGAGCAGCTCGGCCACCGCCTTGGTGAAGCGCTTGGTGGCCTCGTGGGTCACCTCGACGTTCAGCGGCACGTAGACCTGCAGGCCCTTGGAGCCCGAAGTCTTGGCCACGCTGGTCAGCCCGAGCTGCTCGAAGAGCCCCCGGAGCACCAGGCCGACCCGGCAGCAGGCCACGATGTCGGCGGGCGCGCCCGGGTCGAGGTCGAAGACCATCATGGTCGGGCGGTCGGGATCCCGGGCGCGGGCCATCGGCGTGTGCAGCTCCAGGTCGGCGAGGTTGGCCAGCCAGACCAGCGTGGGCAGGTCGTCGCCCACCACGAAGCCGTTGGCGGTGCGCACCCAGTCGGGGCGGTGCGCGGGGGCGTTCTTCTCGTAGAAGAAGTCGCCCTCCACGCCGTCGGGGTAGCGCTTGAGGGTCAGCTCGCGGCCGGCCAGGTGGGGCAGCAGCACGGGGCTGATCGCTGCGTAGTAGGCGACGAGGTCGCGCTTGGTGAACCCGGTGGCCGGATAGAGCACCTTGCCGGGGTTGCTCAGGCGCAACTGGTGGCCCCCGACCTCCAGCTCCAGGGCGGGGCGCCGCCCGCCGACCTCGCGCGCGGTGGCCAGGAAGGCGGTGGGCTCCGCGTCGCGCAGCCCCTTGTAGGCCGGCGCGCGCAGGATCCCGTCCCTGGTCCACTGCGCGAACTCGACCTCGGCCACGTGGCGGGGCTCGACGTACACCGCGCCGCGCGGCGGCCTGGGGCCGCCGCCGTCGAAGGGCGACGTCTCGCGCTCCAGCGGGGCCAGCAGCGCGGCCAGGCGGTCCAGCTCGGCCTCGGTGAAGCCGGTGCCCACGCGCCCGGCGCAGCGCAGGGAGCCGTCGGCCTCGCGCATGCCGACCAGCAGGGCGCCGATGCGCTCCCGCCGGCGACCTTCGCCGGGCACCCAGCCGCCGATCACCACCTCGGTGGTCGGGCGGTGCTTGACCTTGACCCAGCCGTTGGCTCGCCGCCCCGGCTCGTAGGGGCAGTCCAGGCGCTTGGCCACGACACCCTCCAGCCCCTGCTCGCGGGTGGCGGCCAGGAAGGCCCGGCCGTCGCCGCGCACGACGTCGGGCGTGCGCCACGCTGGTCCCTCGAGTCCGAGCGCCTCGAGCGCCTCGCGACGCTCCTCGTAGGGTGCGCCCAGCAGCGAGCGCCCGTCGAGCCACACCAGGTCGAAGAGCACGTAGGTGACGGCGACCTCCTTCATGCGTCGCCGCGCCGCCGCCTCGTCGGTGACGTTGATCCGCCGCTGCAGGCGCTCGAAGCTCGGCAGGCCGCGCTCGTCGAAGGCCACCAGCTCGCCGTCGAGGACCGCGCGGCGGTGGCCCAGCGCGCGGGCGAGACGCTGCACCTCGGGGTACTGCGCCGTCATGTCGGCCAGGGAGCGGCCCTGCAGGCGCACGCGCCCGGGGGCGCAGAAGGCCACGGCACGCACGCCGTCCCACTTGACCTCGTAGGCCCAGCCGGCGCCGTCGGCGTCTGCGGGTAACCGGCCGGCGCGGGCGAGCATCGGGGCGACCTGCTCGGGCATCGGCTCGTAGTCGTCGGCCGGGGGGTCCATGCGGTGGATGAGCCAGTCCTCGCCGGCCGGGAAGAGGCCGTAGCGGCCGTGCAGATGCTCGCCGTGGAAGGTGACCTCGACCTTGCGCTCGGTGAACTCGTGGGCCTCGTAGGTCCCGCGATCCCAGATGCGCATGGAGCCCGCGCCGTACTGCCCCGCGGGGATATCGCCCTCGAAGTCCAGGTACTCCAGCGGGTGGTCCTCGGTGGGCACCGCCTTGCGGTTCTCCCTGGGCTCGTCGGGGATCCCGTTGGGGATAGCCCACGAGGCCGCGACGCCGTCGTGCTCCAGGCGCAGGTCCCAGTGCAGCCGGCGCGCGTGGTGCTCCTGCACCACGAAGCGCGGCAGGTCGTCGCCGTCGCCGTGCGCCGCAGAAGCGCCGGCGCCGCTCGTCGCCCCTTCCACGCCCGGCTCGGGCGTCGCCCCCTCGCTGCGCTTGCCGCGATACGAGCGCAGGGGATCGCCGGCCATCGCGGCGACCGCGTCAGTGGTGCGCCCGGCAGGGTCTGCCGGTCACACCCACCACTACCCGCCGGCGACCGCCGGCAGGATGGTCAGCTCGGCGCCCGCGGGCACGGGGGTGGCCAGGCCGTCCAGGAAGCGCACGTCCTCGCCGTCGAGGTAGACGTTGACGAAGCGGCGCAGTTCCCCGTCCTCGAGCATGCGGTCGCGCAGCTCGCCGTGGCGCTCGAAGACGCGCTCCAGTGCCTCCCCGACGGTGCCGGCGCCGTCCACGTCGACCTCGGCCTCCCCGCCGGCGACCGAACGCAGCTGGGTCGGGATCTTGACCGTCACGCTCACGTCGCGGCCCCCACGCTCTCCACCGCGTCGAGGAAGCTGTCCAGGCGGGCGTCGATCTCGAACGACGTGAAGGTGTCACGCACGGCGTCCAACGTCTTGAGGCCCTCGCCGGTGATGACCAGGACGACCGACTCGTCGGGGTCGATCGTGCCCTCCTCGGCGAGCTTGGCCAGGGTCGCTGTGGTCACGCCGCCCGCGGTCTCCGTGAACACGCCCGTGGTCTCGGCCAGCAGGCGGATGCCGGCGCGGATCTCCTCGTCGTCCACGGAGGCGATCGAGCCGCCGCTGCGCCGCGCGAGGTCCAGCGCGTAGGGCCCGTCGGCGGGGTTGCCGATGGCCAGCGACTTGGCGATGGTGTCGGGCTTGACGGGGCGGCACACGTCCTTGCCCTCGGCCCAGGCGCCGGCCACCGGGGAGCAGCCCAGCGCCTGCGCGCCGTGCATGACCGGCGCCGAGCCCTCGGCGATGCCCAGGGCCAGCCACTCCTCGAAGCCCTTGGCGATCTTGGTGTACAGCGAGCCCGAGGCGATCGGGCAGACGATGGTGTCGGGCACCCGCCAGCCGAGCTGCTCGGCGATCTCGTAGGCCAGCGTCTTGGAGCCCTCGGCGTAGTAGGGGCGGATGTTGACGTTGACGAAGGCCCAGTTCTCGCGCTCGCCCGACAGCTCGGTGCACAGGCGGTTGACGTCGTCGTAGGTGCCGCGGACCTTGATCAGGTTGGTGCCGTAGACGCCGGTGGCCAGGACCTTCTGCTCCTCGAGGTCGGACGGGATGAGCACGTAGCTCTCCATGCCCAGCGCGGCGGCCTGGGCGGCCACGGCGTTGGCCAGGTTGCCCGTCGACGCGCAGGCCAGGACGTCGTAGCCCATCTCCCGCGCGCGGGCGGCGCCGACGGCCACCACGCGGTCCTTGAACGAGTGCGTCGGGTTGGCGGCGTCGTTCTTGACCCACACCTCGCGCAGGCCGAGGTGGTCGGCCAGGCGGTCGGCGCGGATGAGCGGGGTGCAGCCAGCCGGGAGCCCCGTGCGTGACAGCGTGCGCGCGGAGGGGCCGGGTGGCGCCTCGAGGGGCAGGAAGTCGCTGTAGCGCCAGATGTTCTGCGGGCCGGCCTGGATGCGACGACGCCGCTCGTCCACGTCGAGCGTGGTATCCAGGTCGTAGGCCACCTCGAGGGGGCCGAAGCAGCGGTCGCAGACGTAGCGTGCCTCGAGCCCGTACGGGGCCTTGCACTCGCGACAGGTCAGTCCTGTGGCTCCCATGTGGTTGTGGTTCCTCCTTCGCCGGTCTCACGTGGCGAAGGTCACTGGAAGCCTCGCGCCACATCTCTCAGGAATTGGCACCGTGCCCGCAGTTGAGACCGTCCTGCGCGGGAGGTTGCCGGGGTTTCTAAGGGCCAGTCCCTCCACCCCTCTGGATGTGTCCTACTTGGTGTTCGCAGCAGTGTAGCGGCCGTAGCGGCCGTCATCCCCGGATACCATGGGTTTTCTCGTGCCCCAGTTGCCCCTGCCCCGCCGCTTAGGCCGTGCCCCGCGCGACGCGGGTGGGCCCGTCGAGGCCCCCGCGCCCGAGGCGCCCCGCGTCGAGCAGGTGGCGGGCACCGGGCTGCGCTGGGTAAACATCGAGCGTCCGCGCGCCGCCGACCGCGGGTGGCTGGAGGAGCACTTCAGCTTCCACGCGCTGGACATCGAGGACGTCTTCTCGCGCAACCAGCGCCCCAAGGTCGACGTCTACGAGGACTACCTGTTCGTGGTCCTGCACTTCCCGCGCTTCGACAAGGCCGTCGGGCGGTTGAACGCCGTGGAGCTCGACCTGTTCGTGGGCCCCGACTTCCTGGTCACGCTGCCCAACGACCGCATCGAGTCGCTGGAGTACCTCTTCGAGCGCGCCAAGGCAGCCGAGGGCCCCCAGCGCGACGCCTTCTTCGCCAAGGGCGCGGGCTACGTCCTCTACAAGCTCGTCGACGACTGCGTCGACGCCTCGTTCCCCATGCTGCGCAAGATGGGCAACAAGCTCGAGCGCCTGGAGGACGCGATCTTCGAGGGCGAGTCGGACAAGATCGTGCGCGACCTCTCCGACGCCAAGCAGGAGATCATCAACTTCCGCAAGATCGTGCGCCCCCAGCGCCCCGCCCTGCGCGACCTCGAGCGCACGGCCCGGCGCTACCTCCACGAGGATCTCGACATCTACTTCGACGACGTCAACGATGCGTCGGAGCGCATCTGGGACATGCTGGAGAACTTCAAGGAGGTCGTCGAGGGGCTCGAGGACACCAACGAGTCCGTGCTCTCCCACCGCGTCAACGACGTCCTGCGCGTGCTCACGGCGTTCAGCGTCATCGTCCTCCCGCTGACCCTGATCGCGTCGGCCGCGGGCATGAACGTGGCCTTCCCCGGCGCGGAGACCGAGACCGCCTTCTGGGTGATCATGGGCATCATGGTGGGCGTGCTGGTGGTCATGGTCCTCTACTTCCGCCGCCGGGGGTTCCTGTAGGCGAACCGCCTCGCTGTCAGCACGCGGCGGCGTCGCGCAAGGCCTGGCAGGCCTCGGCCATGCGAGCCGGAGAGAGCGCCACGATGCGCCGGCGGAACACCGTGCGCGGGATCGTGTGCACGTTGTCGAAGTTCACGACGCAGTCCGTGGGGACGCCGTCGCGCGCCGCGGTGAGGACGACCTCGGAGACCAGGTCGCGTCGGGTGCGTGTGAGCGCCGCAACGACGACCGACCCGATGCGCCCGGCGACCGGGTCGCGGGTGAGCACCAGGACCGGGCGATCTCCGCCCGGCGTGGCCGCAAACCAGACCTCACCGCGAAGCATCGTCCCAGTCGGCCCAGTCCTCGGCCGGCCCCCAGTCGGCGATCGCACCGAGCGCCAGCTCGCCGTCGCTGGCAGGCGATTGCTCCCACGTCGACGCGTCGACCTCGCTGCGCAGCGCGACGAGGTGTCGGTGCAGGGCCTCGCGCAGGAGCTGGGAGCGATCGACGCCACGGGCTTCGGCCCAGCGCTGCGCCTCCGCCGCTTCGTCGTCGGGAACGCGGAAGCTGAGCATCGTCATACGTTGAGCTTAGCGCGTATGACGGCCCGCGGGGCGGAGCCCGCCCGATCAAGCCCGATCCTCCGCTCTCGTGGATGGAAGCGCGAACTCGCAGGCCCGCCCCCACTGCCGGGCCGCGTACCCTTCGGGAGGTGACCGCGAAGGAACAGCTCAGGCAGCGCATCGAGGGCTTCACCGAAGAGCAGGCGCTCGAGACGTTGCGGGTGCTCGAGCGCGAAACCGATCCGGTGCGCGAGTTCTTCGCCAACGCACCCGAGGACGACGAGCCGGTCAGCGCCGAAGAGGACGCGGCGGCCGCCGAGGCTCGCGACGAGGTGCAGCGCGGCGAGACCGTCTCGCTCGAGCAGGCCCGCGGCGAGCTGCTCGGTTGACCGCCGGCTATCGCGTCAAGCTCACCGCGCGGGCCAGGCGCGACTTGCGCCGACTCGACCGGCCGGTGCGAGAGCGGACGCTCGGAGCCCTGGAGCGTCTGACCGCTGAGCCGCCGGTCGGCGACCTCAAGCGCCTGTCGGGCCGCGACGAGCACCGCCTTGCGCGTGGGCGACTGGCGGGTGCGGGTCCATCTCGACGTCGAGACCCGGACCGTCTTCGTGCTCAGCGTGTTGCCGCGTGGCCGGGCGTACCGCGACTGACGGTCGGGGCTCCGTGTTCGGCGGCGAGTAACGCGCGGGCCGATCTCCATCTCGGAGGCCCGCAGCTCCGGGGCCCGCCTCTGAACCGAAGTCTTCAGAATGAGCCGGTGTCGTGGCAACTCGGGCCAGGCGTGGTGGAGCTACCCGACGGTGCGCGTCTTCGCGGTCGCGGCCTCCGCAAGGGTGCCGCACCAGAGCCGCGCCCGGAGTGGGCGCTCTATCTCCTCGGCAAGCCGCCCGCTGAGACTCCGTGGCCCAGTCGGTGGGTGCGCTGGCCGGACTTCTGGCTGCCGCTCGACACCTGGGACGCGCGGTCGGCGTTCGAGGCGGCACATCGCCTTGCCCTAGCCGGCATTCGAATCGAAGTTGCCTGCGGCGGTGGCAAGGGCCGCACGGGAACAGCGTTGGCGTGCATCGCGCAGCTTGGTGGCGTAGCCGCCAGAGATGCGACAGCGTGGGTCCGCCAGAACTACGACGCCCACGCCGTCGAAAGGCCTTGGCAACGGCGCTACGTCCGCCGCTTCACCGGATCGAGCGTCGAGCCCTTCTGAAACAAGAAGGTGTTCGAGGAGCCTTGCCGGGTCGCATCGAGGGCAATGGCGTGCTGCTGCGCCGCTGGGTCGTGACCGACGCTGAAGCGCTCGGGCGTGCGGTCGAGGAGAGGGACGACCATGGGGATCAGGCTCGGGTCTGGGCTTTCCTGCTGCTGTCCGCCGACGCCGCCGGCCCCGGTGGCTTGGCGACCAGGCTGGCGTTCGACGCGGCCAGCGAGCAGGATCGACGAGCGCCACCATCGCGGCGGTGATCGCGGCCCACTGCTCGATCGAGATGACTCCGACCGGGACGTCGGGACCGATCCCCCGGTCGCCCAGCAGCCGACGTAGCTGTCGCTTGGAGAAGATCGGCGCGAGTGCCTTTCCGGCCGGGGCACGGGGGTCTCCGAGCGTCGACACCAGCAGTCCCAGGAAGGGAGCGTGGTGGCGGGGCGGAACGAGTGGCAGCGGTCGGCGGTCTGCCACCAGTACGGCGGCGTCCACTCCCGGAGGAGGGTTGAAGCACCGGGCCTCGAGCCGGCGCGCGATGTGGAGATCGAACCGCGCCTTCCACCACAGGATGCGAGGATCGACGCAGCGGAGATCGCTGAATCCCTTGCCGGCGCCCCACTCGACGACCAGGACGGCCCGCTCGAGCGCTGTGCCCGGCGGGTCGAGCAGGCGGCCCAGCAGGGAGGTCGTGATCCCGAACGGGATGCTCGCGACCACCCGGTAGGGCCGCCGCGGCAGCGCCACGGCGAGTAGGTCTGCTTCGAGCACGACGACGCGCGCCGTCTCGAATCGACGGCGTAGCTTCCGCGCAAGGCGTGGGTCGCGCTCGATCGCCACGACCTCGGCGCCGGCTCGGGCGAGCGGCGCAGTGAGCGCGCCCGCGCCGGCGCCGAGGTCGAGGACGAGATCGCCGGGGCTGACCTGCCCGGTCTCGACCAGCTGCGCGGCCAGCTTGGGATCATTCAGGTAGTGCGCGCCGAGAGCGGTCGACGGCCTTCGCCGTCGCGCGCCCACGGAAGACCATGACCGGCAAGTCGAAGCTCCTACGTCGCGGAAGTGGGTCGACGCTCGGACCCTAACAGCCGGGGCACGGGCTGGCGGCCGACCGATGGCCCGGCCTGGCGCCGGTTCCAACAGCGATTGGTCGCTGCCGACCGCTGGGTGCTCGACGGCAATTACCTCGACACGCTCGAGCTGCGCTTGGAGGCCGCGGACACGGTGGTGTTTCTCGACCTGTCGCGGTGGCGCTGTGCTTGGCGGGCCACCAGTCGGGTCGTGAGAGGGCGCGGACGCGCGGGCACCGCACCCGGCTGTCCGGAGCGACTCGATCGGCGCCACCTCGCCTTCTTGCGCTACATCTGGCGCTTCCCCCGTGCGGGGCGGCCACGGGTACTGGAGCGCCTCGCCGCACGCCAGCGGGACACTCGGATCGTGCGACTGACCACGCCGTCGCAGGTGCGACGGTTCGAGGCCGAGCTCGCACGGTGAGGGCAACGAACCCACCTCCACACGTGCCCTTCCCGGCAAGGAGACGCAGGGCGCCTTCTGGGTCATCGTCGGCATCCTGGTCGGAGCGCTGGCGGCGATGGTCCTCTAGTCTGCCGCCCATGGACGCGCCGGCGGCTTGGCCGATCGAGCCCGGAGCGGATCGCCAGGAGGTCGAGGACTTGGTGAGCCGCCTTGCCGAGCACATGGGGATCCCCTACCCGGAGATCAGGGACGATTTCGTGCTCCTACCGGCGAACTACATCACCGTCTCCAGGGCTCTGTACGAGGTGGATCCCGCCTGGGAGGAGAAGGCCCTGATCACCCCGCCCACGCCCTGACCGCCAGGCCCGCGGCGGCCTGGCCGTGCGCCACGGCGCCAAGCGGGTGAGTACGGTCTCGCAGTGGAAGGTGCGCGAGAAGCGAGAACGCGAGTGGTCGCAGAGGGGCGACGTCATACTCGGGATCTTCGAAGGCGACGAGGTCGCCGGCAGTTGCGGGCTGCACCGCCGGCGGGGTCCGTCCGCTCTGGAGATCGGCTACTGGATCCATCCTCGGCGAGACCCCGGACGAGGTCGCGGCCCCATCGGAGGTGGGCATCGACTGCGCATGGCGGATGGAGCGCGACCGATGGCGGCGCGAAGGCCGCGGTGGGTAGCCAGGCGCCCGAGCGCCCAAGCCCCCGCAGACGCCGCCGGGCGGACGGGCAAGGAGCGGCCGACCCCCAGTACTGTCCGATATTTGAAATGTCGTCCGACAACGCTATCCTCCAGCGCATGCGAACCGTGGTCGTGCCCAGCGATCAAGTCCGATTTCCGGAGCTGCGCCCCGGCACGGCCACCGCCGTGCACCGCTACGACAAGGAGCGCGCGTTCGTGTTGCACCCGTCCGACTTCCATCGCCTCGCCGCCCTCGACGAGCTCGCAGCGGGCGCTCTCGCGCTGCCCACCTTCGAGCTCTCCGCGGCGGCGGTGGGCGCGCACCGCGAGGAGTGCGCTGCCGGCGAGTCGGTCACCGATCCGCGCGCGTTGAAGGCCCTGCTCGGCGCGTGAACGCCCCCCAGGGCCGCTGCTACTGGGCGGTCGCGCCGTTCAGCCCTGCCTCGCCCTTCCGCCTCTACGCCGGAACGGAGCACGAACCTATCTCGGCGACCACGAGGTCGATCGTGACCGCCGCGCGAACAGGCGGCGACCCCCAGTTCGATGCGATCGTGGCCGTCAAGGCGCAACCGGTCCTGGTTCTCACCGAGATCCTCAAGCCGTTCGACGAGGTCCTCGCGCTGCGACTGCGAACCTTCGACAAGCTCACCACGGAGGCCCAGAGGCGGGTGCGCGACCAAGAGGACGACGGCCTGTTTCACCTGGATCCTGGACGCTTTTCCAAGCTGCCTCAGGAGAACGCGGCCATCGTCACCGCGCTGCTGCGACTGCCGGTCTCCGCGATCGACACGAGTGAGGAGCACGGGACCCTGAACACCAACGAGCTGCGCGTTGTTCACGAGCGCGTGGCTCGCGCACACGGCCTGAAGCTGGATCTGCTCGCCCTCGCGCAGGCGCAGCGACTGATCGAGCAGATGCGGTCCCGGGGTTCCTGATCAAGGCGTTCGGGATGCCCCGACTCAGGCCCCAGCCCCCTTCGCGCCCGTGTACCGGTCATACAGGCTGCGCATCACCAGATGGGTCATCTGCGCGCGCACCGTCTCGTCGTCGAGCAGCTTCTGGAGGATGGTGTCGTTGACGTCCTTGACCTGCAGGGTGGCGCTTATGAGCACGTCCTCCTTGCCGCGCTCGAAGTCGGCGAAGCTGTTGCCCAGCGCCTGGGCGCGCAGTCCCTCCCCCTCGCCGATCTCCGCCGCCTTGTCGATCAGGTGCGCCACGGGCCGCACGGCGTCGGCGTCCGACAGCTCGGCCCCGAAGCGCTCGTTGAACATCTCCACCAACTCGCCCAGCAGACCCATCGGCACCTCCCCGCCGCCGGCGCCCGTGGCGTCGCCGCTGATGGAGGTCAGCGGCTCGGCGGCCTCCCCGTCGCCGCCCAGGCCCAGATCGGCGCTGTCGCCCTCGACGAGGCGGTAGTGGGTCAGCTCGATCGAGTCGGCCACCGAGACGCCGCCCTCGGCGTGGGTCTTCAGCCGCAGCGCGAGGAAGCGCGCGAACTGGAACAGCTTCTCGTGCTCGACGGCGAGGAACGGCACCACCTGGCTGAGGAACTTGTAGAAGCGCACGAAGCGGTCGAGGTCCGAGCGCAGCTCGAAGCGCTCGTCGGCGTCGAGCTCCTGCGCGACGGCGTAGGAGTTCTGGCTGCGCGCACTGAGCAGGTGGTGGGAGGCGTCGGGCGCGTAGACGTCGGCGAAGGCGTCGATCTCCGCCTCGTCGATGATGCCGCGGTCCAGCACCGTCTGGGCGGCGTCGGCGAGCAGGTTGGGGTCCGAGGGCAGCGCCTCGGTGCGCCCGAAGTACTGCTCGAAGGCGGCGAGCACGTCCTCGGCATCGTTGACGAAGTCCAGGACGAAGGTCTCGTCCTTGCCGGGGTGCACCCGGTTGAGCCGCGAGAGGGTCTGCACGGCGTTGACGCCGCTCAACGGCTTGTCGACGTACATGGCCACGAGCTTGGGCTGGTCAAAGCCGGTCTGGTACTTCTCGGCCACGATCAGCACGTGGGCGCGCCGACAGCCGCAGTAGGCACGACCTGCATTTGACACTGCTGGAACCAGGCGGAAGCGAAAGCGCCCGCCGAGCCGATCCCTTGGCGCGTGTTGTCAACGTCAAACTAACCGGCGTCGCCGGGCCGTGATCAACCAGGAACGCGAATCGAGGACCACGCTGCGCTCGTCGCTGTAGTGCGCCGCGAGCATCTCGCGCAGGCGCTACACCGTACGAGCCGCCTCGCGGTCGCTCAGGCTTGCGAGGGCCGCGCTCGTGTCCTGAAACCCCCGGACGAACGGGAGCGCGCCGTCGAGATCGTGTCCGTAGAGGACCGGCTCGTGGACATCCTCGAAGCGCATCTCGTCGAAGCCGACGCCCTCGAGGATGCCCGCGGTGGCTTCGGCATCGCCAAGCGAGAAAGGGTCCGCGCCCGGCTGCGGTGGCTGCGCCGCGTCACCCAGCGCGGCGTCGATCGCCCGCGCCCATTCGTTGTGCTCTTGTCGCTGCCAGACGAGCAGCACCAGGCGCGCCTCGGGTCGAAGGGCGGCGGCGATGTTGGCGAACGCGGCGGCCGGATCGGAGGAAATTCTTCGTCCCGAAGCGGCTGATCGCCACGTCGAAGCCGGCGGCGTCGAAGGGATGCACCTGGGCGTCGCCTAGCTCGTACCGGACGTTGTCGAGCCGTTCGGCCGCCGTCACTTGACAGGCGCGCTCAAGCATGCGCTCGGACACGTCGACGCCGACAACGTGGCCCGGCGCCGCGGCGCGCGCCGCCTCGCGAGTCGTCAGCCCGGTTCCGCACCCGATGTCGACTACTTTCAAGGCCGTATTCGAACTCGGGCGAGAGAAGAGAGGCGCGAAGACGTCGGATAACTCTGCCTGAGCGATCCTGCGGTCCTTCACGGAGACGGCTTCGAGCACCGCCTGATTGAATCGACGGCGCACGGACGGTCGAGCCTTCAGGTACGCCGCGTGGCAGTTCCCGGCGAGCTTGATTGCAGTTCGGAGGACATCCTGCCAACCATCCAGGTCAGACTCTGCGACATCGAGTTCATACTTCGCCGCCCGCTCCTGCGTGGTGATGCGATCCTGCTCGTCCTTCAGCAACTCGAGTGGGATGGCGTTTCGCGTAGAAAAGCGGCTCTCTCGGCATCGATGTGGTCAGTGTCACGGTGAAGTGGCAGCGCGGAGCT